>JBAUXO010000230.1:0-72609 GCA_049584315.1 Candidatus Sulfotelmatobacter sp. | reverse complement strand
CTAGTACATCGTACAGATAGTTCTTTATATTAACAATAACTTCTGGTACGCTGGAGCATGGCCCGAGTCGCGCTTCCGCTCCAACTCGATGTCCAGACGCGTAGCACTTTGGACAAGTTCGTCCATTCCTCCTCGACGCCCCAATCATTGGCACAACGTAGCCGCATTGTCTTGGCGGCGGCCGACGGGTCGAACAACCAGCAGATCGCGGCCGAGCTGAAGATTCCGCCGATCACGGTGGGAAAGTGGCGCCGGTCGTTTGCCCTCCATGGTCTGGAGGGCCTGCGCGATGCGCCCCGCTCAGGGCGGCCTCCCAAGCATGATTCCGACACCCGGCACAAGGTGCAAACCCGAGTGTGTCAGCAGCCGGAAGATCAAAGTCGCTGGACCGTGCGCACGCTCGCCGCCGAAGTCGGATTACCCGCCAGTACGGTGCATGCCATGCTGGTTGCCGCCAAACTGCAGCCCCACCGAATCCGGACGTTCACCTTCAGTCCCGACCCTGATTTTGAAGCCAAGCTGCTGGACATTGTGGGGCTGTATCTCAACCCGCCGGAGAATGCGCTGGTGCTGTGTGTGGACGAGAAAACCGGCATTCAGGCGCTCAACCGAACCCAACCCGGGCTCCCGCTGAGGGCACGCAAACCCGGCGCCTGGACCAACGAATACGTCCGTCATGGCACACAAACGCTGTTGGCCGCCCTGGAGATTGCCACCGGCAAAGTAGTCGCCCATGTGCGAGACCGGCGGACCACGGTGGACTTTTTGAGTTTCATGGACGACGTCGTGAAGTCTTACCCCGTAAGCGCCCTTCACGTCGTGCTCGACAACCTCAACATCCACAAGAACGAGGCCGCCAAACAATGGCTCCTGAGTCATCCCCGAGTGCACTTTCACTATACCCCCACGCACGCTTCCTGGATGAACATGGTGGAATGCTTTTTCAGCATTCTCACCCGGCAGGCATTGACGCACAGCGTGCACCGTTCCAAAAAGGAACTGAAGGAGTTTCTGATTCGATACCTCAAGCAATACAGTGAGAACCCCACACCGTTCACCTGGACCAAGGGCCCCGAACATCTGCAGCGAATCATCGAAGCCACCAGGCAGTATCAGGCAGCTCATCCCAAGCAGACAAAGCAACGGAAAGACCGCCAGCGTAATGTAAATAACTAACTGTACGATGTACTAGAGTCTCGAAGGCATAGTCTCTGGACCGAAGCCGCCATCGGCTCGATCCGCGCCCCTACTCGCTTCAGCTCTTCTACAAGGGAGCCGGTCCTTTCCGGGTTCAGGATCGCTTCACGAGCCTCCGAACGCCAGCCGAGAACTTCTGCTGCCGCAACCATTCCGGCTCGTGCGGCGGCGGGGAGGCCGGTGAGGCATATGATTCCGGAGAGGCTCTCGGCAAGCCGATTTCGGGCCGCTCTCTGCTCAGAGCCGGGCACCAGATTGATCAATTTCTGAATCGCTTCCGGCGATGATGGAGCCGCCACGGCGAAAGCGAGCTAGAGAAAGGCGACCACTTCGCCACCTTCGAGCAGCCGGCTATCTCGACTACGTGCCCAAAGGTCGCGACGAGGATGGCTTGGCCTTCACCATGTCCTGGCTCTGCCATCGCTACGCGGATGGCTACTTAGCCGATGCGGATAAGCCCTACTGGCTGCGGACGCTGGTGCCCGCACGCTGAATATTCGAATGCACCTCAAGCCGGCTCATGGCCTGTCACTCACAAGATGAGTTCGGGACGGAGCCGGCAAGAGACGCGGATTGGTACCGAGAAGTAGCTCCAGAGAATAATCACGGCGCCGATTGCCACCGCAGCAAGCTTCGCGAATCGTGGCAGGCGAGAACTTTCAGGCGAAGAGAGGGGTAGAACGAGTGCGAGAACCGTCCCGCTCCCGAGGACAAAGATAAGAACGATAGGCGCGGAATGCTTTGTCGCCAGTCTTCATGGACGTATCTCCTCTGTAGATTCGCGAACTTTGGTAGCGGATGGAGCCGAATGCCTAGGTAAAAGCCAGAACAGCAATGAGGTTCCGACACCAATAGCATCTTTTTCGTCATTCGATCCTCGTTAAACGAATGTGGTTATGATCGGTCCCAGCGTAGCTTGCAGTGTGCCTGAGCGTTTGCAGGGATCATGGCGCCCGCACGAAGCCGTGGTACACATAACGCGCGTCCAAGTAGGTTCCCGCGATACCGCCCGCAGTGTTGATGCTGAAGGAGACGGTTCCCTGAGCCGCGCCCGTCCCTGCGCCCGGAGCCTCGAACGCAGTTATCTTGCCATTGACGGCGCGCACAAAGCCGTGGAGCACATTGCCGCGTTCCAAATAGGTTCCCGCTATATCCCCCGGGGCGTTCATGCTGAAGCCGGCGGTTCCCGTATACGCGCCCGGAGCCTCGAACGTGGTTATCTTGCCAGTTGCCGCGCGCACGAAGCCGTGAAGCAGATAGCTCGAGTCACGGTACAGTCCGGTGATATCCCCCGCCGTGTTAATGCTGATGGGCAAGGTCCCCTGCTTGCTGCCCGTGCCTGCACCCGGAGCGTTGAATGTGGTTATCTTTCCATTACCAGCGCGCACGAAGCCATGAAACGCATTGCTCGCGTCGCGGTACAGGCCCGCGATAGCCCCCTCCGCGTTTATGCTGAGCGCGACGGTTCCCTGACTCTTGCCCGTACCTGCACCTGGAGCCTTGAAGTTGGCTATCTCTCCCTCGGCGCCGCGCACGAAGCCGTGATAAACATTGCTCGAATCAAGATACGTTCCCGCGATTACCCCCGTCGTGTTGATGCTGATGGGGACGGTTCCCTGATGCGCGCCTGCGCCTGCGCCAGGAGCCTTGAAGGCGGTGATCTTTCCATTGGCAGCGCGCGCGAAGCCGTGATACACATAACGCGCGTCCAAGTAGGTTCCAGCAATATCCCCCGCTGGGTTGATGCTGAAGGAGACGGTTCCCTGAGCCGCGCCCGTGCCTGCTCCCGGCGCCTCGAAGGTGGTTATCGTGCCAGTTGCCGCGCGCACGAAGCCGTGATACGCATTGTTCGCGTCATAATACATTCCCGCGACAGCCCCAGCGGTGTTGATACTGAAGGGGACGGTTCCCTGACCCTCGCTCGTGCCAGCGCCCGGCGCCTCGAAGGTAGTGAAGGTGGGCTCGCTGCCTGGGCCGCTTTCTGTTATTGCCCTCTGCTGTGCCGTCGTCGCCACGGCGCAGAGCAAGCATAAAGAAAGAACAGCAGTCCTGATAAGCTTCTTCCCGGCGGAGCCGGGTTTCTCTGTCGGGCAAGACGACACTAACGGCATCGCATTTGTCATTTCCGTCCTTCTAAAAGAATGTGGCCATTGTTGGCGTGCTAGGTCTATGGTCCGAGATCAGAGCTGGGGCTGGCAGATGCCAAGGTCCTGGAGGACCTCTTTTGCTTCCCAGAGACGTGTCTTGCCGGGGCCCTTCGGCTTCGCTGTCTTGCCCCGTAACTTCATCCGATCGCCTGGCCTAATACCTGTCGTGTCGCCGGAGAGCAGGTAAACTTTCCTGTCTTCTTCATCGGTGACAGTCATTCCCTTCGTTCCCGAGATGACACAGCCAGTGATCACTATCTTCTTGCGCCTATGCTGAACGCTGGCAACGATTACAAGTGCCGCAATCGCCGCAGCCGCCGTGGTCGCTGCCACGATGATCAAGACCCCCTCGGCGTTGAGGGCCTTAGTGGGCACGGCGAGGCCCATGGTCAGAGCGACAATCACGATTCCACACCAAAAACATTTCTGGGTCATGCCGTCCTCTCCGTGCGAGTAGCTCTGATTGCTGCTCGGATACCGTCCTCTCTGAGGCTCGAAGTCACACCGTCTAAGGCGATGTTGTCTGGTGCGATGCACCGGGCGCAGAGCGATAGACTGTCGTGTGCGCCGGGATCACGGCGCCGACCAGAGCCCCACTTGGGGCACCAATGGCGATGCCAACAAGGGCGCCAATTCCGCGCGTGTTGAAGTTGAACCAACCGGTCTTCGAGCCGGAAGAGCCGGCAGCAGCGCCGATGCCCGCCCCGATGGCTCCGCCGACTACCAGGCCGATCAGGGCATGCTCGCCACGCCTGGGGGCGGAGGATGTCGAGACGCGGACAACGTCTCCGCGTTTCATCGACACATCGGATCCGCTTTCCTGGAAGGTGAGGACCTCATCGGTCACGTTGATAAATTCTCCGCCGTGGTGCTTCATATTCGATTCGATCACTTCAATGCCCTGGCCGGCCCTCAGGCCACGCAGGTCGGACCACGAGCCGTGTTGCTTCTGAGCCCAGAGCGCGGCGGGCAGTCCGACGAACAACACGAGGATCAAGCGGGTACGAGAAGTCACGTGCCGCCTCCAGTTGGCCGGTCGAACAGGAGCCTCGATCCACGCAGCGGAGAACAGCGGCTGCCCAGAAATCTGGCACCACTTTTGGCCCGGTTCTCTGTCATCTCCTGAAGTGATTGAACCGCAAGCGCCTTGCTTCTCACTGTGTTTCCCTCCACAGCACTAACCACGCCACTGAGTTCTAAAATGGCTACAGTCACCCAGCCACCAGTTAGGTGGGAGGCGGCGGACGAAGTAAACTTCAGGCGGAGGCCGGCGAGACCTTGCCCGGCCTCCGCTCACACTCCCCGGCCTAGTCATCAAAGTCGGGAACGCGTCCGAGTTTTTCGCCATCGCTGTGGATCGACACCGGAACCGGCGTGGTCGATCCGGGTGGAATCAACCGGGAAACGATCGCGTGAATAGTGCGGCCGTGATTACTCAGGACGAACATCAGATTGATCACCGCACCCGTGGAACCCGGAGCAGCGGGAAAATCAATCTCCGCCGTGCCAGTGCAATCTGAAAAGACGGTGTACGTGCCAGTCTCAAGGGTGTGGAAGCCCGCCTTGTCAGCGGGTCCGGCCAGCGGAAAACCGTTCGACATCACCCAGTCCACCTGTGTCAAATGGCTAGCGCCATCGAAGTACGTCAGCGCCACTCCGTCGCGCTGTTGCACGACTGCGCCAGTCGGGCCGTAAATCTGTCCCGAGATCCTCAACGCGTACTCCCCATACAAAGTATTTGTTGTGCACCCACTGTCGATTGATTGCGCCAATGCGGTTCCGGAAATCAGCGCCATTAGCGCCAGCGCTGCCAGAAGTGTTGCAATTGCCCCACTCTTCATAACTGTGCTCCTCGTCTTCTCTGAAAATACGGTTTCGACACTTTGCTTTTTCATCGTATCCTCCTGAATTTTGCTTCAGGGCTGGGACTCACTCCATGTGCATTTCAGCAGCGAGGGTAGGCAAATCTGCTTCGAGCCGTCCAGTGCCGCAGTGGTGTGAAGCCTCTTTGCCTCCGAGCTCGCCAGAATCCTGTCCGGGAGGACCTGGGCCAGGCCGCTCGCTTGCTCCAAACTGAGCATCTCGACCTCGGCGCCGCAGCTTTGGCACCAGTTACGAGGCAAGCGACCGCTCCATCGAGTAATCGACACCCGCTCGCTCTCGATGGTGATACGGGTTGTCTTCTTGGCCGCCACATCTACCTCGATGGGTTAGCCCTTCGCTGGGAACCGTGATAAAGTGCCCTTTTTGGTTTGCAGGTGCTATCGCGCGCCCTAAACCTCGGCCATCTTCTGCAGCAAGGGGCTTACAAGTCTTAAGGAAAAGCTGAATAATTCTTGAATTTTTCTTAGAAGGTATGAGCGGGCCAGGAAAACACCTCTACGCGTTCGAATCGTTCCGCCTTGATCCCCAGGAGCGACTTCTCCTGAGGAACGGGCAGCCCGTTCCGCTCCCCCCTAGAGTCTTTGACACCCTACTGTTGCTGGTTCAGAACAGCGGGCACCTGGTGCTCAAAGACCACCTGATGAAAGCCCTTTGGCCGGATAGCTTCGTCGAAGAAGTGAACTTGAGTCAGAACGTGTCTATGTTGCGAAAAGCGCTGGGGGAAAAGGCACATGAGCAGCGTTACATCACCACCGTTCCGGGCAGCGGATATCGGTTCTCCGCTAATGTAAGGGAGCTAGTTGAGAATTTCGAAGAACAGACCGAGTTGGTCGTAAGCAGCTACGCTCGCTCGCGGATGGTAATTGAACAGGAGGAAGGGGGATTTGCAGAAGCTGCAATCTCCATCCCCACGGTCAACCCGCAATCAAAGGGTTCTGCGGCGGACGCGATGCAAGTCCGCACTGCAAAAGCGGTAATTCCGCTTTTTGCCCTCGTGTTGCTGGCCGTTATCGTCACGGCTGCTGTGTTCTTAGGGCTGAATGTGAGGGGTTGGCGAGACAGGCTCCTGGTACGCGACACAGATCGGCACATTCAAGCGGTAGCCGTGCTCCCACTTTCAAATTTCTCTGCCGACCCCGAAGAGGAATACTTCGCCGACGGGATGACCGAAGCCCTGATCACCGCACTGGGCAGGATCAGCAGTCCGCGCGTGATCTCGCGCCAATCCACCATGCAATACAAGGGCAGCAAGAAACCGCTGCCGGAGATTGCCAAGGAATTGAAAGTGGAGGCGGTGTTGGAGGGCGCGGTGGAACGTTCGGGCGATCGTGTCCGCGTGACCGTGCGGTTGAACCAAGTTTCGCCAGAGACCCAACTCTGGGCCAACGAGTACAACGGCGGCGTCCGGGACCTACTGCGGCTTGAGGATGAGATTGCACGCGCGGTCGCGGACGAAATCCAAGTCAAGCTGAAACACCCAGAACGGGTTCACCTCGCAAGAGCCCGCACGGTGGAGCCGGAAGCACAAGATGATTACCTCCGTGGTAGGTTTTTCTGGAACAAGGGCACTACCGGAGCTCTTAGTGGCGATCAGATCGAATTGGATCTCCAGAGAGCAATTGGGCATTTCAAGCGAGCGATCGAAAAGGACCCGGATTATGCGCTGGCATACGCCGGATTGGCCGACGCCTATATAGCTCTAGGGAACGAGGACGGGGGAGGCCACTACCCGAAAGAGACTTTGCCGGAGGCAAAGGCGGCGGCAACAAAGGCATCGGAACTCGATCCTTACCTCGGGGAAGCTCATTTTTCCCGTGCCCAAACCGTCGAACTCTACGACTGGAACTGGTCGGAAGCGGAGAAAGAGTACAGGCTCGCGCTTGAGCTGAATCCCAACTATGCCGACGCCCATCTGGAGTACGGGCGCTTTCTGCAGGCGCTTGGACGAAACGACGAAGCCACTGCACAGATGAATTACGCGATTGAATTGGATCCGCTCAACTTCAAGACCATGGACGTCGTGGGATACGTAACCTATGCATCGGGTCAGTATGACGTCGCGATCAAGCAATTTTCGGGCCTGGGGGATGATTTTGGCCTGGGATGGGCCTACCGAGAGAAGAAGATGTACCCGGAAGCCATCGCCGCTCTCGAGAAGAGTGTAAGTCGATCCGGGCGGGACGAGCTTCCTCTTGCGACTCTAGCTGGCGTTTATGGACTTGCCGGAAGGACGAGCGAAGCGCTCAAGCTAATCGATGAGTTGAAAGCAAGAGCACGGCTGCGCTATGTCCCCAGTTCTCTCTTCGCGGAAGCGTACAGAGGTCTAGGCGAAAGGAAACGGGCCCTCGGATGGATCGAGCGGGCTTACGAGGAGCATGATCAGGGTATGGTCTACATTAAAGCCTATCCGGGCTGGGATACTTTGCATTCTGAGCCGCGCTTTCAGGCTCTGGTGCGCCGCATGAACTTCCCCGCCGCGCGACGACCAGACACCGCTAGTGTGAGCGCTCCTTGACCGCTTTACCCTCCCGCACCCCTGTTTACTGGTTCGTTTCTATGGAGTGCAACTTTGAAATCTCGTACCTCTTATCCCCTCTTTGGTTTGACACTTCTTTTCGTGCGCTTGTGAGATCAGCCTGGCGTCGTTGAAGGCTGTCGTTTTTCCTTAATTAGGTTCTTCCTCACTTTCGGTGCAGGGGGGCATGAACTTGGTAAGCTTCTGACGAAGCCATGGCCAACGAATTGAGCGCACAGGATTTGTTGCCACCCGAGATAGGTCTGACCTTGCTGGGTTTCGAGAAATCCGAGCAAGGTTGGCTCGTCCGCGCCGAGGGCGGCACCCGCTCAGAGTGCCCTACGTGCGGAACGCAGTCGACCGCTCGCCACAGTCGTCACTGGCGGCAACTCCAAGATCTTCCCGTTCAAGGCAATCGGGTGGTGCTGCAATTGCGATTGAGTCGCTGGCGGTGTCGCAACGGGGAATGTGAACAAGCCATCTTCCGGGAGCGACTCGGGGAAGTTGTGGCCGCCTGGGCCCGGCGCACGAGTCGGGTGGAGGAAATCCTGCTCCTGGTGGGCCACCGCACAGGCGGACGTGCGGCCGAGTTTCTCATGAAGCGCTTGTCGATGTCGGTCAGCGATGACACGATTCTACGTGGGATTAAACGCAGGGCCAGGGCCGGCGGTGGAGATTGGGCAGCGAATACGGGTGGTGGGTGTCGACGACTGGGCGTGGAAGAAAGGACAAACCTACGGCACGATCCTGGTCGACTTGGAACGGAGAACCGAAGCGGACCTGTTGCCGCAGCGCTCGGCCGAGCAGTTAGCGGAGTGGTTGAAACAACATCCGGAAGTGGAGGTCATCACCCGCGACCGGTTCGGACTATATGCGGGCGGAGCCCGGCGCGGCGCACCGCAGGCGCGACAGGTTGCCGACCGGTTTCATCTGTTGATGAATCTGCAAGAGGCGGTAGAAAAAGAACTCGGTCGACAACGTCGACGGTTAGTATTGCTGCCGCCGGTGGAACAAGACCAGAGTGCCACGGAGACCATGCCGGTGCCTAATTTCCGTTCCCGTGCAAATCCCGAAGTGCAAACCCACAAGCGGCAGCTGGTTGCCGAGCGGTGGAGGGCCAAGAAAAACCTGTTTGCGCGAATCCGAGCCCGCATGTAAGCGGCCGGATCGCTAGCGCCATTGTGCGCGAGACAGCAGTCGGACGCCGACGCGTCGACAAGTGGATCCGCTGTACACAACTACTGACGAGGAATGAGATGGAGCCGAAGCCAACTTCGCCTAGATTCTTTGCAGATCACATCCAACGTCGATGGGCGGAAGGGTGTCACGAGGGCCCCCGATTGCTAACAGAAATCCGCTCGCTCGGTTATAGCGGATGTTATTCGAGCTTAGCGAAGTTTCTTGCTCGTTGGCGCGACAACGAACTGGAGTTGAAACCAAAGTCGCGGCCAGCAGCTTCGGTGAGTCTGCGCCAGCAACCGGGAACGCATCCTACGGTCTCCGGGCAGATCTCTCCACTGGTCGCCGCGGCGCTGTTAAGCAAGCCGCGCCTCTTACTCACGGGTTGGCAGGCGGCGAAGGTGGAGGCCCTGAAGAAAGTCTGCCCGGATTTCGCGCGAATGCGCAGCTTGGTGATGAGCTTTCGCGGTATTCTGCGGGCCGGGAAGGTTGCAACTCTGGTGTGCTGGATGAAGAAGGCAGTCGGTTCCGGGATTTATGGGATGAAGCGTTTCGTGCGGAAGTTAAGTCACGATCTGGCTGCGGTGAAGAACGCGCTCAGTGAAAGTTGGAGCAACGGCCCCGTGGAGGGTCACATCAATCGGTTGAAGACACTCAAGCGCCAGATGTACGGTCGAGCCGGCTTCGAACTCTTACGAGCCCGATTGCTGCCAATGTCTCGTGGCTCCCCCCTGCACCGAAAGTGAGGAAGAACCTTTAATTTGTACAGAGATTTTGCCTCAATAACGAAAAACGACATTGAGGGTGCGCGGCTTTTCCATTCCAGGTTAAATCTCTGGAAGGTTGTACGACCTGACCAGCACCTACGTGGAAGGAGCGGCGGAGAAGAACGCGATGATGGGGCGGGGATATTCGCGCGATCATCGGCCCGATTGCGAACAGATGGTGATCGCGCTGATCGTCAACCGCGAGGGATTTCCGTTCAGTTATGAGACGTTCGATGGAAATCGAGCCGACCTGTCGATGATGGAAAGCATTCTGCGGATGGTGGAACGCAAGTACGGGAAGGCGCGGCGCATCTGGGTGATGGATCGGGGGATCGTGAGTGAGGAGAACCTGACGGCGATTCGCAAACGGGGTGCTCAGTATCTGGTGGGCACGCCGCGTCGGCAGATGAAGCGCTTTGCAGCCGAGTTACTGAAGGACGACTGGACCCAGGTGCGAGCGGATGTGGAAGTTAAGCAGGTCGCGATCCCCAGCGGGGAAGAGACGTACATCTTGTGCCGCACAGCGGCCCGTAAGGAGAAAAAGAGAAGGCGATCCGGAAGCGTTTTTCCACGCGTATGGAGGCGGCTCTGGAAGCTCTAGAGAAAAACATTGCCCGTGGCCGACTGAAGGACCGCTACAAGATGGAGACTGGGACGGATTCAAGCTCGACACCCGCAGGTGAACGATCTGTTCGAAGTAGTTCTGCGAGACACACCCGCCGGCGTACGTCTGATGTGGGAAATGAAGGAGGAGCGAAAGGCTTGGTGAGACTTGTGAGAAGGCGCCTACATGCTGCGAACCAATCTGCAGGCGGATTCGACCGAGCAGATGTGGTCCATGTACATGCCACTGACCGAAGCCGAGGCCTCGTTTCGTGCGCTCAAGAGCGAGCTATCGATTCGGCCTTTGTTTCATCAGAAGGAGCCGCGGGTCAAGGCCCATATCCTGGTGGCGTTTCTGGGGTATGCCTTATGGGTGACACTGAAACATCTGCCGCAGCGACGGCCTGCGATCGTGCCACAATCTTCGGCCAGCGAAGCCGACAACCCCAGCCCTTCTCGGCGATGAAGACACTGGCATTGTTGTCCACGTTGCAGAGCGCCGACATCGTGCTGCCCACCACGGACGGACGCGAGATCCGCTTGCGTCGGATCACCGAACCCACGGCCGAACAGAAATCCCTGCTGCACCAGCTCCAACTCAGCCTGCCGGATCGGGTGAAATCACTTTCAAAATGTAGCGCAGACCTTGCGACCGCCTAAACTCATTCTGAAAGACTTAGCCGGTTTCGCGGTCATTCCGTGACGAACTTCGGCTAGTAGCCTCGGCTTGCACCAAACGTGAGGAAGAACCTCAATAACGAAAAACGACAACGGGATCGTGGATCCATCAGGAAGGGCAGAGAGCCTGGAGCGCACCAAATGTAACGGGCAGTGAGTCAAGATTGGCACGACCCATGCCGCTTGGACATGCAGATGAATTGGCGACCTTAGCTGAAGACGCAGTCTTGGTTGACCTGAGGACTTACCACGCGAGGCGCACTAGGGAAATGCCTTGCCGAGGCAAGAAGAACTGTAATTGGACGGTGCCCTGTGGGATTGCTATCCATGCCGGCGAGTTCAGCAGTTGCAGTTGGCCGGCAAGCTGCAGACGTTGGTACTGGCCGGCAGAGGGCGATTCGGGCGAGCCCATGTCCTTCCAGGTCGTGAACGCGTTGCTATAACCCGCGTCCACCCGGAAATGTTCCAGCAGACCGCGCCTCAGGTTGGCCGGTAATCCGGTGATTACCAGATCGATGGGCGCAGATGGGAAGGGGATATCGTCGTCATGATAGTTCCAGACCAAAATTTCGATCTCACGGTCCTTGCGCGTCGCGATGGCGTTAATGTCTGGCTGTGCCCGCACGCCGCCGCGCACTACATCCTCAGTTGCCAAACCGTTTGAACTGGTTCCTTCGACGCGTTCATCGCCCAGGAGTCCCAGCATGCGAAAGGCATTGAGCACAGGTTTGTCCACACCGTTGGTCGCCAACTCTCGAAAGCCCGCGAAGTAAGGCTGGTCCTCGAATTCAAAGGCCCAGGTGACCGCTCCCCGAAAACTGATGTGCTCTCGACGGGCTAATTCCAGAACGTGATTTAGAACCTCAACCGTGTACGCGCCGTAAAGCGGACCGTTACGGTAGGAATTCTGCGGATTGTTCTTGGCCGAACAGGCCGCGCAACCCTCCGGGTCGCTCTCCCCCAGGATGATCGGCGTCCGCCGCCACCCGGGAAAAGATGCCACGATTTTGAATCCCTGCTCAATGGCTGCAAGTTGGCGGCTAATCCCCATTTGCACGTGATCGCCTTGCCACGTCGGAGATCCCTTGGGATGAAAGCTGATGAAGTCGAGACGCGATCCAATCTGGCCGTCCGCATAATTTTTCTGGTGCGCACAATGCTCAAGGAATGCCCGGAGAAAGTCCGCCGCTTTTAAATTCCCGGGACCGGTGGTATCAGGCCCGCCGATCCGTGCCCCGGGCAGCGCCCGGAGGACCGCATCGACGGTAAAGTCATACAGCTTGAAATACTCTTCCGGGGTTCCCTTCCAGTAGCCGATGTCAGGTTCGTTCCACACTTCCCATAGCCAAGTATGCACTTCGGCCTCGCCGTAACGCTCCCGGAGATGGTCGACGAATTGGAAAACCAATTCGGACCACTTCGGATAGCTCTTCGGTGGATATGCCCATCCCGTGTAAATGTCACTGACAGGAACGCTCGGAAAGGCGTGACGATACGGTTCGGGGTGGGTTGAAAGCGCTTCGGGCATGAAGCCGATTTCCACCAGAGGTTTGACGCCGGCGGCGCGAAACGTGTCGAAAATCTGATCCAGAATCACCCAGCGATAGACCGGGTTTCCGGATGCATCCTCCGAATAGACATTGGTCGATCCCCACTTCAGGGAGGCGGACCCGTCGCCAGTCGTGAGTAGATTATGAACCCGCACGTACGCTGGAGCCGCGTCCAGCGCAGCTACTTCGCCGAGCAGTTTCCGGCCGTTTGCAGCATAGGTGTAATTGGGCTCATCGTAGCCGAAATAGTTCCAGACGGGCGGGATCGGCCCATCGGACTGGTCGAACTTTACCTGGATGTTCACGCTAGGAGATACTTGCGCCGAGGACAATGGAATTGTCAAAAAAAGGAGAACCGAAGAGAACAGAATCATCCGCTGACCATGGCAAAGCCGATCGGGCATCGGAATGCCTGATCGATCCGGCGAACGCCAGTTATCTCGGACAGAGATCCCGGCTCGTGTACATTCAGGCATTGGCTCACCGTGAGGAGAAGCTGTAGACGGTAACGGTATGGTAGCGCTCGCCGGGCTTTAATTCGGTGGTGGGAAAATCGGGGTGATTCGGGGAGTCGGGAAAATGCTGAGTTTCCAAGCACAAGGCTGCATGCAACTCGTCCGGCTTGCCCCCCTTGCCTTTGATCGAGCCGTCGAGGAAATTTCCGCTGTAGAACTGAATTCCCGGCTGATCGGTCAGAACTTTCAGTACACGCCCGCTGCTCGGCTCGTAGACCTCAGCAGCTTCGGCCAATTTGCCGCCTGCACTGCCGGTATCGAGCACCCAGTTGTGGTCATAGCCGCGACCCAGATGAAGTTGTTCGTCGTCCGCGTTGATCCGCGCTCCAACCGCGGTGGGTTTACGAAAATCAAAGGGGGTCGAATCCACCGACTTTAACTCACCGGTAGGAATCAGCCCGGCATCGACCGGGGTGAAGCGGGAGGCGTGGAGGGTCAGTTGATGGTGCAGAATGTCGCCCTGTCCGGCGAGATTGAAGTAAGAATGATTCGTCAGGTTCACCACTGTGTCTTTGTCGGTGGTGGCGGAATACTCGATTCGCAAATCGCCTTTGACCAGCGTATAGCGAACCGTGGCCGACAAATTGCCAGGATATCCGGCTTCGCCGTCCTTACTGAGGTAAGTTAATTCCACTCCGTTTGCGACCGGCTTTGCTTTCCAGACCACGTTGTTGAAGCCGTGTGGCCCGCCATGAAGAGAGTTCTCACCATTGTTCAGCGGCAGCGAGTACGTCTTGCCATCCAGACTGAAGCGGCCGTGCGCGATGCGATTCGCATAGCGGCCAATGAGCGCCCCGAAGAATGCGTCGGACGGGCCGTTGAAGTTGGCCACGTATCCATCGAGGTTGTCGAAACCAAGCACCACGTCGGCCGGCTTGCCGTCGCGGTCGGGAACTCTCAGGGACACTACAATCCCGCCGTAAGTTGCGATGCGAGCTTCGTAGGCGCCATCGCTCAGCGTGAAAATTTCCACCGGAGCTCCATCCGGCGTCTTTCCAAAAGGCTCGCTCGTCACCTTTGTCTTAGCCTCCGCGTTCATGGAAAACAGTGCCAGCCAAAACCCGCTGATGGCAATGGTTCGCAGGATTCTCTTACCGCCGATGGTCATTCGCTGCTCCTTGCGGTCGCTAGTCCTTGTCATTACGGCGAAGTTTGATGGGCTGCAGACGCAGCCACTGCAATTAAGCTGGGCAAAATATCCCCCAGGCCATCACTGCCGCGCTGGCCCAGCGCGAAATATAACTTGCTAAATAGAGGATATAAATCCTCATAAATGCGCTGTGCCGACTCATCCGGCAGGAACGCTCGGTGGGACGGGCAAATCTTGTCTTGCGCTTCCTCGATGGTCTTGAATGTGCCCGCAGCCATGAAAGCGAAGATTGCGGATCCGAGACTCACCACCCCCTTGCTCGGGACCAGCACCGGCCGTCCCAGCACGTTGGCATAGACCTGGTTCAGAACATCGTTTTTCTGGGAAATGCCACCCGCATTGATCACGCGCTTAATGTGTACGCCATGCCCGGCCATCCGGTCCAGAATTACACGCGTATGAAATGCTGTCCCTTCGATGGCCGCAAAGAGTTCGTCCTGAGCCGTGCTCTGCAGGTTCCACCCCAGCGTGACACCACGCAGGTTAGGGTTCACCAGCACAGTGCGGTCACCGTTATCCCAGGTCATGCGGAGCAAGCCAGTCTGCCCTGCCCGATAGTTCTCGAGGCCAACGCTCAACGTTCTTACATCAGTCCCGGCTCGCGAAGCGATGGCATTGAATATGTCTCCCACCGCGGAGAGTCCCGCCTCGATCCCCGTCCGTAAGGGGTGCACACTGCCTTGAACAACACCACAGACTCCCGGCACTAGGTTCACCGACGGAGTGATTCCGATGATGCAAGTCGAAGTGCCGATTACATTGACCATGTCATCGGTTCGACAACCCGCTCCAATCGCGTCCCAATGGGCATCGAACGCTCCAACCGGAATCGGAATGCCTGCCTTGAGGCCCAGCTCCTCCGCCCAGAAGGGAGAGAGTCGGCCCGCAATCTGATCGGAGGTGGTGTACTCGCCATCCAGTTTGCCGCGGACCCCCTTGAGCAGAGGATCTACCGTGACCAGAAAACTCTCGGGGGGAAGCCCACCCAACTGCGCATTCCACAACCACTTGTGTCCCATAGCGCAGATGCTGCGCTTTACCTGCTTGGGATCGGTGATGCCGCTGAGCGTAGCCGCGACCATGTCGCAATGCTCAAAGGCGGACGCGAACTCGGATCGCTTATCGGGGTTGTGCCGCAGCCAGTGCAACAGCTTGGAGAAACCCCACTCCGACGAATAGACACCGCCACACCATTGGATGGCCTCCAACCCCATACGATGGGCGGCTTCCGTGATCTCGGCCGCCTCACCTTTCGCGCGGTGATCGCACCACAAATAATATTCACCGAGAGGTCGAAGCTTCTTGCCGACGGGAATCACGGATGAACCCGTAGTGTCGAGCGCGATGGCCTCGACTTGATCTCCCGCAATGCCGGTTTTCTTCAGGGCTGCACGCGTCGCAGCCGTCAGTGCGCGCATGTGATCGTCATGAGACTGGGTGGCGTATTCCGGATCTTCGCGTTGGCGGTGCAGCGGGTACTCGGCGCTGGCGGAGTCGATCAAGCCGCGCTCGCTGTCGACCAGAGAAACACGAACGCTCAGAGTTCCGAAGTCGACTCCGGCCACGATCGCCATCAGCAGGCTCCGTTTTCGCAGTTGTGATCATGCATGTCCCAGCCCAGATAACGCGTACTGGCTTCATACACTGCCGATGAGACCGTGGAAAGATTGGCGGCGACATGGTGCTCAAAGCCGCGCTCGCAGATAAAATGCAGCAGCTTCTGCAGTTGCGGGATCTCAACCACGCCCGCTCCGCCGAAGGTGTTGAGCGGGTCGTCCGTGAATCGTCCCTCGCCGACGTAGCCGCGCATCTTGCCGGAAGTATCGTCGGTGGAGAAGCGCGCGAAGCTCATCTTCTCCGGCTTGATGAGCCCAACGCAGGTTCCGAAGGTATTTTCTTTACCCACGGTGCCGGCAATAATCTCCTGAAAATCCATCTTCACCGAACGGAAGAAATGTTTCGGCAGATTCGAGCAGTGGAAGCAGACTGCCTTATTGGGGTCCGATCCGTAGTTATTGTTCCAATCGAGAAGAGCCGAGGGCGTGCCGGAGGCGAGTTGCAGTGCGTGCATTCCCAGCACACCGCAAATATCCACTTCGCAGGCACTCGATAACAGTTCGTTGCTCATCATGCTCATCACGGTGCAGGGAACCACGCCCAGATTCTCCTCTATCGAAGTCCAACACTGGACTGCGCTGATGGTGACTTCCGTCGCAGCCATCCACTGGTCGACCACCGCTCCCAACTTCGCCATCTTTAACAGTGCCGGCGCAGGTATGCCGCTGGCATCCACGTATTTCCTGATGGCGGCCAGCTTGGCCTGCGCGTGGTCGTCATGGTCCTTCATGCGGTCGATCCGTCCCAGCACTTCGGAAAGATCGAGCGTCTCAATGGAGATGCCTTGTGATTCCAATATCTTTTCGCTATAGCGCACCGTGTTGAATGCGGCCGGGCGCGCACCGATGGCTCCCACGCGCAAGTTGCGAAATCCCTTTACCACGCGGCATACGGCGGCGAACCACTCCAGATCATGGGCAAACTCCGGCGAGTTTGGACTCTCGGTATGGAGTGTGGTGATGGAATAAGCAATGCCGTATTGACGAAGATTGTTGCAAGCCGACATCTTGCCGCAAAAACTGTCGCGGCGCGAAGCGATGGTCATCTTTTTGGGATCGTCCGGCGTGGCTTGAACCAACACGGGTACGCGAAGATCGGCCAAGCGCAAAGCATCGGCAATGGCTCTTTCTTCTCCGAAGTTCGGCAGCGTGACGATGACTCCGTCGATCCGCTCGCGATTGCGCTTGAACAATTCTGCGCAACGCCGCGACTCCTCGCGCGTCTCCACGGCCCCGTACTTGCTCTCTTCCGGAGTGAGAGCCACAACCTCCATGTTCGCCGCTTCGAGAGCGCGCCGAATTTCTTCCCGCCCACTCTTGGCCAGGTGGTCGGGGAAAAATCCACGGTTCCCGACGATCACTCCCATTACCATTTTTCTATGATGGACCGCCATATCACACCTCGGTCGCACTCAGGCTTTGCGCCGGGGTGCGAACTTGAAACAATAAACAAGGCCGAACAGCAGCAACGCCGCTCCCCACCAAACGTTGGCATGCAAGTGGTAGAGAACCACGCCCGGATTCACCGGAGGATCGACCAGCTGGTAAATTCCAGCCGCCAGAATCAGCGCGCCATTCACCGCCAGCGAGATGCCGATGAAAAACCAAATCGAGATCATCCTGCGTGCCTCCGTTTTCCCAGAGAATCCGTTTTACCAAAAAATAATATTGAGTAGGAAGAACACGACCGTTACCACCGCCGCCCAGAAAAGCGGCTTCTGATACAAAGGAAGATCCCCGACCGAAGGGATCTCCGTCATCCCGTATACCAGGCCCGTCAACTGCCCGTCCGGCACAGGTTCCGTCGCCAGACTTACCGTCACCGTGACCGCCACACATACGATAAACGACCACAAGGCCTGATACATGTCCTGGGCCAGACCTTTGGCGTCCGGCGAGAGCGCCACGTAACGCAGCGCCGAAGGATCCACCTTTACCCAGGCCCACATGCCGACCGAGGAAAGCGTCCCGCACAACAACCCCCAGAATCCGCCCGGGCCGGTGGCCCGTTTCCACAACATTCCGAGCACGACCGTACCGAACAAGGGAGCAATAAAGAAGCTGAACAACGCCTGCACGTAGTCCATGATGCTGGCGAACTGCATCACCAGATATGCCGTGCCAACGCTGATCAGCACGCCGATGACGGTCGTCCAGCGTCCCATATTGACGTAATGGTGGTCGCTGCCTTTGCGATTGATCAGCGGCCGGTAGATGTCATAGGTCCAGACCGTCGTAAAGGCGCTTACGTTTCCCGCCATTCCGGACATGAAGCCCGCAATCAGGGCGGTAACTCCCAGGCCAAGCAGACCGGGACCGCAATAGCGGGCTAGCATGAGCGGAAGCACATCGTTATAGCTATGAGTTCCGGTGGCCACAGCCATCGATTCCGGCACCAGCTTCTCCGGCAGCACCGCCAAGCCCAGCAGGCCGGGCAGGATCACGATGATCGGTACGAGCATCTTGAATCCGGCGCCGATGATCGGCGCCATCTCCGCGCTGCGAATGTCCTTCGCGGCCAGAATGCGCTGCACCACGAGAAAGTCCGTGGTCCAGTAGCCCATCGAGATCACAGCGCCCAACCCGAACACAATGCCGGTCCAATGGATCCCCATGGGATTGTGACTGAAGGAGCCTAGTCCAGACCACAGATGGACATACTGATCCGACGCTCGCGCGGCGATCTGCAACTTGAGGTTGCTCCAGCCGCCGGCTTCGTACAGTCCCAAGATCGGAATCAGCAGTGCGCCCGCCCAGATGAGAAAGAATTGCAGCACTTCGTTGAAGATGGCCGAGCGCAGGCCGCCCAGGGTTACATAAATCGCCACGGTCAGCGACGAAACCCAGATGCTGAAGTTGATGTCCCATCCTAGAACGATCTGCATGACCTTGGCCATGGCAAACATGTTGACGCCGCTCATCAGCACGGTCATAAAGGCGAACGAAACCGCGGATAGGACGCGGCTGGATTCGCCGAAACGCAGCTTCAAATACCCCGGCACCGAATGGGTTTTCGAGATGTAGTAGAACGGCATCATGACCAGCGCCAGGAACAGCATCGCCGGGATGGCGCCGATCCAGTACCAATGGGTGGCCAGAATGCCGTACTGGTAGGCCGATCCCGCCCAGCCCATCAACTCGAGCGCCCCCAGATTCGCTGACAGAAAACTGAGACCGGCCACCCACGCCGTCATCTCCCGCCCCGCCATGAAGAAGTCCTCGCCGGTGTTGGCTCGGCCCTTTAAGTACCAGCCGATGGCGAGCACCAGAGCAAAGTAAAAAACCACGATTACAATATCGATGGGGGAAAGGTGTACCAGGCGAGTTGGCAGAAGGAACCCCGGCCATAACGTCATTGCTTGTCCTTGTCTTGGTGCGTGTCCGTGCGCTGCCCGTAATATGCTTTCTCGCCGTGTTTCCTAAGGTAGTGCTTGTCGTGTAGCGCGTTGCCCACCGGTTGCGCTGCGGAATGGATGCCGAGCGTGAAATATGCCATGCGCGCGATCGCTTCCAGAATCGCTGCGTGATGGGTCGCCGCGGCGGCATCCGCTCCCCAGGCGAAAGGGCCGTGGTTGGCCACCAGTACGCCCGGAGTCGCCAAAACAGTCGTCTGTCGCAGGCTGCGGAGGATGGCGTGGCCGGTGTTTCTCTCGTAGTCGGCGGCGATCTCCTGATCGGTCATCTCGGAAGTTACCGGCACCGGACTATGGAAATAGTCCGCGTGCGTCGTGCCAAAACAAGGGATCGGTTTCCGTGCCTGGGCCCAGGCAGTAGCATAGGCAGAGTGCGTATGAGCCACCCCGCCGATTTCGGCAAACTGCCGATACAATACCAGATGGGTTGGCAAATCAGAGGAAGGCCGCATTTTCCCTTCCACGATGTTGCCTTCCAGGTCCGTTACCACCAGGTGTTCCGGTTTCATTTGCTCGTAAGGCACACCACTGGGTTTGATCACCACCAGGTTCTCGGAGCGCGCGATGCCGCTCACATTGCCAAAGGTGTACAGCACCAGACCCTGGCGCACCAATTCTAGGTTGGCCTCCAGGACTTCTTCCCGCAGACGCTCTAGCATGATACTGGTTCTATCACTTCCCGAAGGTGTCCGCTCAGCCTGTGCTCCTGGTTACCCGCACAGTAATCGTTTACTTAAAATGAGCGAAAACTAGAGTATTCCCCCGTTCCCGGAATTGCAACTCTCTTTTTTCCCCCGGCAGCGAAAGTCCCTGCCTCGGTTTGGGCACCGAATACGGCAACAAAGTTCGCTAGCGCAAGCCCGTGGCCGCGACTTTGCGGGATCCGGTGGGCCGGCTGGCTTTGAGGGATGTTGTGGGGAGTCCCCCTGCCGGGGCCAGGGCGGTGGAGCGCCTCAGCACCAGGCTTGTATTCAGTTCGTATTTGTGGTGCTGGTGCGCTGGCGGCTCGCATTCGACCTCCGTCAGTAAAGCCCGGAAGGCAATCTTAGCCAACTCGTGTTGCGACATCTGCACCGTGGTAAGCGGAGGGATGGTGAACTCGGCCATGCGGATATCGTCGAACCCCACCACCGACAGGTCCTCCGGTATTTTGATGTTGTGGTCGTAGGCTTCCCGCATGACTCCGATCGCGGTCATGTCGTTCGAGCACAGCACTGCGGTGGGCCGGTCACTCAAACCGGTGAGTTCCACCAGCGCCCGCATGCCGCCCTCCATCCGGTGATCGCCCACCACGATCAATTCTGGAGAAAGCCCGATCTCCGTCATCGACAATTTGAAAGCCTCTCGCCTCGCCAGAGCAGACTTCAGATGCAGCGGACCAGTGATGAAGGCGATCCGCGTATGCCGAAGAGCGGCCAGGTGTTGTACCGCTTGCCGGATTCCATTTTGATAGTTAACGCGGATGTTAGCGATCCCCGGCACGTCGGGTCCCACGTCAACGAATACCAGCGGAACCTTACGGAAACGAAGATGTTCGATCAGCGTGTCTTCCATGCCGAAGGTCAGGATCGCCACCCCATCCACCCGGCGCTCGATCATGCGTCGCACCGACGATTCCATGCGTTTCGGGTCGTGCACGGTGGAGGTGAGCAGTATCTCGTAGTTGTTTTCGACCGCCTGATTCTCGAAGGTTTGTACGATCTCCGGGAAAAACGGGTTGGTAAACTCCGAGACAATTAGGCCAAACAGACGGCTCCTTCCCGAAACCAGTGCCCGCGCCTGCGTATTGGGATAGTAGCCAAGCTCGTCCACCACCTTCCATACTCGCTTGGCAAGCTGAGGATCGACCGTGGGAACACGGTTGATCGCTCTGGATACGGTGGCGGTCGAAACTTTCGCTCTCCGCGCGATCTCACGGATGTCCATGGATGGCTGGCAAACTACCCCTCTGCGACTAGCATATTACCATGCCCGGCACGCCCACCCAATTTTCCAGCGAATCCCAGAAAGCGTTTGCCTTGCAGACCTGCGGCGCCAGATTGTCCGATGAAATGCGGCTCTAATCTTCCCCTTGGCCAGCCGCGACGTCAGCCCATCGCAGCTTCAATCGGTGGCGAAACCCAAAATCAACTTCCGGTGCCGAGTTTCACCCAGGTGGTTGCTCTCCCGAGCGGAACGGTGTAGGCATTCCGCTCGAACTTGAGGGGCGGCGACACTGGCCGATAGGTCCCGATGCCAGCGACCTTAGCCGGTTGTTCTACTCTTAAGCGGGCTTCTCGAGTAATCTGGCTGCCTCCCGCCAATCCGACTCGCACCATGCCGGTGCTGGAATTCACCTCAACACTTTCAAAGTTACCCGCGTCAAGCGTCAACCACAGCCCCAGCGGAGCCACATAAATCCGCGACTGGAAAGAGTCGCGCGGGGTAACAATGACCACACTGCCTTCGACTGTGAGGTTGCCGCCGAACGACACCCAGCCGAACTCAGGATGATTCACGATATAGGTAGCAGCATTCCAAGCGTGCCCAAACACATTCGGCCCGTTATCGCAGGTGAGCGGATCGGGTTGAAGCATGTCAGGGAACGAGTGGAATGCCGCCGAGTCAAAACCATCCTGGTCGATGTCGGTAAGTGCTCCCATGGTTCCACCATAGCCAACTCGCAAAAGATAAAAATCCTCAGGATGTTCACGGTATTCCGCCAAAATGGGGATTGCATTCAGCCCCGAACCGTAGTGGTGCAATTGTCTCTCCAGCCTGCGATCCTTGGCTGCGAAGATAAAATCCCAGTATCGGCGGGCGCTTCCGTTGTAGCCCCAATGGGGGATAGTCGGATCGTATCCGAGAATAGCGTCGAGCGTTACCTCGGCCTTTTCGGAATAGCCAAAATATTTAGTCCAGGCATAGACTTCCTCTTGCCCGGTGGAATCCCACGGCATTTCGCTGCCGAAGGGATAAGCTTCCTGGTTCCAGCGACCGGCCCGTTCTCGCATCTTGCTTTCCAAAGCGTTGGCCTGTGCGTTCATCCCTTCGGTTTTGAGATCAGCCAAGATCTGCACGAAGATGGTGCCTTCCATCTGCCCGAAGACCGCCAGACCTTTGGCATAGCTGGCCATCGCCATCGAGGTCTCGTAGGCCTGATTGAGATACCAATCCCAGGGATGGTTGATGACCAATCCCTGATGATTGCGAGCCAGCCGGTAGAGCACCCAGTATGCCGCGGCCACGTGCGGATAGTCGTAAGACCGGTCGACAGCTTCCGACGCCTTCCGGTTCCAGCTTGTCCAAGTTTTCCAGTCCATACGGCTGTCGTAGTAGTTAGGAGTCATCTGGTCGGGCTGATAGTAGAAGAGACTCTTTCGAACGCCGTAACGGTGAGGCCCGTCTTTCATTTGCAGGCCACCCCACAGCACTCCGTCGACGAACTGCTGAAGTTTATCGAGTTCCTCTTGGTTGGGTTGGATCAACTCCTTCATCATCGCCGCCAGCCAGGAACCTGCGCCGCCCTCGTCGCTCAACCCTGCGATCCACACGCGGCTGTCCTCGAGCACCACGCGATCGGCTTCACGGTCATAAGTCATCACGGAAGGAGCACGGTGAAACGGGTCGTTCGAATCGATAAACCACTGGCGAGTTGTGAGAAAGTGTCCCAGGTCCGTAACCGCTTGTGTGGCCGGCTTGATCACCAAATAGTGAATGGTTTGTACTGTTCCGTCGCTGTAATTGACGGCTAAACGCGAGCGTCCCCAGGTCTTGCCCCGTAATGTGTATGCCTTCCAATTCTTGTGGTCGTTCGAATCTTCTCGAACCTCAATGCTCGATGGCGGTTCAACCTGCAACGAAGTGACGGGCCTGCCGTATTTCAAGAACAGGCGCGCATCGATATCCTGGGGCAGCACGTACCCCGGCACGCCAACCGCGACCGGTCGCCGATTGTCAGCCAGCACGGTCTCGATATGCCGGATCGAGTCGGAGACTAGAAACTTCAAACCGTACGTCTTCGACTCACCGGGCGCAAGGGTAAGGCTGGTGGGAGTATTCCAGGGCTTTGCATTCTTCCATTCATTTTCGGCGTACGCCTGAGTGTGAACCATCCACTCGTAAAACCCCTCGAAGGTGATGCCCCGCGGCGTGGGGTCAGTAAATACGGGCGCCGCACCCCAGGAGCCCGGCTTGTCCAGAATGGGGTTGTAAGCTTCGAAGGGAGTTCTGCCCTCAGGAACGACCAATAGCGCGGGGCTGTGGCCATTCAATCGGGTTACTTGCAGATAGCCAGCGTCCTCGCCGATGTAAGGATCGTAAAAGGAACACTTCGCATGAGCCTGCTCCAGTGAGCGATTGTTAAGCACATTGTTGAAAATCATGGGGATGCCCAACGCCCCGACCTGAACCGTCTTCGTCGATTTGTTAGTCAATCGAAAACGCAGGACCAGCTTGCCTTCCTCCACCGCCCAGGTTCTAACGATCTCGAGCGGAATGTCGGCGGGCAGTGTCGCCGCAAGGTCGGCACTGGCTAAGATATCCGCCGATCGAGGCAGGGGTCGCACGGGCGCACGCACTGTGGCGGTTGAATAGTTCATCCAATCCGCCGAGTCTCCCGAACGCAAGCGGAGGGTGAGATCGCCGATATGAAAGTACCCGTTCTGTGATCGTTCCGGCAGGAGATCTCCGGGTGTGAAGTCAAAGCCGTCGCCGCCTTTCGGTTGGAGAAAGGCGATGGTCTGCGAGGAACGCACCAGACCTAAAGTGAAGTCGGGAGTATCGTAGGCCTCGATTCCCTGATTGAGCATGGGTCCTGGTGGCGGGGATGACTTGGCGCCAGTTTCTTGCCCTAGATTGCCGGTAGACCAGCACAGAATAAGAGCCAAGATCGAAGAGGAACTCCCAAGCATAAAGCAACTAGGTTTCATTTTGTCTTTCCGCAGATTATGAGTTCGCGAGCCGCGGAGCAGATTTTGCCACGGCTGAAAAGTCCTCATCGCCATGGCCTTCGGCGATCGCGTCCTGGAAAATAGCAAGCGCGGCAGAGGCGGTTCGCAAGGGAATTCCTTTGGCAGAACCAGTCCCAATGGCGTAAGCGAGATCCTTGGCCATCCACCGCAGGCCAAAATTTGGGGTAAAGTCGTTGGCCGCTACTCGGTCGGCTACCCTCTTCACAATTCCACTGCCGGGCGCACCCCCGGTGAGGATCGGCACGGCCTTATCGCGCTCAAGACCGCCAGCATCAATCAGGGACAGCGCTTCTCGAAAAGATGCGGCCTGTACTCCGCAAAGGAAATTGTTAACGAGTTTCAGGAGAGCACCGCTCCCGCTCGGGCCTAGATGGATCACGTCGCGACCGAGTATCGAGAACACAGGTCGCGCCGCATCGAGCGCATCGGCAGACCCTCCGACTAGAAAAAGTAGTTCTCCGGACGCGGCATGGGGCTTGGTGCCGGTGACGGGCGCGTCCAGGAATTCGCAGCCACGTTCAGCTGCCGCAGTCGCCAGCTCTTGAATCCAACCGAGGCTCAGCGTACTGGATTCGATCAAGACCGAACTGGGGGACACTCCGGCCAAAGCTCCGTCCCCACCGAGCCACACTTGCCGGGAGGCGACATCGTCCGCCACCATGCTGAGAATGATCTGTGCATGGGACGCAGCCTCGCGCGGCGACGCAGCTACAAACGCGCCGTTAGCAGCGGAGGCAATGCACTTGGCGCGATCCCGGTTGTAAACCGTGAGCGGAAAGTTCGCCGCGAGCAGACGCTGGGCCATGCCCGAGCCCATGATGCCCAGTCCTAGAATTGCAACGTTTGGTTTTGACATAGATCGCTCATCCCAGCGCCATCACCTGAATCAGTGTTGGCTTCGAATTGTGCACGCAAACGGGATTCCGCAGCGGGCGTCCGTAGCCCTCGACCGCAATGTGCATGACATCCCCGTGCTGTAAACGAACACCGTTGCTGAAACTAAGGCAGTCCGTTCCGAAGAAGTGCACGTGGATGTCTCCCCGGCGGCGGTGAGTTTCGTATTTGAAGTGATGGTGCTCGATGTTCCGCAGGCTATGGCACATTTCGGATTCACCACTACGGAAAGTGCTGGTCCAATAGAGGGTTCCGTCCCGTTCGATGGTCACGTCAATCGGCACGGATTGGAACTCTGGATCCACCACAAGTTCTGGTCCAAGCGCACACGTGCGGAGTTTGGACCCCGCGAGATTAAGATAGTTTTTCTTCTCGAATTGATGATCCGAGAATTCGTTCCCCACTGCCATTCCGATTCGATAGGGCCGGCCATCAGGAGCAATCAGGTAGATGCCGGCGATCTCAGCTTCCTCTCCGCCATCTTCGGAATAGGAGGGAACGTCGAGCGGCTCTCCATGAGCGCGTAACGCACAACCTGTGCCTTTATAAAACCATTCGGGAGGTATCCCGATGCGGTCATCCGCTGGCCGTCCATTTTCGAGACCCCACTGGTACATCTTCATGCTGTCCGTCAGGTTCTCCGAGGCGATTTCGTGCATGGACTGCCGATTTCGGGCACTGCCGAGATGGGTTAATCCGGTTCCGGAAATCAGGCAGCGAGCGGCTTCGTCGGGATGGTCAATCGCCGGAAGTATTTGCCAATCCGATCGGCCGCTATAGATCGAGTCGTAATCGAGAGTGTCTTGCCGGGTCCTCTGTCGTGCGATGTCGCTGAGTTTCATGCCCGCGGCAACAGCCAGATGTGCCAGTTCGTAGATCGAAGAGCAGGTATCGAGCAAGCGGATGTTTGGCTCCTCGACCAACCCCACCCGCCGGACATTGCCTTTCTTGATTTGAATGAGTCGTGTCATCAGTGGTTTCTCGTCCTTTTAGGAATTATTCGAGCACCTCGAATCGATCAAGTGCGCCCTCGTGAATGGTCAGTCCCAGACCCGGAGCGTTGTCGTCGAGATCTATGCTGCCGTTCTGCGCCTTGGGTTCGCCCTGAAAGATGTACCAGAACAGTTCGTTACCCACTTCCACATCGACGATGGGAAAATATTCCGCCATCGGCGAATTCAGGCTGGCCATGACGATGTGGTAGTTGTGCATCTGCCCGGCATGAGGAATCACCGGTACGGAATGGGCTTCGGCCAGGGCAGCGATTTTGCGGGCCTGCGTGATGCCGCCCACACGGTTGGTATCGAACTGGATGTAATCGAGCGCCCGCGCTTCCAGTAGGTCTCGGAAGCCGAAAAGCGTGAATTCATGTTCACCGCCCGCGATGGGAATTCGTCCGTAGGATTTCAACTCAACATAACCGCGGACATCATCGGGGATTACAGGTTCTTCCAGCCAGCGAAGGCGGAAGGGCTCGAGTAGCGGCAGCATGCGCTTGGCATAATCGAGAGTCCAGCCCATGTAGGCATCGGCCATGATGTCGATTCCGTCGCCGACGCTATCCCGGACGGTGCGAACCAGTTCGAGATTGCGCTCGATGCCGCGAGCTCCGTCCGCAGGTCCCCATCCGAAGCGTAGCTTCATCGCCTGATAGCCCGCGTCTTTGTAGCTCTTCGCTTCCCGCTCCAACTCGCTCAATTCCACGCTGTAAAGGCGGGATGCGTAAACCGGAATGCGTGTTTTTGTTCGGCCTCCGAGCAGGCGGTACACGGGCTGCTTGGCCGACTTGCCCAGAATGTCCCACAACGCGATATCGACGGCGCTGATCGCCACCATACCGATTCCCTTGCGCCCAAACGCCATCGTCTTGCGATACATGTGCTGCCACAGTAGTTCGATATCCCACGGGTCCTGGCCGACCAAGAGAGGTTTGAGATAGAGATCGATCACCTGTTTCGTTACCTGAGGAGCGAGCGCTGCGTTGCCCAGCCCTACCAGGCCATCGTTGGTAAATACTTCGACCACGAGCCAGCCGTGAAAGGTAAACGTTTGCATGGGGGCCTCCGGCAGTTGCAGGAGATCCATGGGATTGGTGCAAAAGTGAGGAGGCAGGGGAACGGTCTTTCCCCTCCAGCGTAGGACGCGAGTGCGGATTTCGGTGATTCTCATCGAACTCCCCCGTAGCTAAATTTGCTTTCCAGAGACAAAGGCCGCACTACGGGAATAGCGGCGAGAATGATCAGGAATGCGACAACGTGAAGCGTCCCGGCGAGGCCGAACACCGCGCCGTAGCCGAAGCCATGGTCAAGTAGGTAGCCGGCTATTTCTCCAAAGACAATTCCACCCATCGCTCCCCCGAACCCAACTAATCCGGCTACCGAACCGACAACCTTGTGCGGGAAGAGATCCGTGGGTAGAACCATGACCAGCGTCGACCACGATTGCTGACCGAAATACGCCAGACAGAAGAGCGAGATGGCCCAAGAAACTGCAACGTGCGGAATGAGGATGACAAAAGGCATCATTGCCGCGCTGAAGCCGAGGGCTAGTTTCCGCGCCGTATTGAGTGAGAATTGTCGGCGAACCAGATAGCTGGAAAAGCCTCCGCCCAGCAGACACCCTACTCCGGCCGCGGCGCTCGGCATCCAAGCAAAGGTGCCCACTGCCTTAATGTCAAAGCCACGAGCGTCATAGAGATACTTAGGAAGCCAGAACAGATAGAAAAACCAAGCCGCATCGCTAAGGAATTTTGCCGTCACAAGTCCCCAGCTTTCGCGAAGGCCGAGCAATCGAGTCCACGGAAATAGGCCCTCAGGCGGGGCAGCCAACCCGTGGTCTGTCTCGGTGATTCCATCCGACATCTCTCTTGGGGGACGATACGACCAACTCCACCATGCCGCCCAGAGCAAACCGAGTCCACCGGTTAGAAGGAAGATCCACCGCCAGTTTGTGTAGCCCAGAACCGCGGCGATCAAGGGAGGGGCAATAATTGCTCCGACTGCCGTCCCCGCATTGACGATTCCCATCGCGGTCGCGCGCTCCTCCGTGGGGAACCACTCTGCGACCGCCCGAGTAGCGGCGGGAAATCCACCGCCCTCGCCGAGGCCCAGTAGAAACCGGCTTGTCGCGAGCACTAGAAAATTGGTGGCAAGAGCGTGGCTGGCGCAGGCCAGCGACCAGAACAGCATGATCACGGTAAATCCACGATGGGTTCCCATGACATCGACCAACCTGCCGCCTCCCGCGTACATGAGCGCGTAGGAAAATAAAAACGCAGACTGCAGATCGGAGAACTGCACGTTGGTCAGAGGAATGTCTTTGCTGATAGCTTTGACCGCCACCGGCAACGTCTGCCGGTCAAGATAGCTGACTGCGATCGCAGCACTGACCAGAATGGCGATTCGCCATCGCAAATTCCTCTCCTTTACTGCCATGGGTCCAAACAGCGCGAACGACAAAGATTATACGCAGAAAATGGTAAACGTTTTCTGAATTTGTCCACTTCCGCTACAATGGCCGCTTCGAGGTTGGCGAACGATTATGAATCGGCAATGGAACCGTCGGGATGTACTGAAGGGATTGGTTTCCACCTCCACCGCCTTAGTCATTCCCGGGGGGCAGGGGACGGCCCAGGAAGTCGCGCCCGCCCGCCAGGTGGAGGTTCAGATCTCCCCTGTCAGCGCTCATACCTTCCGGTTCAGCATGTTTACCGGGAACCACGGGCCGGAGAGATTGATATCTTCTGACGGATCGCTGGTCCGGGAATCTTGGGGTGCTCCTGCGCTCAGCCTGCACGCCGAGCCGGGGCACGAGATTGTCCTGGGAAGTCTCCGACTCAGGATTTCCTTCCATCCAGTCAGCATCACAGTCAGCAACGAGCGCGGAACTGTTGTACAGCAGTTCGTCTGGGACGACAACACCGGCGTCCTATCCTTTCTGAGCGGAAACGCACCACTATTTGGTTTAGGGGAGGGGGGACCACAATTCGACCGCCGCGGCTCCCTGGACCCGATGCGCAGCGGACAAGGCGGCTACAAACTTGCCACCCACGGTGGTCGTGTTCCAGTTCCCTGGATCATTGGAGCGTCCGGGTGGGCGATATTTTTTCATCAACCCTTCGGCACTTTTGACCTCAACGGAGCGCAAGCTAAATTTCAACCGGCCAGTCGAAGCGCCGCGCTCCCGCTCGATCTTTTTCTCGTCGCCGCGCCCGATCCCGCCACGATTATGGCCGAATACGCGCGCATCACCGGCCACGCCGAGATGCCTCCGTTGTGGAGTTTTGGTTACCAGCAGTCGCACCGCACACTTGCCAGTCGAGAAGAGATTCTCGCCGAGGCCAAGACCTTCCGGGAAAAGAAATTGCCTTGCGATGCTTTGATTTACCTGGGAACAGGCTTCTGTCCCTCGGGTTGGAATACGGCAAATGGCTCGTTTGTTTGGAATTCCCGCGTCTTTCCCGACCCCAAGCCAATGCTCGATGAGTTGCACAAGGCGAATTTTCGCGCCGTGATGCATGTGGTGATTCTTTCCGACAGACTTCACGGAACGGTTCACGATCCGTGCAGCACGGCTCGCTTTGATGAAGAAGAAGCCAGCTGCTACTGGGATGCTCACCGCAAAGATTTCGCTGAGGGGGTCGACGGCTGGTGGCCGGACGAAGGCGATCTACTCGATATCAGGTCGCGGCTGGTCAGGAATCGAATGTACTGGGAAGGGCCCCAACTGGACCGGCCGAATGAGCGTCCTTATGCGCTGCATCGTAACGGTTATGCCGGCATGCAGCGGTATGCATCATTCCTCTGGTCAGGCGATGTGTACTCCACCTGGGAGACGCTGAAGACACACATTCCCATCGCTCTTAACACCGCGCTCAGCGGCATTCCGTATTGGGGTACCGATATCGGAGGGTTCGTTCCTACTCCGGAGTTTACTGCGGAGCTGTACCTGCGTTGGTTTCAGTTCGGGGCATTCTGTCCGCTTTTCCGCTGTCATGGCCGCGCGTGGAAATTACGGCTTCCCTGGGGTTGGAACACGGGGGATCCGGGTCCGGTAGAAATCAACAATTACAACGGCGCTGCGATTCCTGACGCGAGCCAACTGCACGATGCGCTGGTCGAGCCGATCTGCCGAAAATATCTGGAACTGCGTTACCGCATGTTGCCCTATCTCTACAGTGCGGTGCACGAATGCGCGAGCATGGGTATGCCCATCATGCGCGCTCTGTGGCTACATTTTCCCGACGACCCGAAGGCGGTCGAGTGTGGAGACGAGTATTTGTGGGGAAGGAGCCTGCTGGTTGCTCCCGTGGTCGAAAAGGGAGCAACGAGTCGTCGAGTCTACCTGCCACGCTCGAATTGGTACGACTTTTGGAGTGGCGAACGTTTTGCGGGCGGCCGCGAGATCACCCGGCCGGTCGATCTTGAGACTATGCCGCTTTTTGTGCGCGAGGGATCGATTCTACCGCTTGGTCCGGTGAAGCAATTTAGCGCCGAGCAAGTAGATGAGCCACTCGCCATTTCGATTTACCCGGGAGCCGATGCTTCGTTCTTGCTTTACGAGGACGACGGAACTTCATTCGATTATCGCAAGGGAGAGTGGATGGGAACCCAGATGGCATGGAACGACACCCGCAAAATACTCAGTCTGAGGCTAGCTCCGGGCTCGCGTATGTTGTCGCCGAAACCGAGAGCCATCAATGTACAGTTGGCGGAGTCGACGCGCAACACTTCATTTGACGGAAAGCCGCTTGAGGTCTCGTTCTAGCCTTGCTTGGACGTCCTGCGATGTGTGATCCCGCGCAGCCACAGAATCAGCATCCCGCCGCCCAGCAGATTGACCAGCAGATAAACAAAACCGGAGGTGAAAGAGCCGGTGCGGGTCACCAGGTAGCCCACAAGGAAGGGACCGGCAAATCCACCAAGATTTCCCAGCGAATTAATCAGGCCAATTGAGGCCGCCGCTGCCGACTCGCCGAGCATACTCGTGGGAAGAGCCCAAAAACAGGGTTGATAGGAGTAAACACAAGCAGCGAAAATTGCGAAGCATCCGAACTGGGCCCAAAAGTGATTCCCCGAGACCAGGGCAAAGAACAGTGCGGCCGAGCCCGCGAGCAGAGGACCGGCGGCGTGCCAATGACGTTCCTGGGTCCGATCGGAATGCCAGCCATTTAGCAACGTTGCCAGCAACGCGGCGAGATACGGTACCGCCACCAGCCACGTGACCGCCCTAATGGAGAAACCCGAGGCTCTCTTGAGGATGGTGGGAAGCCAAATCGTGAACCCATAGATTCCGGTCGCACCAAGAAAGTAAATCAAGGTGAGCAGAATCACTTCCCGCTGCCTTAGCGCTTGCACAATCGTATAGGACCTTACCGCGTGTTTCTCCGCCTTTTCGCGATTCAGTTCGCGGGTAATCCATTCGCGTTCTGGCTGCGGCAGCCAGCCTGCCTGATTCGGCCAATCCGTGAGATAGAAGTACGTAACCATCCCGAAAACAACCGCAGGAACGCCCTCCAGAATAAACAGCCAGCGCCACCCCTCCAGTCCGTACCAATGAATCCGCATGATCCGACCTGCGAGTGGCGATCCCAGGAGGTTCGAAAGAGGCTGGGCGGCGATGAATGAAGCCACCGCCGTCGCCCGGTCGCGCCGGCAAAACCAATGTGTCAGATAGACCACCACTCCCGGAAAAAATCCGGCTTCGGCTGCCCCGAGAAAGAATCTCACGGTGTAGAACTGGCGTGAAGTATGGACGAATCCCACAAATACCGTGATGATCCCCCAAGAGATCATGATGCGGGCGATCCACCGCCGGGCACTCCAACGTTCGACGATGAGCGCTCCGGGAATTTCCAACACAACGTAACCGATGAAAAATATTCCCGCGCCCAGGCCAAAGACCCTGTCGCTGAATCCCAAGTCATGGGACATTTCGAGTGCCGCGTAGGCGACGTTTACGCGGTCCAGGAAAGCAATGACGTAGAGCAGCCAGAGGAAGGGCAGCAAACGAAGTGCGATCCGGCGCCTCGCGCTTTGCTCCACAGCCAACGCCGGGGGAAGACTCATTACGGTTCGGCCACCACTGATATTTCCTCTGTGACCGCTTCACCAACATCACGAGTGCTGGCCTTACCGCCGAGATCAGGCGTCTGCGTGTCTCGTCTCGCAAGCACCGCCTCGAAGGCTTTCTCGACGGCCCTTGCCGCCTTGGGTTCCCCCAGGTGTTGCAACATCATCGCTCCTGACCAGATTTGCGCGATGGGATTGGCGATGCCGTTTCCCGCGATGTCAGGCGCGGAACCATGCACCGGCTCGAACATGGAAGGGAATCGTCGTTCCGGATTGAGGTTGGCCGCCGGTGCCAAGCCAATGGAACCAACGACCGCGGCAGCGAGATCGGACAAAATGTCTCCGAACAGATTCGAGGCAACCACTACATCGAACCAGTCGGGATGGCGAACAAGGTGGGCGGTCAGAATGTCGATGTGGTATTGGTCGGTACGGACGTCGGGAAAGTTCTTTGCCACCACAGAGAAACGTTCATCCCAGAAGGGCATGCTATGAATGATCCCGTTTGACTTGGTAGCCGACGTGACGTGGGATTTGCGGGTGCGTGCCAGATCGAATGCGTAACGCGTGATGCGGTCGCAGCCCCGCCGGGTAAAAATCGCCTCCTGTATAGCCAATTCAGCATCCGTGTTGCGGTAGAGGCGTCCGCCCACTTCGGAGTACTCGCCTTCGTTATTTTCGCGGACAATGCACATATCGATTTGTCCGGGCGGAAACTTCTTGAGAGGTGAATCGATGCCGGGCAGCAGGCGCAATGGCCGCAGGTTGACGTACTGCTGAAACGCGCGCCGAATGGGGATCAACAAACCCCACAGTGAGATGTGGTCCGGGACACCGGGATATCCGACAGCGCCAAGGTAGATGGCATCGAAAGCGCGTAACTGATCCAGGCCATCCTCGGGCATCATCCGGCCGGTCTTCAGATAGGTTTTACAGCTCCAGTCAAAATGGCACCAGGAAAAGTCTATGTCGTAGCGGCGTCCGGCGGCTTCCAGAACTCGAAGACCTTCGGGCACGACCTCACGACCGATGCCGTCGCCCTCAATGACTGCGATCTTGTAGGTATTCACGACACCTCAGTCTTAGGTTGCGTTGCCAAGCGTTTCGCAATCCCATGCGATGCTGCCTGCCCCTGGGTGGGTTCAGGGTGCCGAATATTGCTTAGTATTAGAAGTTCGAGAATTGAAGACCGCGAAGCTGCCATCCGGCCAGGCGGTCAATTCCAGATAGTTTGCCGCATCCGGGCCTTCGGGATTAGCGATGAACTCCGGAGCGACGTTGTGGGCTGCTCCGCCCTCTTCCGAGAAGTGCAGCTGCCACAGGTTTTCGAGACGAGGCGACCTTTCAATAATGTCCCAGGCGGAAGGGGTTCCGCCCTTCTTGGCTCCGTTGTCCATGATCGCGACACGAGGAGCAATCGCATTCAGGAACTCGGGGCTCCCGCTCTGATACCAGCCGTGATGGGAGACGATGTAAATATCGATTAGCCCCAGCTTGTTCTTGGGGCACACCAACTCCATTTCCTTGTCGCGGGTTAAGTCGCCAAGGTCCAAAATTTTCAGCTTTCCGAATGTGATGAGAGTCCCGAGGGAACGCAGATTCTCGGTCTGATCAGGCGGATATTGTGCGGCATTCTTGCAGCTGGCATTTTCCTGTCCTGCGGCCGCCAGGGCGTGATCAATGACGAGACCGTCGGAGCTTATGACCGTAGTCTCTAGGCCCCGGATCGGAAGGCGGTCCCCGGGTTTGGCGGTCAGGCGTTTGAACTTCTTCGTCGCCAGCACTCCCTGGTACGCCCGCCAGGCCTGCACGGTCGGCGCGTCAGTACTCTCGCGGTTGTCACCGTGATCAATAACGGTTCCCACCGGAATTCGAGCCAACAGCTGAGGTAAACCGCCCACGTGGTCACTATGAAAATGAGTAATCAGTACGTAGTCGATCTTGCTGATGCCTGCCTTCTTTGCGGCCTCCACGATGCGGTCTGCGTCTCGCCCGTTGTTCCCAGGCCAGCCGGTGTCGATGAGCAGCGATTCGCCTGCCGGGGTTACAAACAAAGTCGCCTGCCCTCCCTCTACGTCCACAAAAAATATCCGCAAGGTCTTGGCTGCCTCGGGTGCGGACTTCGTCCGCGCCGCGGAAAACAGGGTAAGCGCTAGGATCGAACACACAATCGCGATTGCGGTTCGAATTCGCCGCGTGAACGGAGTGCGAGGCATGTTCAAGACCTTTAGATGGGAATTTGGAGCACCGAGATCATCTTCCACTCTGCGCTTCTTCGTCAAGCAAAACCTTCCTAATGAGATTACGTTTACCTTGAATTTTCGCGCTATCATCGCTGAGATCGGGGCTCGATCCGACGGGGGGCCAAGAATGGAAACAAGGAAAGGGACGAGTAAGAGACTGCGCAGCCAGGCATGGTTTGGGCGCGAGGGCAAGGACGGCTTCCTCTACCGGAGCTGGATGAAAAACCAAGGTTGGCCGCACGATCTCTTCGATGGTCGGCCGGTGATCGGTATCTGCAACACGTGGTCGGAGCTGACGCCCTGCAACGCCCACTTTCGTGAGCTCGCCGAGTGTGTGAAACGCGGGGTATGGGAAGCAGGCGGCTTTCCCTTGGAATTCCCCGTCATGTCTTTGGGAGAGACGCAATTGCGGCCGACAGCCATGCTTTTTCGGAACCTGGCCAGTATGGATGTGGAAGAGTCGATTCGCGCCAACCCGATCGATGGGGTGGTTCTGCTCATGGGTTGCGATAAGACCACACCTTCGCTGCTGATGGGGGCAGCTTCCTGCGATCTGCCGACCATTGGCCTTTCCGGTGGCCCCATGCTGTCCGGAAAATTTCGTGGCCACGACTTGGGATCGGGAACCGGGCTGTGGCAAATGACCGATCAACTCCGCAAAGGTGAGATGAAAGTCGAGGAGTTCCATGAAGCGGAAAGTTGCATGCATCGCTCCAAGGGACATTGCATGACCATGGGAACCGCTTCAACCATGGCGAGCATGGTCGAAGCGCTGGGCGTAAGTTTGCCAGGCAATGCGGCCATTCCGGCAGCCGATGCTCGTCGCAATACCCTGGCCCAGATGACGGGCCGGCGCATCGTCGAAATGGTCCATGAGGATCTTAGTATTTCGCGGATACTTACGCGCGAGGCCTTCGAGAACGCAATCCGGGCCAACGCGGCCATTGGCGGTTCCACCAACGCAGTGATTCATTTGATCGCGATTGCAGGCCGTGTCGGCGTGTCCTTGTGTCTTGACGATTTCGACCGGCTGGGGTCATCCCTGCCATGCCTGGTCGATATTCAGCCTTCCGGTAAACATCTCATGGAAGATCTTTTCTACGCGGGGGGACTGCCCGCCGTGCTTCGTGAGCTAGGGGAGGCGGGTGTCCTGAACCGGGATGCGCTGACGGTGAATGGACAGGCGATGTGGAAAAATGTCGCCAACGCTCCCTGTTGGAATCGAGATGTGATTCGCCCCTTCACAGAACCGTTCAAAGCAAGCGCCGGAATCGCCGTTTTGCGAGGTAACCTCGCACCGGATGGCGCTGTCATCAAGCCGTCAGCCGCGAGTCCACACTTATTGCAACATCGCGGGCGGGCGGTAGTGTTCGAGACGATCGAAGAATTTCATACTCGGATAAACGACGAGGCGTTGGACATCGATGAGAGTTGCGTCATGGTCCTCAAGAACTGTGGCCCCCGCGGCTATCCGGGTATGGCTGAGGTCGGTAACCTGCTGCTGCCTCCGAAGCTGCTCCGCAAAGGCGTGACTGACATGGTCCGTGTTTCTGATGCTCGCATGAGCGGAACGGCCTATGGGACGGTAGTTCTGCACGCTTCTCCGGAGGCCGCCGCCGGGGGTCCACTGGCGCTGGTGCATGCGGGAGACATGGTCACGCTCGACGTTTCCAGGCGATTGCTTCGTCTGGAGGTCGAGGACGATATCCTCGCGGCGCGCCGGGCGAAGTGGACAGCTCCGCCGCTTCCAGATCGCGGCTGGTTGAGGCTATATGTAAAACACGTCATGCAAGCCGATAAGGGTGCAGACCTCGATTTTCTTGTGGGGCGCAGCGGGTCGCACGTGGCGCGCGACTCGCATTGAGTGCGATCTGCATCCTCCGAAAGCGATGACCATGGCTACGAACAGTTAACCGTGTTCTCTCACTTGAGGAGGCGCTCTTCTCTAACCCAACCACTGCGGGTGTTGGTAGGTTCCGTCGAAGTTGTGCGTCGTCTTGTAGAGCTCGAATTCTCCCTTGCCGGCCGCAGACGCCGTTCTGGCCAGCAATTGAGCGACCTCATCCTTACCCATGGCTTTGAAGCTTCGGGCAGCCTCGAGAGCCTGCTGAAGAATGGCAGGCGATTCGCAGCCGGTGATGACCACGCTGGTGGGCAGGTTCATGGCATAGTGCAGACATTCGATAGCGGAGGCCGTTTTGCTCCGCAAAATGACACTGTCGCCCATGGGCTTCATGCCGAGCACGCCGATATCATGTTTCACCAGCACGGGGAGGACTGTCCTTTCGAAGCTGTCATAGTGTGCGTCCATGACGTTAAGCGGCATCTGCACGGCGTCAAACGTGAACTGGTGAGCAAAAGCCGTTTCCAACATCTTTAAGTGAATGACCGGACTCTTGTGTCCGGTAAATCCGATGTAACGGATTTTGCCTTGTTTTCTGGCCGCCAGCATCGCTTCCATGCTGCCACCCTCGCCAAAGATTCGGGCGGGATCGGAGTCGCGAATTACTTCGTGGAATTGCAGGAGGTCAATGTGGTCGGTCTCGAGACGGCGAAGAGACTCGTCCAGTTGCTGCGCCGCCGCCTGCTTGGTTTGCCCATCGATTTTGGTCATGAGAAAGGCTTTTTGACGGTAACCGTCGCGTAGCGCTCGGCCCATTCGCTCTTCGCTCACTCCACCGTTGTAGTCCCAGCAGTTGTCCAGGAAGTTGATGCCGCTGTCGAGTGCCGTGCGTACGATGCGGATGCTTTGCTGTTCGTCCGATCCCCTACCGATGTGATGACCACCGAGCCCCACAAGAGAAACTTTCTCTCCCGAGCGCCCCAGCACGCGATAAGGGAGGGAATCGGTCGTTCCCCCGAACAGCTTTGCGCTCAGAGAGGTAACCACCGTGGTCGCGGCTGCTTGCTTGAGAAATTCTCTGCGTTCCATAAACCCATCCTGAAAGAAATTTCTTGCGCAACGTCTGCCGGGAACAGGTACGGCACGAGCAAACGTTCTCCCATTATGACCCAGGGGAGCATTCGTTTCGCGAGTGCACCCAATTTATCGTTTGGCCTGACCGCTGAACCAGGAGTTTACCTCCGCGTCCAGTACGTCGAGCGGAAGTGCGCCATTCCCGAGCACTTCGTCATGAAAGTTGCGAATGTCGAACTTGTCGCCGAGTTGCCGCTGCGCCTCTGCGCGCAGCTTGAGAATCTCCATTTGTCCCAGCTTATAAGCCAAGGCTTGGGCAGGCCACGCGATGTAACGGTCGACTTCGCTTTGGATGTTTGGCTCATCCATCGCGGTGTAGCGATGGAAGTACTCCACCATCTGCTCGCGTGACCAGTGTTTTTCATGCACGCCGGTATCGATGACCAGGCGGATCGCCCGCCACATTTCGTTCTCCAAGCGCCCATAGTCGCTGTACGGGTCCTGATAGTGCCCAACTTCTTTTCCCAGGCGTTCTGCGTAGAGCGCCCAGCCCTCAACGAAAGCGGTATAGCCTGCATGGCGTCGAAACTCAGGCAGATTGCCCATCTCCTGCGCCAAGGACAGCTGAAGATGGTGGCCGGGAATGCCCTCGTGGTAGGCGATGGCCTCAATGTTCAGCATCAAGCGGTGCTCAGGGTCCCACTCGTTGACGTTGATGTGACCGGGACGCGAACCATCCGCAGTGCCTTCCGAGTAATCGGCGGGAACCGCATTCTTAGAGCGCGAGGCTTCCATGGGAATTACCGTGAGCTTGCTCTTGGGAAGATGGCCGAAGAGCTTGGGCAAGTCGGGCTCCATGTTGTGCGCGTAATTCGTGTAGAGATCAAGGACCTGCTGGCCGGAAGTCGCATAGAAGCGTCGTTCGTGCTTGATGTGATCGTTGAGACTCGCCAAGTCCCTGAATCCCAGCTTGTGGGCAACGGCGAGCATTTCCATCTCGATTTCATCGACCTGTTTCAGGCCGAGAGCGTGTATCTCCTCGGGCGTCATGTTGGTGGTCGTAATGCGGCGAATGGCGAAGCCATAGCGCGCAGCTCCGTCGGGCAGGGACCAGACTCCCGGATCAGCGCGGCCGTGCGGCGCATATTCATCGCGAACGAAGCTTCGAAACCGCTGGTACGCGGGCACGACTTGGTCCGCGACCGCCGCCAGAACGGCATCTCGCAGCCGCTTCTGTTCGGGCAAAGGCACGCTCGAAGGGAACTGCTTCACGGGCTGGGCGAACGGACTGTTGTCGCCAGTCTTGCTTGCAATTTCGTCAGCTTCGGCCGTGACCTTTTCGAGAAGATAGCGCGGAGGCATCAAACCGTCGCGCATTCCTTGTCGCATATTCGTGGTCACTTGATCGAACGCGCGCGGAATCTGGCGCAGCCGTGCCACATAGTTGTCGTAGTCGGCGGTCGTGTGGAATGGGATCAGCACGACGAGGTCTGGCAGTTCTAGATGCAGGCCGCCCATCTGGTTCACCGGCATCTCCCAGGGCTTGAACTGGGCTCCTTCGATTTCCTGCTGCAGCTTGCGGATCATCAGCTCGCGGCTCAGCGTGTCTTGCCGCGAGAAGCCTGCCGGATCAATAGCTTCGAAGCGGGTTAAGAACGCACGTTTCTGCTCGATGTCGGACCGGAAAAACTCGGCCGAGTCGTCACGCAAGCGATCGTTGTAACGATTGTCTCCCAACATGGTGGCCCACTCAGGATTGGTGCGCAACTCGTATTGCCATTCCTCGTCGAACAAGGAGAGAAGTTGCTGGCGGCGACTTTCGACGGAGGCTGGTGTCAATGCGCCGTTCTTATCGGGGAGTGACTGAGAAAACATCACGGTCAAGGCAAATACAGTAAAGCAAAGGCAAGCCAGGGCAAGCCGAACGCAGATCGTCATGAATTGTGCTTCTCCGCAATGCGTCTTGTTTCTACGAACCGCAAAAGCTTAACCACATAGCGATCAAGAAAATAGGTAGAAGGAAACAGAGAGGTCTACGTGGTCTGGTTGTCAACCTTCCAGTAGACTGCGTAACGTTCGTGGATCACTTTGTAGAGAGGCACCATGGTCAGCGGTTGTGATTGCCCCACGGCGTGGAACGTGAGCGGTTGCTTGGCGTCGGGCTCAATCCAGGCCGTTGGCTTGCTGGCGTCGGCATCGATGTCCGGTACCTTCTTCTCATCACCCGGTTTTGGCTCGTAATCGCCGTAGCTCATCTCCTTCGCGACCGCCTCGAAGCGCCCGGCCAGCACCAGGGGGCCATACATTGCTGCCTGGATGGTCCGGTTGTCCGGCATGCTGTCGATATGCAGACCCATCGGCAAACTGAGTTCAACCCGGTCTCCGGTTTTCCAGACGCGGTTCAGGCTGAGATAGCTGCTCGGGCTGGCAAAGGCAGGCAGAACGGCGCCGTTGATTCTAACGCTACCTCCCTGAACCCAGTACGGAATCCGAAGGTTGATGGCAAGCTCGGCTGGATTCTTGCTGGTAATTGTGATCGTCGTTCCCTGCTCCTCAGGAAATCGCGTCTCCTGCTTGACGCGCAGGCCCTTCTCTGGCCACTCCAATTGAGAGTCGATATAAAGATTCACATAAAGCGTGTCGTCATCGTGGAAATAAATCGTATCAGCCAGTTTGCCGTACTCTTCCGATCCGGTCCCGGTGCAGCACCACAACGCGTCAAACGGCTTCCCAAACGTTTTCCAATAGCCTGATGCGAGAGGCAGGTAGTACATCATGGTCCCGTCTTCGGGGTTGATGGTGCCTAGCCGGTGGTTGAACAGGGTGCGCTCGTAGTAGTCCATGAGGCGGGCATCGGGAGCCCAGCCAAAGAGGTGTCGCGTCAACTTCATCATGTTATAAGCACAGCAGCATTCCGTCGTATTGGTGCTGAGCTGGGTCGAGAGTATGCCCGGGTCGGTATTCCATGACTCGCCGTTGCTGGTGCCGCCAGTGCAATAGGAGCGTTCGCTCACCACTTCGTCCCAGAAGTATTCTGCGATGTCGCGATGGCGGCGGTCGCCGGTAAGTTCGTAATATCGGGCAGCGGCGGTTACTTGCGGAATGTGTGTGTTGACGTGCAAACCTTTCAGTTCGTCACGATGAGCAGCCAGCGGATCGAGGAACTGTTTCTTATCGAAGCGCTCGGCGACTTCAAGGTAATATTCCTTGCCCGTGACCGCGTACAAATTTGCCAGCACCTCCCCCATTCCGCCAAATTCGGTGCCCAGGATGCGTTGCATGTGTTCATAACTGAGTGAGCCGGTATAACCCGCCGTCCAATCCGCCATTTTCTGAACCATGTCGAGCGCCTGCTCATTGCCGCAATAGACGTACATATCGAGAAGGCCGGCCATGATCTTGTGAATCGTATAGAAAGGAGCCCATACTCTCTGACGTTCGCGAAGGCGGTCAAAGAATTCAACCGGGAATGCGCTGAGATAGCCACTCTTCAGGATATTCTGGCAGTTGCCAAGTTCTCGGACGACCGTATTGGCATTGTTCTTGAGGTCTTCGTCGCCTGAACTGGCATACATCAAGGCGCAGGCGGAGAGATAGTGGCCTCCGGCATAGTGACCGCGAAGCTCACAGTCGGGTGCCTCCCATCCTCCGAGTGGTTGTGCCGACGAAGGGATGCCGGCATTCACGCGGAACGTATGTAAGAGACGGTCAGGGGGAAGGGAGTGCAGATATTGCCGGTCAGCCTCCATCGCAATCTTGCACGGACCTTCACCCAGACGCACCTGTTTCATCGGGAACGGCCGTACCTTCCACGAGACTTTCTCACGGCTAATTGACTTGCCTGCTTTCTGGGTTGTGTCCACGACGGGATCTTGCGGAGGATCGGCCATCGAAACTCGAGGCATCAGAGTTGAACCAGCGACGGCGGCAATCGACGCTATAAAATCCCTGCGAGAGAAGTCTGCGAATCGGCTCATGAATTGTGTCCCCAGTCTGACCCTCGAGTCTCAGCTTGACGATGTATATTGTATACAATACGCTGGACTCTGGGCGAATTGCAAAATTGTCAACCCATGCGAGCCAGCCTTCCGTGATTCGCCGCGCGCCGAAGAGCGCAGGATATACTGCGCGGAGCGCTCGCGTCGGACGTAGCCTTCATGCCTAGATTCCTTCGGATCCTCCTCGTTTCTTGCCTGTGTGGGTGTCTCGAGCTTTTGTCTTCTGCGCAGGTGCCGTCGAAAATCCCGGAGGCTTCGTCCTCCGCCGAGCAGGGCATCAGTTTTGCGTCGAAGGGACGCTGCCGTGAGGCGTTGCCGCTTTTGAGGAAAGCGGCCGCCCATCTAACAGACAAACAGCAAAAATATCGCGCAGTCATGTTGATGGCTCGATGCGCGATGAGTCTTGACCAGACCGACACCGCGGTAGAGGCTCTGCTTGTGCTCAACCGCGAGTTTCCGCACGATCCCGACGTCCTCTACAGCACGACCCACTTTTACTCGGAACTCGCATCGCGGGCGGCGCAGGAGCTGGCGGCAACAGCGCCAACCTCGCATCAGGCGCAACAGCTCGAGGCAGAAGCATTCGAGTCGCAGGAAAACTGGGACAAAGCCATCGCGCAATACAAGAGAATCCTCGAGCAGGAGCCTAAGGTGCCCGGCATTCATTACCGTCTCGGACGCATCTGGCTTTCGAAATCGCCAGCCGAAGCGGAGAATGCCAAGACCGAGTTTGAGGAGGAGTTGAAGGTCGATCCTGAGAATGCTTCCGCCGAGTTCATGCTCGGCGAGATCGCTCGTCAGGCCGGGCAGTGGGACCTAGCCATCGGGCACTTTTCGCGCGCGGCGAAGCTCGATGAAGGATTTCAGGAGGCGTATCTGGCGCTGGGCATGTCTCTCGGCGCAGCCGGGAAATTTTCGGATGCCATCCCGCCTCTCGAGACCTATACAAAGATGCAGCCTGGAGATCCTGCCGGCCACTATCAATTGGCGACCGCTTACGCGCGCACCGGGCATAAGCCGGAAGCCGAGCGGGAAATGGCGCTCGAGCGGCAAGCGGCAGCGAAGAATCCGCAGGCTGCGCAGGCGCCCCGCTGATCCAAGCAGAGGTCGACGAGTGGAGGTTCAGTGAATGTAGAAACGCCGAAGCGATGGACGGAGTGGGGCTCTCGCCGTCGCTTCCTCCAGACGCTAGGCTGGACCGGGGTCAGTAGCGCGCTGTGCGGCGCGGGACTATTTCTTCCTTTTGCCGCGAGCATGCGGGCAGATAACCTCGCACCGGTCTTTGAAGAGATCCCTTCCTCTATCAGCGGCATTTCGTGGGTTCATGTGAATGGTCGTTCTCCCATGGCACATTTGCCTGAGACCGTCGGAGCCGGCTGCGCATTCCTCGATTACGACAACGACGGTTGGATGGACATCTATCTGGTAAACAGCGGCCGCTGTGACTTCTACGACCCGCCTCAACCGCTGCGTAACGCGCTCTACCACAACAACCGCGACGGCACTTTCACCGACGTGACACAAAAAGCTGGCGTGCCGGGCGACGCGTACGGTATGGGGATCGCCATCGGCGACTATGACGGCGACGGTTTCCCCGACCTTTACGTCACGCAGTATCCTCAGAGCATTCTCTATCGCAACAACCGAGATGGAACCTTCACCGACGTGACGGCCAGAGCCGGAGTTGCCGCCCCTGGCTGGGCGACCAGCGCCCTCTGGTTTGATTACGACAACGACGGACGGCTCGATCTATTCGTCTGCCGATTTGTCGACTACAGCAAGGCGAAACTGAAATTTTGCGGCGATACTCTCACGGGAGAGCGTTTCTACTGCATTCCTAGCATTTATGATCCGATGCCATGCTGGCTCTTTCGCAACAATGGTGACGGGACCTTCACCGACGTCAGCAAGGAATCCGGTATTTCGCAGCTTCTCGCAAAGGCCTGGGGGGCGGTTGCCGCGGACTTGAACAACGACGGACGGATGGATCTTTATGTCACGAACGACACGGTTCCCAACTTCTTGTTTGCCAACCGCGGCAAGGGACGATTCGAAGAAATCGGAATGCTCTCCGGCGTTGGAGTCAATGCTTTTGGCAAACCGCGTTCCGGCATGGGAGTGGACGCGGCTGATTACGATCAAGATGGCTGGATTGATCTGTTCGAGGCTAATGTGGATCACGAGATGTATTCGCTCTACCATAACGACAAGAACGAGGCTTTCAGCGATGTGGCCCTTTCCACCGGCATCGGAGCAACCACGCGCATGATGAGCGGCTGGGGGCTGAAGTTTTTCGATTACGATAACGACGGTGATCTTGATCTGCTTCTGTGTAATGGCCATCCCGATGATTCGGTCGATAAAAGGGTGGAAGGAGTAAAGTTCCTTGAACCCTTGCTGCTGTTTCGCAATACAGGCAAGGGATTCGAAAATGTCAGCCAGCAAAGCGGACCGATTTTTTTGAAGCCGCTGTCTGGGCGCGGGCTGGCCCTGGGCGATTTCGACAATGATGGGTCGGTGGATGTGCTCGTGACGCAGAACAATTCGGCACCGCTTCTTCTGCGCAATCATCTTGGCCGGCGGAACCATTGGTTGGGCGTACGCCTTACGGGCAGGAAGGCAAACATCGATGCCATCGGAGCCAAGATTACCTATCAGTCAGGCGATTTCGAGCGCCATCAATTCAAGGTAGGTGGCGGCAGTTATCTCTCCTCGCATGATCCGCGAATGGTCCTGGGATTGGGGAAGCGAACTAAGATCGACTGGCTGGAAATACAATGGCCGCAACCGAGCGGCAAAACCGAACGGATTACCGAATTGCCTATCGATCGCTACATAACCATTGTCGAAGGCGAAGGCAAATGGAAGTAGCGAGCGATTCCCGCGAAAAGCTTTCTCGAACCAAGCGCAAGGAGCGGGGTGGTTCGTCACCAGGTATGGGTGACATTGCTGTCTTTGCTGCCGTGATCGAGCTAGCTCTGTTTCAATGTCCCGCGCTCCGAGCGCAGATTGCTCCGGCAGGGCAACACCCCCCTGTTAGTCAGAGCCAAACAAGACCGATGGAGGAGAACGAGCCTGATGCCTCGTCCCAGCAGGAAGGCGAGGCAGAACTTCAAGCCGGGACTATCCTCACCCGAAAAGGCCTCTTCAAGGAGGCGATTCCGCACCTGCTGGCGGCGCGAGGCCGGGTCACCAATGAATACGCGGCGGATTTCAATCTCGCACTCTGCTATGTAGGGAGCAGCCAATTCAAATTAGCGATCGATGTTTTGAACGGCTTGCGAAGCCGGGGACACGACGGCGTGGACGTAGGGAATCTGCTGGCGCAGGCCTACATCGGCAACGCTCAACCGCAGGAGGCTATGGCGTCGCTCGAAAGAGCCGCCAACCTGGCGCCACAAAATGAGAAGCTCTACGTTTTCGTCGCCGATGCCTTCATGGACCACCAGGATTACAGTCTCGGACTCAAGGCCGTCGAAATCGGCTTAGTAAATCTGCCCAAATCGGCACGCCTTCACTACGAGCGAGCTCTGTTCCTTGCGCAGCTCGATGAGCTTGATCAAGCCAAACCGGACTTTGAGATGGCGAGCCAACTTGCGGCCGGAAGTGAGATCGGCTATTTAGCTGCGGCACGCGAGCGGTTGCTCGTGGGAGACATTCCCGAGGCGGTCCGGACCGCGCGCGAAGGCGTGAAAAAAGGTTATGAAAATCCCGCCTTGCTCACGCTTCTTGGTGAAGCGTTGATTCGCTCCGGAGCCACTCCCGGCCAGCCTGACTTCGTCGAGGCTCAAACTGTTTTGCAGAAAGCGGTCGCGAAGCAGCCCAACGATCCGACTTCGCAGCTGGCGCTGGGTGGGCTCTACCTCATGGCTGGCCGATTGGAAGATGCGATCACGCATCTGGAGATAGCGCGCCAAATTGAGCCAGGGAAGGCCTCGGTTTACGCGAACCTCGCAAGGGCTTATCAGCGAGCCGGAGAGCTTTCGGAGGCGCAGGTGGCGATGGCTAGACTGGCGGAAATCAATCAGGAGCAAGCCGAGAAGATCAGATCCGCTCCGGGAGACCGCAAAGCGGCGTACTCCAATATAGAAGAGAAATGAGCAAGCTGGATGCTTCGGCTCGTACTCTTAGCCCCGAAACGAACTTCGAGGGAACTCCATCGAGGGAATCATCGTAAAACAGTTGTTGACCAGCTTCACTTCACGCGAACGCCATGAATTCCTAGGAGGAAGAAGGTGCGATTTCTGCCGCGAACCATTGTTATCTTCATCCTTTGCGCGCTGAGTACAGACCTCTATTGTCCGGCGGAGACGGCAGAAGATAAGTTACCACTCGAAGAGAGGGTCTGGATCGCCTGTCAGATTTATTCGCTGACGAATGCTTATTTTGCTCATTTTCGCGGCGTGAGAGAACTCGACCTGGATAAGGAATTCCAGTTTTACTTAAACCGCTTGATCGCTACTGATGATCGTCACTCCTTCGACCTGGCGTCGCTGGAATTTCTGGCCAAGCTCAGGAATGGCCACACCGGTTTTCGGGATCAGTGGCTCACCGATCATTACGGGCAAATGCTCGGTTTTTACGCCTATCCGATCGCTGGTTCATGGGTTGTCGCGAACAGCACCATTCCGGAGTTGAAAGTCGGCGATGTCATCGCACGCATTGATGGCCAGAACTTCGAAGCCTTTTTTAAGGGCCGACAGAGATACGTTTCTGCTTCAAACGATCGTTCGGCCCACCGGTTCTTCTTTGAATATCCATTTCTTTTCCCCGCTTCGTTTTCTGTGGAGCTGGCAGATAATCGCAAAGTCTCCATTACCCGCCGTAGCCAACCGCAACCAGAGCACTATGAAGTTACGGTCACGCAGAATGGCGACGAGCTCTACATCAAGATCCCATCCTTCGCTCAGCCAGAAATAGAAGAGTCGGCGGTCCAGGCGGTGGAAACAGGTAAGAGCTCCAGAGCTATCATCATCGACCTCAGGGGTAATCATGGCGGGAGTACGCCGTCGACCTTGCTGGGCAAACTCATGAATCAACCCTTTCGGTGGTGGTCCGAATCTACTCCCATCAACATCGGCTGGTTTAAATATGAGGGCGTCCTGGGCGAACATTCCGATGTCTTTTCCTATGGTGGCTATGCCGAACCCGACAAACAGGCCTACCAAGGGAAAGTCTATATTCTCGTGGATGGAGGTTGTTTCTCCGCTTGCGAAGACTTTTTGATCCCGTTCAGGGACAACCATCGTGCGACTATCGTTGGCGAGCGGACATCCGGTAGCACGGGTCAGCCCTTTACAAAAGAGTTCGGCAATGGAATGTTAGTTTCACTCAGTATGCGACGAGTATTTATGCCCGACGGTTCCGATTTTGAAGGGGTCGGCATCATCCCCGATGTGGAGGTTCTTAGTACAGCGGCGGACTTGCGTTCCATTTCTGATCCTGGGCTGGCGAAGGTACGCACCCTCATACAAGGCTCCGGCCCGCCGCGGTAACTTGCGCCGGGTGAGAAAATATCTCTCCTGATTTCGCCACAAGACGCGGGAACGCTCGTTCCACGATCCCAACACCTTCTTTCACGGCGATGATCCGGTTGCTATCAAGACCGGCCAGCTTAGTCACTATTCCGCTGGGCCAGAGAACTTCTACTGTGCCAACGCTCGAATGTGGTCCTAATCCAAAGTGAAGGCGCGGATCCTGCGCGGACTGGTAGCTCATGCCGCCCTTGCGCTGGTCGTAAAGGACGAGATCTCCAGCTGATACTTTCACTCGTGCGCCCACTCCATCCCGATTCGATTTCGTTCCGATCAGCAAGATCTCCAGCCAATGGTTGGCGTTGCCGCCGTCATTGCGCAGCAGTTGAGGGGCCTGGCCATTATTATTTACCAGGATGTCGAGATCGCCGTCGTTGTCGAAGTCACCCACGGCGGCACCGCGGCTCACTCGAGGTAATTGAAAATCAGCTCCCAGCCGGTCGCTTACATTTTCGAACATTCCGTGTCCGTTATTGCGAAACATCAGCTTAGGTTCGGCGTATTGGGTGTCGGCGTGATAACGCCGAATGTTGTCGAGAACGTGTCCGTTGGCCATGAAAAGGTCGCGCGCACCATCGTTGTCGTAGTCCATGAAGCGCGTACCGAACTCACTCATGTGGTAGGTAGCGTAGCCAATTCTTGAGCGCAGAGTTGCGTCATCGAAGGTCTGGTCTCCAAGGTTTTGGTAGAAGCGCGCCAGTTGGGTGTCGAGGTGGGCGACAATAAGGTCCATCCGACCGCTGCCTGTGGTGTCGGCGGCGTCGGTTCCCATGCCGGCCTCGAACTGACCATCGGAGCTGACGGCCACGCCGGCCACATACCCCACTTCGCGGAAGGTCCCGTCGCGATTGTTGTGGAACAAGAAATTCGGCATGTGGTCGTTGGCGATAAAAATGTCTTGCCAGCCGTCGTTGTCGTAATCGAAGGTGACCACGCCGAGGCCGTTTCCTCCCTTCAGACCGACGCCCGAAGACTTGCTGACATCGGTGAAGGTTCCGTCGCCGTTGTTGTGATAGAGCGTCGGAGGTTGGCCGTGGTAATCGTCGGGGTGACAGTAACTCCGGAGTCCGGGCCCGCGATCCCCACAGTAGAAGTTGCGCTCCGGCGACCAGTCGACGTAGTTGGCAACCACGAGATCCAGGCGGCCGTCGTTATCGTAGTCAAACCACGCGGCGCTCGATGCCCAGAGGCCGGAATTTTCCACTCCGGCTCGCGCCGTTACGTCGGCGAAAGTACCGTCCCCGTTATTGTGATAGAGAATACATCGACCGTAGCCGAGCACGAGCAAGTCGGGGAATCCGTCATTGTCATAATCGCCAACCGCGATACCCATGCCGAAAAGACCCTCGGCGCCTACGCCCGCTTTCCCAGTTACATCTGTGAAGGTGCCATCTCCATTATTCCGGTAGAGCGCGCTGCGCAACGACTGCTTCGGGCTGTACACGCGAGTAGCGGCACCGTTCACCAGATAGAGATCGAGTAATCCATCCTGGTCGTAGTCCATCCATCCGCAACCGGAGCCCATCGTTTCGATCAAGTATTTCTCTGAAGATGCCGCATTGTCATGCTGGAAAGCGATGCCCGCCGAACGGGCCACGTCCACGAAAGTGACTGGAGTGATGGGTTGCGAGCCCGGCCACGAGAGGCGCCGCGCTGCGAGCACGATTCCCGCTGCGCCCACAAACTTCAACAGATCGCGCCTCGAAATGGGAGAGTGAATGGTCACGGCAAACTAAAAGAAATCGATCCCGCCCTGCACGGGAGAGGATTGTCGGCACCGCGAGAATTTAAATAAAGAGTGGCTCATCCCCCGGCACGAAGAAAATAAAGATTGACAACCGGAACGAATAAAGTATACAAAATCCAACCAGCAGGAAAACGTTTGCCGTATTCGTTTCTTGCAATCGATTTGAGTTCGTTCGAGCGTGCCTGACGCTGAGATCCCGGACGGCGAGCTGCCTGCCGTGCCGGATGTATTTGATGTATTTAAGGTGCCAGAGGAGGACAGATGCTTTCAAGGTCTTCGTGTAGCTGGCGAACACTTCTGCCAATTCTGCTCGCGCTGTGGGCGATTCCGTCAACCTGGGCGCAGCACGGTTCCGAGGGAACAGTGACTGTGACCGTCCTCGACGCCACCGGTAGCGTTGTGCAGGGAGCACAACTCGAGCTCGTGGATACGGCCACAAATGAAGTCCGCAAGGCTGAAACGCAGAGCAGCGGCACCCACACCTTCGTAAATCTTTCCCTGGGGAAGTACAAGCTCAAGGTGTCGAAGACAGGTTTCCAAAGTCAAGTGTTCACCGATGTCATAGCGGAAGCAGCCCAGACGACCGATATCTCTGCCACGCTCAGAGTTGGCGCCATTAGTGAGACTGTAGAGGTTACAGGTGGAACGGCCCCGCTGGTTGAAACCACCACCAACGCCATCGGCACAACCATCGACATGAAGCAGATCGAAGACCTTCCTATCCAAGGCCGCGATTTGACCCAACTCGCGAACCTGGTCCCGGGGTACACGGGCACCGGACAAAACGGAGGAGGATCCATAGGAACGTGGAATGGCCTTCCGTCAGCCGCTGCCGGGTCTAATATTGACGGCGTTATCGGTAGTGCGGGGAGAATGAAATTCGGGGGCAGCGTTGAGCCCTCGGTGGAACCACGGGTGGAAGACATCCAGGAGATGACGGTGCAAACCGATCAACTCGATCTGAATCAGGGATTCGGAACGTCCAATCTGCAGCTCAACTTTGTCACTCGGCGCGGCACCAACGCATTTCACGGCCGCGTCTTCGACGATTTCAGAAACACCGTACTCGATGCCAACAGCTGGTTGAACAATGCGCAAAATCCCAAACTGCCCCGCAATACGATCATCCTCAACGATTTTGGCGGCAGCCTCGGCGGCCCTATCCTTAAAGACAAACTGTTTTTCTTTGGAACCTATGCCGAATCCAAACAGCCGGGACACCTCAGCGCCGCCGCCTGGATTTTGCCGCAGACCGATCAGGCGGGCAACTTTACCTATACCGACTCGAACGGAAATCTACAGACCATCAACGTTCTTAAGCTGGCCGCGAATAGCGGGCTGCCCTCGACACTGAACAGCCAGACTGCGTCCACGCTCAGTGCCGTCAATGGAGTTCTGAGCCAAGGATCGATTTCGGCTACCGGCGATCCCAATCTCGACCAGCTCAATTGGCAAGTCTCGGCACCTACTACGATTTACTTTCCCACGGTCCGTGTCGACTACATTCTCTCCCAGAAGATGCGTTTCAATGTAGCCTGGAACGAAACCAAGACGATCCAGTCGAATTTCAATCAGCCCAACCTGCCCGGCGCGGCCTTCGCGAACACAGGTTCAAGCGATAAGTTTCAGGCGTACACGGCGGCGTTCGGTTTTGATTGGACCCTTTCTCCCACGATGGTCAACGAATTACGAGGAGGCTTCCTGTACAACGGGGAGTTCTTTGCGTTCGACGGGAAGGGCCCCACCGGGGCGCAAATCAGTTGGAATCTGCCCAACCTGCCCTACACCTACAACACGGCTATGAACGGGACGAATTTTCAAATCCCAACCGGCTCATACTACCCGTCATTTAACGCCTCCGACACGTTGAGTTGGCAGCGTGGTGCGCATACCCTTAACTTCGGTTTTTCCTGGTGGCGGGAACAGGATCATTACTACAACGGGGTCCTGGGATTTCCGGTCATCAACCTTGGCCAAAACACCAGCACTTCGCAGCCCGGTCTGGCGAACAGCGACCCGGCGCAAGCCGCCTTCAATGGGACCTTGCCGAACTCGACTCCCACCGCGATTAACGAAGCCGAGTCTCTCTATGCGATCTTAACCGGCCGGATCAATAGCGTGACGGGACAATATCCCTATGATCCGAGCACGAATCAATACAATCACGCCGTCGGTGCCTACAATCTCGATGAGTTGCAGAAGGCCTTTGGGGTTTTCTTCCAGGACTCCTACCGCCTGAAGCCGAATTTCACGCTCAACTACGGATTGCGCTGGGATTTTACCTCAGCCGACCGGGATCTCACCAATCTCTACCACTCCGCAAGCCCGGCTAACATTTTTGGGCCAACCGGCATTAATGATTTGTTTAACCCAGGATCTCTAACCGGAGTGGCGAGTCCGCAGCTAACCCAAAACAGCCAGCCCTATAATAGCTGGAACGTCGCTCCCCAACCTGCGATCGGTATTGCGTGGACCCCACACAGCCTGGGCGGAGACAAGACGGTAATCCGAGCAGGCTTCTCATTCAGGAAATTTACCGAGCCTCAGCAGTACGTATGGAACCAGGCTTCCGACTTCGGCCAGTTCTATTATCAGAACTTCGGTCTTTCTCCGGGCTCCCCCAGTCCTAACACGCCCGGGATCTTTTCGGCCGGAAGCCTGTTCCTGGGCGGCGCCCTGCCCGCATACGCCCTCTCCCCGCAGTCCTATCAGAAAACCGAGGCGGAATCGGACTTCACGTTTGTCCCTAGCAGCCCGGGCGTGAATGGAATTGTCCCAAATCTGCGGCAACCCTACACGCAGTCTTGGAACCTTGGGATTCAGCATCAACTGGGCGCGACGAGTGCGCTCGAGTTGCGTTATGTGGGTAATCGGACTCTGCGCCAGTGGGTCGCTCTGGATACGAATGAGGTCAACATCTTTCAACCTGGCCCGTATGGAGTGTTGACGAACTTCAAGACTGCACAGGCCAATTTGGCGTCCAACAACGCCAGCGGCAACCCTAGCTACCAGGGTTCCTTCGCCAATCACGGTCTCGCTGGGCAAGGAAAAACGCCCCTTTTTGATGCCGCGTTCTCGGGAGAGTCCGCCGGCGCCGACGGAAGTCTCGCGGATTACACCAATGGTGGCTTTGTCGGTGACTTGAATTCAGGGTCTGCTGGGGCTCTCGCGCAAGCCTTGGCCGGCATCTCCGGCCCGGTGTCTTATTTTTGCAACCTGGTCGGCGCGTCCTTTCTCCCTTGCTCGCAAAACGTGGCCGCGGGATCGTTCAACCCCGCCGGAGCCGGGCTGCCTATCAACTTCTTCCAAGCCAATCCGTACGCGGGCGGAGGCAGCGCCGGCGGAAACAACACCGGGGAATTAGTTGCCGAGGGCTACTCCAACTACAACGCCATGCAGGTTGATTTCCGTCAGAGATCCTGGCACGGCGTGCAGTTCGATGCGAATTACACCTGGAGCCATACGCTCGGAATATCGACTCCCAATAATTGGCAGGGACAGTCGAACATTTTCACCCTCCGCGATATGCGACTCAGTTATGGCCCGAGTCTTTTCGACATTCGACATTCCATAAACATAAATGGAAGCTACGATCTTCCGTTCGGCCGGGGCAAGCAATTCGCGAATCAAAGCGGAGCGCTCGACCGGGTCGTTGGCGGCTGGACCATAGGCTCAATCTTCGTTTTCCAGACGGGCGTTCCATTCCTGCTCCAGGGAGGAAACAGCACGTTTAACGCGAATCCTATCAATGATTCATTCGGCGACGGTGGCATTGTTCTGAACGGTGTTACCCCATCGCAATTGCAAAATGCAGTGGGTGTTTATCGGGTTCCGGGGCAGCCCTTCGTGGATTTTATTAATCCTAAATATCTCGCCAGTCCCACCGGTGGCGGAGCAAACCCGGCGTACATTACTGCGAATACCACCCCGGGAACGATTGGCCAGCTCGTCTACCTGCATGGGCCGCACTTCATCAACGATGACGTGGCCATTACCAAAACCGTCCCCATCACAGAGAAGGTGAGGTTTAAGCTGCAGGCGGAGATGTTGAATGCATTCAATCATCCCAATTTTCAAACTGGCTCGGCGAATGGGAGTTGGTATACCGGCTACGCGAATGGCTTTACCCCTAATGTGCAGAACTCCCAGTTCGGGATCGGCGGGATCTCCCAGAATTACCCGACCGGATCCCCAAACCAAGGGGCTCGCGTGATCGAGTTGCGCGCGAACATCGAGTTCTGAGCGTCGCTTGACGGCGGATCGAGATAGAGCTGCATTTGCCGGGCGCCAGGGAGGTGGTTGCGTCCGGCGGATGCGCTTTGGCCCCGCTTTTCTCCGGAAGAACGAAACACTATGAGATTGAATCGCCGTCCACAGATCCTTCTGGGGGCTCTGCTGTTTCACGCTCTGCCCTTGGCGTTCGCCCAAGGAGGCCTGGAAGACTATCAGCGGGCCGAGCGATTTCTTCCGGGGAACATCCGGCATCTGGTCTACGTGGCAGACGTGTCGCCGCACTGGATCGAAAAGACAAGTCGGTTCTGGTACCGCAAAGTTGGTTTGAAAGACACCGAATTCGCTCTGGTGGACGCGGAGCAGAATACCAGCGGTCCGGCATTCGATCACGAGCGGCTAGCGGCGGGGCTTTCCCGCGCTGGCAAGCAAGACTATTCTCCCTCTGATTTGCCTTTTTCCGAAATCGAATTTGTGGAGAAGGGGAAGGCGATCCACTTTTCCGTCGCCGACGCGCAGTGGAAGTGCTCTCTCGCCACTTACGAATGTCAGCGAGACGACCCGCCAACCAAGCCAAACGAAGTTGCTTCGCCGAACAAGCGCTGGGCGGCGTATGTGAAGGAGCATAACCTCTACCTGCGGGACGTGGTGACGGGCACGGTGCTGCAGTTGACCAACGACGGCGTGGTCGGCTGGGATTACGCGACTCCTCTGCCCTCGCTGCGCGTGATGGTCGACCAGGGGACGGAGGATGTAAAGCAACCTGCGGCGGTATTCTGGTCGCCCGACTCCTCCAAGCTGATTGCCTACCGCCTTGATTCCAGAAATTCAGGACGCTTCACCAGTTTGCAATTCGTCCCTCCGGATCAATTGAGGCCCCGAGCTTTCACCTATGTTTATCCTCTTCCCGGAGAAGTGCTGGCCAAGGCTGAGCCGATCATTTTCGACATTCAGTCGGGCAAACGCATCGATCTGCAGTCTGCTCCAATCGAGCTTCCATTCCAGGACGGTCCCGATTTCGATTGGTTCCCGGATAGCAAGAGTTTCCACTACGACTACGATGAGCGCGGATTCAAAGCCAAGGAGTTGAGAGTGGTAGACGCTGCGACGGGAGAGCAAAAAGTTCTGCTCCGGGAGCAGTCGGATTCTTACGTCGATCCCGGCGAAACATTCTATAGCTTTGTCGAGAACACCGGGGAGATTCTCTGGTCGTCGGAGCGCGATGGTTGGAATCACCTCTACCTCTACAACGGCAAGACCGGACATTTGGAGAATCAGATAACCGAGGGCCCGTGGGTGGTGCGGCATGTCGAGCACATCGACGAGAAGAACCGGCGAGTCTATTTTCTGGCGAACGGGCGGGAGAAGGCCGAAGATCCCTACCAGGCACATTTGTATAGCGTCGGATTCGACGGGAAAGGCTTGCAGCTGCTATCGCCCGAGGATGCCGATCACTCGGTCAGCGTCTCTCCGGACGGAGCGTTCTTTGTCGACAGCTTTTCCCGACCGAACTTGCCCGGGGAAGCCGTGCTGCGACGCACCAAAGATGGCTCGGACCTACGCGTTCTCGAAAAGACAGATGCCAGCGAGCTGATGAAGACGGGGTGGATGTTCGCCGAGCCGTTTCCGGGCAAAGCCGCCGACAACACGACGGACCTCTACGGGTTGATTTGGCGGCCTTCAAACTTCGATCCGGCGAAGAAATATCCGATCATTGAATTCGTCTATACAGGTCCGCAGTGGTTCTTTGTGCCGAAGAGCTTCGGCGGCACATTGCGGCTGCAGTCGGTGGCCGAACTTGGGTTCGTGGTCGTGATGGTGGACGGTCGCGGTACTGCCGGACGATCGCGGGCGTTCCATCAGTTTTCATACCGGAACCTCGGAGGGTCCTTCGAAGATCACGTCGCCATGATCAAGGAAATGGCAGCACGTTATCCGTATATGGATGCTACGCGAGTAGGAATCTTCGGTACTTCAGCGGGAGGCTACGGTGCAGCGCACGCCATGCTGGCCTTCCCTGACTTTTACAAAGTCGGAGTTTCCACTTCGGGCGATCACGATGCTCGTCTGGATAAGGCGTGGTGGAATGAAGCCTACCAGGGATATCCCGTCGAGGGCGACTACGTCGCGCAGTCGAACGTGACTATGGCGGAGCACCTGAATGGCCATCTGCTGCTGGAGCATGGGGACATTGATGACAATGTGCATCCCGTGGAAACGATTCGCTTCGTCGATGCATTAATGAAAGCCAATAAGAATTTCGACATGCTGTTTGTGCCTAACATGTTTCACGGCGAGAGCGGGGAACATGCGTTGTATCTGGTTCGGCGCCGATGGGACTACTTTGTCCAATATCTACTTGGGGTGACGCCGCCAGCCAATTTCGAAATCAAAGAAGATCGCGAATCCAGCGGCAACGCCCGGGGTCGTCGCCACTGAACCGTGATCAACGCTAACCGGGAATGAAGAACAAGAAACAAGGAGCCTCTTAATTATGCGCCGACGCGATTTCCTGCAAGGGGTGGCAGCCAGCGCAGCCAGCCTTGAGCTTCTGTCGCGCAGCGATAACGTATCTGGGGCAATGACTCTGCGGGTTGCGCGAAGGGCTGGGCGAAAAACAGCCGTCACCGTTTCTATTGAAGGCTACACGCTCATTGCTGAATTCAAGGCCGAAGAAGATTCATGGAGGGTTTACGAAGACTTCCGCACTCGCGAGGGGTCTTTGGTTCTTAAGTCATCATCCGGTGACACGCTGGTGCTCACAAAAAGCGCCGAAGCCTCCATGCCAGAAGGGAATCCCTGCCTGGGGCTTGCTCTCAAGGACATTGGATTGTCCTCGCCTGATCTTCTCGCCGATCATCTGCTGCAGGATGGCGACCCTGATCCCGAAAAAGTGAAATCGGCAGCGCCGCCCATGGCGTCTGCGGAAAATCCACGCATGTGGACCACTTTTGTCGGTACTAAGGAAGCCTATGACGTTACTCCCGTCTACCGCGGCGGGAACACTCGGACCTACCATCCCATCCAGTATTCTCCGGAACTGCACACGGCGCTGAAGAAGGGAGAGCTCTACGACGGATTGATCGGGGGCTGGATGCCGGCTGTGCGAAAGGTGATTCCGATCTCAGATCGCGCCTACTGGGAAGTGATCTTGTTCGGCGACGTGGGGGAGAACAAAAACAAATACATCGTACATACCTGGCATCGCACCTCTCTAGTTGAAGACGGAAAAATTGCCCAGGTCGCATATGGCCACAGTTATCCAGCATTCCCGCCCGGGCGCGAAGACCCGCAGCCCAATGAGTTCTACCGAACGTTGCTGGCCTTTGTAAAATATTGGGACGAACAGTTGCACGATTTTGCTCCGGCATCCCTTCCGCAGAACGCGTGGATTGACATGTCGAAGCACTCGTTTGCGAAAGAATTGATGACGAGACCGGCCGGACTGTATCCCAAGTACGGCGCGGTCGACCGCGACTATGCCGGATCCGAGTATGACGGCTTCCAGGACATCTTCACCAGTGCAATCTATACCAACATGGAATGGGGCCGTCTCCGGACCACGCGGCTGTTCATCGACAACTACTTCACGGAGTATGTGGATTCGAAGGGCATGGTTGACATGCGCGGTCCAGAGACCGCGCAGTTTGGCATGACCCTTTCTCTCCTCGCCCGCTACTTCAATTACACGGGCGATAGCGGACTGTTGTTGAAACACCGGTCGAAAATCGAAGCTACCGCGAAGTTATTGGAAGATATGCATGACGAGAGCCTTCGCCTGCCGCAGGAGAATTCCGCCTACGGATTGATCCGCGGATGGAGCGAGTCGGATTCTTGCCTCAGCGAAAATCCGTCTCTGTATTGGCAGCCTTACTATGCCAACAGTGCGTTTGCAGCGCGCGGATTCAAAGACATCGCGCCAACTTGGACAGAACTGTCTCGTGTCAACTCGTCGCCAAGCATGGACAAGCTGGCGCAAGGTTGGTTCAAGCGAAGCCAGATCCTCCGGAGACAGACCGTAGAGAGCGTCGCGAAAAACATCGACAGCGGAAAGAACCCACCTTATATTGGATTGTTTCCTGGCCCAGCGCTCACTTTTCGTGAGTCGCTGGAGAAGGAACGTCCGAGTCCGCAGCAATGGCCGCATCGTCCCTACGCGGAACTGCTTCAGGCGGATGTGCTGACGCCGCGGCTGGCGAACCAGGTGATCGACTGCATGCGGGCTTACGGAGCGACCACGCTTGGAGTTGTGGCGAACGTGGGGCGGTTTCAGAAAGGTGAACGTGAGATTCTTGGCTTCATCTCGTATGGGTACGCGCAGGCATTGCTACCACTGGATCGCATCGAGGAATTCTTGTTATTTCTCTATTCCCATCGCTATCATGCGCACACGCGGGGAAGCTGGACTGCGGGAGAAGTGACAGGAATTACCGGGGATTCGGGTACCTACTGCGTTCCCGCGCAGCAGACCATTCCGCTTCTGGTTCGCTGGATGCTGGTTCTTGAGGATTCCGACGAAGACAGGTTGTACTTGGCAAGAGGTGTGCCGCGGGAATGGGTGGTTTCGGGAAGAGAAATTCAAATCGAGCAAGCTCCTACGCGCTGGGGCAAAGTGAGCTTCCGCTTGGTAACGAACCCGAGTTCGAAGTCGATCGTTGGGCATGTGGAAATGAGCGGAGCGAAGCAGCCGCAGGAACTTCATTTCAAACTTCGGCTTCCGGCGCATGTGCCGCTAAAGACCATCGCAGTGAATGGTCAGCCTGCAAGTTTAGCGGGGGCCGGGAAAGACACCATCATCATCGCCACCAGAAGCGAGAAGCAGTTCGAAGTAGTTGGCCAACTCGGCTGACGGTGCCGGATCTCCGTACGTTCTGCTGGTAGCGCGGCGAATCAGCCGCTTCGCGAGGTTTTCAAAGTATGAACCAGTTTCTTCTGATTGTTATAGCTCTCGGCTGTATCCTCCCGGCGGCCGCGGCCGATTCCGGGGTCGCAGCGACGCCTCCCATGGGATGGAATAGCTGGAATCATTTTGCTTGCAAAGTTACGGCCGCCGATGTTCGATCTGCCGCCGATGCCATAGCCAGCAACGGCATGAAGGATGCCGGTTATATTTACGTAAATATCGATGACTGTTGGCAAGGCGTTCGCGATGAGAACGGAAGAATCCAACCCAACCAGAAATTTGGCGATATGAAGGCTCTGGTGGATTACGTGCACGCGAAGGGCCTGAAGATCGGCATTTATTCTTCTCCCGGCCCAAAGACGTGTGCCGGATATGAAGGCAGCTACGGACATGAGGAGCTGGACGCGCAGCAATACGCCGACTGGGGATTCGATTACCTGAAATACGACTGGTGCAGCGCGGAGAAGGTCTACCAGCGAAGCCAAATGACTGAGGTGTATAAGAAAATGCACGATGCGCTGGTGCGGACTGGTAGGCCAATGGTTTTCAGCTTGTGTCAGTACGGCTACGGTCGGGTGTGGAGATGGGGAGCGTCAGTCGAGGGTAATCTGTGGCGGACAACCGAGGACATTACCGACCACTACGATCGCATGTCGGTGATCGGATTCGATCAGGATGGTTTGGAGCAATTCGCCGGCCCCGGGCATTGGAACGATCCAGACATGCTGGAAGTCGGCAACGGCGGCATGAATCATGACGAATATCTAACCCACATGAGTCTTTGGGCGCTTCTGGCCGCTCCACTCCTCGCCGGGAATGACTTGTCGAGCATGAGTCCGGAAACCTTGAGCATTCTCACGAACAGGGAAGTCATTGCCATCGATCAGGACGCGAAAGGGATTCAAGGGCGACGGATCTCCCAAGAAGGTCCTCTCGAGGTCTGGTCCAAGGCCCTGGCAGACGGTAGCGTTGCGGTGGGTCTCTTCAACCGGGGCGAATCCTCCAACCCTATAACTCTAAGCTTTAAGGATATTGGCATACGGGGCTCGGCGAAAGTTCGCGACCTGTGGAAGGCCAAGGATGTCGGTTCTTTCAGTCAAGGTTATAGCGAAGAGGTTCCGCGACACGGAGTGGTTCTGATTAGGGTCCAGTAAACATAGCCGGGCGGATCAGAGATTACGGGGATGCTAGGGCTGCGCTTCGGTTCGCTTTTGCCGTAAGGCCTCTTTGAGCGACTCCCCCGCGTATTCGATGTGCTGGCGCAACAACTTGCAGGCGGGAGCTAAGTCGCGCTGACGGCACAACTCTAGAATTTCGTGATGTTCTTCATTGGCGCGTTGCATGCCATGAGTCAGGTATAGCTGCAACCGAGTATACCGTTCGCCGCTGTTATTGACGTTGCGGATGATCGCCATGAAGCGTGGCTGATTCGCCCGCGAGTACAGGATCGAGTGAAATTGCCAATTCAGGCGCCCCCAGGCAGAGACATGGTCGTCACGTCGAAGCTCTTTTACATACTTGCGCAACACGGCGTCCGCCTCCGAAAAATCCTCTTCCGTCAGATGCGGAATCGATCGTTTCAAAACTTCCGGTTCTAGCAGGGCCCGAATCGAAAACAGCTCTTCGATATCAGCAGGGGACAAGGCGGGTACAACGGCGCCTCGGTTGGGGACGATTGCGATCAAACCCTCGGCGTCAAGTTGCCGCAGCGCTTCGCGCACCGGAATACGGCTGACATGGTACTGAGTCGCGATCGCGTCCTGACGGAGCTGAGCGCCTTCCGGAATTTCTCCGCGAATAATCTGGTCGCGCAACTTATCGGCAACCGCCGAGGTGAGCGACTGTCGCGGGATTGCCGAATCCGATGCGGTTTCTAAGTCCATCTCAAGGGCGGCGCGGCCCATAATCGGTAATGCAGTTCCCGGTCAAACACGACCACCACTATAGCGCATATTATATCCAGGAATTCCTTCTAATTCCCCGCAAGGTTCGGCGGAAGATGCTCCTCCAGGTACCTCGTCAGCAGACAATAAAGATGATAGGCGGTTCCGGGTCCTTCTACTATCGCATGGGTCCTCCCGGGATATGTCATAAAATCGAACGGTTTTCCCAGTTCTACCAATCGGTTGACCAGCAACTCTGTGCCCTGGTAGTGGACGTTGTCGTCTCCGGAGCCGTGGACCAGCAATAATTTCCCTCGAAGTCCGTCGGCGAAGTTGATGGGTGAGCCGGCCTTGTAACCTTCGGCATTGTCCCGCGGCAATCCCATGTAACGCTCTTGATAAATGCTGTCGTACAAGCGCTGGTCCGCGACGGGAGCTACCGCCATGCCGACCTGGTAGAGTTCTGGATGCCGGAACATAAGGTTGAGAGCATTGGAACCGCCACCGCTGCGGCCCCACACGGCGACACGGTTCGCATCGATGTAGGGCCTGTCCTTCTCGAGGGCTTCGAGAGCCAGAGCCTGTTCTTTTGACGACAGAACCCCGACATTGCCATAAACAACTTTTCTCCAATCCCGTCCTTTTGGCGCCGGCGTTCCCCGGTTGTCAAAGCTGGCAACGATATAGCCCTCTTGAGCCAGAGTCCGATGGAAAATTCCATTCCACTCATCCCAGCGGTCGACCACGGTCTGCGCTGCCGGTTCGCCGTATACATAGATGAGGGTCGGGTACTTCTTCGATGGATCAAAGTTTCTTGGCTTGATCAGCCAGCCGTCCAGAGCGACGCCACCACCGAGATCAACCTGAAGGAACTCGGTCGGGCTGGAGACAAGTTCGTTGGTGGCGGAGCGCAACTTTCGATTGTCCTCAAGCACTCGCTGTGACTGATGATCCGGCAAACGAATGAGGTCAGTCACAGGAGGGGTGTCGAAGGTTGAATATTCGTGGATTGCCCAGCGCAAATCCGGCGAAACATGGTAAATATGCGTTCCCGGCTGGTTCGCCGGTGTCACTCGCTCGGGTCTTCCTTTCCCGTCAAGCCGGATTCGGTAAAGATAACTTTGCGTGGCGTTCCCCGGAGAAGCAATGTAGTAAATCCAGTTCTCGTCTGCGTCCGCTCCCAGCAGATCAATCACATCGAAGTCGCCGGCAGTCACCCGACGAACTTGTTTGCCGTCCCTTGCGATCAGGTAAACGTGCCCCCAGCCATCCTGTTCGCTTACCCACAGAAAATCCTTGCCGTCATGGAGCCATTTCAAATCGTCGACCACATTCACCCAGGCGCTGTCGTGGTCCTGATAGACCCTTCGCACCGCGCCTGTTTTCACGTCCGCTAGCAGCACATCATTGGTATTTTGCAGACGATTCAGGTGCTGCATGATAAGCGAATCAGAGTTTCCTGCCCATTCCATGCGCGCAATATAGTTGTCGTTTGCGTATCCCGGAACCTGCATCCATCGAGTCTCACCGCCAGCGGACAGAACTACACCGACGCGAACCGAAGAATTCGGAGTTCCCGGCTGGGGGTAGGGAATCTGCTGAACCATAGGATAGATGCCAACCTCCGGATAGGGAATATTCGTCACTACTTGATGGGGCGCCCCTGTGTCGTAAATCAAAGCGAATGTTTTCACCAGGGTTGTGTCGAACTGCCAGTAGGCGATGCGTTTGCCGTCCGGGCTCCAGCGGAATGCGTCGCGGATGTCAAACTCTTCTTCATAGACCCAGTCCGAGGTGCCATTCATAATTTTCTCGGAACCATCTGAAGTCAGTCGCGTGATTTCTCCGCTCTCGAGGTCTTCCACATAAATATTGTTGAAACGCACGTAGGCTACCTTCGATCCGTCGGGCGAGAACTTCGCGAACATGAGCGTGGAAGGAGGTCCCCCGTCTCCTAATTTCCGCAGAGCTCCAGATTTCCGGTTTAACACCCAATAATCTCCGCGAGTGTTTTTGCGCCAGACCCGCTTTGAATTGGTGAAGAGCAGGACCCGGTTGAAATCACTCGACAAGGCGTAGTCTTCAATATGGATTGGCTTTTTCTCGCCAGGCACGGTCAGTTCCTGGCCCGTGATTAATACTTCGCGCTGCGCGGTCGAGGCGTCATAGCGCACAAGTTCGATGACCGCTTCGCCTTTCGCCGAGGGTTCCAGTGTGGTATAGGATCGCCCCCCATCTAGCCAGCGCACCGGTCCATAGGTCCTCGCTCGAAAACTCTGGTCAAGAAATGCGCGACGCAGGATCTCAGTCGCAGCTGGAGATTGGGCGTTGAGCGTGGACCCACCGGCGCAAGCGACGATCGTCAGGGCAACGATGTTCCGCAGTAACCCCAGTGCGGGTACCCATCGCCTTAGCCTTCGCGTGTACTGCGCCTTGGTGGCGGCTACGAACATTCGAGCTCCCCCCGAAGAGTGAATCCCTGAGATTTACTCCGCACTTGTCATTCAGAGTGTTGAAGATCAGCCGTCTCGGATTTCGAAGGCTGGAAGTCTCGTACGCGTCCGGCCCAACCAATCAGTAAATAGATGGGTATTCCTAACAGGATGATCAGCAAACCCGGCCACGTTGTCGCCGGACGATACGCACACAGTACGGCGAGAATTGCACTGGCGGTGAGAACGTAAAAAGCCGGAACTACTGGATATCCAATCGTGCGGTACGGTCGCGGCGCGTCAGGTCGCGTAATGCGAAGGCGAAATACGCCGGCCACGGTCAGAACATAAAAGATCAGCGCAGCCGAGATGACATATTCGAGCAAGTTGCTGTACAGGTTTCCCCACTGGTGCGTCGCGGGATTGTAAGTCCGCGGCAACACGAGGAGCGCAGCCCAGAGACCCTGCAGTTTCAACGAAGAAGCGGGCACACTGGCCGCGTTGAGTTTGCCGGCGAAAGGGAAGAAGAGACGCTGGCGTGCCATCGCGTAGTAGACGCGGGCTCCGGTCAAGGTGAGAGCATTAATGGTGCCGAAGGTTGAAACCATAATTGCAGCCGCCATGACCGAAGTCCCCAGGCCCGGGAAGATCACCTTCAAAGTGGCTGTTCCGACGCGATCCGCCGGGGCATGTTGAATGGCGGGCAACGGGAGTGTGACCAGATACGCGATGTTGGCGAGAATATAAAGTGCGATGACCACTGCCGTGCCAATCACCATGGCGAGCGTAACATTGCGCTCCGGACGTTTTACTTCGCCGGCGGCAAAGGCGATATTGTGCCATGAGTCGGCCGAGAACAGCGATCCGGTTTGGCTTAAGCAGACGGCGACGAACACGCCGGTCGCCGTTGCTGCAGTGAGTCCGACGCCCAGGGAATCGATTCCTCGCGGGTGCCATGGATTGCTGAAATTTGCCTGCAGCGCTGCCGCGTTACGTCCGAGGAGGATCCCCAAAATAATCAGACCGGCCAGGGCCGCAGTCTTGGCAAGGGTAAACACATTCTGAACCAATTTGCCGTAGCGGAGTCCTAAAGTATTCCCGAATGTGAGCAACCCGATCACGGCGATCGCGAGTACTTGAGCGGTGGAAAGCGACACAGCGTAGTGGCTTGAGATGTGGACCGGCGCGATCAGATATTTGTCTTCCGAGATCAGCGGCCAGAGCACCCCGGAAAAACGCGCGAATGCAACCGCCACTGCGGCGATCGTTCCCGTCTCGATTACGGAAAATAGAGTCCACCCATAGAGGAAACCGCATAAGGGCGAGTAGGCTTCGCGCAGGTAGACATACATGCCGCCGGCCTTCGGCATCATCGCGGAGAGTTCACCGTAGCAAAGTGCACCGGCAACGGTGAGGGTGCCCGCTACACACCATGCCACCAGGAGCCAGCCTGTGCTTCCGATTTGGCGTGCCATCTCAGCCGGAACGATGAAAATGCCCGAGCCGATCATGGCCCCGACCACCAGCATGGTGGAGTCGAACAAGGTTAGGCCGCGTGCAAACTCACGCGAGCTGGGGTTCTGGCACTGGAATTTTTCGGTCAACAGTAACCCCTGGGAAGGAAGAGTTTGACGATTGCATATTGTATCCATAAAATACGACAGGCGCATCTCAATTAATAAGGAGGTCGAGGTGGCGCCTCCTCATTACCAGGATTCTGCTGAATCGAGCTGAATCCGGGGACTTATGAGTCAATGTCATAGAATCCGGGTCGTAGATTCCCATACGGGAGGGGAGCCTACTCGGTTAGTGGTGAGCGGCGCCCCTGACCTCGGGGGCGGGTCCGTTGCCCGGCGATTGGAATGCTTCAGCACCAGGTACGACAGTTTTCGCTCCGCCGTTGTGAATGAGCCGCGAGGTTCCGACGTGATGGTTGGCGGATTGCTTTGCGAATCCCTGGATCCGGCGTGCGTTGCCGGTGTGATCTTCTTCAATAACGTTGGCTATCTGGGCATGTGTGGTCACGGAACGATTGGTTTGATTGCGACATTGGCCCACCTGAAGCGCATTGGACCGGGGGAGCACAAGATAGAAACGCCGGTGGGAACAGTCAGCGCCGTTCTGCATACAAGCGGCGAGGTTACGGTGAACAATGTCGAAAGTTATCGCAGCGCTGCCGATGTCGCAGTCGATGTCCCGGGATACGGCGAAGTACGGGGTGATGTGTCTTGGGGCGGAAACTGGTTTTTCCTGGTCCGTGATCACACCATGCAGTTGACGCTGCAGAATGTCGATGAACTCACGGCCTTCACGTGGGCCATCCGCCGGGCGCTTCGCGACAACCGGATCACAGGTGGGGATGGCAAAGAGATTGATCACGTAGAGTTGTTTGGTCCTTCCCAACTTCCGGGAGTTGACAGCAAGAATTTCGTTCTCTGCCCGGGCAAAGCCTATGATCGTTCTCCCTGCGGCACGGGGACGAGCGCCAAGTTGGCTTGCCTTTATGCGGACGGCAAACTTTGCGAGGGTCAAACTTGGAAGCAGGAAAGTATTGTTGGAAGTGTGTTTGAGGGCAGCCTGACGGTGCGGGATGGCAAGGTTTATCCGAGCATAAAAGGATCGGCATTCGTGAACGCTGAGGCCGAATTGGTGCTGGATCCACGCGATCCGTTGTGCATGGGCATTCGCGCATGAGCAACACCATCTATGACGTGGCGATTGTTGGGGCTGGCATTGTGGGTGCGGCCTGTGCCGATGGACTCGCACGCCGCGGCATGCGGGTCGTGGTTGTCGATCGGGAAATCGTGGGGGGTGGCGCAACCGCCGCAGGGATGGGTCACATCGTGGTCATGGACGACTCCGAAGCGCAGTTCGCCTTGACCCGCTACTCCCAGCAGTTGTGGGAGGAGTTGAGACCAGAACTGCCGGATGACGCGGAATACGAGCAGTGTGGAACGGTCTGGGTGGCCGCGGACGAGGAGGAAATGATCGAAGTTCGCCGCAAGCGGGACTATTACGGCAAGCGTGGAGTTCCGACGGAAGTACTCGATGCGCAAGCCTTGCGGATCATCGAGCCCAACCTTCGCCCGGGAATTGCCGGAGGCCTTCTCGTCCCGGAAGACGGTGTTCTCTATCCGCCCTGCGCGGCGCGTTTTTTCATCAAGCGCGCGCAGGAACGCGGAGTGAACCTTCGCCTTGGCGCTACGGTCGAGCAGATTGGACAAGGGCGAGTTCGCTTGACCGACGGCTCAGAGGTCTCGGCGGAAGTTATCGTGAATGCGGCGGGAACTTATGCCCCGCATCTCACGCCTGGACTTGAGATCAAGAAAAGGAAGGGCCATCTCGTCATTACTGACCGTTATCCCGGATTCCTGCGGCATCAACTGGTGGAACTCGGCTACTTGAAGAGTGCTCACTCCGTGAGTGCTGATTCCGTGGCGTTTAATGTGCAACCTCGCCGAACCGGTCAGATCCTCATCGGATCATCGCGGCAATATGGTGCGGAGCACAAGGAAGTAGACAACTTTGTCCTGGGACGTATGCTGAAACGGGCGCAGGAATACATGCCGGGTTTGGCTCGCATCTCGGCCGTTCGTACCTGGACTGGGTTTCGTGCCGCTACGCCGGACAAATTGCCGCTGATCGGTCCGTGGACCGGAGACCGGTCCATCTTCCTCGCGACCGGGCATGAGGGTCTGGGAATTACAACGTCGTTGGCAACGGCACGCCTTCTGGCCGATCAAATCACCGGAACAAAGTCGGAGATCCCCATCGAGCCCTACCTTCCCTCCCGAACCGTGAAGGAGCAGGTGCATGCCTAGTCAGGCCACGCTTACCCAGGTCACCGTGATGGTCAACCGCGTGCCAGTCGTCGTGCCCCCGGGCACAACCGTCGCTGTTGCCATGGTGCTGGCCGGACAAGCTTGCCGGACCTCGGTCCGCGGTGAGCCCCGCGGCCCCTTGTGTGGCATGGGAATTTGCTTTGAATGTCGCGTGACTATCAACGGGAAATTGCATTGCCGGAGCTGTCAAATGCTGTGCCAACAAGGCATGCAATTAGATACCGAGAAATGAAAAGATGATGCGCGAAGCCAGACATCATTTCGACGTTCTTGTCGTTGGGGGAGGGCCTGCGGGTATGGCTGCGGCCGCTCGTGCGGCGGAGTGCGGCGTCCGGGTTGGGATCGTCGATGACAACTTCAGCCTTGGCGGACAGATTTGGCGGAGCGGTTCTGCTAACGATCAAGACCGTGACAACCGAAACAACGGTCAGCCAAACGTCGATGAGCGGAACGACGCTAACCAAGACCGGGAAGCTGCGAGATGGGCTAATCGAGTGCGTACGGCCGGAGTCACTTCTCTCTGCGGGCTGCGTGTAGTGCATCAGCCGGAGACAGGTGTCCTCGTGGCGGAGAATCTCGATGGTTTCTGCGAACTTACTTACGCGAAGCTCATAATTGCAACCGGGGCGAGGGAACGGTTCCTACCGTTTCCGGGTTGGACGTTGCCCAACGTGATGGGCGCCGGTGGTCTGCAAGCGATGGTCAAGTGTGGCCTGCCGATTCGAGCGAAGCGTGTGATCATCGCTGGCACCGGTCCTTTGCTCCTGGCGGTCGCGGCGTACCTCCGCCAGCATGGCGCCGAGATAGCGGTGATTTGCGAACAGGCATCCTGGGGAAGCTTGGCCCGGTTCGGGATGGCATTGTTTCGCTCGCCCGCAAAAATTCTTCGAGGGCTCCAGCTGAAACGCGATATCGCTGGGGTTCCTTTTGCCGCAAGCAGCTGGCCGCTCTCCGCCCACGGCGAGCAGGCTCTCGAAAGCGTAACTATTTCGCGAGCTGGCAGAGTCGCAACCATCCCGTGTGATTACCTCGCCTGCGGTTTTCATCTGGTTCCCAACGTCGAATTAGCGGCGCTCCTGGGGTGTGCGGTCCGCGATGGTTTCGTGCGGGTCGATGATTTTCAGCAGACGACCGTATCATCGGTCTTCTGCGCCGGGGAACCGGTGAGCATTGGAGGAGTGGACCTGGCGCTCGTCGAAGGTCAGATCGCCGGCCTGGCCGCCGCCAATCGTAGCACCGAGGCGAAAGCGTGGTTCGTCGACCGCCAGAAGGCGCGTCGCTTCGCGCAATTGCTGGATCGCTCCTTCAGTCTGCGTTCAGAGCTGAAGAGCTTGCCTTCTCCCGAAACCATCGTCTGCCGTTGCGAGGATGTTTCCTGCTCGCGTCTCCGCGAGAGCACTTCATGGCGTGCCGCCAAGCTGCACACCCGGTGCGGCATGGGGACCTGCCAGGGGCGGGTGTGCGGTCCTGCAACGCAATTTCTTTTCGACTGGACACCGGATTCGGTTCGACCACCAGTCTTTCCCGCCCGCGTTGAGACATTAACGGCTATCCCAGGCCCGTCGGAACTGCTCGAAAGCCAAGCAATAGGAGAACACTGATGAACTGGAAGGGCGTGATCCCTGCAATCACCACCGGCTTAACCGAAGATCTTCGTGTCGATCACAGCTTCATGACGAAGCATTGCCGCTGGCTCTTGGACAATGGTTGCGCCGGCGTTGTCGCGCTCGGTTCGTTGGGAGAAGGTGCGACCTTATCGTTTGACGAGAAGGCGGAGATCTTGCGTACCTGTGTCAGCGCAGTCCAAGGGCGAGGGCCGGTGGTGGCATCCATTTCAGCGCTTACCACTTCTGAAGCCGTGGCATTGGCTAAAGCGGCTGCGGACCTCGGATGCGATGCTCTGATGGTACTGCCACCGTATGTCTACCAGGGCAATTGGCGCGAGATGAAGACACACGTTGCCACTGTCTTCGAGGCGACCTCTCTTTCCTGCATGCTTTACAACAATCCAATCGCCTACGGAACCGATTTTCTTCCCGAACAGATTCAGGAATTAGCGGCAGAATATGAGAACTTCGAAGCCGTAAAAGAGTCGAGCACGGATGCCCGGCGCGTATCTGCCATTCGCGCGCTCATCGACCGCCGCCTGGAGATCTCAGTGGGCGTCGATGACGCAGTGCTGGAGGCGATCGGAGTCGGAGCGACCGGGTGGATTGCCGGGCTGGCCAATGCGTTGCCCCGGGAATCGGTTGAGCTATTCAATTGCGGTATGAGTGGAGAGAGCGACAAAGCCTTTGAATTGTATCGCTGGTTCTTGCCACTCCTGCGCATGGATACGGTCCCGAACTTCGTTCAACTCATCAAGCTTGTCCAAACAGAGGTGGAGATGGGGAATCCCCGTGTGCGTCCGCCGCGTCTGGAATTGACAGGGGACGAACTCAAGCAGGCGATGGCAATCATTCGTAGCACATTACACTCAAAGCCGCAGCCTGCTGGCAGCTACGCCTTACCAACCGTAAAGTAGGTGCAAGAATGACAAGACTTGTTGGTCGATCGCTAATCGGGTTTCGAGACGGTAACGGTTGCGGAGAGCCGTTTTACGCCACGGATCCAACCAGCGGAGAGCGTCTGCAGCCGGGATTCATCTCGGCAACTCCAGAAGAAGTAGAACATGCCGCTCGCCTTGCATCCCAGGCCTTCGCCAGCTACAGCTGCATCCCGGGATGCGACCGCGGCGCCTTCCTCCGCAAGATTGCGGAGAAAATAGAGTCAATTGCTGGTGACATAGTCGAGCGCGCGGGGCAGGAAACTGCTCTGCCGCAAGCCCGCTTGCAAGGCGAGACTGCGCGCACCTGCGCTCAACTCCGGCTATTTGCAGAAGTGGCGGAGGATGGGTCTTGGGTGGCCGCGCGGATTGACCGAGCCGATCCCGACCGCAAGCCCGCTGCCAAGCCGGATATCCGTTCCAAGCTGCGTCCGCTAGGCCCAGTCGTAGTGTTCGGAGCGAGTAACTTCCCTCTGGCTTTCTCTGTAGCTGGAGGGGATACCGCTTCCGCACTCGCATCCGGAAATCCGGTCATCGTGAAAGCGCATGCGGCGCATCCCGGTACGAGCGAACTCGTCGCGCAGATGGTTCGTGAGAGCGCTCGAGAGTGCGGTCTGCCGGAAGGTGTTTTCTCGCTTCTGTTTGATGGTGGCACGGAGGTTGGCACGGCACTAGCGAAGCATCCCTTAGTGAAAGCCGGTGGTTTCACTGGATCGCGCGCGGCGGGAAGAGTGTTGATGGACATCGCGGCAGCGCGCCCGGAGCCGATTCCGTTCTATGCAGAAATGAGCAGCACCAATCCCGTATTCATTTTGCCGGGCGCGTTGCGCGAACGCGGCGAAACAATCGCGACCGGACTGCACACCTCCTTCACGCTGGGCGCTGGCCAGTTTTGCACCAAACCGGGGATGGTATTTCTTCCGCAGGGCAACGAAGCCCTCCGGTTCACAGAAAAGTTGCAGCAATTGGTCGTCGCATCGGCGCCTTCCCATCTGCTGACCGGGAACATTCATTCTTCCTATGATTCGGCGCTCGCTGCCCGGAAGGCAAACGGTTCGGTTACGCTTGTTGCCGAGGCTCCGAAAGCCCCGGGGGCCACGGGTTTTGCCGCCGGTTCAGCACTTTTTGAAACGAACGCGGCTACCTTTCTAAAGTCAGACTTGGAGGCGGAGATCTTTGGCCCCTCTACGCTGCTCGTACAGCACTCGAGCCGGGATCAGATTCTTGAAATTGCCGTTGCTCTCGAAGGTCATCTCACGGCTACGATTCATGGCACGGAACAGGATCTGCGTGATTTCGCCGATCTCATCACGATCCTTGAGAACAAGGTCGGACGGCTTGTCTTTAACGGGTTTCCCACCGGAGTCGAGGTCTGCCACGCTATGGTTCATGGGGGCCCGTATCCTTCCACCTCGGATGGTCGATCCACCTCCGTTGGAACTCAGGCGATTCTAAGGTTTGCGCGGCCGGTCTGCTATCAAGGGTTTCCCGACGAAGCATTGCCGCAGGAGTTGAAGGATGCAAATCCCCTGGGAATCTGGCGAATGGTCGATGGAGAAATGACTCGAGAGGCGATCCTGTCTGCGCTCTCGATGCACAGATGATTCCAAGATTAAAGATAGACGTAGTTTATCGGGTACTTCCGCTTGCGCCTGGAGTGAAATCCGCGACGCCAACTTTGACCAGCGTACCACGCGCCTTGCTGTTCGCTTCATCGGCATTTTTTCCCGCTTCAGGCGCCGTTGCTGGTTGCTCGGTCCAAACACCATAAACACGGCCCCCCCATGCGGCGATCCCCGAGTAGTCGCCGAAGAAAAACCCTCCCGCTTCGAAGGGATCGGTGGTCCATGCGTAATTCTGGAAGCTGACTCCACCATCGGTGGAGCGCGCCAATACAACAATCTGCCTTCGATTCTGCGGGTCTCCCCGCCGGTCGTAAAAAATCACGTTGGCCGCGCCGTCCGTCGGATCGACCGCCAGCCATTGAAAGAACTGGTCCGCACCGTTGTGGACACCATCGTTGTTCACCCGCACCGGAGCGCTCCAGGTTTTTCCCCCATCGTTGGAAGTCGAACAGAAAACATCCACGTCTCCGTTGCGGTAGTCGCTCCAGGTAACAAAGAGCCTACGGCTGTGCGGATCGATGGCAATCTGCGGAAAGCCATTGGCCCTATCCAGCGTCTGCAGTGCGAACATGATTGGCGCTGTATGGATAATCGGGCGAGCCGGGGCGAAGTTTTTCCCACCGTCACTCGACGATGTGAGCACGATGTCGTTGTCTTCGCTCCAGACTGCATAGAGAGTGCCATCGGGGCCAACCGCCCCGGCGAATCCCTCAGCCGCACCGTTATCATCGCGTGGCAGTCCAGGATGACTGTCGATTTCGATCGGCTTCGACCAGGTCCGTCCATCATCGGTGGAACGAGACATTAATATCTCCGAGTCGGTTAGAGTCCATCGCGTCCAGCCTACGTAGAGGTTTCCTGAATAAGGGCCCTTCGTTGTGTCGGATACGATATACGGCTTGTCTTCCCACGGCATGCCCGGCACGGTAGCGTGTTCAATGACCGGGACATGGTTCGCTTCCCAAGTTTTGCCGCCGTCGAGCGAGCGTCGGACGAACAAACCGTTCCGTGATGCGTTATGAGCCCAATAGCCGAACGTGCCCAGCTTGTCGAATGCCATGTAGCAGATAAACGAGTGTCCCTGTCTATCGAAAGCCGTCGATACATCGCCCGAAACACGGTAGTTCGGTGGTTCCACACCTTCTGCGGCGTGCCAGGTGTGTCCCGCGTCGTGAGAATAGGAGGCGTGAGCATTGTCTTGAAAAACGGCCACGACTTGCTGGGGGTTGACAGGATTAATCGCAATTGCTGGCTCCGTAAAATAGCCAGGGGTCGGCGTCAAGAAAAACACCTCGGCTCCGGGAGCCTTCGGCAGCTCTTCGCCCTCCAGCAGCGCGGTTAACCCGAGAAAGCCAACCGACGCAGACAACAGCATGATCCGGCGACAGAGCGGTCGGGAAAATTGTGCTCGCGATCTTTCGGACATGGGACGAAACGTCTCCTGAGTATTGATGTTTTCACAATGCATTGAGGATTGGCCAGAACCCGGTCCGTGAGTGAAATCGGGGATTTTAACGCCAACTTCATGCTAGGTTTCCAGTTCTCGGGTCGCCGGGCTCGGGAACTCGATCAGTTACGGCGGTAAGCGCGTTTACCGAGAGCTATCCTGAATGCGTTCCGTTGGAACTCTTGTTGATCGTGCCTAACAGACGAGGAGAGAATCGTTCGCGAGTGCGGTCACACGAAGACTACGCATCCACTGACAGCACCGGGTTTGGTGTCTCCGCGGCAGCTGCCCAGCAAAGGCCCGTCTCAGTAGCTGTGGAGCGCAGTCGAAGCGAGATAAGTCGCCACGCGCGCCTTATCTCGTCTCTCGTTTAAACCGGATCGCGCTCTAGCGGTGCCCCCCGCCATGCGTACCACCCCGATATCCAGGGAGCGCGTGTTCAGCCTTGCCTTCATGGCCAGCGTCGCCTACGTGGCCTCGCCCATCCCGCGCCTCGTTTGCCTGGAAGTGATTGAAGCGCTGCGCCCCGCGCTCTGGCAACGGTCCAACGTAACCGTGATGAGGATCAAAGCGGTTGTCGACATGGCCGAAAAAGCCGCGAGGGCCGTGAAACCAGGGCCCAGCTCCAAGAAACACCCCGTTAACAAACCAATCGGGCCCATAATAGCCGTAAGGAGCACAGTCATATGGGGCATAGTCGAAGTACCCGTAAGGGCACACGGGAGCCGGTCCGATGTTTACGCCGATGGCAACCTGGGCTCGCGCCACAGGGGCACAGCATAAAACGAAAGTTATGAGAGCCGCGAAGGCGAGCGCACTGACTTTGAACATGATTTCTCCTTATTTCTCCCTGATTCGTACAGAGTTTCAACCTGGACAACTGAGCGCCAGCATAATACCAAGGATCAGTACCGCAAGTCTCCCCCAGAAACTGCCATTCAGAGAGGGCAGCCGACCTTTTCCCAAGACCTTGTTGACACGGATGCGATTGTCCGGACACGGCTGTAGCTAGTGTCCCGTCCCAGTTAATTATTTACAATATCCCGGATTCGTGATGCAATAGTGGCATGTTCGTTCGCGCTACTGCTCTGCCTGTCGACGAGGTCCAGAAAAGTCAATTGGAATCGATGGCT
>JBAUXO010000229.1:0-26953 GCA_049584315.1 Candidatus Sulfotelmatobacter sp. | reverse complement strand
TGTTCTCCATCCTCCGTCCAGTTGAAGTCGAAGATTCGACCTACGGTGAATTTCGTCACCTGGCGGGGTGGTCCTCCGGAGAGGGGCTGATCCCAGACGTTGGTCACATCACCCTTGGTTAAGAGATATTGCAAAGCTTTGCCATCCGGAGACCAGCGAAGGCAGCTTTCTCGGTATATACCAGCGGGAGCATCGAACGTGTTCACAGTCTCACCTGTTTGGGCGGAAATCACAGCCAGCTTGCTCAACGGCTTAGGATGCTCTTGATCGTAAGGAAAGGCCAGGAATCGCCCGTCTGGCGAAACCCGCATGGTTCCTCGAATGGTTTGCCCGGGTACGTCGCCGACGATTTCTGAATCGCCCCCCTGTAGCGGAACTCGCAATATTTTCTGCGGCGCTCCCATAAGGACGTAGAAGACAAAGTTGCCATCGGGCGAGCAAGCGGGAGAGTACAAAAAGCCGCCGGCGAGCTTGGTCGGATTTAGACCGTCCCTATCAACCCGCATGATGTTTGCCGGACCTGCCTGATAAGAACGCTGGACGACCATCCGTCCACTGGCCAGCTTTGTTGCCTTGACTGTACCCGGATCCACATGAACGTCGGAGTCTGCACCCGAGGAGTACGAAGCAGCCACCACGAACTCCCCGCACATAACCGGGGTTGCGACGTCACGCAGGCTTGAAAACGGAGCCAATCCGGTTCCATCACTATTCACGACCCACAGATCATTAGTTCCGCTCACCACCAAAATTTTGCCATCGGGTCTCGCAACCGCCGCAATCATCGGCAGTTCCCCATTCGTGATCTGTCGAGGTTTCGATAAGTTTGTTACGGGAGCAGACCAGAGATTAGCGGTTACAGACCACTGGATGGCGGAGACAGTTTGGGCGTTACGCGTGGCGTCAATCCGTAGGCCCCAGTTGGCCAGATCATTTGTTACTCGCTTCTCCTTATCTCCGTGAAGGGAAATTGCCCACAACTGCCCCAGGCCCGCAGAACCGTCGATTTCCGCCAGTATCGTTTCACTGTCGGGCAACCATAGGGGACGGCCGATTACGCCCGGGTGCCAGAAGACTTCCCGAACGCTTCCCTCAACTGTCGATATCGAATCCAGCACGTAACCGGACCGATCACCACGCAGCATCAGAGTAACAACGATGGTTCGACCGTCTGGGGACCACGCGGGGCCAGCGTGGAAATTCGGGGATGTAGCTGTAACCGTGGCTAGAATACGATTCTCACTTCCATCGGCATTGGCGATTCGGATCCAGTTGCCGTAAGGGGGACCAAAACCCTGGCTATAAACAAAGCGACGCCCATCCGGCGAAAAACTGACAGGCGAATCGATATCTCTGGTTAATAGTCGGGCGTGCCCACCCAGCACAGGCATTGTATAAAGATCCTTGAAGCTACCGATCTCCTTCCGAGCACGTACGAAGTAAACGGAATTACCATCTGGGGAAAAAGTCAGTCCGCGAAAGTCCACGTCATCTGATGGCAAGATCTCAGTTTCGCTTCCGGTTGGGATGTGGTGCAGCCAGAGTCCTACTCCGTCGTGGTTACGCTGGGAGTAGACGACGTAGCTGCCATCGGGAGAGATGGCCACATCCTCCGCCCGGCCGCTGCTCGTGAGCTTGGTCATGCGCAGGTTCTCGAAATCTGGAGGACGCGTGATGTGAGATCTCCATCGGTGGATGCCGTAGCCGATGGCTGCGGCGGCGATCAGGATCAGAGCTGCAGCTACCCGATTCCGTTTCTGCGTGACAGTTCGTACGGGGGACGGCGCGACAGGTATGTCTGGCGATCTTGATCCCGATGGAAGCCTCTCTCGACCACCCGGCGGCCACTCGTAAACCCGAGTGGCAGACGCTGAACGCTGAGCCGCGGTTTCTGTGCTGCCCGAGTCGTCACTGGTGACTGGGGCAATGAAGCGGTAACCACGGCTACCAACCGTTTCGACAAAGCGAGGAGTCTCTGCCGAATCATTGAGAGCAGTACGCAACCGGTTGACCGCGGTGTTAAGCCCGCGTTCAAAATCCACGAAGGTGTCGTCCGACCACAGTCCCTCCCGCAGTTGGGCACGGGTCACTAACTCGCCGGGTCGAGCCAGGAGCATGGCCAGGACCTTCAAGGGTTGCTCCTGCACCTTCAGTTTGGTGCCGTTTTTGCGTAGCTCTCCCGTCCACAGATCAACCTCAAAAAGGTCAAAGCGGATAAGACGCTGCGAAGATTGCGTCCAGAGAGCCAAGGATACCTCCTGGCGAATGGAGAAATATTCTACCACCGCTCGCTAAATTTTCTTGCTGGTCCAGGCTCGGCTGCGCTAGCCGACGGTGAAATCAGCAGTTTGGCTCGTTATCCATAATTTACCGGCAGGTAATCATCCATCCATTGACCAGCCGAGGTCGATTGCTCCAGAGTCCCGTAGGCAGAAATGGCGGCGAGGCGCAGGCTTAAGCGACACGAAGGAGAAGCAAATATAAAACCCAGAAAGGCGTGTGTCTGATCGGGGGCCCGCTCGTTACCGCGATCTTTATTCAGCTAGCGGCATGCGGGAGGCACGCGAATCATGACCCACGACGAGGGCATAGCGAGGGAGGGCATCGTGAAAAGGAATCTTTCTAAATACATCACTGGGTTCACGCTTTTGGCTGCGCTGGTTTCAGCAACGCGCCTGACGGCGCAGGTTCGGTACAAGGTGGTGGACATGGGTACGTTCGGCGGTCCTCAGGGATTCTTTACCGAACAAGTCCAGATCATTAATGATCAGGGAACAGTCGCAGGGTATTTGGATACGGCTACTCCGGACCCAAACTTTCCCAATTTCGGTAATTGCCTGAACCCGGACTGCTTATTCCCTCACGCGTTCCAAGGGAGCAAGAGCAAAGTCACCGACCTCGGAACGCTTCCCGGAGGCATTGCAAGCGAGACTAGCTGGATCAGTAACGACGGCTTGATCGCTGGAATATCGTATGGTGTAACCGACCCCCTCACCGGCACTCCCGAGAATAGAGCCGTCATTTGGAAGAATGGCATCATTGTCAACCTCGGTACTCTGCCCGGCGGCAACGAGAGCGCCGCGTATGGCGTTAACAGCGCTGGCCAAGTAGTCGGAGCTGCTTCCAACGAAACCTCCGACCCCTTTTCTTTGAACGGCTGGGGAACTCAGACCCGAGCGGTTTTGTGGCAGAACGGAGCCAGGCAAGATTTGGGTACGTTGGGCGGTCCTGATGCCGTGGCTTTTAATGTGAACGAGCGCGGGCAGATATCGGGGTGTTCTTATACTGATTCGACGCCAAATCCTTCTACGGGAAGTCCAACCTTGGAGCCGTTCATTTGGGAACATAACGAAATGCGCAGCCTTGGCAGTCTCGGGGGGACATCTGGATGCGTTACTGATCTCAACAATAAGGGCCAGGCCGCTGGCACCTCGAACCTTGTCGGCGATGCGGTATATCATCCGTTCTTTTGGTCCAACGGATCGCTGACCGACATCGGCACATTCGGCGGAAGCTCTGGTTTCCCAAACTATATGAACGATGCGGGCGAGGTGGTCGGTCAAGCCAATTATCCAGGCGACGTAATACATCGAGGCTTTCTCTGGAAAGATGGGGTGCTGCGTGATCTCGGAACCCTCGACAAGTGCAGTACTGCCTACGGCATCAATTCCCAGGGTCAAATCGTGGGCGCGTCCGGCGATTGCGGCCCAGGTGTGCATGCGTTCCTGTGGGAGAACGGCGAGATGAAAGACCTTACAAAAATGATCGCTCCCGGCTTTGAGTTAGTTGTCGCGATGGGGATCAATGACCGCGGAGAGATTGCCGGCGTCGGAAGAGTTGCGGGTGACGATTTCGCCGGCGTTCAACACGTATTCCTTCTGATTCCAATCACCGACGCAGACACCCAAGGTACATTCGGTGCGACCCAAAATAGCTCGTCGATCGCAGCAACCGCACCGTTATCTCGTGCAAAGGGAACACGAAAGCCCTATCCGATCCCTTCGCCCGGAAACGCGGCGACGAACTAGTCGATTTCGTGTTAGGCGCGTGGCGTGCCCAAAGCCTCGCCTCTGCGCCGGGATTCTGCGCAAACCTATGCCTCCGAGGTCACGAGACCTGATTGATGCTCAATGGGCAATGGTCGACGCTATCATTCCCAACCAGTGCGTTAATCGCACATTTAGTGGAGATTGCTCAAGAAAACCACATCGCTGTTGACCTCACCGCGGGCCAATAGCAATTGTTTCCCATCCTGCGACCAGTTAAAGTCGAAGATTCGGCCCGAAGTAAAGGCCGTCAACTGGCTAGGCTGACTACCATCGAGCGGTTGCTGCCAAATGTTGGTCGATCCGTTTCGCGTGAGAAGGTACTGCAACCGGTGACCATCTGGAGACCAGCAAAGCCCCGAAACATCGCCAGGGACTGCGTAAGATTTAACTACCGGACCTCCTGTGGCGGCGATCACGGCCAATTTTGTCCCCATCGCGGGAGCGGCTTCATCATAAGCAAACGCGAGAAACCTCGCATCCGGTGAGACGCTCAAGCGGCCTAGAATGGCAAAGCCTGGGCTCTGGACAATCTCGACGGGAGATCCTCCGTGAATAGCAATCCGTGAAATGGTCTGGGGTTTCACGATGTTGCTGTAGAAAATATAGCCATCGGCCGAACAGATTGGCGGCCCGATATCGCCGCTGATCAGTTTGACAGCATTCGTGCCGTCAGCCTCAACACGCACCAGATCAATCGTGTCCGCGACAACCGACTCAAACAGCACAAATCGACCGCATGAGGTCAGGGACACGACGTTGCGCATGTCCGTAAATGGGCTGCGCTGGCTCGTCTCTGCATTCACCAGCCAAAGCCCACCCTCCCCGCTTCGCCCCAACACTTTTCGTTGCGAGGTCGTAGTAACCTCGAGCATCGAGAGTTTGCCGAAAGTGATCTGCCGAGCTGAGGACGGATTCCCCGCCTGACCCACCCAAATATTGGAAATCTGAGTCGAGGTTGTTGCAACGAGAGTCCTTGCGTTCCGCGAAAAGTCTACTCCGAAATACCGGTAATCTTCCAAATCGTTGGTCAGCCGCTGGCTTTCTCCTCCGGGATATGAGATGGTCCACAGCTGTCCGCGACCGCTTCGACCCCGCAGCGGCACCACGAGGGAGTCCGGAGACAGCCACACCGGTCGTCCGATCCCAAACGCGCTGGAATAAAGCTGGCGGACGCTGCCGTCGTTCACGCGAACCAAATCGAGGGCGAAGCGCACCTGCGTATCCCGGAGCATCACAGCGAGGGCAATCGTTCCGCCATCCGGCGACCACGCGGGACCGGGCTGAAAATCCTGACTTCCGCCCACAATCCCAGCAAGCAACCGATTGTCACTACCATCTTTATTCGCGATCCGTAGTTCAAGCAGGTTTCGGTCCCCCAGACCGTTTGTGAACACAAAACGCTGACCGTCCGGCGAGAAAGAAACTGGCGAATCAATATCATCCTTTATGAGCAGGTGCGGAGCACCACCCAGGGCTGGCAGCATGTATAGGGAGTGACGGCCTCCCGGGGCATTTTCATCAGGCACGAAGTAGATATATTGGCCATCATGAGAAAATGTCAGGCCGTACATATCGACTGCGGTTGAGGGCAGGATCTTGACATCGCTACCGGTGGCAACCTGCCTCATCCATAGATCCACTCCGCTTGACTCATGCTGCGAATAGACCACGTACCGACCGTCAGGGGAAATAGCGACGTTATCGGCCGCGCCGCTATCGGTAAGTCTTGCAATTTCCATATTCTCCACATAGAGGCCTAGGCGTCGCGCTGTCCATCTGCGCAAGACAAATCCAGCCGCCACGAGGAGTAATATCGCAGCAATTCCTAAGACGCCTATCCTTATCCAAGTGCGCCGTATGCCCTGAGGTGAGCCCAGCTTGGTGCTGATCACCAGGGCTGACTCTGCAAGCCTGAGACGCTCTAAGTCGGAAATGATTTGGGATGCGGACTGATATCGCTTCTCCAGATCTTTCTCCAATGCTCGGGCAGTTATCAATTCAACTTCGGCAGGCAATTCAGGATTCTGAAGAAGGGGTGAGGGTGGCATGTAATGGAGAATGGCATCATGAATCGCGTCCGTGGTATCACCCCGAAAGGGCTGGCGACCCGTAGCCATTTCATAGAGAACGGCGCCAAAACTGAACAGGTCGGTACGAACGTCCACCGGTTGCTTCAGCACCTGTTCCGGCGACATGTACGACGCCGTGCCCATCGTCGCTCCTGTTAGAGTCAGGTTCGCCTTAGAGGCGCCCGCAACGCCGTCGTGGATCAGTTGCCCGGTTTCGCGTTCTCGCGGTGTGAGCGATTCACTCGGAACGCCTTCTGCGCCCACGAGTTTCGCCAGTCCGAAATCGAGCAGCTTGATTTCGCCGCGATGGGTAATAAAAATGTTGGCAGGCTTAATATCGCGATGGACGATGCCCTTCTGGTGGGCAGCATTTAAACCCATCGCGATTGCAATAGCGATATCCAGTAACTCGTGCCGGGAAAAACCTAGCTGTTCTGGGCCGGAAGACTCGATACGCTGCCGCAACGTCTTGCCCTGCAGCAATTGCATTATGATGAAGGGTTGCCCTTCATGTTCCTCCACTCCGTAAATGGTGCAAATATTAGGGTGATCTAGCGCCGAAATGGCGCGGGCTTCGTGCTCAAAACGCTGCAGGGCACGATGGTCACCAAGGTATTCTTCACCGAGAAACTTGATTGCGACGCAGCGACCAAGCCTGAGGTCTTCCGCTCTGTAAACGACCCCCATACCTCCCCCACCAAGCACCTCCAATATCCGGTAATGCGAGACTTTTTTCCCCAGTAGGCTCGCCCCAGTTTGTGGATCGTTTGCTGTGGAGACCAGGGAACGTGGTGCCACCCGCGGGCTCGATTCAACCCACTCCACCGGGACCATCCAACGATAGCCTCTGCGCGCCAGAGTTTCGATGTAACGGGGATTGTCGCCAGAATCGCCCAAGGCTTGGCGCAGCCGGTTCATCGCTGCACTGATGCTGTGCTCGAATTCCACGACGGTGTCATTCGGCCAGAGTCTCTTGCGGATCTCCTCCCGAAAGACCACCTCGCGCGGATGCTGCAAGAGGGCTACCAGAATGCGGAAGGGCTGATCAGCCAGGCAGACGATCTTGCCATGTTTCTGCCGCAACTCGCCAGTTCGAAGATCAAATTCGAAGCCCTCGAAACGGACCAGGTCGTGTGACCCTTCCATCTTCGGCACAGCGCCACCTCGCGGGCACTCGGGATTCTAGCACCAAAAGCACCGGGATTTAACCAGACTCCGGGTAAGTTCCTCGAATTCAAGCAGCTATCGCAGTGACGTGAAAATGACGCACTTATGACTTGGCGTGCATTGAAGCCTTGCAATTTCCCTGTCAAGGTGTTTGACCGATACAGTCAGCGCGGGCGAGGGTTGAGAGCACCCAAGCTCTTTCGCACCGCGATCAGAGGAGGCAATCATGAAATCGAGAACATTGCTGTGTATTGCGGCGATGGCCACCGTGTTGCCGACCCCCCTGCTAGCCCAGGATCAGGCGGCGACCGAGACGCACCACCATCGCTACCGACTTAAGCAGATCGGTACGTTTGCCGGACCAAACGTCGAGCTTGCGGTCGAGCCAATCGCTCAAATTGTTAACAATCGGGGCACAGCCGTGGGAGAAGCAGATACCGCCGCTCCCAATCCCTACTATCCAAACGGTAACCCATTCGTTGGAGGGGGGGCTTATGTCGGACATGCGTTTTCCTTCCAGCGTGGTTTGCTCACCGATTTGGGAACTCTTCCAGGTGGTCTCAACAGCGGAGCCGTATGGATCAACCAGAACGGTCTGGTGGCGGGGATTTCAGAAAATGGTGAAATCGATCCGCTGCTCGGCTTTCCCGAGGGGATTGCCGTGCTATGGCAAGACGGGCACGTCATCAACCTGGGAACGTTGGACGGTGGATACGAGAGCGTAGCTAACGCTGTCAATGACTGGGGTCAAGTCGTAGGCCCCGCGCTGAACACAGTTCCAGATCCGTATTCGATGTTGGGTCTTGGAACACAGACGCGGGGGTTTCTCTGGGAAAACGGCGTCATGCGCGACCTGGGCACGTTGGGCGGGCCCGACGCCTTCGCTATTTACATCAACGACCGCGGGGAAGTTGCGGGACAGTCTTATACAAATTCAACGCCCAATCCTGTGTTGGATGGATGCGGAGGTTATACGACAAACGTCCCAACTCAAGATCCCTTCCTTTGGAAAAACGGCAAGATGATGGATCTTGGGACGCTAGGAGGTAGCTGCGGTGGTGCCAATGGACTGAACCAGCGAGGAGAGGTCGTCGGCCAATCGGATGTGTCGGGAGATCAGTCGTTCCATGCTTTCCTGTGGCGTCACGGAAAGATCCAAGACTTGGGTACGTTTGGCGGGAGCTACAGTTCTGCGATTTGGCTCAACGACACCGGAGAGATCGTTGGCTCGTCAACTCTACCAGGAGATCAAGTGCTCCATGCCTTCTTTTGGAAGGGCGGGGTCATGACCGATATCGGGGCCCTCAACCAGTTTCCGTGCAGCGCCGCTCTTGCCATTAATTCCAGCAGCCAAGTCGTGGGTACAGTGAACGACTGCATTTCAGTCGAACATGCTTTCTTGTGGGATCAGGGTCGGCTGATCGATCTAAATGCCTTTGTGCCGCCAGATTCTGGCCTGGTGTTGGAAGAAGCGGATTTTATTAATGACCGTGGCGAAATCATCGGCTTCGCATTGCTGCCTAATGGAGATGAACACGCTTTTCTCCTGATCCCGTGCGATCAGGATCGACCTGAAGATTGTGAGGACGACACCTCGAATTTCGCGAGCACCGGGATTCAGAGCAACACAGCGTCTCCGAGTGCAGCTTCTAAAAGCCACGGCACTCCCAGACTCATACAGAGGATGGGCACACTCCATCCTCGATTCTAGAGTGGTTGGGCCGACGCTAAATAGAAAATCTGAAAAACCTTTTTGCTCAAAATCCAATGCAGAAAAGAACGGAGAGAGGTATGAGCTCTACAAAACTTCTGGTCGCGACGATCATGGCAATGCTCTTTACGACGCTGGGGCAGCAAGTTCAAGTCGCCGGGCAGGAACAGCAAGAACATACGAAAGAACACCCTCGTTACAAGCTTATCGACATAAACACGTTCGGCGGCCCAAACGCCGTCGTTAATGGCCCGAATGTACCAATTCTCAGCAGCAACGGAACTTACGCCGGGGAAGCAGAACTTCCCGTCGCCGATCCCTACGCTCCAAACTATTGCCAGGATCCAGATTGCCTGGTCCAGCACGCGCAGAAATGGCACAACGGAGTCTTGACAGACTTGGGTACGCTCCCCGGCGTCAACCTTAGCAGCGGAGCCACGTGGGTCAGCCCCAACGGTAACATCGGTGGAGTATCAGAAAACGGTCGCATCGACCCACGGCTGGGAGTGCCAGAGGTTCGGGCTATTCTGTGGACTAAGGAGGGGCGGATGATCGATCTCGGAACGCTGGAGGGAGGACACGAGAGCTTCACGACCGCCGTCAACGACCGTGGGGAGGCCGCCGGATTCTCGCTCAATACAGTCCCCGATCCCTTCTCCATGCAAGCCTGCGCGATCTACGGCACCTGCGAACCGAATTTCACCCAAACGCGCGGATTTATATGGGAGGACGGAGTGAACCAGGATCTAGGTACTTTGGGCGGCCCGGACGCTTTCCCAGAGGCGATGAACGATCACGGCCAGATAATTGGATGGTCTTACACAAGCTCTACGCCAAACGCAAACGGCGGATTCGCTTGTCCGCCCGGTGTGCCGACTCAGGACCCGTTTTTCTGGGACAAGGGCGAAATGGTGGATATCGGCACTCTTGGCGGAACCTGCGGCCAGGCTATTTTCATAAACAATCGCGGTCAGGTTGTCGGCACGTCGAATTTAGCTGGGAACCAAACGACCCACGCGTTTCTGTGGGACCGCGGAGCGCTTCAGGACCTCGGCACCCTCGGGGGAGTCAATGCAGAGGCGGACTGGATCAGCGATTCCGGTTTGATCGTCGGCAGGGCCGATGTCTCGATGCAGAACACAAATCATCACGCCTTTCTCTGGAAGAGCGGTGCGATGACCGATCTTGGAGTCCTGGATCCTTGGCCCTGCAGCACTGCATTGAGCGTCAACTCCAAGGGCCAGGTGATAGGCGATACCGGGATCTGCGGAGTAGGAGGCGGACCAAACTTTTATTCCGAGAACGGCCAGCCCATGGTTGACATCAATACCCTCGTGCTGCCCGGGTCTGATCTCCAAATCATAGAGCTGTTTTCCATCAACGAACGCGGAGAGATTGCAGGCGGCGCGGTGTTGCCGAACGGCGACGAGCACGCAATCGTGCTGGTTCCGGCAGGCGAAGAAGAGATCGCAGCCGCAAATGTGCCTGAGGCATCTCAACCCACACTTCTCACCACGCACCCACTCGTTAAGAAGTTAGAGAATTCAGTGTCCAGCGGGCGTAGCCGAGGGCCTCTTATGTTTCGAGAGACACAACGAGTGCCATAGTTTTTCACCCGTTCGTGCGCAATTAGAAGCGGTCATTGCTTTGAGGCGGAGTCATCATCTCCGCCTTGTCTTATCTTGGTTATTGCTCTGCTACCACAACTCAACAATGTTCGAAAACAACTTTCATCGAAAATACAATGCCGCTTCATCACAGAGACCTGACCGAGAACCAATGGGCAACTCTCGACAGCCTGATTCCAGAACCAACAATTCGCAAAGATGGAAGAGGAAGACCTTGGAAAGACCGCCGTGCCGTATTGAATGGCATTTTGTGGGTGCTGCGGACCGGCGCTCCGTGGGCGGACGTTCCCGAACGCTATCCCTTGTACCAGACCTGTCATCGCCGATTTCAGCAATGGGTCCGCTCTGAAGTGATGAGAGGAGTCTTAGAGGCCCTTGCCCTAAACCTCAAACTCAAAAGGTTCTCTGGATGTCGAGGAGGCCTTCATCGACGAGCGCTTCGCCCCCAGCCAAGAAAGGGGCTCTAAAGTCGGCAAAACAAAACGTGGCAAGGGAACCAAGATCATGGCTGTCGCAGACCGTCACGGCCTTCCCGTTGCTATGTGCGTTTGAAAGTGCCACTCCTCATGAAGTGAAACTGGCTATCTTCGTCCAGATGATTTGTGCCGGAGGCACCACAGAATCTGATCGGTGACAATGCTTTATGACTCCGACAAATTGGACGCCGAACTCCGGCAATACGGAATCGAACTGATCGCTCCCCACCGAAGCAATCGAAGAAACGCAACACAAGACCTACGCCGCTTGAGACGATATCAGCGACGCTGGAAGATCGAGAGGCTGTTCGCCTGGCTGCAAAACTTCCGCAGGCTTGTGGTGCGGTACGAACGGTACGCTGAGAACTTTCTTGGAATGCTTCACCTCGGCTGCTGCTTAATTCTACTGAGGCATATATGGGATGGCTTTTAGGGTCCCGCCGTGCTCAGCACTTCCCTCTGCTCCGCTTCGGCCTCCGTACTCGCATTATCCCCGGCCGGCTGCCCCCATAGCCCCGTTTTCAGATACTGCCGCAGGCAGCGCGGACAAGGCGCATAGCCTTCCCGAATCGCTTCTTTCGCCGTCAAAGTTCGCTCCGACGCTTTGTCGTGAATGAACTCGCATCCCGGTACATGAAAAAGCTTCGCCCCGGAGGAGACCACGACCACCAGGTCGGGAGGAATATCGTGTCCCGGTTCCGCCAGGATCGACCTCGGCGGATTCTTGAAGGTGAACTGATCCATCAACGCCAACGCCCCAGTGAACAAAGCGATCGCCGCCACCGGAACCAGCCACGCCGACCAACTCGACCATCCACTTCCCTTCACCATATTTTTCCCGAGCCGCTTCTCTAATCGACGGCTGAAACCCGCCGGCACCTCCAGCATGCGTTCATCGCCATACAACTGGACCAGGTTCCGCGTACCTGCCAACACCGAAGCACAACGCTTGCACGTCCGAAAATGTTCGTCCATCGAAGCACGCAGCGCTCGATCCACATCCCCGTCGACGTAATTCGAAATCTCGCGCCACACCTGTTCGCAATTCTGGTTCGCTACCATGGCTTGGTCCCCTTCTCGAATGGCAGCCGGCTGAACCAGCCCTGCTCCCATCCGGCGGCCAGCAGATCGCGCAGCATCAGCCGCGCCCGCAACAGCCTGGTTTTCACCGAAGCAACCGTGATGCCCAGTGCCTCCGCCGTCTCCTGAATGTTCAGGTGCTCCATATCGCGCAGCACGAAGACTTCGCGATACTTTCGATCCAGCGTGGCCAGCGCCTCCGCCAGCCGCTGCCGCACTTCTTTGCGTTCCAGTGCTTCGGAGGGAATTTCGCGCCAGTCGGCAAAATCCCGGGGCGCATAATCGCCTTCCTCGTCGCCCCTAGCGGACCGAAGACCGTCGATGCCTTCCATCTGCACAGTTCTCTCCCTTCGCCGGCGCATCAGAGACTCGTTCACTGTGATCTGGATAAGCCAGGTGCTGAAGCGGGCCTCGGCGCGGAATTGCCGGATATTCGCCAACCCCTTGAGCATAGCCTCCTGGGCCGCATCCTCCGCATCATGCTCATTGCGCAAGATGGCAAGCGCCGCGGCATACACCCGCCGTTCGTAGGGCCGAACCAGCTCATAGAACAATTCATGCTGCCCGCGCTGTACGCTCAGAATAAGATCCTGCTCGCGCGTGCCGCCCGCCTGCCCGGGATTGTTCAAGGCTATCTTGGCTTCGGACATCCGGCTCAGAATCCTCACGCGTTTCTTAAGTCTCAGATCTTGGGTCGCAGGTCTTAGGTCTTGCGCCTTCCCAACACCTAACTAGAAACCCAATTCCTTCCCCTCAGTACTCGGGATCCTTTTTCCAGCCGGTCAGCATGGAAAGAAAATTGTTCCAGCCATGAAGAATCACCATCACCAGATGTCCCAGCACAAAAAACAAAATTGCCCACATCACCGCGAAGTGCCAGATCCGCGCATAGTGAAATCCTCCCATCATCCATGCCAGCCAGGAGAACTGAATGGGCTTCCATACGGCGAAACCGCTCAGCACCGAAAGAACGCCCAGCCCAATCGCAGTGGTATACGCGTGCTTTTGCAGAGGGTTATAGGCTTCAGAAACCGGCGGCTTCGGTCCGAAAAAGAAATAGTGCTTCACCATCGGCCATACGCCGGGAATGTCACGCGGCACGAACAACACTTGCCGGTAGTTCCCGCTGAAGAGTTGATAGCCCAAGTACAAGACACCAGTGCCCAGGTAAATCCACATGAAAGTGAGGTGCCACTCGAGCGCTCCTCCCAGCCATCCGCCGATAGCGAACGCCCTCGGCCAGTGCAGCAAATCCTTTTGCGGAATCTTCGCGCCGAAGCTGGGAAACGCACGGAAGATCTGCAGCCCGCTGCCCACCATCACAAATAGCGCTACCGTATTGGTCCAATGGCACAGACGCACAATGAACGGATGCTCGTAGACGACGCGCGCCACCACGACGGGCTCTTCGTCCTTTCCTTTTGATTGAATGATTTCGATCATGCTACCGCTCATAGCACCTCCGACGCACGCGCGTAAAACCGACAGAATGCCGCACTACAAGCCGTAAAACCACGAATAGCCCTGGTCTTCCCAATATCCAACTCGATCGAGTACGTGCGTGACCTTCAAATCGGTTAAGTATTTGGCCTGCTTGTAGCCGATCTTGGTAGGAATGCTGAGACGCAGCGGCGCTCCGTGCTCGCGCGTGAGCGGCTGCTCGTACATCTCATAACAGAGCAGAGTCTGGGGATGCAGCGCGGTCGCCATGTCGAGCGACTCGTAGTAATCATCGGCGCAGTTCACCGTAATGTAACGCGCGCTGGGATCGGCACCGATCAAATGCAGGAAATCGGAGAGCCGGGCGCCGCCGAATCGCCCAATCACGTCCCAGCCCTCCACGCAGACCTGACGCGTGTTCTGGCGATAGAGGGGCAGTGCCTGCACCTGCGCCAGCCTGTATGCTCCGGGTTTCTGTACCGCGCCGCTGACGCTCAGAGTCCAGTTCTCGAGTATGACGCCCGGATCGTCGACGTCATAGTCGTTGAGGGGAAACTTCGTGAAGGCAGTGAGGTCGGAGTTGTCGAAGGTCGTCGCCAGATGGTGGGAGCGGAACATCCCCGCCGAAGCCCAATCGCTGAAACCCAAGCCCTTCTTCAGCAAACCCTCCTGAAGCTTAGGGATGGCGAAGGCTCCCAGCGCCAGCACGGGTGCGAGCTTCAGCAATTCCCGGCGGCTGACTTGCCGGAATTTTCTTTCATCCAGCTTGCGATCTTTGTCTTTGTCTTTGTCCTTCATGAGTTGACCTGCAAGGATTTTTCCCCTTCCCAGCCATGGGATTCGTGAGACGCGTGAAAGTTTCGCCCCGACTCAGTTTGAGAATGATAACGCGCCCCGCTCAATCGGGCTGCACCTTTTGGTGCCGCACCTTTTACTAGCCTTTGGAGCATTTTCGAGGCATACTAACGGGAGGTTAGCCTCGCCAGGATCGACCCCCGTTCGCCAGTCCAGAGACGGCGACGCGGGTTTTCCAACCTAGGTTCCCGCATGTCCATGCTGAAGACGATCGTGCCAAAAACCGACCGCACTGTGATGTCAAAGCGGCGAAAAATCGGAAAGGAAGATCACCGGCAACGCGAACTGATGGTGGGTTCGCTTTGTCTGCTTCTGCTGGCCCTTGGCATCGTACTATGGCACGATCGCGAATTCTGGTTCCCGGATTCTCCGGACGCGGAGTTTGATCAGCCGACCGAAAGTTCACCGGTAGGGAATACAGTTCCGGCACGGGAGCCCACGGCAGCCGTTAACCTAGCGCCGGCCGCCAAACCACACCACAAAACTCTGCGCGCCACGCGTGAAACAAGCTTCCCGTATGTGGCCGCAGCTCCCACCTCGGAAGTTCCCCCGCCCGCGGTGATGACCAGTCGCACGGTCCTGCCCCCACTGGAAGTAGAAGTAGTAGCGGGCGACTCCCATCGTGTGATCCGGCCCGGCAGCAATTCTGTGCATGTGGATTTGCAGCCCGGCGAGCCGCCGCAGCCCGCCCCTGAAACGACCACCGCGGGCGAAACCGAGACTGCAGCCAGCGTCACCAGCAATGTTTCGGAGCGGGTACAGATGTCCGCGAACGCCTCGGCGATCGTTACCAGCCCGGTGAAGCCCAGCTATCCGCTGCTGGCGCGGCAGATGAAGGTGCAGGGTTCGGTAATTCTGCAGGCGCTGATTGGCAAGGACGGAATCATCCAGAACTTGCAGGTGGTCAGTGGGCCGCACATCCTCGCCTCCGCAGCCCAGGACGCGGTTCGGCAATGGCATTTCAAGCCGCATCTTGAGGGCAGCGAAGCGGTCGAAACCGAGGCCAAGATCACGGTCAACTTCACGATTTCAACCAATTGATCTCGGCCCACTCTCTGTGTGTTCACTGCGCCCACTCTGAGGTCTCGGGTCTCCTGTCTTAGGCCTACCCCTGAGACCGCACTCTCTTCCCCTCAAATGACGAACGCCCCGATCTCTTGCGAGATCAGGGCGCCCGGGCAGCCCTCCCCCAGAACTGCTCACGGTGACCCTATCGTTTCGACGGAATTCTCGAAATGGCACTCTGGTGCCATCCCCCGGCTCCAAAGTGCTACCTCAGTGAGCCCGCTGAATTTGTAGCGTTTCAACCGGTCTTCCCGTCGGGCCCCGGCAGCGCTGACACCTTACTTGGACCAGACCCGCTTCGGGGTAGTTGCCGTCCGTGCAGTTCCCCTCGCTGTTTGTTTCAGCACAAAAACTATGCAGCGTCATCAGCTTGCCGCCGGTGGTGATGTTGAAGACCGTGCCATAGCCGTCCGCCGCGCAGTTGCTGCTGGACCAGCCGTGGTACGTTGTCTCGGAGAAGTTCGGTAGTGCCTCAGTTTGAAATTTGGTGGGGTAGGTCGCCAGTCGGGCCTACAAGAAAAAACTCCGGTAGTTTACGCAGAACACTGTATGGAAATGCATTTGGACCCCGGACTAGGCTACACGTGTAAGGTCTAAGAGAACAGCGCCTTGGCCTTGGCCCAGACTTACTCCGGGGGGAAGAGAGTCTGGGCTTCTTTTGTTTTCCTACATTTCAAACTGAGGCATTACCAGAAGTTCCCATCGGTGGCCTGGACCAGCCCCGTGTTTCGGGGCACTGGAAGGCCAGAACCCTATGGCGCACCAATAAGAACAGCAAAGAGGGCACAAATAAAAGACTCGATCTCCTGCGCACCGGTTCACAAATCACGCCACTTGCCGAGTGGGCTTAGCAACTGCGCGGGCGCTAAGCCGAGGCGATTCCTCTATGAATCTCGCGAGTCCTGAGCGAATCATCTTTGGCGCTACTCCTACCTCCGGGGTTCGTCTGCCGATCCCATTGACCTGTCGCCGAACTGCCCCGTACCATTCTCGGGAATGAGCACGCCCGTCCCCCAGCTTGTCGGCAAAACCATCTCGCACTACCGCATCGTCGAGAAGTTGGGCGGTGGCGGCATGGGCGTGGTCTACAAAGCTGAGGACACGCGGCTGCATCGCTTCGTTGCCCTCAAGTTCCTGCCAGACGATGTTGCCCGTGACCCGCAGGCACTCGGCCGTTTTCAACGCGGGGCGTCCGCTGGAAATTGGAACCCTGTTGTCGCTCGGAATCGAGATCGCCGATGCTCTCGATGCCGCACACTCGAAGGGTATCGTCCACCGCGACATTAAGCCCGCCAATATTTTTGTCACCGAACGCGGCCATGCCAAGATTCTGGATTTCGGGCTGGCGAAAGTGACACCTGTGCTTGCCAATGTCGGAGCAGATGCGGTGATGGCACAATCCACTCTGTCGCTGGAAGAGCACCTGACCAGTCCGGGAACGACGTTGGGAACGGTCGCCTACATGTCTCCAGAGCAAGTCCGTGCCAAGGAATTAGACGCCCGAACGGATTTATTCTCCTTTGGCGTTGTGCTCTATGAAGCGGCTACCGCCACGATCCCTTTTCGGGGGGAAAGCGCGGGACTAATCTTCGAGTCCATCCTGAACCGGGAACCTGTTTCTGCCGTGCGGCTGAATCCCGATGTGCCAGCAGAATTGGAGCGCATCATCAGCAAGAGCCTCGAAAAAGATCGGAATCTGCGCTACCAGCACGCCTCGGAGATGCGATCCGACCTGCGACGGCTGAAGCGCGACACCGAGAGCGGAAAACTTCCGGCGCGAATCTCGGCACCAGCGACGGAGGCCGAAGGTTCGGCGTCTGCGCCAGGAACGACGCAGGCGACCCGCGCAAAGATTCCGCTCCCGTCCCCCGCCCATAGGAGCGAATGGTTGGATCGGGTTCTTATCGGAATGCTCCTTGCGATCTTCGGGGTATTTGCCAAATGGCTCTTGGAAAACCACCCGTACGCTTTCGTCGCTATCGCAGTGGGGATCGTCGCGGTAATACTCTTCTTGACCCAAGTGAAAGTGCGCGCCATGGTGGCCTCTCTGGTGGCGCCGGTTCTGGGGAATCGTTCTGCTGCTGCCTCAAGCTCGGCCGTGCCCGAGGCTGCCGTGCCCGAAGTTCGTGTGGCTCGGGGCTTGGAGCTTTCAAAGATTGCGATTCCGATCCTGCTCGTGGCCTTGCTCGCAGCGGGCGGACTTTACTATCGGTCGCGGCGTCAAACTAGTCGCCTGACCGACAAAGACACCATCGTTCTCGCCGATTTTACCAACAGCACGGGCGATCCGATATTCGACGACACGCTAAAAACGGCGCTCAATGTTTCCCTGCGGCAGTCGCCCTTCCTGAATGTGCTTTCCGACAGCGACGTTGCGAAGACCCTGCAACAGATGACCCGTCCGGCCAGCACTAAACTCACGCCCGAAGTCACCCACGAGCTTTGTCAGCGGGCAGGCACCAAGGCTTACATTGCTGGAACAGTTGACGGTCTGGGCAGCGAATATGTGCTGGGGTTGAAGGCGGTGAATTGCCAGAGCGGAGACACATTGGCCGAGCAGCAAGTGACGGCGGCGTCGAAGGAGAAGGTGTTGGACGCGCTGGGCGAGGCGGCATCCAAACTGCGCACTGAGTTGGGCGAATCGCTGGCGACGCTGCAAAAATTTGATGTTCCGCTCGAACAGGCGACCACATCTTCGCTCGAAGCTCTGAAAGCGTACAGCCTTGGACAAGAGGCCTATCGCGAGAAAAGCCCCGCCGCAGCCCTGCCTTACCATCAACGTGCCATCGAGCTTGATCCGAATTTTGCCATGGGCTACTTGGTGGTGGGCGCCGACTACTCCACTCTCGGCGAACCAGAGCGAGCCAGCGAGTACTACACCAAGGCATTCCAGTTCCGGGAACATGTCAGCGAGCGGGAAAAGCTGACGATTGCCGCCAGCTACTATAGGAATGTAACCGGGGAACTGGATAAAGCCGCCCAGACATATCAAGAAGAGATCGACAGCTACCCGCGGGTTACAGCAGCGTACAGCGATTTCGGCAGTGTGTTCGCCTCACAGGGCCAGTATGAGAAAGGCGCGGAGATCACGAGGCAAGCCGTGCGCCTTGCACCGGATTGGGTAGGCGGTTACGAGAATCTCGCCACCATCGCCCTTGCCTTGCAGCGGTTCGACGAGGCGCGGCGCATGATTCACGAGGCGCAGGCGCGAAAACTGGATAGTGCGGTACTCCACAATGCTCTTTATGCCCTTGCCTTTCTCGGACTGGACTCTGCGGCGATGGCGGAACAACAACGGTGGTTTGCAGACCAGCCCGAAGAGAACTGGGGATTTGCGCTGGCATCCGACACCGAGGCCTACGCTGGTCATGTGGGCAAGGCGCGGGGACTGACCGAGCGGGCAGTGGACTCCTCCATCCGGGCTGACAGCAGGGAAACTGGAGCGATATATCAGGCGAACGCTGCTCTCGAACAAGCCGCTTATGGCAATACCGCAGAAGCCCGGCAGTCAGCGGCAGAGGCTTTCAAGCTTGCTCGCGCGAGTCCGGGCGTCCGGGTCGAAGCGGCACTTGCGTTCGCCATGGCGGGCGATGCGCGAGCCGAATCGCTGGCGCAGGACTTGAACAAACGTTACCCGCTGGACACCCAGATGCAGTCGCTTTGGCTGCCTGCGATTCAGGCGCAATTAGCGCTGGATAGGAAGAACCCGGCTTCCGCCCTGGATACCCCGCAAAGCGCTTCACCTATAGAGTTGGGAGCAATACCGTTCGTCAACAATGTTTCCTGCCTCTATCATGTGTATGTCCGCGGAGAGGCCTACTTGGCAGCCGGACAAGGTAATGCAGCCGCGGCCGAGTTTCAGAAGATTCTCGACCACAGCGGCATCGTCTGGAACTGCTGGACGGGAGCGTTGGCGCATCTAGGCGTGGCTCGTGCCAATGCTTTGCAGTCGAGAACCTCGCAGGGAGCGGATGCCGATGCCGCCCGCGTCCGGGCACTCGCCGCCTACAAAGCCTTTCTCACGCTCTGGAAAGACGCCGAACCCGACATCCCCATTCTGAAGGAAGCCCAAGGCGGAGTACGCGAAGTTGCAGTGAGCGGGACCCAAAAGCTGCCGCGGCGGGGGTTTTGTTACAAGCTCTTAGCACGGCGGCCAATCATACGCTGCCTCGAGGCGAGGGACAAGAGTGTTTCGAAGACCAAATTCAAGTCCGCCACACGCGTAGCGTCCACCGCTCCACCGGCTTAGTGCTTGCCCATCATCCGGAAGTTTCACAGGTCGACTTATCGAGACCAATCCGGGGTCTTCGGCTGGACACTGCTTCCGCGTTGCTAGCGGTCAAGCACCTCGTAGTGCCGTACATTCGGAGTCCGCTCCGACTCAGGGAAATATCGGTCATCCTCGGGATAATAAACCGCGCGCTCAGGCACCGGACCAGCAAAGCGCTTCACAGCTTCCATGTTGTCCCAAAGTGTAATTAACACGTACTCCGTCTGTTCACCGATCTCTCGCGTTAAAACAAGCACGTCCCTGAAACCTGGGGTTTCCTTGTATTCCTTCAGCCCCGTGCTTTCCAGATAGGCGTAGTATGCCCCGCCCATGCCTGGTTGAGTACGGCCCTGCCAAATTCTCGCGATCATTGGTAGCGTCCTTTCGCTCCCACCGACGTTCGCACCGATGCCCTAGTGGCTATATGTCACTGGGACACCCAAATGACTGTTGGAGTTTTCTTGGCGTAATGATCATACATTATAATATTCATTACACACTTATGGTCAAGAAAACTTGGACTTGCGCGCTGGAATTAACGGTTTGCAGAGTGGCGTCATGGAGCTTCTTTGTCTCGATTTCCTGAACAGTGAGTGGTACGACGGGCGAGGCCACCTGGAGGATCGTCTGCAGATAGAATCGTGGAGAAAGCGCTTCTTGCGACGCTGGCGGTTGACTCGAGGAACAAACCTTCCAACTCCACGGCCAAAGGAGATGAAATCGCTTTTGCGTCTCCGCTCGGTTCTGCGAGAGATTGCGTCGCAAGTTGCAGCAGGCAGATCTCCCTCGGACCGTCTGATCGACAATCTTAATTCCGCACTTCGTAAGAGAGCTGCGTTTCCGGTGATTATCAAAGTAGGGCACAGATTAGAACTTGGTACTGACGCTGCCAAGAAAGACTGGACCTGGGTACTGGTTCAAGTCGCGGAATCCGCGGCGCAGCTCTTAGTTCACGCTGATCTGCGCCGGGTTAAGGTCTGTGTCAACGAAGGATGCCGCTGGGCATTCTACGATCAGAGCAAAGGACGCACGCGGCGTTGGTGCGATGGTCGAAAATGCGGCAACACGGATAGAGTCCGCCGGTTCCGGAAGGCGCACATGGGAGAAGACGCAGCATAAGCGTGCTCACCATCAGAGGCGTGGAGCATGCGGACAGATTCTTCCACCAGGCATCGATCGGGTTGGGCTGCTAGTAATCATGATCGGCCCGTTGCCGACCGAAGAGATGCCTGGGTCGGACCGAGTGTCCTGATTGGATTACCGAGCCCTGGTTGGAACCGCATATTTCATTGAGAGCGAAATGGCGCTCTTCTCCGAGTGCTCGCTCCGGTGTGCACGAAAAATGCTTGGACATCGCCGACATTGTCAGAGACGCGATGTTACGGCAGTGCGGTGTGAGGCTAGGCAAGCTCTGCGTGGCGCTCAGAGGATCATAGAGGTACTCTTTCAGAAGGCTCGCTCGAGAATTCTAGCAGGGTGCGGAAAAACTCGATGTGAACTCGGTTGGAAGGGACTTACGGCAATGCCTGTCGAGCTTATCGAGCCCGGATCTTTACGACAGATTGGCCATTCTAGAGAGCAAACCCGCTAGTTCCGTTGGCCGCGAGATGTGCGGACAGTGGCCGGAATCTACCTCAATGGGATCAGAACCCAGCCGCTCGCGACAGGCTACCCGCCACCAATTCGGGTTCAGTGTCCGATCTGCCCGGCAGAGAACGTAGGATGATGGCACATCTGGCCACATGTCCAATGGACAGATTTCGGTCAGAGCTCCATGTGCGTGCATCAACCTAAGCGTAGACAACGCCCAGTGCGCTACATCAGGGGAACAGTCATGAAATAGGAACTTCATGGCCAGTTGTGCGTCCTTCGTGGGGTCTTTTCCGATCCACTCCGGCCAAATCATGTCAGGATCAGACTGAAGCTGCTGGAGGGCACTCTTGCCGACCTGCGGAATTGTGGCCGCCAGGAACACCATTCGCGCCACCGGTCTCTGTTTGGCGACAAGTGGCAGGAACAAACCACTCACTGAATGGGCGACCACCATCGGCGGATCAGACAATTGCCGGAGCACTGTTGTGACCGCCTCCGCATAGCACGTACCACTCGCCTCAGGCTTGTCCACCGGCAGGTCGGGACAGATTACTTGGTGACCTTGCGACTCCAGTTCGGGTGCGAGCAGATTCCATCCCGATGGGTTCTGTGTCGATCCGTGGATGAGGCAAAACACGCTCATTTAGTACATGAGTTTACCCAAACGATCGGAGTGTTGCTACAGCGAGGGGAGGGCGAAGAACATGATTTCGCAGTACCAACAAACTCTCCTGTTTCCACAGCACAACCTGATAAGAAGAAGGTATGCGTGGAAACGACGAGCAGCAGTTGGATGTTTTCAGCTGCGTAAGCCCAGAGCAGCGAGTACCCCACGACCATCCCTTGCGTCCTCTTCGTGTCATGACCGATGAGGCATTAAGAAAACTGCAACCACGGTTCCACAAGCTGTACGCGAAAACTGGGCGGCCGTCGATCGCGCCGGAGAAGTTGTTGCGAGCGCTCCTGCTGCAAGCGCTGTACTCGGTGCGCAGCGAGCGGCTGTTGATGGAACAGCTCGACTATAACCTGCTGTTCCGATGGTTCGTGGGCTTGAACATGGACGACGCCATCTGGGATGTGACCGTGTTCACCAAAAACCGCGAGCGCCTGCTCGATGGGGACATTGCCGAAGCCTTCTTCCAAGCCGTACTGCAGCAGGCACGCGAGCGGAGTCTACTTTCGGACGAACACTTCACTGTAGATGGAACGCTACTGGAAGCTTGGGCGAGTGTGAAGAGTTATCAGCGCAAGGATGCTAAGAACGCCGTTCCGCCGGACGATCCTGGCAATGCAACTGTGGACTTCCACGGAGAGAAGCGGTCGAACCAGACGCACGCATCGAAGACGGACCCGGATGCGAAGATGGCACGCAAAGGCAAGGGCAAGGAAGCCAAACTGAGTTACAACGGGAATCTGCTGGTGGAGAACCGCAACGGACTGATCGTGAACACCGAGGTGTTCGAGGCCAACGGAACGGCGGAGCGCGATGCCGCGCTGGTAATGCTGGAACAGATTCCGGGCACGAAACACGTAACCGTGGGAGGCGACAAGGCATACGACACGGCGGGACTATTGATTTCGTACCGGAGACAATGGTTCCAACAGACGCCGCTCGCCTTGTTCGCCGCTGCGCGCTCTGCTCGTGTCCCACAATGGCGCCCAGCAGACAACGCTCGTAGGTCTTGAACTAACTTTACAAACTAGCCGCACTCCTGCGGAGACTCGCCCTGTATAATCGCCGCTTTGATCTTCCCTCAGGAGCTCTTTCATGAAGCAGTTCGCGCGTCTGGTGTGCCTTCTGTTTGTGATGGCGCCGGTTGTAACTTTGTGGTCGCAGGATAAAGACAAAGAAAAAGTCGATCTGGAGACCGTAAGCCGCATCCGCTACGAAGGCTTCCATAATTCCAAGGTCATGGACTACGCCACGGGGTTGATGGACTCAATCGGCGAGCGGCTCACCGGCTCTCCGAACATGAAGCGCGCCAACGAGTGGACGCGCGACCAGCTCACCGCCATGGGCCTCTCCAATGCGCACCTTGAGCCCTGGGGGCCATTTGGCCGCGGCTGGGCCAATCAATATGTAAACGTGCGCATGACTTCCCCCGACGTCGTTACCCTGCTCGCCTATCCGAAAGCATGGACTCCAGGCACCAACGGAGTGGTCCAAGGCAAATGCATCCGGGTCACCATTGACGATCAGAAAGACTTCGACAAATACAAAGGGAAGCTGGCCGGGATGATTGTGATCTTGGGCCCTGAGGTTGACGTAAAGCCCATCACCGAAGCCCCTTACAAACGCTTGAGTGATGAGGACCTCGCCAAGCTAGCGGACTACCAGATTCAGGGCGAACACCCCGCCTTCCGCTTTGCCGACTTTGTAAAGCGCCAGCAATTCATCAAGGACTTGAATCAATTCTTCGCCGACGAGAAGGTTCTGGCCGTCATCGATCACAGCCGCCTGGCCTCAGGCGGCGGCACTGTGTTTGTCCAGTCCGGAGGATCCTACAAGATCGGCGAAACCACCACCGTCCCACAGCTCACCATGGCGCTCGAGCACTGGACGCGCATTGCGCGTCTGCTGCAGCAAAAGAAAGAGGTTTCACTGGAGCTGAATGTTACGAGCACCTTCTACGACAATGATCCCATGCAGTACGACACCATCGCCGAAATTCCGGGCACCGATAAGAAAGATGAACTCGTAATGCTCGGCGCACACCTCGACTCCTGGCACGCTGGCACGGGGGCCACCGACAATGGCGCCGGAACCATTGTCATGATGGAGGCGGTCCGCATCCTGAAAGCGCTCGACCTCAAACCCCGCCGCACGATCCGCATCGGCCTCTGGAGCGGAGAAGAAGAAGGTCTGCTCGGCTCCCAGGGCTACGTGCAAAATCATTTCGGCGCGCGTCCGCCCATGGACGATCCGGGAATGAAAGGCATGCCGACCCTGCTGCGCCGCGAAGCTGGAGACGTTACGGTGAAGCCCGAACAGGCTAAAGTCTCCGTCTATTTCAACGTCGATAACGGCAGCGGAAAAATTCGCGGCGTGCACCTGCAGGAGAACGAAGCCGTCGCACCCATCTTCGAAGCCTGGATGAAGCCCTTCCATGACCTCGGCATGACCACACTCACCATGCGTGACACCGGAGGCACGGACCATCTTTCCTTCGATGCCGTCGGCATTCCGGGATTCCAGTTCATTCAGGATCCGATTGAATACGAAACCCGCACCCATCATTCGAATATGGATGTCTACGATCGCCTGCAGCCAGACGATCTGAAGCAGATGGCCGTAATCGTCGCCGGCTTCGTCTACGACGCCGCTATGCGGGACCAGATGCTTCCGCGCAAGCCCATCGAAAAAGGCGTAGCGCGAGAGCCGGAGAAAAATTAGAAGAATTACCTCTCTCAAAACCTAAAGCGCAGACGCGATAAGCTCGGACATGCTCTACGGGCGGGATTTTAGTCTCTTTCGCAAGCCCCTGGTGGCCACGGTCAACGGCACGAGAGTGTGCACCGAGTTCCACGCCGCGCGCAAAACAGAGCTGTGCAATTGCACCGCAGATTGGCATCAGCGGGAAATAGAGGTCGTGCGGCCGCAACAACTCCTGCCCGAAGTTGCGGAATCCAGCCGCGCCGAGACAGCAATTTTTCTAGGCGCAAGCCGGGACGGTGAACCTGGCGACATAGGCTGCCAGCCGGTCGCTGCACTCCGGCGAGAGTGCAATTCTCCCATCAACTCTCTACCGCCGAGGGCCTGGCCTGCCGGCTTTATGGCACCACACCCAAACCTTCTGGATAACTCTTCGAGGAGAGCGCTTTGAACACGGCCAAGGATTATCCGAGAAAGTGGCCGCTCGCCTGCCGCTCCTGGCCGCCGACGTTGAGCCATAGACCTGGAGCCATTGACGAGACCGATCCTATCCGGACCGTTGGTCTCTCCGCTTGCCTCTCGGGAAGCTGAAGCCGCATCCTGAAGCGGTTCAAACGCGCCCGCAATGAGGGCGAATCCAGGAAGAGAATGAGCGGACTTGATTTCGCTTCAACCCTGCGCAGTGACTTTGTTTGCAGCCTGCTGGAAATAGCTCACGGTCTGACGAGCTCCTTCGCTCAGCGCAACCTGCGGCGCCCACCCGAGTATTCGTTCCGCCTTGCGGACGTCGAGATAAATCTTTTCAACCTCGCCCGGCCGTCGCGCGACGTACTGTGCCCTTAGATCGCTCTTGCCAAGTCGATCGCGGATCACCTCGAAAACCTGTTGGTCCGTAGTTTCCAACCCGCTGGCAATGTTAAAAATCTCGCCGTCTCCCTTTTGGAGGGCAGCCAGATTCGCGCGAACCACGTCTTCGATGAAAATGTAATCTCGCGTCTTCCTACCATCCCCATAAATCACGGGCTGAATTCCCGCCAGCATCTGCTCGCAAAAAATCGCAAAGACGCCCGCTTCTCCATGGGAACTCTGTCGCGGTCCGTAGACATTTCCGTAACGTAGAACGACGTAGTTGAGCCCGTACAAGAAGCGGTAGGTAAACAGATAGTGCTCCACGGTATGCTTGCTGATGCCGTACGGAGTGATCGGATTGATCGGGTCGTCCTCGAGAACAGGAAGCCGCTTCGGTTCGCCGTACGCTGCCCCGCCGGTAGAGATGTAGATCACCCGCTTACAGCCATGCGCGACTGCCGCCTGCAGTATGTTGAGGGAGCCAAGAATATTCACCGAAGCATCGAAAAGGGGTTCGCGAACACCGCGCCGCACATCCATCTGGGCAGCGTGATGATTGACCACCTCCGGTCGTTCCGTTTCGAAAACGGAATTCACAAACTCCGCGTCCTGTACGTCGCCCAGATAAAAACGTGCCTTGGGATTGAGATTGTCCCTTGATCCACGGGACAGATCATCGATAATCGCCACGTCGTGCCCGGCGGCGATATACCCATCCGCGACGTGAGAGCAAATAAACCCAGCCCCGCCAGTTACCAGTACGTGCACAAGAATTCCGATCCTTTCAGAGATAGCAGATAGGCACGAACAACACCCTTCAGCGAAAGCGATGTACTGAAGGCCTTACGGTGAGGAAGAAATCAAGCCCATCGACCACCGGTCGACTTAAGAATACATCACTAGATTCCCTCGTCGTGGATGGCGCTCTGCCACCTGGACGGACGGGCTCTCAGGTTACGTTGTTGGTTGAATCGTCGCGCCAGCGAACTGCCAGAGCCAGCCCCTTCATACTGGGCTTGAGCTAAGCGTCGGGCTGATGGTCAACCGAGTGGTATCAACCATTTTGGATGCTTCAGTTTCCGCCAAAGAGACCGGAGGCGCACCGCCCGCATAACATCGCTGGCCAATTGCAACACACTCCCGAAAACGCGTTCCGTGCCTAGCCAGGCAGCTGTTTTTGCGCCAGATTGGACTGAGTGGAGCGCTAGTACATCGTACAGATAGTTCTTTATATTAACAATAACTTCTGGTACGCTGGAGCATGGCCCGAGTCGCGCTTCCGCTCCAACTCGATGTCCAGACGCGTAGCACTTTGGACAAGTTCGTCC
>JBAUXO010000228.1:0-11180 GCA_049584315.1 Candidatus Sulfotelmatobacter sp. | reverse complement strand
TACTTGGGAACCGATCGAGACCCACGCCTTCGTCAACAGACGGCGAAGGGATATTTCACTGACCCGTCACTTAAGCCAACGTCCGGACCTTAGAATTGGGTTTGTGAGCAAGTCCCGGTTTGTCGGCTAACCGGAAGTGATTGTGGTCGCTCGGATGGGGGCATTCCTCGGGTGACCACGTGTCGTCGGACCTAAAAGGCTTTCTGGGGATTGCTGAGTGGCGTCAAACTACCGAGCTTAAGTTCGCGCTTATGATCTACTGCCCCCGATCTCGCTCCGCCATAAAATCGTCCCGGCACTTCTTCGCCGCCGTAAGCAGTTCCGCGAACTCCGGCGTGCTCCGCAGCTTCGTCCAGGCGGAATCGTTTTGCAAGCCCGTGTAAGCACAAAAGTGATTGTCGACCGAACTGTTGAGCATCCCCAGAGCGAGGTCTTTCTGCCCGCAGAACAGGACATCCTCTGCAACCACGTAGCGGACCTCCGGGTCTGGATCGGCCAATGCGGCGGTTGCTATTCCGTGGACGAGGCTTGCCGTGCTCGAGGATGGCGGGTTGGCCAGGCAGGCTAGCATTGCCCGGTTGTTCAATTTCAGCGCGGTCTCCTTCGCTTGCGCCAATTTTCCGTCGCGAATCTGATGCCGCATAAGGTTGTCGAGTGACCACTGTGACCCGGCATCCAGCTGCAGAAATTCCACGGCGCGGGCGTAGTTGCCCAGTTGGTCAAAAGTAAAAACACACGAGCGGAACCCATAGCTTCCAGGGTCTATCGACAGCGCGGTGTCGCACTCGTGGGCGGATTCCTCGAGGGCGCCGCCGTACCGGAGTACATAGGAAAGGGCGAAGTGGATGTTGGCATTCTCCGGATGCCGTGCCAGCAACGCTTTCCCGCCTTGATAGGCCTTGACCGTCTCCCCGCGTTCGACCTGCATGAGCATGAGTTCACCAGCGGGGCCGATGTAGTTCGGATCGAGGGTCAAGGCTCTGGAAAAAGCTGCCAGGGCGCGCTGAAACGCCGCAGCGCCGCCATCCGAATAGGCGGAATCATAGTGGTAGCGAACCCCCAGAGCGTCCCACGCGGAGGCGTAGGTTGAGTCGAGTCCCACGGCGCGCTCCAGCATGGCAATGGCGTCCTTGTTGGGAAGCGGATCATGCGGCAGAGAAAGGCTGCGAAGATAAAGATCGTAGGCTTCTTCGTTCCCGGGACGGGTGGCGCCTTCGGCGGAATCGCTCCCGACACCAAGCGCGGGGACGAGTCCTTGACGGACTTTCGCCGTGATTTGCCCGCGCATGGCGATCATGTCCGGCGCGGCGACGGTCATGGTATCGCGCCAAAGGGTACGATTGTTCTCGACATCAATGGCTTCCAACGTAATCTGAAGCTGGGAGCCTTCCTTCAGATAGTGTCCGGTGACTACGTCGGTCACGTGCATGGCGCGCCCGGCTTCCAGCAGATCGAGCGTAGGGGAATCATATCTGCTGGTGGTGGCAAATGGACGGATAGTCAACGAACGGACGTAGCTGAGCGAGGTGGCAATTTCGTCGGCCAGCGCCAGGCGCAGAAAATCGAGGTCTTTATCGGCTCCAATGTTTTGCAGGGGGAGAACGGCAAGGGTTCTTGGAGCACTGGAGCTAGCCGTTGGTATGGTCTGCCGCCGCGTTTGCCAGAAAGAAATGCCCAGCACAATCAGGACAACAGCACCAACGACGGCGGCGATCTTTCCATAAGGAGGCTTCGATGCAGCGATTACAGCACCACTACTGTCGGCCTGTGGGCTGCGCTGGCCAGATTTCGACGCGGCGGACGCGGCACCGGCCGCGTTTCCAACCGCTGCATCTCGAGCCGAGGAGAGGGGCAGCGGCATCCGCCCCGAATCGGTGTCGCGCTTCAGACGCTGCAAGTCGCCGCGCATCTCGGAGGCATGCTGGTAACGCAGGTTGATGTCCTTCTCCAGCGCTTTGATGATGATGTCTTCCAGCTTGGCTGGAATCTCGTGATTCAGCCGCACCGCCGGAACCGGCGCGCGATTCATGATGGCTTCGCAAATGACGGCCGAGCTCTCTCCGTGGAAAGGAACGTCGCCGGTTGCCATCTCGTACAGGACGGCGCCAAACGAGAACAGGTCGCTGCGCGCATCCAGATCGCGGCCACGCACCTGCTCCGGCGACATGTAGGCCACCGTGCCCAACATCGTGCCGGGACTGGTCAGGTGCGCCTCGTCCAAGGTTTGCGCATTGTCGGCTAGCGTCTTCCGTGCTCCTCTCGCGTCACCCAATTTCGCTAGACCAAAGTCGAGAATCTTGGCGTGGCCGCGTTTGGTCACGAAGAGGTTCGCGGGCTTGATGTCGCGGTGGACAATGCCCTCGGTGTGGGCGGCGTCGAGCGCGTCCGCGATCTCAATCGCCAGATTCACGAGCTTGTCATTGTCCATCGGCCGAGATCCAACGGCGTGCTTCAGCGTCAGGCCGTCCAGGAACTCCATGGCGATGAAAGCCTGGCCGTCGTGTTCGTCAATCTCGTAGATGGTGCAGATGTTGGGATGGTTCAGGGCGGACGCAGCCTGGGCCTCGCGTTCGAAACGGGCCAGCGCCTGCGGGTCTTTGGCAACTTCGTCCGGCAGAAATTTTAGGGCCACGAAGCGGCGAAGCTTGAGATCCTCCGCCTTATAGACCACCCCCATGCCGCCGCCGCCGAGCTTTTCCAGGGTGCGGTAATGCGAGATAGTTTGCCCAATCACTGGACGAGAATCCTACGTGGGCGAGTTGGGCAAGTCAACGAGACGGCGCGGCGTGGCCCTATCATACCTTCTCGATCGTGACCTTCTTTACCACCACGTCCTTGCCGGGCCGATCCTGCCGGTTGCGCGGGACTTCGGAAATCTTCATGACAATATCCTGACCCTCGACGACTTCGCCGAAAATCGTGTGCTTGCCCGTCAGCCATGTCGTGGGCGCAACCGTGATGAAGAACTGCGAGCCGTTGGTGTTGGGTCCCGCATTGGCCATGGCCAGGATTCCCGGCCTATCGAGTTTATGCGGCGAACCCTTGGTTTCGTCCTCGAACTGGTAGCCGGGACCGCCCATTCCCGTGCCCTGCGGATCACCGCCCTGGATCATGAAGTCGGGAATCACGCGATGAAAGACCGTCCCATCGTAGAGCCGATCTTTCGATTTCTTGCGGGTCGAGGGATGCGTCCACTCGCGCTTGCCTTCCGCAAGTTCCACAAAGTTGGCTACAGTTTTGGGCGCGTCTTTTTCAAAGAGCCGGCAGACGATGTTGCCTTCGCTGGTTTCAAACGTCGCATACAGTCCGGGTTGCCGAGTCATGAGATCCTTTCAGTTTTTAAATCGAGCATCGGGATTTGGCTCTCGGGCTCCGGCTCTTTTTACCAACCGCCGTTGCCCGCAGCGATATTTAATTCGATGGTGTCTTAGGAGCGGTCGCTGCTGCCGGCTTGGATGCCGCCTTTGCCGCCTGGCCATGAACAATCTTGATATGGATGATCTTCACCGGGCGAAATGGCCGATCATTGCTGGGGTCGACGGCCATCCGCGCAATCTGCTTGACCAGCACAACCGTTGCCTCGTCACATTGGCCGAAGATGGTGTAGTTGCCGTTGAGGTGCGGTGTGGCCGCCTCCGTGATAAAGAATTGCGAGCCGTTGGTATTTGGGCCGGCATTGGCGTAAGCCAGCCGCCCCGGTTTATCAAAGGTCAGGTCGGAAGAAACTTCGTTCTTGAATTTGTATCCAGGATCGCCCGTGCCATCGCCCGCGGGATCGCCGCCCTGAATCATAAAGTTAGGAATCACGCGGTGAAAAATGGTGCCGTCGTAGAGGGGCACACCATGCTTGGTGACCCCCCTCACGGTCTTCCAATCTTTTGTACCCGTCGCAAGGCCAATAAAATTCTGCACACCGATCGGCGCTTTGTCCGGAAACAGAGTGCAAGTCATGCTCCCCACGCTGGTTTCAATGACGGCCGTAGGCTGATCCGCTGCCACAGGATGGGCAGCGGGATGAGTCGCAGGTTTGGCCACGGGTTTGGCAGGAGTAGCTTGCGCGCTGGACGAGTCCTGAGCCCAGTTCGCCATAGCCGTGAGGGAACACAACACCGCGACTGCAAGTATCCTGTGCATAAAAGGACTCCTGGCTGCGAAGCAAAATAGTTTGAATGCGACCCGATATTGTACGACAGCTGAACCTCAATTTGGGTGAGCCTGCAGTTGGCGGCTCACAGCTTCGACCTGGCGAAAAACGCGGAGCAGGTTGCCGCCGAGAATTTTCTTGATGTCGTCGGCGCTGTAGCCGCGATCGAGCAAGGCTTGCGTGATCTTCGCCAGGTCTGCGGCGGAGTCCATGCCCTGAGGCGTGGCTCCGCTGACACCGTCGAAATCTGACCCCAGGCCCACATGATCCACTCCCGCGACTTTGGCGATGTGATCGATGTGGTCAATCAGAGAGTTGAACGGCGGACGTGGAATTCTCGCCGTCCACTCGCGCTCCATGCGGTCGACCTCAATGTAGCTGACTGGCTTGCCCTGCGCCTTCAACGAGTCGACATACTTCTGAATTGCGGCGGCCTGATCTTTCTCCTGAACCAGCATCGCTTTGCGATAATCCTCATCGACGAAGCCCGAGAAGAAGTTTACCTGCACCACGCCGCCATTGTTGGCGACTGCGCGTAACATGTCGTCGGTCATATTTCGAGGCGCATCGACCAGAGCACGGGCTGAGGAGTGCGACGCTATTACGGGAGCTTTCGTATTGGCGATCGTATCCCAGAAAGTCTTGTCGGCGACGTGGGAAATATCGACCATCATGCCGAGGCGGTTCATCTCCCCGACAACTTGCTTGCCGAACGCGGTTAGCCCGTTGTGGTGCTGCACTTTTGGATCATTGATATCGCCAGAGGAATCGGCCCACTCGTTTGTATTTGACCAGGAGAGGGTCATGTAGCGCACCCCCAGGCGATAGTAATCACGCAGCAGATGCATGTCGTTTTCGATGGAGTGGCCACCTTCGATCCCCATCAGCGCGGCCAGTTTGTGTTCCTGGTGAGCGCGCTCGATATCCGCGACCGAAAAAGCCATCATCATCCGGTCGGGATGATGCCCCGCCTGCTCGTAAACGGAATCGATCAGATCAAACGTGTGCTGTGCAAAGTGGCCCTGATTGGTTTCGGGATCCACCCAGATGGAGAAAAACTCCGCGCCCAGATTACCGCGCCGGGCTTTGTCGAGGCTGATGTGGCCAACGTCGTTGGGGTCGGTTGAGCCAATGTCGAAGCCTTCGTCCAGAAAGCGCTGCGGCGTGTCGGCGTGAGTATCGACGACGATGGCGGAGTCTTGAATCGCGCGAGCCCGGGCGCTGACCGTCGGCCCGGATGGACTGGAGGATTGGGCGGTCGCCGACGCGGCAACCAGCAGCAGGCAAGACAGTAAGAGAGCGCCGCAGCGATTCATAAGTTTGTGGGTTGGAACCACATCGATCGGATGCGAGTACGATTGTATAGGCGCGAGCGCGACGAAACCAAGCGATTCAACCGAGAACCGCCAACGCTTCGGCGACACAGGCTTCCAGCGGCAAGCTGGTATCGATCACGGTCTTGGGCAAAGTGATCGCTTCGAATCGTGATTTCACTTCCAGATAAAGCTGGAAGTCGCGATTTCCTGCCGAATGCGCGCCCGAGGCCGACTGATCTTCGATACGCTGCCTGCAGATTTCTTCCCGGCAGACGCACTCGAGGATGCGCCAGCTTTGGTGCAGGGAAGTGGCCGCCTTCACTGCGTTCTCGATTTGATAGCGCCGCGAGAAGGGCCGACCGTCGAGAAAGATAATCCAATTCGGACTCCGTTCGAACAGCTGGCCCGCAGTTTGCAGCATGACCTGCAGACAAAAATCATCCTGCCGCGACGAGTACTCAACTTCGTCCGGCATGAAAAGCGCGTGCCGGATCTCGTCTTTGCTAAGCACGCGGCCTCCGCTGCGCGCCGCCAGTTCGCGGGCGAGTGTAGTTTTGCCGGTGCCCGGAAGGCCCGCCATGAGGATGATCATCAACTTATTAAAACACCTCCCGGGTATGAATCGCATTGAGCAGAAGATTCATCCATTCGCTAGACACACTGGATGTCTCAATCCTAGGGAGGCAGGAATGCCGCTGGTTCGAATTTCCTTACGCGCAGGCAAGTCGGAAGAATATAAGAAGGCGCTGGCAGACGGAGTGCACCGAGCGATGGTGGAGGGTGCAGACGTGCCGAAGCAGGATCGCTTCCAGATAATTACTGAGCACCCCGCCCATGGTTTGATTTACGATCCCACCTACCTCGGCGTGCAGCGCTCGGACGACATCGTCATGGTGCAAATTACTTTATCGACCGGACGCAAGTTGGCGCAGAAGCGCCAGCTCATCAAGCGGATGGCGGAGATCCTACGCGAGAATCCTGGGCTACGCCCGCAGGACTTGATGATCAACCTAGTGGAAGTGGCGTGGGAGAACTGGTCGTTCGGCAACGGCGAAGCGCAATATACGGAGTGATGGATTATTCGGCGCGGCTGGCATCGAGGGTGGAGGGTTCGGGCCGCTCCATGGGAACGATATCCTGGGTCTCGCGCCAATCCGCATAGCGGCCCGAAACCATGATGTGGAAGACCCACTGTCGGCGCTCTTCCTCCGGCTCAACCAGACCGAGAGCCTTCATGTAGAACAGGTAGTGCTCCATCCAGTGAATCTGTTCCTGGGTCATGCCGCGGCGTTGCAGATCGACGGTAAGGCCAGCCAGGTGAGAAGACGCGGTATCACCATCGGCCGGAGCCGCGTTACGATTATGACGCCGCAGTTTTTTCTGGACCTTGACCGTCCGCACCGCTGAGTTCACCTGAATCTGCTGGTGAAAACGGTTGTAATAAGCCTGGGCAATATCCTGCACAAAGTCGCGAGTCCAAGGACGGCAGTACCGGCGCGAAGGATCGAGCCGGGGATCGAAGCGCAGCGAATCGCCCGCTATGATGGGCTGCAGCGCTCCGCTCGCCTTCAGGGCCTCCAGTTCGTCGTCGTCCTGAATGCGCGGCAACTCCAGCCGGTCGACTTCTGCGTTCTGCAATAAAAGAGACTCATGCGACGGGCGGAACATGGGATTCCACAGCGTCCAGTGCAGCCGATGCCGACGCGCATGATGAACCGGCTTATGCAGCGTGGTGGCAGTCGCCGCAAACAGCGGGCTGCACACGCAGGCCAGAAAGTAAAGCACGATAACGTGGCGCTCTAGTCTTGATCTCAAGAATCAGTCTCGTAGCCGGCCGCAGGACTTCTCCTGCAACTGTCCGGACATTCTAAGCCATGCTGTCAAGCCGTCCAACCATCGATCGCAAAGCAACTGTTACAGCCGTTACCAAAGGCTCCGTTTCAGCGCGGTTACTCGGGGTTACCGTCCTCCGCGCCGGGCAACGCTCCCTTGCATAGGAGCACGCCGAACACCATATCCAGCGCCGCATTACGGCTGACTCATGTGCTCTGGCAGCAGCCAGTTAGCGTTCATTAGATACCGAACGGTTATGCTCTGTTGTGGCAGGAGTGACAAAAATTAGCGCCGGAAAAGGTCACCGATGGCCTGTTTCATGACCGCGCCGCCTACCTCGGAAATCGAGCGGGTCAACGGGATATCCTTGGGGCAGACTTCCACGCAATTCTGCGCGTAGCCGCATTCCTGTATGCCGCCGTCGCCCATCAGCGCCGCCAGCCGCTCGCGTTCGAGCGCCTTCCCCGTGGGATGGGTGTTGAACAGGCGCACTTGCGCGATGGTGGCCGCTCCCACGAAGCCGGTATCTTCATTGAACTGCGGGCAAGCCTCCATGCAGCAGGTGCAGGAGATGCAGCGGGAAATGGGATAGGCGGTTTCCTGCTCTTCCGCCGTCATGCGCGGGCCGGGACCAAGATCGTAAGTACCGTCGATGGGAACCCATGCTTTCACGGCTTTCAGGTTTTCGAAGATCACGCTGCGGTCGGTGGCCAGATCACGGACGATGGGAAACTTGGAAAACGGTTCGAGCTTGACCGGCTGCTCGAGATTATCGATCAGCGCCGAGCAGGCCATGCGCGCGCGCCCGTTGATAAGCATGGCGCAGGAGCCGCAGACTTCCTCCAGACAATTCGAGTCGTACGTGATCGGCGTGGTCGCTTTCCCGTCGCGCGTGACGGGGTTGGCGGCGATCTCCATCAGCGAAGAAATCACATTCATGCCCGGATGCCAGGCGAGTTCGAACTCTTCCCAGTAGGACTTGGAAGACGGATTGTTCTGCCGCTTGATCTTGATGATGACGGATTTATCAGCCATTAGCTTGTAGCGCCTAGCTCAAATCTAGGATTATTTCACCGCGTCATACTTCCTCGGCCGTGGCGGAATCAGCGAAACATCCACCGGCTCAAACTCGAACTTCGGCTCATCCCCATCCGGCGCGAAATACGCCTTCGTCGTCTTTAGGAAATTCTTGTCGTCGCGGTCGGGGAAGTCCGGCTTGTAATGTGCTCCGCGGGATTCGTCACGCAACCGCGCGCCCTGCGCTATCACTCTGGCCAGTTGCAGCATGTTGTAAAGTTGGCGCGTGAAGACCACGCTGGTGTTCGCCCATTGCGTGCGATCGCTGAGGTTCACGTTGCGGAAGCGCTCCAGCAGCTCTACCAGCTTCGCATCTGTCTGCTGCAAATTCTTGTTGTAGCGGATGACGGTACATTCCTTGGTCATCAGCTCCCCGAGCTCCTGCCACAGCCGGAACGGATTCTCCGTGCCCGTGTTGTTCGTGAGCAGCACATTGCTCTCTTCCTGCTTCTTTTTCTCGTCGTCAAAGAATGCGTTGCCATCGGAAAGCGGTTGCAATCCACGCGCGTACTTCACTGCATTCGGCCCGGCGATGCTTCCACCGTAAATGCAGGAGACGAGAGAGTTCGCGCCCAGCCGGTTCGCACCGTGATATTGATACTCGCACTCGCCCGCAGCGAAAACACCCGGGATGTTGGTCGCCTGCTTGAAGTCGACCCAGAGTCCGCCCATGGTGTAGTGCATGCCCGGAAAAATCTTCATGGGCGTATCCCGTGGATCGTCGCCCACAAATTTTTCGTAGATCTCGAGAATCCCTTCCAGCTTGCGGTCGAGAATCTTGCGGTCGATGTGCGTCAGGTCGAGATAAACCATCGGCTTGCCCTCAATGCCGAGGTTAAGCTCGAACACGACTTTAAAAATGGCCCGGGTCGCGATGTCGCGCGGCACCAGGTTGCCATACTTGGGATACCACTCTTCCAGGAAGTACCAGCGCTCACTCTGCGGAATTGATTTCGCATCGCGCTTGTCCCCAGGGGTTTTGGGAACCCACACGCGTCCGCCTTCGCCGCGCGCCGATTCCGACATCAGGCGAAGCTTGTCGTTGCCCGGGATGCAGGTGGGATGCACCTGGATGAATTCGCCGTTGGCGTAATAGCAACCCTGCTGATAAAGCGCAGATTGCGCCGAGCCGGTACAAACGACAGAATTGGTCGACTTGCCAAAGATCGCGCCGTTGCCTCCCGTGGCAATCACGATCGCGTCGGCAGGGAAGGTGCGGACTTCCATGCTGCGCAAATCCATGGCGCAGATGCCACGGCAGACGCGGCTTCCGTCGAGCACGGCTGATAGAAATTCCCAGTGCTCGTACTTCTTTACCTTGCCTTCGGATTCGTAACGGCGTACCTGTTCGTCGAGCGCGTAGAGAAGTTGCTGGCCCGTCGTGGCTCCTGCAAACGCAGTGCGGTTGTACAAAGTTCCACCGAAGCGGCGAAAGTCGAGCAATCCCTCGGGCGTGCGGTTAAACGGAACGCCCATGCGGTCAAGCAAGTCGATGATGCCCGGCGCCGCCTCGCACATATCTTTGACCGGCGGCTGGTTTGCCAGAAAATCGCCGCCGTACACTGTGTCATCAAAGTGTTGCCAGGTCGAATCGCCTTCGCCCTTCAGGTTCTTCGCCGCATTAATGCCGCCCTGTGCGCAGACTGAGTGCGATCGCTTCACAGGGACAATCGAGAAGAGGTCGACACGCGCCCCCATCTCGGCGATCTTGATGACCGCGGAGAGACCGGCGAGGCCGCCACCTATGACAATAATTTTCGGAGCGGCCATCTTCACTCCACCGGCTTTCCATCAGTCGCCTTGTGGTTGGGTCGAGTCGCAGGGATGGATTGCATCGCCGTCGTGCCCGGCTCGGCAAACTGCAGTGGGCGCGACCGGAACGCAATTAGGCTGGCCAATCCCGCAACCGTGAGGACAAAAAATAATCCCAGGCAGACCGCTAGAAACCGCTTCCTCGCCCTTTCTCCGGAAACGATGCCCCACTTCGCCGAGAACAACCAGATGCCGTAGGCAAAGTGCCACGATGCGGCGATCAGTCCCACCACATAGAAGAGAAAGAGCGGCGTCTGAAATACTTCCCCCTGCACTTTGCCGAACGAAGCGTTGGGATAGGCATGCAGATCGACGCCGGTAAAGCGCATCGTCCAGGTGTGCCAGAGGATGTAGACGAAGGCGATGCCACCGGTCCAGCGCTGCGCCGTGTACATCCAGTTTCCCGTCCAGGGGTACTCGATCGTATTTCCCTCCCCGCGGTACCAGATGTAAAAGCCATACAACGCGTGGAAGGCAATGGGCAGCCAGATCCCAAACAACTCAAGGAAAAACACCAGCGGGAGATTGGCGAGAAAGCTTACCTGGCGCGCGTAGGCGTCAGGACCGCTGATCGCGGTGGAGTTGGAAATCAGAATATGTTCGAAAAGAAAAGCGCCCACTGGAACGATGCCCGAGAGCGAATGCAGCCGGCGCAGAACAAACGACGTACCCCGCCCGCTGCGTAATGGAGCCACGCCGTGCACCGCACCCTTTGCGATAACTGGAGCACTGGAACTGGCCGCTGAAGCCACGAATCGCTCCTCTGACGTCTTCTTCGTTTACCTGTCGTGTACTGGTTCGTTCGATGACGACAAAATAACTTTTTATTATCGGGGGAAGGGAGAAGCGAAGTCAAGAAAGCAGGTGCCGGTGGGTGTGCGACATAAGAATAGTCAATGGCGGGCTTTTCTTTTTTGGGCCATAGTTCTGAGAGTAGTAAGACTCTCAGATTATTGGAGGCCCAGCTATGCCAGAATGCCTTGTGCCAGAATCTCTCA
>JBAUXO010000227.1:0-58554 GCA_049584315.1 Candidatus Sulfotelmatobacter sp. | reverse complement strand
TATGAAGTCTTCATGGGCCTCTCGCTCATGGGCGTGGTGCTGCTCGCCGGATCGTTCAGCCTCCCCACTATCGTCGAAGCGCAAAAGAGAATCTGGTTCGTGATACCCCAATTCCCCGGCTTTGTTTTATTTCTGATAGCCGGCTTCGCTGAAACGCGCCGCATCCCGTTCGATCTGCCCGAAGCGGAGAGCGAACTGGTCGCCGGTTACCATTCCGAATACTCAGGCATGAAGTTTGGCATGTTCTTCGTCGGAGAGTATATGGGAGTCACTTTGATCTCCAGCATGATTGCAGTTCTTTTCTTTGGCGGATGGCTGGGACCCCTTCTCCCGGGTGTGGTCTGGTTCTTGATCAAAACATTTTTCTTCATTTCGTTCTTCATTCTGGTGCGGGCGGCCCTTCCGCGTCCGCGATTTGATCAGCTCATGTCTTGGGGCTGGAAGGTGATGTTGCCCTTGGCCCTTGCAAACGTGCTCGTGACCGGCGCGGCAGTACTCAAGTGGAGATAGAAGATGCTCAGCATTCTCAGGACAATCTGGTACGTTTTTCTCCATTCCTTCCAGAAGAGGATCACGGTTCAATATCCGGAGGAGAAGCCATATCTCGCCCCAAGGAACCGGGGCAGAATTATTCTGTCGCGCGACCCCGACGGCGGCGAGCGCTGCGTCGCATGCAACCTTTGTGCGGTCGCATGTCCGGTGGGTTGCATCGCGCTCCAGGCAACTGAGGATCCTACTGGGCGCCGTTACCCCGAGTTCTTCCGGATCAATTTCTCGCGTTGCATCTTCTGCGGTTATTGCGAAGAGGCCTGTCCTACCTACGCGATCCAACTTACACCAGATTTCGAAATGGGAGAGTTTCAGCGAAAGAACCTGGTGTACGAGAAGCAGGATCTGCTGATCGACGGTCCCGGCAAATATCCGGGTTACAACTACTGGCGCGTGGCTGGAGTCAAGATCGGCGGCAAGGACAAGGGTGAGGCAGCACACGAAGCGCGACCGGTTGACGTCCGTTCTCTCTTACCGTGAGACCTTTATGGAACTAGTTTTTTATATCGCAGGTGCAGTAGCCGTTATCTCGACCGGCTTGATGCTGACTCGTTTGAACATCGTGCACGCGCTGCTCTACCTGATCGTGTCGCTGCTTGGGGTAGCGGTGGTGTTCTATGCACTCGGGGCCCCATTCGTGGCAGCCCTCGAGGTCATCATTTACGCTGGCGCCATCATGGTGCTTTTTGTGTTCGTGGTCATGATGCTCAACCTGGGCGCGCACGAGGTCGAGATGGAAAAACAGTGGTTAACACCGGGTATTTGGACTGGTCCGGTGCTTTTGACCACCATCCTTATTATAGAGGTCCTTTATTTGATGCGAGGCACCATGCCGGATCTGAGCTCGGGCGCATTGGGGCCCAAGCAAGTTGGGGTCGCTCTGTTCGGTCCTTATCTGATTGGTGTAGAACTCGCCTCCATGCTATTGCTGGCGGGCTTAGTAGGCGCATACCACCTGGGCGCCCGCGAAACCGAGAAGCCGGAGATTCGACATGACGCAAATACCGATGAGAGACGGACTGCTGCTAGCGGGGATCTTGTTCTCGCTGGGACTCGCCAGCCTTCTCGTACGCCGTAACTTAATCTTCGTCCTAATGTCGCTTGAGGTGATGCTCAACGCGGCGGGACTGGCATTTGTGGTCGCCGGGTCACGATGGGGTCAGGCCGACGGTCAGGTCGTGTTTCTGTTCATCCTGGCCATGGCAGCTGCTGAAGTTTCTGTGGGACTCGCGCTGGTGATGCAAATTTACCGCCGCTTCAAGTCTTTGGACGCGGATGCGCTGAGCGGGATGAGGGGATAACGTGAACAGTTTGTTGTGGCTCATTCCGGCGTTGCCTTTTGCGAGTGCGCTGATGCTCGTGCTGGTTGGCTCGCGTTTGTCGCGAAGAGCGGCGGCGGCCGTGGGGGTAGGATCAATCGGGCTCTCGGCACTGATCACGATTCTTGTGGCGGTAGACTTCTTTACCGCACCTCCGTCCGGAGGCTCTTACACTCAAGTCCTTTGGACCTGGATCAGGGTAGGGGGCTTTGAGCCGCAGATTGGCTTATATCTTGATGCGCTGTCGCTAGTGATGGTGCTGGTGGTTACATTCGTTGGTTTCCTGATCCATATTTATTCGGCCGAGTTCATGCTCGAAGACGAGGGCTACAGCCGCTTTTTCGCTTACATGAATCTGTTCGTCGCATCGATGCTCACGCTGCTGCTGGCGAACAACCTTCTGCTTCTTTATCTCGGATGGGAAGGCGTGGGGTTATGCAGTTATCTGCTGATCGGTTTCTGGTACCGCGATCCGGCGAACGGATGCGCGGCGCGGAAGGCGTTTATTGCAACCCGCGTGGGCGACACAGCACTGTCGCTGGGTCTGTTTCTGCTTTTCACGCGGCTGGGTACGCTAGACATTCAGGATCTCATGCAGCGCACTTCTGAACACTGGCCCTCAGGGTCCACTTATGCCGTTGTGGCGGCGTTTCTGCTGCTAGGTGGCGCAGTAGGCAAGTCGGCGCAGCTTCCGCTGCAGGTTTGGTTGCCGGATGCGATGGCCGGTCCTACCCCAGTGAGCGCTCTGCTCCACGCGGCCACCATGGTTACCGCCGGCGTTTATCTGATCGCGCGCACCCACGTTTTATTCTTGCTGGCGCCGTCGGCGCAATTCGCCGTTGCCGTAGTCGGCGCGGTCACGCTGCTGCTCGCCGGGTTTAGTGCGCTTACTCAGCATGACATCAAGCGTGTGCTTGCCTACTCCACCATGAGCCAGATCGGGTATATGTTTCTGGCGCTGGGGGTTGGGGCATGGCGGGCCGCCATGTTTCACTTTGTGACACATGCATTCTTCAAGGCTCTGCTGTTTCTTGGCGCCGGTGTGATTATCAATGCGCTGCATGACGAGCACAGCATCTTTCGAATGGGCGGTTTGCGCAAGGAGATGCCCGTCGCTTTCTGGACGTTTCTCATCGCCGGCTGCTCGCTCGCAGGTTTGCCGTTCATCACCGCCGGCTTCTTCAGTAAAGATCTGATCATCTGGGAAGCTTGGTCGGCGCCGCAGGGACATCCGGTCCTCTGGCTGGCAGGGATGACTGGCGCGCTGCTGACTTCGCTGTACACATTCCGGGTGATCTTCCGCGTATTCTTCGGCCCGCTGCGTACGCCTGTGACCAAGCGGCCCGGCTATGCGATGACGATCCCTCTCCTGGTGCTGGCTTTCCTTTCAATCGTTGGCGGATATCTGAAGCAACCAGTTCTGAGCGCTCTGCATTCCGTTCTACCACCGACCAGCGAAGCTCATGCTGGCGGGCTGACGGAGATTCGCTCCGAGGCCATCGCCGCATTGGTGTTCCTGATCGGCCTCTATTTCGCATACGTATTCCACCTCCAGAAGCGGAGCCTGGCGGACGCCCTGCTTGCGAACCCCGTCGGACGCCTGCTGCACCAATGGTGGTTCGCCGACTGGGGCTTCGACTGGATCTACGACAAGGCCCTTGTGCAGCCCTTTATCTGGGCAGCCCAAGTCAACAAAAGTGATTTCGTCGACGCGTTTTACACCGGCGTGGCACGGTTCACGGAACTGTCTTATCGCTGGTTGAGCCGGACTGAGACGGGCCGCGTCCGGTGGTACGCCACAGCAATGGCCGCAGGGTCGGTGCTGTTTATAGCGATGGTGTTTTTCAAATGATACTGATCTGGCTTATTGGCATTCTGGTGATTGCTGGGGTTCTCGCTTGGCTCACAGCCAGGTGGAGCGAGCAGCTAGCGCGATGGATTTCACTCGTCGCGATTGGGCTCGACTTTGTCTTGGCCGCGAACATCTGGATTAGCAGAGCTTCGCGCGGAACAAAACTATGGCTCGACGAATTGGATTGGAATTGGATACCGAGCTTTGGCATCCATTTTCATCTTGCCTTGGATGGCCTCAGTTTGCTGATGCTGATGTTGACGTTTTTCTTAGGCATCGTGGCGGTGCTGGCGTCTTGGACGGAAATCCGCGAGAGAGTCGGCTTTTTCCATTTCAACCTGATGTGGGTTCTCGCGGGAATCTCAGGTGTGTTTCTGGCGGTCGACTTGTTCCTGTTCTATTTCGCCTGGGAACTGATGCTTGTGCCCATGTATTTCCTGATCGTCATATGGGGGCACGAGCGACGTGTTTATGCGGGAGTAAAGTTTTTCTTGTTCACGCAGTGCAGTGGGTTGCTGATGTTGATCGCGATCCTTGCACTCTACTTGATTCACTACCGATCGACCGGCGCTTACACGTTTGAATATTCGGAACTATTGGGCACGCAGTTTAGTCGCGGCGCCGAACTTGCGATCATGCTCGGCTTCTTCGGCGCCTTCGCAGTGAAGTTGCCGGTCGTGCCACTTCACACTTGGTTGCCAGATGCTCACACCGAGGCCCCGACTGCCGGAAGCATCATCCTGGCTGGTTTGCTATTGAAGACCGGTGCCTATGGTCTGCTCCGTTTTGTCATGCCACTGTTTCCACGCGCGGCTCACGAGTTCACTCCGGTGGCACTGGTGTTGGCCGCGATCGGTATAGTTTACGGCTCCGTGATGGCCTTCTCGCAGACGGATCTGAAGCGTCTCGTTGCGTATACCAGCGTGAGTCACTTGGGGTTTGTACTGCTGGGAATTTTCGCTTGGAACCCCCTTGCCCTCCAGGGAGCCATTATGACGATGATCTGTCACGGGCTGAGCACGGGCGGCCTCTTCGTTCTGGTCGGCGGATTGCAGGAACGCATGCACACTCGTGATCTGGATAGCATGGGCGGCCTCTGGAGCGTAGTGCCGCGCCTGAGTGGATCTGCGCTCTTCTTCAGTCTGGCCTCGCTCGGCCTGCCGGGGTTGGGCGATTTCGTTGGGGAATTTCTCGTCTTGCTGGGATCTTACAAGGTCAGCGCCACGATCACGGTGGTCGCAACTCTGGGTGTTCTCGCCTCTACCTTCTATGCCCTGCGAATGGTACAGCGCGCTTTTCTCGGCCCAAATACGCACGCTTGGAAACTTCTCGACTTGACACCGCGGGAAGCAGTCACGATGGCGGTGATGATCGTGGGCTTGTTGTGGCTTGGATTCTATCCGCAGCCCGTGCTCGACACCTTCAGACCAGCTCTGGACAACTTACAGCGCGACGCTCAGATGTCGGTTGCGCTCTTACGGAGATAAGCAGTGAACGCCGCCTACACACTCGCCTTGCTTCCATTGATTCTGATTGCAGCTACTGCTGTCATTGTCATGCTTGGCATCGCTTGCAAGCGTAGTCATGCGCTGGCAGCGGCTCTTACTCTTGTTGGACTGGCCGCCGCATTCATCTCCATCAGTGCAGCCGAGCCGCTGGCACCACGGCAAGTAACGTCGCTTTTACTCGTGGATCGATATGCGCTCTTTTACATCGGCCTGATCATCCTCTCCGCCGCAGCTGTGGCAGTGTTTTCCTACCAGTACTTCGACAATCATGGTGGCCATCGCGAAGAGCTATATCTCTTGCTCCTGCTCGTGACTTTGGGATGCGCGGTGCTGGTGGCGAGCAGTCACTTTGTGTCGCTTCTTCTGGGACTCGAGATCTTGAGCATCTCCTTGTACACCATGGTTGCGTACTTGAAAGACGGCAAGCTCGCGCTGGAAGCCGGAATCAAGTATCTGATTCTGGCATCGGCATCCGCAGCCTTCCTTCTGTTCGGGATGGCGCTCATCTACGCCTTAACCGGGAGCATGGAGTTCTCACGTATCCGCGAAGTCTCCGTAAACGGGCCTGAATTCCATCTGTTCCTGGCGGGGATCGTGCTGACCATCACTGGCATCGGCTTCAAGCTGGGTGTCGTGCCCTTCCATCTGTGGACGCCGGATGTCTACCAGGGTGCTCCCGCACCGGTAGCGGCATTTGTCGCCACGACCTCCAAGAGCGCGATGGTTGCTTTATTGCTTCGCTATTTCTATCTTTCTGGCGCAATCGAGTATCGTCCTGTATTCATTGTGTTCTCCACCATCGCCATTGCCTCGATGTGCGCTGGCAATTTGCTCGCACTGCAGCAGTCAAATGTGAAGCGCGTTCTGGCCTACTCTTCGATTGCTCACTTTGGATACATACTGGTGGCGTTTCTGGCCGGCGGAACCATGGCGGTCGAGGCTGTGAGCTTTTATCTCGTCGCGTACACCGTGACCATCCTCGCGGCCTTCGGAATTGTGTCGGTTCTTTCCACTTCCCAGCACGATGCCGACGATCTGGAGGACTACCGCGGCCTCTTCTGGCGGCGGCCCGTGATCGCCAGCGTTTTCACCGCTGCACTCTTTTCCCTCGCGGGCATTCCCGCGACCATGGGCTTTGTAGGGAAGTTCTATGTACTCGATGCCGGAGCGACTGCCGCCGCGTGGCCGCTAGTCATCATTTTGGTTGTCACCAGCGTCGCTGGCCTCTTCTATTACCTACGCGTCGTCGTAACTCTATACTCGGCCCCGCCTGAGCTTGCTACCGCTCAAGGCCTATCAGTCAATCAACGAGGATCTTGGTCAGGTGTTCTCATGCTGGCCGTGTTGGCGATCTTGCTGATCTGGTTTGGCGTCTATCCCACGCCGTTGCTCCACCTGATCGGCACAACCATGGCCGCGCTCAGTTAGAACGGTCTGGCGTCGGAACCAAGAAGGGAAGAGGCAACAAACGTGCAAAGTGACGAGAACCAGAGGGCATCTGATGCAGAGCTTAGCAATTGGCCGGATGCGAGGATCCGGTAAACGGAGGATGGCTCGCAGCCGTGCCGAAAGGCGAGCCGTGATCACTCCGCCCGCGCAGGGGCTTCGTCGTTCTCAACAAAGTAGCAACGTAGTGCCTTTTCGCGAAATTGGGTCTTGGCCAAACTCAAAATTCCAACGTGTTATCAACTGCTTACGGCTAGGGAGCATGAACTCTTCATTTCTAAGCAAATCTGACTCTGAGAGGACCAATGACGAAACTGACAAGCTTTGAAGCGGACATTCGCCCGTTGTTCACAGATCGAGACATTCGTGCGATGAGCAAGGCGTTCAACCTCGGAAGTTACAACGATGTAAAGACGCACGCCAGCGTCATCTACGACCGCATTCGGGGCATTGGTGGGGCCGTCATGCCGCCTCCGCCACCGAGCGGAGAAGGTCCTTGGCCTCAATCTCAAATTGAACTATTTGCTAAATGGATGACGGATGGATATCAAGCTTGATTGTTCCCAACCGCAGTCCCCGCTTTCATGGCTCATTTCGTCTGAAGAAGGCTGACGCAAGTCCCGCTCAATCCGCCCAAAATGAGCCTTTTATCGGAGAATGTGCCCTACACACCACTCACCGCGCAGAACTTGAAAAGCTCGCCGACCTAAAGCTCAAAACGCTCGCCATCATGCATGGCTCTAGCTTTACAGGTGACTGCGCCCGAGCACTCGATAACCTCAATGTGGCGTTACGCGAGGTCTTCGGCCCGCAGAAGTAGAGGCGGGAAAAGTGAGCCGGGCCTACGAGAAAGGTGAGACACAAGATTTCGTCAAAATCTGCGTTGATGCAGAAACGAAACAAATTTGGGTGCTGCGATTCTTGGAGTCGGAGGCGATGAAGTGATTCACGTTCTGCTGGACGTCATGTATGCGAAGGCGTCGTGCCCCCTGCGCTTCCCGGTCTAGCCGAAAGGCAGGACGGTTTCCGCTAAGCCGCTTCCAGCACCGATAAGATATTCCCCGCCGGATCCTTGAACCACGCGATTGTCGGTCCATTCCCGCGAGAAATCCCGCGTGCGTCCGTCTTTAAGTTGGGTTCATCATAGACTTCAAAGCGCACGCCGCGTTGGCTCAGTTCATCCACAGTTTTTTCCACGCTTTCAACCGGAAAATTCAGAACGGTGAAAGTTGCCGGCTGGTGATTGGGTTTAGGGTACATCAGAGCTTTGGTGCCACCGGAAAGCGGCACAACAAGGGTGCCTTCTGGACCGCTGGAAAGTTCGAGTCCCAACGTCTTGCCATAGAATTCCCTGGCCTTCTGAATATCGTTCACCGAAAAACTGCTGAATGCCTTGCCTACGTTGAGCATGGACGCACTCCTAAAGTTTTACCATTCCAATTTCGATGCAGAATCGGCTAGAGACGAGTTGAATCCGGAGGTCCATTTTTTTCCTCGTTGAACCGCAGTTTCGCTACGTGGATCCGCCATAGATCAAAGAACCTTTCCGGCACTCGATAGCCCGCTGATTCGAAGGCTCATGTTTTGAACCCACGCGGTTAAACTCCGTCCCTTGCCACCATATTTTCAATCACTTAGACGAAATTATTAAACCTCACTCAAAGCACAAATTGCCCTCCATCGTGGTTGGAACATCCAGCCAGGCGCGCGAGTCATGGAGTCTCATCCTATTGAATCTATGTGGCTTGCCGCTAGTGGCATTGATGCAACGCGCAGCTCCTATTAATAAAAGGAGATGTAAGGAAAAGTTAATCCAGCCGAACGGATTCTGCTGACGTTTTGTTTCAAATATGCTGAAAATCGCGTGGAGTGTGGCAGGGGGGTTATTGGTCCTGACGTCTTGGCTGTGAACAATTCCCCTGCCCGCGGTCATCTACTGCACTTCGCCAGCGTTCAGTGTGCCGCCCTCATCGCGGTCATAGATCGCGCCGTCGAGAATGAGTGTCACGGTTTCAAAACCCGCATGCGGGTGAAGACCACCTACCGGCCGTTACCTAGGTCGAGATGAACTCCATTAACAAGATGAAAGGATCGTTCATCTCGAAGTCCTCCGGTGACACGACAGGTGCTGCTAGATGCCCCGGACCCACGAAGCCAGGGGTCAGTGGGGAAACATTAACCACGCGACCGATACCAAGTTGTTGTGAAATGCTCACTTCTCTCTTAATCGAGGTACCGCACGCCGTTCGTCATCCCTGACAGCGGAGGTAGGCAGAGGTTGTCCTAACTGCGGAGCTACGGCACAGGTGGTCGACCAGGTAACACTGTACGTTGTAATCGCTGGATTGCTCGGCGCAAACGTGTGGGATTACTGACCTGGTGGTGAGGACTTCCAACCTCTTCGTCTCACGCTTTGATCGGCGGCTACGCTTGTGCAGCCGTGATGGGTGACGGTTGGCACATGATTGTACTGGAGGGATGGTACAAGAGATTGCTCTTCATTGTGATCGCCCCTTTGATCGCGCTCGCAACGACGCCAACAGAGCTGCACTGGAATTATAAGAATCTAGGCCTCGACGATTCGTGCTGCAACTCCCCAGCGCACGGCGGAAAGATGGTGCGCCGCTCCCACTCCGACAATGGCCCCAGTCAAAACGTGCTGGCGCCTGATTGCGTCAACTATCGGTCAACCGTAGGCTGCGACCAGCCAATTGAATCCGAGGGCACTTTAGCGTGACCACCGTAACCTTGCTTAAGGCCCACATCGTCAGCAGAATGGCGGGAGGAGTCGCTGTGTTCTGCACAGACTGTGGTATTGATTTACGCGATGACTCGCACTTCTGCGGTGGCTGCTGGCAAACGCTGGGCGTCGGCATGTTGTCCTGGTGAAATCCCGGAACTTGGGGCGAACTCCAGCAATGCGATCTGGAGTCTGCTTGGAGCGGTGCTGTCGTCAGGCCTTATTCGGTGCTTCGGGTTGCGTGCAGGGAAAAACTCAAGTTCGCCGCCAACCGCAGGGGCACCAAGTTACCACGACTAATCGCATGAGGTGCCTCAAATGAAGCGCATTATCATCTGCCAGTGCGCGTTACTGTCGGTCGTGCTGTCTTTGTCCCCCGCACTTGCCGACTCGCCGCCCGCCAGCAGTACCGATCAGAAAGTCACTGGCTTGGTGCAGCGTGCGGAGGATTTATGCCAAACGGGCCGTGCCCAAGAAGCGGAACCCTTGCTTAGCGAAGCAGCGGGCCTCAGTCCGAATTTTCCGGACACATACCGTGTTTGGGGATGCGCCTACGAAAAAGAGGGGCAATTGTCCCAGGCCGAGGAAAAATACAAAAAATGGGCTGAACTCAAGCCGGAATCCTACAAGCCGTTTGAGGCGCTGGGTGAGATTGCTTATGAACAACGCCACTATTCTGAGTCGAATGATTATCTGGCGGAAGCCAAGCGCCGCAATCCCTTCCGCACCTATATCGTCAATTATCGCTGCCACAACTTCGTGCTGATGGAAAAGTGGCAGGAAGCCATAGCGGAGTGCACCGAGGCTCTTGCCCTCAATCCCAAGGACGACTATGCCCACGGCGAGCGCAGCAAGGCGGAGCGGGCCTTGGGAGAAAATGAAAAGGCGAGCAACGATGCCGGCGCCGCAGGCAACTACCAGACTGGCTTGGGCGGGGCTATGTTCATGAGACGCAAGATTTTCCCCGCCCTCTTCGGCATCATCGCGCTGCCGTTTCTCTTCACCGGCCTCGCGGTTGTACTCCGAAAGAAGCCGTTGCTGTTTTCGTCGAGGTGGATGTTCGCCCTCATAGTGGTATGTTTTGCTCCACAGTTCATCCTGCCGTTTCAGATGCTTGGCCTTTCCGGTAATCACTTGGGACGGTTCACGATGATAATTTGGCTAGTGCCCTTAATGTTTGTGGTTCTACTGGTGTTGCTCTGGATACAGATGCAGGGCTACGTGATAATGGGGATAGTCGATAAATCATTCAGGAAAGCCCTTCTATCTGTGCTGGATGAGTTGCACCTGGAACGCCAGGAGGAGCTTTCCATCATTCGCGTACCCCAGGCGAGCCTCGATATTGCAGTCGCCATCCAGTCACGGATGGGCGTGGGGCAGGTGAAAAACAAGAGTAACAGCGGTCAAGAGGTTTTTCACCAGATCATTGCGGGCTTGAAGAGACGGTTCGCCCAGGGCGAACTGGAAACCAACAATACCACTTCCGTGTTCTATGTAATCCTCGGCTTTATTATGCTGGTATTCTGCGGCTTTTTCCTGGTGGGCTTTTAGCTGGATTGTCTGTTTCACATAATTCTCAGTTGCTGAAAATCGTAATGTCACTCAACATGCCTCGCTGAATTCAAGACCTATAATGCATCTGGACAGCGGTTTGCATTACTTGCAGGGTCTCAGTGCCTTCGACCTGCTCCCGCGCATTGTGGCGTCGGCGACCAAGCAATACCGGACCAGGTCCTCGCCCGCGAAGACCGGTCCCGAGTAGTAGTGCCTCACTCCGGCCGCGAATCGCGCCCCATCCTCCCCGCCAACAAAGTGATACAAGATCAGCGCCTTCACCTGCGCTTTTGAAGCCCACTCGCCCACAGCCTTCATCGGCAGATGCTCCCTGCGCATATGCTCCACCATCATGTTAGCGTTTCCCGACTCTGCGACCGGCCAACGTACGCTATTCTCGGTGGCATCAAGATCTTCAACTTCCGAGATAAGCACGTCCGCCCCTTTCGCGAGCGCCTCCACCGCTGCGCTGAGTCCGGTATCTCCGGCAAAAACAATCGCGCCGTAAGGCGTCTCGAACCGGTACGAATACGATTTCATGGTTGCGTGGTATTCGGCGCGCATCAGCTGGTAGTGAGTGTTCTCAGCCGCCGTCACCCGAATCTTGTCGTCCTGATAAGCCAAGCCGTCGTCATCGATGACATGCGCCTTGAAGGGATTAATCAGCGTGCTCGCGCCAAGAGATTCGGCCGCAAAAATTCCGTAGGGAATCCTGATGTAGTCGTATGCGGCGCTCACGAGCGCGGGCGTTTTAGAGGACTTGTTACTGGAATCCGCCGCGCATCGTCAGGCTAGCCGTGTGCTTCTGCCGAAGCCGAATGACGGTTTCTCAGGCAGCGAGCGCAGTGAGACGTCGCTGCATTTCTTCGGGCGAAACGTTTTCCTTGTGCGTCGAAATCGTCCAGGCGCTGCCGAATGGATCGAGGACGCGCCCTTCCCGTGAGCCAAAAAACATATCAGTCATGGGACTCAAGACTGTGGCACCTGCCTTCACGGCCTGTGCGAAAACCGCATCCGAGTCTGCGACAAATATCTGTGCAAGCAAGGTATGTTCCGGCCATCCTTCCATTGATTCGCCCAAATTTAGGCGGGAATCCCCAAACTTCAATTCACAGTGCACCACTTTTCCATCGGGCATGGATAGACGCATGATTTCTTCAGCGCCAAACGCACGCTTATAGAACGATACCGCTGCATCGACGCTCTTCACGATCATATTCGGCGCAATGGTGTGAAACCCTGCTGGTGTCGGATTGATGCTCATGAAATTCTCCTTCAGTGGCAAGCATCCGATTGTCGCCGGTATTGCCATGTTGACATCGGTGGTTGCTGGGAGATAAGTGCCCACATCAGAAACTAGGCGGACACTTAAGTCAAGTGGGCAGATGCACGGGAACTCTTAAGGCACCACCGATACATAAGTTGGGCGGCAGAAAGCTGAGATCTGTCGCGCTGGCCAGGATGGGGTTCCAGGGCAGATGATCAGCGATGCGGCTTCACGGGGTGATCGGCTACGCTCCGAGGAGTTCTGAGCAGTCCTTCAGAGAATAGGGAAGGAAATAAGTAAGGGTTGCCGACTCATCGCAACGACGAACTCGCAAGCTTCAGAGGGCCGATACAGCTGCGCGAGATGGTGGGTCTCCCATGCGAAGATTGTGACAGAGAGCGACGGGGATCGGTGCCGCCAAGTGTTAGACGGCCCTTGAAGGGGACGGCGGTCGCCGGCAAGCAATTGCACCTGAGTCATTCTGACGGGCACTCAATAACCGTCGGAGTTAAGCTGCAAAAAACCAATCCTTCGAAGAATCGACCCGAGCATCAGAATTACGGCCTTTAAATTTATGGCGCGGCTCGAAACAGTTTCGCGAGACCAGCAACATCCGCAGGGCCCGCATCACCAATCACAAAATAGCGAAGCCCACCTTGACTCCACGTTTCCATGCTGAATGATGATTGCGTCGGCGAGAGAGAATTTTCGTCCAAACCGGCTGGCAGCGAGTGTTCCTGGAACACGAACACGGAAATGTGGTGCTTCCGCACATCGTAAATGAGCTGCGCACCCGGTGTTTGCTGAAGATAGGCCATCCGGCCGCCAAGCAGAGAGAACTCGGAGTTCTGCAGTTCCGGCAAATTGAACGCGAAGGGGATTTTTCCCTGGAACCAGGGCTTCACCGTGTGTCGATCGGTAGAGATTACATCCACCGGAGATGAGCTGGCCAGGGTCGCCACGTGCAAGTCTGCAATCTCGCTAAAAACCTGATCTCTGCCGGATCGAGTTCCCAGATAGACTGAAGTCAACGTCCCGGCCACGAGAATGACGGCTGCTGCCGCGGCTAACGTCCATCCCAGACCAAAACTGCGCCGCGGTTGCGAAGCAAACTTCTGCTGCATCCGCCTCCGGAACTCGACACTGGGACTGTAACGTCTCCCAGCGGCATGAATCGCACGCTTCATCTGTACGCGCGTAAGGGCATCCGCCGAGCAAAAGGGGCAGCTGCGCACGTGAGCGTGGAAGGTGCGCATCTCCTCCTCTGGAACCTCTCCGTCAAGGTGAGTGTCGAGTTTCGCCTTCCAAGACTCACAAACCATAGGTCCCCATTTTAGTTGATCTTTCTTGCAAACTGTTGCTGTAGACCACCGCGTAACGCTTTTCTGGCACGGGACAAACGCGACATCACCGTACCCATCGGGATGGCGAGAGTAGCAGAGATTTCCTGGTAAGACATCTCTTCGACTTCACACAGCAGCAGGATCTCCCGATAGGCGACTGGCAGTTCCTCCAGGACCTGCCGCACGAGCTGCTCATCCGAACGCTGCAGCAAGATGCTCTCGGGCGTTTCCGTGGCTGCGGGCAAGGCTTCCTCTTCGCCCTCAAGATCGAACGACACGGTAGCGGTCGCTTTCAGCCCGATACGCGAGGTCAGAAACGCATTTCGCAGAATCTTGTAGATCCAGGCGCGAAAATTCGTACCCGGCTGGAACGAGGGAAACCCCTTAAGCGCCTTGGCGTACGTCTCCTGCACAAGATCCTCGGCTTCTTGCCGGTCATGTGTCAGCCAGCAGGCAAAGTTATAGAGCCGCTCGAAGTGAGGCATAGCGAGCTGCTCGAACGACTGCGATGGCAGGTTCTTTCCGACATCCACACAAGGGTAAACAAGCGGACGGCTATTTTATTCCCAGAGCCCACAAAAGAATACCGCGGAATAAAACCGAGTGCTGTTGGTTCTGCACAGCGAGTCAGAGAGTTCACTGCAGTCATCGAGGGGATGCTGGAGCGGAAGACCACGCGCTCTTTAACAGTTCCTTTAGGAGAAAAAATGAAAAACAATCTGAGAATGCTTGGTTTGCCGCTGTGCCGGCTGCCGATGTGCCTGCATGCCGGAACCGGACAAGATCTAAAACCAGCCTATCAACCCACCCAAGGGCGCAACACACGATCTGCAGAACCTATTCCGGCCGGCACAATTGTTCCCGTCAGCTTGTATTCTGCCTTGCACTCGGATGAGGCCAGAAGCCGAGCTGCCGTTACCGTGACGGTGATGCAGGATGTGCCGCTAGACCGGGGAGAAACGCTGCGTAGAGGATCCCGGCTGACAGGGCATGTGGTCGAGGCCATTACTTCGGGAAAGGGATGGACGAGCGGAGGATCTCATTCCAGTTCGATCAGGTGCAACTTGGCAACCGTATTCGCGGCCGTATCCAGTGGGGACCGCAGTTTTCCTAGGTGGACCGCAACACCAGGTCGGGGGGCGGAGAGCCGCACGGGCTGGATGAGATGATTTTGCTTCGTGCCGCTACTACTTGCCGTAGCGTGGGCGAGCCTCACCCCCCGCGATTCCTCTCCTTTTGCGGGGGGAACAGGACCTTTCACCGCTCCCATCCAGATTGGATAAACACACGGGCAAATCTAGAAGAGGTATGGCCATGATAAATCCTTTTGATCTTAAGACGGCAATTCTGGCAAAGCACGCACAACACGTCGTCCTCATTCATTTTCCTATCGCACTATTCATTGCGGCAGTGGTATTCGACCTCGTCGCACGATGGAGCAACCGCCGCAGCTTAGCCGACGCGGCATATTACAACCTGCTGGTGGCCGCGATTTCGACTTTTCCAGTGGTTGCTACGGGTGTCCTCGCTTGGCAGTTCCAACTCGAAGGACAGAGGCTTAAAGGCATCCTCTTGCTGCACCTCATTCTGGGGGGTGTGTCAACCGTGATGATCTGGCTGGTATGGTGGGTACATTTCCGCGCGCGCGGTCGAACGGAAGTCTTGCCGGGTTACTTTCTGACGATAGAGTGCCTATCCGTCGGTATCATCGCGCTTACGGGGCACTTAGGCGGTCTCCTTAGTGGTGTAAACGGACCTGGTTAGATCCAGTGCACCAAAGAGAGTCGCCCACATTCCTGCTGGCTTAAATAGCGCCCACCCGGAATGCGCCGCCCTCGAAGTCGATAGCCTCAGCCGCCCTGACCTCGCCTTCATTCCCCCACAGAAGCTCTGCTCACTGTGCCAAGAAATCCACCGTGCGAAATAAATCAAGAAATGAAATAAATCAGGGAATAAAAATGACACGCATCAGTTATCAACCCTGAACGCTACAAACCACGGAGGACCAATGCCCGACACCAAACAAGATCTCATCGATCAGAACTTACAAGACCTTAACCACGACGGCGTCGATCGTCGCGGGTTCCTGAAGTGCATGGCGTGGGCGGGTACTGGCCTGGTCTGGACTATGAGCGGCGGCATTCCGGCGTCGCGAGCATTCGCAAAAACCTATGGCAAGGATGCCGGCAAAGGCGCGGACTTCAGCTTCCTGCAGATCAGCGACAGCCACATCGGCTTCAACAAGCCGGCCAACCCGGACGTTACCGCTACGCTGCAGACGGCAGTCAACAAGATCAACGCCATGGCTCAGAAACCTGATTTCATTATTCACACTGGTGATCTGAGTCAGCTCTCGAAGCCGAGTGAGTTCGATACGCTCGACCAGGTATTAAAAGGAGCGTCCGCGAAACAGATCTATTTTGTGCCGGGCGAGCATGACATGCTCTCTGACAACGGCGAGCAATTTCTCGAGCGTTACGGGAAAGGTACAAAGGGCACCGGATGGTACAGCTTCGATCACAAGGGTGTGCACTTCGTCGGCCTCGTCAATGTCGCCAACCTGAAAGCGGGAGGAATGGGATCGCTTGGTCACGAACAACTCGAGTGGCTTGAAGACGATCTTCATGGCCGCTCTGCCAGCACGCCGATTGTGCTCTTCGCACACATCCCACTGTGGACCATCTATCCCGACTGGGGATGGGGAACCGACGACAGCCAACAGGCCTTGTCTTACCTCAAGCGTTTCGGTTCCGTGACGGTTTTGAACGGCCATATTCACCAGATCATGCAGAAGGTAGAAGGTAGAGTTTCGTTCCACACCGCGATGTCGACAGCCTTCCCCCAGCCCGCCCCTGGAACAGCTGCGTCGGCCGGACCGATGAAGGTGCCGGCCGACCAGCTGCAAACGGTGTTGGGTATTACCGATGTGAACTATGTGGTGAGCGGTCGAAGTCTCGCGATTATCGATTCCCCGCTCGGCAGTTCAGGCTCATAGGGTTCGGTAATGAGATGCGCGGTGCCGCTGCTCGCTGCACGCCTGAGCCGGCGGTTAAGCACACGATTAAAGCGAGAGACAAGTAAGAATATTTGATTTCGAAAGGATCAAAACCATGCTAACAAGAAATGTATGGGTTGCAGGCTTTATAGCGTCGGTAATTGTTGCCTTGGTACTGCTGCTGGCAGGATCAGCAATCGTGAGGGCGGCTGATCAGCCCTCCGCGGCAAACGCGTCGGTGAACATCGACAACTTCGTTTTTGGTCCACAAACCATCACGGTGCCCGTCGGAGCGACAGTCACGTGGACAAACAAAGATGACATTCCCCACACCTCCGTCAGCACAGAGGGTGTGTTCAAGTCCAGAGTGCTGGATACGGATGAAAAATTCTCCTATACGTTTACCAAGGCGGGAACGTATCCCTACTACTGCACCATCCACCCGAAGATGACCGGCAAAGTCGTGGTGCAGTGAGCTCAGACTTCTAAAGGGGGGTGGGCAGCGCGTTGGAGAACAGCACTCTGCCGCGTCAAGTGCACCAATATGATTGTAGAGTCGTCATAATTCGCAGCCAGGGAAGTGGCGACGATGACCTGGATCTTGTCCACGCCACCAAGAGTGGGGATGTTACCGGTTTCGAGCAACTCGTAAAGCGATACGCTGGTTTTACCCTGGGCAGAGAGCATCGTTGGGTTGCTCAACGAGACGTCTACCTTCATGCAGAAGGTCCGCTTCTCGTCAGTAACTCAAAACACCGCCCGGGAGGCATGATGGTCGGCGCCCCCAGCTCGATCCGGCGGGAAGGGAACGAAATTCGGCCCCGAGGAGCACTCGAACCGGCTCGGGCGCGTCCGGCACTGCAAATTGTACCCGCGGGGGACAGAGTCAGCCCCGCACGTATTTGTTGAACCAGTCGATCGTGCGTTGCCAGGCCAGGTCGGCCGCGGCTTTGTTATACCGTTCCGGCGTCGCGTCGCAATTGAAGCCATGTACGGCGCCCGGGTAAATATAGCCTTCGTGCGGAACGTGCGCCGCGTTCAGGGCCTGGTCGTAAGCCGGCCACGTCGCCGCCAGTCGCGTGTCGAGCTCCCCCTGATGCACCAGGATCGCCGCCTTAATTTTCGGGATGTCCTCCGCGGCGGGCGGACCGCCATAGAACGGCGCCGCTGCCGCCAGGTCCGCTCCCAGCCGCACCGCTAGCATATTGGCGGTCGAGCCCCCGTAGCAGAAGCCCGTAGCGCCGATCTTTCCCGTGCAGTCAGGGCGCGACTTCAACCACATAGCCGCGGCTACCATATCCTCAAACATCTTGCTCTTGTCGATCTTGTTGAACATCTGGCCGCCCTTATAGTCGTCGCCAGGATAACCGCCCAGAGATGTGAGTCCGTCCGGCGCAAATGCCATGAAGTTGGCCAGGGCAAACCGCCGTGCGATGTCTTCGATATGGGGGTTCAGACCCCGATTCTCATGGACCACGATTAGGCCGGGCAACTTCATTACCGTCTCGGAGCGGGTGTCGGCGCTGATAGGCCGCACGAGATATCCCTTGATGCTTCCGTCGCCCTTGGGGGAGGGAACGGTCTCGTAAGTGGCCTTGATCCGGTCGTCGGTGCGGGAAACCTGCTGGCCCAGCGCATAATTCGGCATCAATGCATTGATGACCGTGGCTGCCGCCAGACCGCCCGCTAGTCGCTGCACGCCCTCCATAAAGGCGCGGCGACTAATCTCACCGTGAATGAAATCGTTGTAGAGCTCTATGGCTTGGCTCGGAAGTTTGGGTTCTGTCGGTTCCACTGGTTGACTCCCGCCGCGATAATACCATCTGTTTCTGGCCGCCGCTTTTCTAAATCCCTCTTAGGAACCCACCGCGAGAGAAATCATAGGCGCGGCTTTGGTAAAAGGCTGCTCGCGATTACCAACCCATTTGGCGCATCCGCTCAAGGATGCGCGCGCTGTAGTTATTCATGCGCTCGGGCCGTCGCTTTAGGGGAGCCGGCAGGATCGCAGCGAGTCGTGCCGCCTGTTCCCGATCGACGTTCCGGGCAGCGGTTCCGTCGTAGTAACGACACGCCGACTCTGCACCATAAATACCAGGACCCCATTCGACCACATTGAGGTAGATCTCTAGAATGCGCCGTTTGCCGAGCACGAATTCGGCCACCGGTACGAGTGTGAACTCTGCTCCCTTACGGAGGATTGAGCGGCCGGTTCCGAAAAATAGATTTTTTACAAGTTGCTGCGTAATGGTGGAAGCGCCGCGAGTGCGATCGCCTTCCAAGTCGTCTTCGGCAGCGACCTGGATCTCGTGCCAATCGAACCCGTGATGCTGGTAGAAGCGCGCGTCCTCCGCGGCGACCACAGCGTGCTGGAGATCGGGCGAGATCTGGCCGAGCGGAATAAATTTGTAGCGTTTGCGATACGGAGTGTGGTGAATCCAGGCCTGCAAGTGACGCTGGATGTGCACCGCGGTTGATGGGGGGTCGATCCACCGAGCGGCCAGAAGGATCAGCGCGGCAAGCGACCAAACAAGCACCACGCCGATGGCAAGCCATCGAACAAAAAATCGAAGAATACCCTTGCGAAGCGGTGGCTTGGGATGGGTATCTGGCTTTTCGGTCACATTTCAGAATAATAGCCTGGGCTGGGTTGCCGCTTGTGCCTGATTTTGCCCGCGAACGCGGAGTGTAGCCCTTACGATGAGTGCCTCCCATTCCAGGCATTTCCGCCGCTTGCGTCGAAATCGGCAACCACTTCCGGGGGGATCCGAAGCGTCGGTGTTGGCTGCGGCGACTAGTTTCCGCATGCGACTTCTTCGTCCAATTCTGGCGAACCCGCGAGGGACCGGATCAGTTTGCTGACGCTATGCGCGACGCCGAACGACTCCACGATCGCGGACGTGTCGAGCAGTCCAAGTCCGCAGGTCGCTGTGATCATGGCTCGCTGGGCGAATTTCTGGGGATCACCAGCCAGGGATGCGGCTTTCAGCCAGCGAATGAATATGCTCGCCGAATCGACGGCGTTGACTCCTGGCCGGGTGGGCACTATTCCGTAGGCAACCGTGCCACCCTGTTGCACGAAGTCCAGTGCATGCCAATCGGCAAAGAACAAGTCGAGTCCTTCATGCGCATCGAACGAGATGATGTCTGGCTGCACCCGGCACATGCGCTCGAAGGGACGCGCTGCGCAACAATGCAATCCGGCATGAGCTCCGCGACTGCGAGCATCTCGCAGTGTGGCCGCTAATGCGTTGAGCCTCAGTTCCTCCGGGACGGCATTCGTCACTGGTGCGTCCAAGCACAAGGCGGGCTCATCAACAAATAGCAACACAGGCAGGCCAGCGGATTTCAGGTGGTCAATCTGCCAGCCGATGATCTGCGAGACATGAAATGCGATGGCCGAAAAAAGCGTCGGATCGGCCAGGAAGGGCCGGTCTTTGTGGAACAGATAGGCCGACAACGTGATTGGGCCCTCAATCTGTCCCTTGACGGCCACTGCAGAGCTGAACAGACCCGATGACAACGCCTCTTCGAACGCGCCGAAGCCTGCCGCGTTTGCCGAGGTCAATTCCCCAGTACTCCGGTGAAGAATTTCGAGAACCGAATCAATCCGGCCCTCTTTCACCTGATAACCGTAGCCTTCATCACGAGGTTCAATCAGGGTTTCGACAATACCCAGGCCCTGGCCGACGATACTCTCCCGTTCTGACAGTTGAGGCAACTGGGGCCAAAAAGGCACCTCCGGTGAGAATTTGGCGACTGAACGAACTGCCAACGTAACCGACGTGAGAGGCAGGCTGCCAATGCCTGTGACCGCACCCGCCGCTACAAATGGCATTCGGCCGGTTTGAGACTTGATGGCTTCAGTGTGCACTCTTTTCAATTCTCCGTGGAAAGCTCTGTCGTCGGGGTCTCAGGATGAAGCTATTCTCCGTCAGCCCTTTCGCTCCGAAGACAGCTTTAACGCTATCACGATTACTTCAGTGATCACACGCCTCAGAGCCTGGATATCCTGCTACTCGCTATAATAAACGAGGCTCACTTCTGGGAAATGTCGCCAGGTTAAGGCCGAATCGAAGTCTGCCTAAGGTCATCAAAAAGATATGAAGAAAGTCCTCCAGCATCCTCTGGAAAAGATCCTAGAGAATCGAATCGCTATCATCGACGGAGCGATGGGCACGACCATCCGCACCTATGGCATGACGGAAGCCGATATCCGAGGAGAGCGATTCACGGACGCGAAGAAGAGCCTTCTGAACAATGGTGACCTGTTCTCGCTGACTAAGCCAGAAATGATCGGCGACATCCATCGCCGGTTTCTGGAGGCTGGGGCGGACATCATTGAGACGAATACCTTCGGGGCCACCAGTATCACGCAGAGCGAGTTCTTTGTTGACGATCCGCGGGAGCGCGGCGGCCGCAAGGATCCCGCGTTCTACCAAAAGGTCGTCGACGATTCGTTTCTCGCCAGCCTGGCCTGGGACATCAATGAGCAATCGGCGCGGCAATGCCGTGAATGGGCGGATCGCGTCGGAAACGCGACCTCGCGTCAACGCTTCGTGGCAGGAGCGATTGGGCCACTGACCGTCTCTCTCTCGAGCTCGCCCGATGCCGACGATCCAGGCTTTCGGGTGGTCAGTTTCGATCAGGTCAAAGCCGCTTACACCCAGCAGGTGCGCGCTCTTATCGCCGGGGGCGTAGATGTGCTGCTGGTCGAGACGATATTCGACTCGCTGAACGCCAAGGCCGCACTTGTCGCCATCCGAGAGGCGTTCGATAAGGACGGTAAGCAACTGCCAGTGATGATCTCGGCGGCGGTGGGGCGCGGCGGCGAGACGATGATCTCGGCGCAGACTACTGAGGCGTTCTGGAACGCGGTGCGGCACGTGAAACCGTTGTCGGTGGGCCTCAATTGCTCTCTCGGTCCCGATCTGATGTATCCGTTCCTAGAGGAACTCTCGGAGAAGGCGGACGTTGCGATTTCCTGTTATCCCAATGCCGGGTTACCGAATCCGCTTTCGGAAACGGGCTTCGATCTGGGGCCGCAAGACATGGCCCGTTATCTGGGCGACTTTGCACGAGGAGGGTTGATCAACATCGCCGGCGGCTGCTGTGGAAATACGCCTGAGCACATCGCGGCTATCGCCAAAGCGCTCGAAGGCCAGCCTCCGCGAAAGTGGGGGACGGCACACTCTAAAGAATCCTATGCCGGCCAGATCGAGAGTCCCGCGTGAGCGAATCAGACAGCGCCGGCGCGCCCCAGCCTACGAAGGCCAAGCCGCTCCGTCTTTCGGGATCGCAGCCGTTCACCCAGCAGCCTGGTGTCTACATCATGATCGGGGAGCGGACCAATGTCGCCGGTTCGCCGAAGTTCGCCAGACTGATCAAGGAGGGCAAATATGAAGACGCTGTAAGCGTCGCCCGCCAGCAAGTCGAGAATGGAGCGAATGTCCTCGACATCTGCATGGACGAAGGCATGATCGACGGCGTCACGGCCATGACGCGCTTCTTGCAATTGCTAGGGAGTGAGCCGGAAGTCGCCAAGGTGCCCTTCATGGTGGACTCCTCGAAATGGGAGGTCATCGAGGCTGGGCTGAAGTGCATGCAGGGCAAGGGCATCGTCAACTCGATTTCGTTGAAAGAAGGCGAAGAGAAGTTTCGCCAGAACGCTGCGAAAGTTCTGAAATACGGGGCTGCAGTGGTTGTAATGGCCTTTGACGAACGGGGTCAAGCTGCTACTTACGACGATAAGATCCGCATCTGCGAACGCGCATACCGCATCCTGGTCTACGAGGTCGGGTTTCCACCTGAAGACATCATCTTTGATCCCAATATCCTCACTGTCGCGACTGGCATGGAGGAGCACAACAACTACGCGGTCGACTACATCAACGCCACGCGTTGGATCAAGGCTAATCTGCCGCATGCGAAGGTGAGTGGCGGCGTCTCGAACATCTCGTTCAGTTTCCGTGGCAATAACAAGGTCCGCGAAGCGATTCATTCGGCGTTTCTCTACCACGCCATCACGGCGGGCATGGACATGGGCATTGTGAATGCCGGAATGCTTGAGGTCTACGAAGAGATTGAGCCGGAACTGAAGGAGCTGGTCGAGGACGTGTTATTGAACCGCCGTCCTGACGCGACCGAGCGGCTAGTTGAATACGGAGAAACTCTGAAGGGCGCTGGCGCTGTTGTAAGTGAAAAGAAAGCCGAAGAGTGGCGCAACGGCACGGTCGAGGAACGTCTGTCTCACGCCCTGGTGAAGGGCATCGACACATACATTGAGATCGACGCTGAGGAAGCCCGCGTGAAACTGGGCCGCCCTCTGCTAGTCATCGAAGGCCCGCTCATGGCTGGCATGAGCGTGGTGGGTGATCTTTTCGGAGCGGGCAAGATGTTCTTGCCCCAGGTGGTCAAGTCTGCGCGCGTGATGAAGAAGGCCGTGGCCCACCTCACTCCCTACATGGAAGCCGAGAAAGAAGCTAGGGCTGCGGCGGGGGAAGTGGTCAAAGCGCAGGGAAAGATCGTACTGGCGACGGTCAAGGGCGATGTTCACGACATTGGCAAAAACATTGTTGGTGTCGTCCTCGCCTGCAATAACTACGAGGTGATCGACATGGGGGTGATGGTCCCGTGCGAAAAGATCCTCGAACGCGCCAAGGCGGAAAAGGCGGACATGATCGGACTCAGTGGGCTGATCACTCCGTCTCTCGACGAGATGGTCCATGTGGCCCGAGAAATGGAGCGTCAGGGCTTCAAATTGCCATTGCTCATCGGCGGTGCAACCACGAGCCGGGCGCACACGGCCATCAAAATCGCGCCGCATTATAGTGAGCCGGTAGTCCACATCCTCGACGCCAGCCGGGCAGTGCCCGTCACGACCAGCCTTCTGAGTGACGAAGGTAAATCTGCGTTCGTGGAGCAGCATCGCGCCGATTACGAGGCGTTGCGCAAAGCCCACTCCGCGCCCAAGCTAAGCGTGGTCTCGCTCGAGAATGCCCGGAAAAGGCGGACTCCGATCGAATGGCGCGCGGAAGACCTGCCCATGCCTACATTCACCGGTGTGCGCGTGCTGAATGACTTTGCTCTGGCGACGCTGCGCGAGTTCATTGACTGGAGCCCGTTCTTCCATACTTGGGGACTGAAAGGAATTTATCCCCGGATTCTCGAACACGCAGAGCATAGCGCGCAGGCGCGCCAGGTCTTCAGTGAAGGCAATGCTCTCCTTGATGTCATCATCGAGAAGAAACTGATCACGGCCCGAGGCGTATACGGCTTTTTCCCCGCCAGCGCCGTAGGGGATGATGTCGAGTTGTACGCGGACGACAAACGTGAGAGGGTGCTCGAACGTTTTCATTTTCTCCGCCAGCAATCGAACAAGGAAGGCAGCGAGCCTTGCCGGTCTCTCGCCGACTTCATCGCCCCGAGGGAAGCCGGGCTACCCGATCATATCGGTGCGTTCGCGGTCACCAGTGGCATCGGGCTGAAAGAACTTTGCGACACCTTCAGGGCCAAGCACGACGACTACAACGCGATCATGGCGGAGGCCATCGCCGACCGCTTGGCTGAGGCTTTTGCCGAATGCTTGCACAAACGTGTGCGTGATGAATGGGGTTATGGTTGTGCGGAGGGCTTGAGCAACGCCGATCTTATTCAAGAGAAATATCGCGGCATCAGGCCGGCCGCAGGCTACCCGGCGTGCCCGGACCACACCGAGAAGGGCCCTCTCTGGCGTTTGCTCGATGTGCAGGCGAATACAGGGATGCTGATCACGGAATCGTTTGCGATGTGGCCCGGATCAAGCGTGAGTGGACTCTACTTCGCGCACCCGGAATCGCGATATTTTAGTCTTGGCAAGATTGACCGCGACCAGGTCGGCGACTACAGCGAACGCAAGGGAATGAGCGTAGCAGAAGTCGAGCGATGGCTCGGGCAAAACCTGAACTACGACCCTGCGGAATAGCTCCGGATCTCCGGTTCAAGCCCGGCCGTTTCCCGATTTTTTCGTCAGAATCCGCGGAGCGGACGCGACCCACCCGGTATTTCGATTCGAGTTACCTCATGGTCCCTCCAACCTTGTCGGGAAATCCGAAGCTATCAAAGGCAGTCGGGTCACATAGATCCTTCGCACTCCGACGCTCTGAATCGGTTCGTTATGAGCCATGGGTTCGATGGGAACAAGTTGGTAGCGAAGTCGTTTGACTTGCGGTTTGAGTTTTGCTTCCAACCTTTCCTGCCTCTGTCATCTCCGCCATTCTGATCTCGAATGTCCTTCTATAAGCTCGATGCAAATGTGGTCGATGCAAATGTAACGGCAACTCGAAAATCGGGCCTCGCGTGGGAAAAAGCTGAGGTACAGCCAGGAGATGTTGGCCAGGTCTCCTTGATTCTGTAGGTGCTTGTTTTCGGGTAACCGCGCTCCGCCGCGGCAGGACTCGTGTAGGCAGTCTTTACTTAGGCAAACAGGCCGGCCCTATGGGGTCAAAAGATTTATAGGTGAGCACAAACTCTTGATGTCCGAGGCTCTCGGAGCAACTCTGCACACCCGATGCTATTTCCAATACCTTGCCATAGATCTCTTCGCCGACTTCGTCCACGCTGGCTTCCAGACGCAAGATTCGTCCCGCATTAACGTCCATGTCATCGCTCATCCGCTCGTAGGTTTCGGGATTGGCGCAAATCTTGATTACAGGAGAAATCGCTGAGCCCACCACGGAGCCGCGTCCGGTTGTGAACAGAATTACGTGGGAACCACAGGCGATCAGTTCCGCAATTTCTGCATTGTCATTGATATTAGGGAAGCCAAAACGCGGCTCGCCATCCGGCACCACGTCCAACAAATATAAGCCGCCCTTTCGGGGAACGTCACCCGGCTTAATTAGCCCCGAGATCGGTGAATCGCCACTCTTGCAATACGCTCCGATCGATTTTTCCTCAATTGTGGTCAGCCCGCCCTCGGCGTTTCCTGGAGCAAAACTGGCGTGGCCCATCTTCTTGTAGTAAAACGCTGCTTTCTCGACCGACGCTTTCAACTCGTGGCCAAGCTCCGGCGTAACGGCTCGGGAGGACATGATTTCTTCCAAGCCGATCATTTCCCCGGTTTCCTCGAAGATTGTGGCCGCGCCCTGTTTCACCAGCATGTCGAAGGCGCGTCCCACCGCGGGATTGGCGGAAATTCCGCTGGTCGCATCGGATCCGCCGCACACGGTTCCCACTACGAGCTCATTTACCGGCAACGGGGCTCGCGGGACCTGCGCAATCTGCTTCAGAGCCTGCTCCACCCACTTGATACCGGCATCGATCGATTTCCTTGTTCCGCCGGTTTGCTGGATCACCACAGTGCTCACAGGCCGGCCGGTCTTCGCAATCTCTTCCGCGAGGCGATGGCGATTGAAACTCTCGCATCCCAGGGAGAGCAGCAGCGCACCGCCGACATTAGGATGCGTGCACAGCTTGTTCATCATCCGGTCGGCATAAGCATTGGGATAGCAACCGCCAAAACCGATTAGATGAACGGGTTGACCTCTGAAAGCATCCACAATCTCGCGGGCTACGTGGTGAGCGCACTCCACGAGGTAGGCGACAACGATGCAATTTCGGATTCCCTTTCTTCCATCAGAGCGAAGAAAGCCTTGCAGTGCGGGAGACTTATTTGACGAAGACATTATCTTTGTCCAGGGTGTAAGTAGCGATGTAGTCACTCTTCAGGTTATGCAGATGCATGTGGGCCCCGGCAGGAATCATCTCTTTTGCCGAGCCAATCGGCACACCACACTTGTACACCTTTTCTCCCGCCCGGATGTCGCGGGCCGCGACCTTGTGCCCGATGCCAATGTCTTGGGTGAACACAAATTCGTGGCCATCCACTAAGTCTCGGTCTCCCGGGCGTACAGGGAAGACAACAATAAGTACATTGTCGTCGCGATGGATGCGCAACATTTTCCGTGATTTCCCCTCGGGTTGCATCAGAATTTCCCGTCCTGTAAGTAAGCGGCGGCGGGGTCGACCCCCTGCCAAATTGTTCTGCAAACCAGGTTTTCGGTGGGTAAGACTTCTTCGGTTTGCTGCACGATTTCGGGTACGATCGCCACCGAAACGACTACCATTCGGTCGCGATCCGCAAGCACGAAGCCGCCGCTGCGAACCGTGACTTCACCAATCTGAATCGGCTCGCCCAACACCGTGGCCGCCCCCTGCCGACTACATCCCTGGAAGTGAAATATTTGCAAAACACCGCAAATCAAAAAGTCTCGATCGACGCCGAATCCCGGCTGCCGCCATCCCCAATATAGCCTAGCACCTTCTGCTAGACCGACGTCTCTGAAGACGGTTCTCCCATATGCGCCAGGGTGTGGTCGTTGGGCTGACAGAGGAGCACCGTGTTCGGCGGCTTCGAGAAGAACTCGTACCCCTTGACCAGGCCTTGACAGCCTTCCAAAGAATCGGCGCGCCTGCCGTGGATTGTGAAAATGGGGCCGGCGAGTCTGTGCTGTAGATTCAGAGGTCGAATGTAATGTAATGTGGCAGCGTCTGCTGGACATAGTTCTTTGTCCTTAGCACGTCATAGACGGCTCCGCTGTAGCAACTTCTCAATCGGTCGACGAGCGTGAAGGGTTGGCGTCATCGCGGTTTCACCCTACTTCGGTTGCAAGTGCTCGGGGAACTTTGCAGCATCTCGATACTTGACGGTTTGTAAATGTTCGCAGTAGAGAACCAGTTCTCCGGGCACTTTGAACACCTCGTAAGCGACCTTCACCATGCCCATCTCGGCGTACTTGGGCCATTTTTCTAGCTGTGTGCGAATCGTGTAAATCGTGTCGCCCACAAACACCGGCTTAATGAAGCGCAATTTGTCATATCCGTAGCTGAAGGTGTGGATGTTATTGTGCGCCATGAGACCCAGGCCCAGGCTGAATACCATGGCGCCCGCCACTAGGCGTTTCTTGAATACCCCTTCTTCTTTGGCGAAGACATCATCCGCAACGTAGGGATGCATGTCGAGGACGATAGCATTGAACAACATGCTTTCTCCTTCGGAAATCGTGCGGCGAATCGAGCGCGCACGCTTGCCCACTTCGAAGTCTTCGTATAACCAATCCTCAGCATTCCATATCGAGATTTCTTTGTGTTTAACGGGATCGGGATTTGGATTCTTCACGAGTTTCCTCTTTTATCGTCAAGCGATTGGGCGTGCCGCAACCCGCTGCGTGGCATACCGATCTGTCATCCATTGGATCAGGCCTGCGTCCTTCAGTTCTCCACGCAAGCAGCGATTGATCTGGACGCCCGCGGCTTCGAAGAAACCAACAAATCCGTCGAAGCGCGGCCGCAGATAAGCGGTCTGCAAGGTTTGCAGCGTGCCAGAAAAAAAGTCGTTGGCCATAGCGTTAACGGACGAATCGGTCCATGCCGCCAAGCTGGCAGGCTGGCCCCCTTCGCGAAAATACGTACCTCGTTGGTGTCCGGGGCTCACCAGCCATCTGGCATAGGCGATGGCTTCCGACGGATGTGAACTGAGCTTGCTGATTGCAACCCCCGTTCCGCCCAGCATCGTCCCGGCACAACCGCGATCGCCGGCAGCAGGGATATTCGTGAACTTCAATCGCACGGAGTTGCCGACACGCGAGTAGTTGGAGTAGCCAAAACCGTACGGACAGTAGAGGGCGTCGGAACCGCTGATCATGAAATCGTAAACCTGGATCGGATTCCATTCAACAGACCGCGGATGGGCGACTGCCATGAGCGCGTGCAGGCGATCCAATACCTCTGCGGCGATGGGGGCCTCCACAAAAAGGTTACGTTCCTCGGGAATGGGATACCCGAGATTTGCGCTCAGGGTAAAGAAGAGACTGATCGCATCCGTCGGACAAGCAGGCACCACGATGTGTTTCCCTGCCTTGCGCGCTTTCTCTCCCAGTTCTAAAACGTCGTCGAGGGTGTCGGGAACAGCGGGGGAAAACGCTCGTAACAGATCTGGCCGATATGACGCGACCTGGGTGGCAGCATCGATGGGAAGAGCCCAAAGACCGCCGCCGTACCAATAGGACGGCCAGCAAGGACCCACAGAGTCCTCAGCAAAACGAAGCTTCTCGGCTTCGCTGATGAAGGGAGCGAGGTCAACTAACACCCGATGAGCTGCGGCGAAGCCGACGAACGGGTGATCCACGATGAGGAGGTCGTAACGATTCAAATATTGTTCGATGGGAGCTTCGCCAAACTCCCGCAGGCTGCGCCAGTCCCACTGAATTTTAATTTCTGGATTTTGCTCTTCGTATTCGGGAACTCCTCCGAGCAAGGGGGCATAACCACGGGGATGATCCCAGGTGAGCCCTTTGAGAGTAATTCCCAAACTAACCTCCCCGCTTTCGGAAACGTTTCGGTTGGCCGGGTCAGGCGGTCGGGTGCTTCTCAGCCAGCAAAATGTGTTCGCAATACAAAACGACTTCATTGTGCTGGTTCAGCACCTCACAAGATTCCACAATGCGACCCAACCCCTGGCGCTTCGGGTCTTCCTGCTTTTCCTTAACGGTGACTCGAGTGCGCAGTGTGTCTCCGATGAAGACCGGCTTAGGAAAACGCAATTTGTCATATCCGTAGGTGAAGGCGACGGGATTGATCTGACCCGCCGTGAGACCAATGCCAATCGCAAAGGTCATGGTGCCGTGTGCGATACGCTGACCAAAGGGAGTCTCACGGGCGAACTCTGCGTCGACGTGATGCGGAAAGTAATCTCCCGTGTGCCCCGCATGAAGGACGACATCAGTCTCGGTAATCGTGCGTCCCGAGGTGACTCGCTGCGCCCCAACGACATAATCTTCGAAGTACTCCGCTCGCGTCACGCTGGCACCGCGCTGGAAGAAAGTTTCTGTCTCTTTCCGCCGATGGCGGAGGAAAGCGTATGGGAAGCCACACTCAAGGCGTCTTTGACCTGCGGTGGGCCCACGCTATCTCCGATGCGCGCAAGGAAAGGAACTGTCATTGCCGCGATGGCTTCCCCGTGTTGATTCAAGACCGGGTAACTGATATTCACCACTCCGTGCACCTGATAGCTGGCGAGTTCTTCGTAGCCGCGCCGGCGAATCTGGTTCAGATGGCGGTAGAGGCCAGCCGAGATTGGCTTCCTGGAGCGGAAGCGCCATGCCTCCAGCGCGCGGGCGCGACCTTCGCCGCTTTGAAAGGCGAGAATCACGTGTCCCGAAGCTGTGTTTAAGAGGTCAATGTTTGCTCCCAGCCGTACGGAGAATCCCATGTTTCCCGGCGCGTCAAACTGCGCCACGATGACCACCTCAGCATGATTGAGCATCGCCAGATGGCAGGACTGGCCGGTGTCACTTGCGACCCGCTGCACCAGCGGGCGCGCCTGCGCGATCAGGCGTTGCAGCGGATGATGGTGGTGGACAATTTCAAACAGCTTCAGCGTGAGTTGGTAGCGCTCGTCCGGGCCGGTCCGGGAAATGTAGCCCCGCTCTTCCAGACACACCAACATGCGGAACACCTCAGTAAGGGTACGGCCGAGACGGCTGGCTATCTCACCCTGGGTCATGGCCTCGGAAACTGAAGCCAGAAGTTCCAGGATGTCCAGGCCTTTTTCGAGGGCAGGGGCCGTGTAACGGCTTCTCCGCGCGGTCACCTGTCGGCGAGTTGGAAGCGCGCGTCTGGCGGTCATCTTGAAACCCAATCTTAGTTTACTACGAGCTTTCTCTAATAAAAATAACATTTTATTGGTAGAATTAAACCTTAGCACCGTTCGGAGCCTTCCGTGACCAATTCCACTGCTCGGCGCGTCTCCAAAGATGGCATCAATAACGGGCCAGAAAGACCTCTCCACGGCATTCTGGTGCTGGATTTCAGCCAGTTTCTCTCGGGTTCACTGGCCACGCTTCGGCTCGCAGACATGGGCGCCCGCGTGATCAAGATCGAGCGGCCCGGTGCGGGAGACCTGGGGCGCACGATTTACCTGAGCGATACTGATGTGCATGGCGAGAACACGCTATTCCACGCCATCAATCGCAACAAAGAGAGCTATGGGGCGGATTTGAAGAACCCCGCGGAACTGGATAAATTGCGTCAGTTAATTGCGCGGGCAGATGTGATGGTGCAGAACTTTCGTCCGGGAGTCATGGAACGGCTGGGCCTCGGCTTCGAAAAGGTATCGCAGATTAATAGTCGATTGGTGTATGGAATCGTGTCGGGTTACGGAAATGCCGAAGCATGGCGTGATCGACCTGGACAGGATCTGCTGGCGCAGGCACGCTCCGGAATCATGTGGCTGAGCGGTGACGAGGGAGATCCCCCTACGCCCATGTCTTTGGCAATTGCCGACATGCTGGCGGGACATAACCTCTGCGAGGGAATTCTGGCCGAGCTGGTGCGGCGCAGTGTGACGGGCCGAGGGGGATTGGTGGAAACCAGTTTGATTGAGGCGTTGCTGGATTTCCAATTTGAGGTGATTACCACACACTTGAACGACGGGCGGCGTCCGCCTCGGAGAAGTGCCTTCCGCAATGCGCACTCCTACCTCGCGGCGCCTTACGGAGTTTACGACACGGCCAACGGTTATCTGGCGCTGGCCATGACCCATCTTCCGACACTGGGCAAGCTGCTCGATTGGCCTGCGCTTCAGGAAATTTCGGATCAGGCCGACGGGTTTCGGCGTCGCGACGAGATCAAGCAAATCATCGCCGTGCGTCTGAAAGAGCGCACCACCGAGCATTGGCTCGAGATTCTCAATGCTGCTGACATCTGGTGCGCGGAGGTTCTCGATTGGCCCGAGCTTTTCGCCAGTCAAGCTTTCGAGCAACTTGCTATGATACAGACCCTCAGGGATGAGTGCGGCATCGAGATTCTCACCACCCGCCTTCCGATTCGTGTGGACGGAAGTCTGCTGACGAGCGAGCGGCTCGCTCCCCGAGTGGGGCAACACACCGAGTCAATCCAGAGGGAGTTTGAACTTTAGCTCAACCGGTACACGCGGACGGCATTGTCGTGGAACAACTTTCTCTGGTTGACCTCGCCCGCCCCTTGCGTGATCGCCCGTAATGCCTCTACCCACTGTTGATAGCTGGCGGAGAGCGTGCAGACCGGCCAGTCGCTGCCGAAGAGCACGCGATCCCAGCCAAAGCTGGCGATCGTATGTTCAACGAAAGGCCGCAGGTCTTCCACTGTCCATCTCTGCGGATCCGCGTAAGCCACAAGACCTGAGATCTTGCAAGATACATTCGGAAAGCTGGCGATCTCTGCGATGTAAGAACGCCACGGATCGAGATTCCTTTCCTTAACTTGTGGTACTCCACAATGGTCAAGGATGAAAACTACATCCGCGCATTTGGCGACCAATTTGATCGCAATGGGAAGCTGCCGAGCCAGAACGCAGAGGTCGAACGAAAGTCCGTACCCCGAGAGGGCAGCCACGTTATTGATAAACGTCGCTCCCTGGCCCACTTCGTCAGGTTGGGTATGGAGCACACGGCGAATTCCTTTCAACCTGCGATGGCCTGCGATCTGGTCAAGATAGGATTTAAAATCCTCGTTCTCGGGCCGGCCGCAGGCCACAATTCCTTCGAGTGGATTGTTGGGCTGATCGGCAAGCGCCAGCAGATGCCGGGTCTCGTCGAGCATATAGGGCTCATCGACATCGGCTTCCAAATGTACTGACTTCACCACGTTCAATGCTTTGACGGCTTCGAGATAGTCGGGCATCTGGAAAGAGTGCTTCAAGGCCGGAAGCGAGTTGAGCCAGGAGTAGCGAAAAAGATCCGGATCCCAGAGATGCTGGTGTGTGTCTACGATTTGCATAGCATGATCTGATAACAGAGATCGGTTGCATCGGTTGACCGGGCGAAAACTCTAACCGCAACCTTGAGGGGGTGTCAAATCAATCGGAGTGAAACACCTCCTCCATACTGGCCCACCACTCACCCGTGGCGCGCGTTTCCAGCGGCCTCTGCATCGGCATCATAATAGCCCACCATTCTTGTGTCTTGGGATCCGCTGCCATCTTCGCCATGTCCGCGGCGTAATCCGCTCCGTGATATTCAAAGTATCCAAAGAGAAGATCATCCTTTAAATAGATGGAATAGTTGCGAATGTTGCAACGCCGGATCATGGCGAGGACTCCCGGCCACACCGCCGCGTGGTATTTCTTGTAGGCTGCAAGAGACTCGGGCCGTACTCCGATCACAGAACCGTAGCGCTTCATGGCATCGTCCTTTCACAAGAGCGACACATTGCATTTCACCAAACCCCTCCACTATATTCGATGCCTTTGAACGCTGGCTATGGTTTGTGAGATCCGGGTGACTTACCGGCGCAACAAATGACATGGCACAACATCGGATTATTTCATTGGAAACACGTGATGTGCGCTTTCCGCTGGAGCAAGGCGCGGGCAGCGATGCGGTCCACTCGGGAGCCGAGTACGCATTCGCTACAACTCTGCTCGCCTCCGGCGAGAAGGTCTTCGGCACCGGTATCGTGCTCACGCTGGGCCTGGGGAACCAGTTGGTCTGTGAAGCGATCGAATGGCTTGGCAAGGAATTGATTGGCCGGGATATCGAAGAGCTAATGGCGGATTTCGGGGTCGTCGCGCAGAAACTTGCTCAACATCCTCAACTTCGCTGGTTGGGTCCCCATAAAGGCGTGGTTCACCTGGCGCTTGCCTCGCTCACCAACGCATGTTTCGATTTGTGGGCCAAGAGCCGCGGCGTACCCCTGTGGCGCTTGCTTCTGGATCTCGATGCAAGAAAGATCATCGACCTGCTCGACTTGAGTTATCTCGAAGACGTGCTCACACGGGGTGAAGCCGAAGCGATTTTGCGAAAGCACACGAGCTCCCGGCGAGAGCGGGAAGGCATTTTAAGCAGCGGTTACCCCGGATACGACACATCGGTGGGGTGGTTCCAGTATGAGGACAACAAAATAAAAGATTTGGCGCAGCGGGCCATGGAGCAGGGATTCCGCGCTTTCAAGCTGAAGGTTGGATCCGCCGATGGCCGGCGTGACCTGAGACGCGCCTTTATGCTCCGCGAACTTGCCGGCGCTGATGCACGCGTCATGCTCGACGCTAACCAGCAGTGGACGCTTCCACGTGCGCTGGAAATGTGCCAGGAGCTTCGAGACATGTCCCCTTACTTTGTAGAAGAACCCACGCATCCGGACGATATTCGGGCGCACCGCACGCTTGCCCAAGCGATCAAGCCAATCCCGATTGCGCTGGGCGAGCACGTTCCGAACCGAATCATGTTTAAGAACTTCATGCAGGCGGAGGCGGTGCAGATCGTGCAAGTCGACTGCACGCGGGTTGCGGGGATTTCCGAGTTCCTCACGGTGAGCTTGCTGGCACGAAAGTTCGGCCTGCGAGTAGTTCCTCACGTTGGTGACATGGGACAAATTCACCAGCATCTGGTTCTGTTCAATCACATCGCCATGGGACACGAAGCGCTATTCCTCGAGTGCATCCCACATCTGCAGTCGCACTTCGTGAATCCCGCTCAAATAGAGAACGGTGTTTATGTAATTCCGCAGGCGCCGGGTTCCTCTTCCGATCTGAAGAGCGTGCGACCCCGAGCGTAGGCGATTTCAAGAGCGGATCTCTTCCGGGCGAACCGCGCGTTTCTCCGCCATGGAACGGTACTCGGCAAACATCACCTGCAAGGTGCGCAGATTGTCGCGTCCGCTGGTTTCCGGCTCCGAGCCGCTCTCGATGGAACGCATGAGTGACGCCATCGGACCCACAAAGGCATCTGGAATCCACATGCTGTCGAGGCGAGCGGAGAACCAATAAGCGGGATTTCTCTTAGACATGAATTCCAAAGTGTCCGGGCGGCCAGTGGGATAGTTGTACATCAGGCCGATCGTCCCCTTGATGACCCCTTCGGTACCCTCGAAACGAAAGATGGCATACGGGTCATCCTGCCAAGTGGTGTGGCAAACGTCGATCAACACTTGCAGGCTCGACTGGTATTCCCAGATGGTCAGCGTTTTGGTTTCGGCTTGCGTGGTTTCGCCGGGAGCTCGACTCGCGCTGGTGAACACATGGGCGGGCTCACCCAACAAATAACGGAGCGAGTCGATGTAGTGGATGCTGTGGAACATTATTTCCAAGTGTTTGCCCTGATAAATCCAGGGCCAGAGACTCCAGTCGGTTTTGCAGTGGACCTGGATGGCGGCGTAGGTGGGTGTGCCTAGCCAGCCGTCGTCAATCAAAAGGCGGCTACAGCGGATCCCGGCGTCCCAGCGCATTTGCTGGTTGACCGCGATCTTTACCTTCGCGCGTTCCGCGAGCTCGACGCTGCGAACTGCTTTTGAATACTCATCGGCAAAAGGCTTCTGGCAAAGCAGATGTTTGCCGGCGGCAGTAGCCTGTTCGACGATGTTGACCTGCTCGGCGGGATATACAGCTATGTCGATGATCTCGACCTCCGGCTGACGCAGCAGCTCATCGACGCTGGTATAAACTTTCCCGATTCCGTGATCTTTGGCAGTACGCTCCGCCTGCTCGCGACTCCGGTCAGTGATACCGACAATTTTGAAACCAGCTTTCTTGTAAGCGGGGAGGTGTGCATAGTTGACGATTCCTCCGGCCCCGACAATGCCGATTCCGTGGTCCATGCGCTGTGGCAATTTTGGTCTGTAGTCGAGCTGCGGGAAAACTTCGGATAATTCTGAGACTGTTTTCATAACCCTTTGGCCTCGCGCAAGGGCAAACTTTAGCAGCAACTACAGGAGCAGGCCAAGCTTATCTTCTGCGAGACCCGCGGCGACGCGTTCCATCCTATGAACCGGGGCGCCAATATTTTTCAAGCCTCAGAATCCTGCGCAGAATCCTGAACCACCTTTTTCGCGCCTTGCTCAATCGAGTAAGTCGAGCCAAGTGCGGTAAATGAGAATGGAAATTATTCGATGAAGCTGATCCGATTTGGCCAGCCCGGCAAGGAGCACCCGGGACTCATCCTAGAGGACGCCACGCGTCTGGATGTTTCGAGCTGCGTGCAGGATTATGACGAGGCGTTCTTCGCAAATGACGGACTCTCCCAATTGAAGCAATGGTTGAAGGAGAACGCCGCTTCAGCACCGCGAGTTGCGGCATCGGTCCGCCTGGGGTCACCGATCTCTGGCCCCAGCAAGATCGTCTGCACTGGGCTGAACTTTCGCGGTCACGCCAAAGAAAGCAAAATGGAGATTTCGAAAGAGCCAGTCATATTTTTCAAAGCCACCACGTCACTGGTCGGACCGAACGATGACCTGATAACGCCGAAGCATGCGCGAAAAGCGGATTGGGAGGTCGAACTGGCCGTCGTGATCGGAGCGAAAGGCAGCTATATCGGGCGGGAAGAGGCACTCAAACATGTCGCCGGCTACTCTCTGCACAACGATTATTCCGAGCGTGTGTTTCAACTGGAGCGTGGCGGACAATGGATTAAGGGAAAGAGTGCAGACACGTTTGCGCCGCTGGGGCCGTTTCTAGCGACTTGTGATGAGATGGCGGACACAGGGCATCTGGGAAGGTGGTTGAAGGTGAACGGCGTCTTCCGGCAACGCAGTTCCACCAGCGAAATGATTTTTGATGTACCTACTCTCGTCAGCTACGTCAGCCAATTCATGACACTGCTGCCTGGCGATATCATCAGCAGCGGAACACCGGCGGGAGTTGGTTTGGGCTTGAGGCCGCCACAGTATTTGAAGGCGGGCGATCTCGTCGAACTGGGGATCGACCACCTTGGCAAGGCACGGCAGAGGGTGGTTGCGTGGCAGCCCATAACTACGGACACGGTCAGCCCACATCCTGCGAGACAGGGATTGCGATTTCTCCGTTAAGATGTCAAGGGTGATTCCGCTCAGAAAAGTCGAAAGGTCTAGATCCATTTTGTTTCTCGTTGCGCTTTCGGCGCTGGTAACCTGGCTTGCAGCCCAAACAACCGAACCCACCAAAACGGCAACGGCGAGACTCAAGCCGGGCGAAGTCCACTTCAAAGACATTGCTTCGCAGGCGGGACTGAGCGCGCTCAACGTATACGGCGGCGACTCTCACAAGGAATTCATTATCGAAACTACCGGCAACGGGGCGGTTATTTTCGATTACGATAACGACGGCTGGCCCGACATTTTTCTCCCCAACGGTTCGACGGTAGAAGGATTCCCGAAAGACAAAGCTCCGACCGGGCACCTGTATCACAACAACCACGACGGGACATTCACCGACGTGACGTCGCGCGCCGGACTGGCGCGCCCGGGCTGGGGACAAGGGGGATGCGTCGGCGACTACGACAACGACGGCTATCTCGATTTGTTGGTCACTTATTGGGGACAGAATGTGCTGTATCACAACAACGGGGATGGTACGTTTACCGACGTGACGGCTCAGGCCGGACTCAAGACCTCGGGAGACGAGTGGAGCACCGGTTGTAGTTTTGTGGATTACGACCGCGACGGCAAAGCAGATATTCTTGTGGTGCGTTACGTGGACTTCAGTTACGACTCTGTGCCGCGGCCGGGGCAGGGGCGCTGGTGCCAGTGGAAGGGAATCAACGTGATGTGCGGTCCGCGTGGTCTTAAGCCTGGCGCAAGTGCGCTTTACCACAACAACGGCGATGGCACATTTACCGACGCCTCGCAGAAATCCGGCATTTTCAATACGACGCCATGTTACGGATTCACGTCTCTGACGGCGGATTTCGATCATGATGGTTGGCCGGATATCTACGTTGCCTGCGACTCTACTGCCAGCATTCTGTATCACAACAACCACGACGGGACGTTCACCGACATCGGAAAGAAAGCCGGAGTAGCGTACAACGAGGACGGATCCGAGCAGGCAGGCATGGGCCTTTCCGCCGACGACTTTACTCACAGCGGGCGTCAGGACCTGGTTAAAACCAACTTCAGCGACGACACCCCAACGCTGTACTTGAATCGTGGCGACAATAACTTTGAGGACGTTACCTACAGCTCCGGGCTGGGTAGGATCAAGAACTGGTTGGGATGGGGAGTGCAATTCTACGACTTCGACAATAGCGGCTGGCCCGGAATCCTGATCGCCAACGGCCATGTGTATCCCGAGGTGAACGACAAAGGATTGGGCACCAGCTATCGCGAACCGAAGGTCGCCTACTACAACCAGCACGATGGGACATTCGCAAACATCACGGCGGATGCGGGCTCGGCTCTGAGCGAGCCACACTCTGGTCGCGGCATGGCGCTCGCCGATCTGTTCAATGATGGCCACCTGGAAGCTTTGGTGAACAACATGAACGAGAGGGCGTCGCTTTACTACAATACCTCGCCGATTGGGAACTGGATCAGCCTGCAGCTAGTGGGTGTGAAGTCGAATCGCGCCGCTTTGGGCGCTGTTGTGACTCTCGAGCAAGGCAGTGATAAGCACGAAAAGGAAGTGCGCAGTGGGGATGGCTACATCTCGCAGAGCGAACTGCGGCTGCATTTCGGCCTAGGCAAGTCCCCCAGGGTGGAGAAAATCGTAATCCGCTGGCCTAGCGGACTGGTCGAGACACTTTCCGACCTTCCCGCGAATCAATACTACGTCGTTCGAGAAGGCAGGGGCATTGACCCGAGCAAGACCCACGGAGTCGGTTCGGTGCGGATTGACGCCTCGGGCGCCAAAGACAAATAGCGATTCACCCATGCGAACTAGGTCGCGTTGCCGGCGGAGATGACCGCAATCGCCACCAAGAGAACAGCAACTCCGGTCCAGTTGTAGACGAGGGCCCGACGACTGGCCCCCCGCCATTCGCCCGATTCAGCACCCCAGAAAAGAGCAGCGATGATGTCGATAGTCATGAAGATAGGCCAACCCACGATGCCGCCGAGCGCACCCAGGGAAGCTGCGCCCACTCCGTAGAGGACAGTTCCGCTGAACCACAGCGCGCCCATTAATATACCCAGCAGCCAATAGACGGACGGATTTCCTTTACGGAATACAGACCAAGTCCGGTTTTTCGTCAGCAGATACACGCAGTACAGGAAATTCGCGACAAAGCCGCCGGTTACCGTGAGTGCCCAAATCGGATTTGCGGCCATGGCGTTGCTTGCTCCGGAGTGAAGAGCACGAAGTCTCAGTTCCTCGCCGAAGACGAAACTGAAGTTCAACATCGAGGAGAAGATTCCGGAAAATATACAGAGCACTAGACCGAAGGCGAAACCGGAATGCTCACCGGTGCCGGTTCCGAAATCGCGTTCGCGAGTGCGTCCGGCGAGTGCAAGAAAGACGAGACCCAAAACCATGACGGCAGTGCCGGCGATTAGAGCCAGCCCACGTTTGGCCAGAAGCTGTTCAGAATGAAGAATCGCCATCGGGATCAAGGAACCAAATGAAGACGTGATGCCCAGGATCAGCGCGAATCCAAGCGCCATTCCCACACGGCTGATCGCCAGACCGAACAGCGTGGCGCCCACGCCCCACAGCAATCCAAACAGAAATACTTTGATGAGAGTGGAGGGCGACGCTCCTCCATAAACGCTGGCGACATTCGGCACGGTGGCGAAGTTAACAATCCACGGAAAAATGACCAAGCCAGAAAGCGCGAAAATGAGCCAGCTGTTTTCCCAGCGCCATCGCGGCATCCGCTTCATGGGAGCGGCAAAGCTTCCCTGGAGAATACCCGCCAAAGTGACCACGCCTATTCCGCACAACAATGCCTGACTCATTCGGTATCCGGAGGCTTGAAGAATGGACCACGCCCGCCCTGCTCGTCAACCGGGCCCTCGCCGGAAAGTCTGGTTGCCATCGGAATGGCCTTTGGGCTAGAGTGCGCTTCATGTTGAAATGGGCGCTGCGGATCGGAATTCTGATTTGTCCACTTGCGCTGCTGCTAGGCCAGGACATTGATGCAAATATCACCACACAGAACCGCGGGTCCACGACGGTGGCCGATCAGATTTCTGATGCGGCCGAACGCGTGGCTTTTCTGGCTCTGTTTCAGAACACACAACCGAAGCAGAGGTTGGAACAAGCCCAATCGTTTCTAGCGCGATTCCCCCAATCCGCCTTTCTCTTTCAAGCTTATGAGATGGCCGCGCGCGCCAGCTTCGGATTGGAGGACTACGATGCGGGGCTGAACTACGCCAAACAGTCTCTGACCCTCCTGCCCGAGAATCCGTTGCTTCTAGTGTCCGTGGCCGACGTGGAGGCAAAGAAACATCGGAACGACGCGGCAATCTCTGACGCTCGGGATGCGGTCGAATATCTCGACAGGTTTGCCGCACCAGGAACCGTGGCGCCGCAGAGTTGGCCGGAGCTCAAGAGCAAATTGAAAGCCACGGCTGAGTTCGCCGAAGGCCGAGCTCTGCTCGAACAAGCGTTGGCACTTCCGAACGGGGCAAAACGTGATGCCCTGCTGACGGATTGCCAAGCTTCGCTGGCGGAAGCGCAAACGTTGAATCCTTCCGATTCTGAGACTGCTTACCTGTTCGGGCTCGTTGAGCTCGCCGCTGGAAAGTTGCAATCCGCGGCCGTAAGTTTCGCCAGGATTTATCGAGCGAACGGCAGCTTGGCGTTCAAAGCACGCGAGAACTTATTGAACATCTACAAAATGCTGGATTCCCGCGATGCCTTCGAAGATTTTGTGGGGCAAGCTGAGCGTCGAGACCGTGTCTCTTCAAGAAGTCAAATTGCTGCGGTTCGAAGCCCTTCAGGTCAGCTCATCTCCGATTACGCGGGGTCGAAATCGTGCCAAGGGTGTCATTCCAGCGTATACCGGCAGTGGTCACAGACCGGGATGGCGAAAATGCTTCGCCCCTATGCTCCGCAAAATGTGATTGGAGATTTTCAAAACGACAACGAGTTTTACCTGGAAGATGGAGCCCCATACCACGAGAAAAAGGCAGAATCGGCGAACAGCCGCGGGCGAACGCCGTTTGCCCGAATGGTGATCCGTGACGGCCGACACTATTTCGACATCCAGCAATCAGACGGCAAAGTGCACGCGTATCCTGTGGATTACACGATCGGGTCAAAGTTCCAGCAGGCCTACGCCACCACACTGCCCAATGGCGAGATTCATGTCTTTCCGATCCAGTACAGCGCACTGCAGAAACGATGGATCAATTACTGGAGAATCATCGATGGTGCATTGGATGAACGTAGCGATCTCCGCTCCTGGGAAAAACTCAGCTCTGCCACCAGCTACCAAGCCGTGTGCGCGGTTTGCCACACCAGCCAACTGAGAAATACAAAAGGCGGCGGCTTCGAGGTGAGCCATGTGGAATTCAAAGAGCCGGGAATTGATTGTGAGATGTGTCACGGCCCCTCGGCGCAGCATGTCATGGAGATGACCATCGACGAACCTTATCTCAAGCCAGCGACCGACCCTCCGGTGAATTTTTATGATTTGGGCAAGCGCGATTTCATCCGCATTTGCGCGCAGTGTCATATGCAGTCCGCGATCCGCACCTCTGGCCCCAGCGGTGAGTTGAACTATTCGCGCTCTGGCGGGTTCTTTCCCATTAATCCCAGCATTCCTTTCGGCGAGTTCTCCAGGATCGGCTTTTACAAAGACGGGCGCTTCCGCCAGACCACCTTTATCGTGGAAGCGCTGCAGCGGTCTGAATGTTTCAAGAAAGGACAAGTGAGCTGCGGAACCTGTCACGATCCGCACGGACACAATGCCGCTTCTAACCCGACGTCTCTAAAGTTTCGCGACCAACCCGACTTGATGTGCACGACCTGCCATTCGCAATTTCAGACCGGCGGCGCTCTTGCCGCCCATACTCATCACCGTGTCGACTCGGAAGGCAGCCGCTGCGTCTCTTGCCACATGCCCCGTATCATGGACGCTGTTCTTTTTCGGGCGCGAACTCATCAGATCGACGATGTCCCCAATGCTGACATGACCGAGCGATTTGGACAGGAAGAGAGTCCAAACGCCTGTTTGTTCTGCCACTCTGAAAAGAACGCAGGATGGGTTAAGGAGAAGCTGGCGGCATGGAAGCCAGCGCCTCAGTCATGAAGTCTCCGAATTGTGCGGAAGGAAAACGATTACCGGCTATCGCAAGGTGCATGGTATTCATGGCGGGAGTTCTGATGCTTCTGACCTGCCTTAGCTTCCAGAGTAAATTGCCCGAGACCATCGCATCGGCAGATCAGAATTCAGCGGCAAATGCCGGCTATGTTGGTTCCAGAATCTGCTCCCAGTGCCACCGGAGCATCTACGAGTCTTTTTCGCGTACCGACATGGGCCGTTCCATGTCGGAAATTACTCCGGCTCTTCGGGAGAGGATACCGACATCGGCTAGCATCTTTGATCCCGGGCTTGATCGCCATTTCGAGATATCGGCGCGAGACAACAACCTTTACCAGAGCGAGTACGAAACTAAATCCGACGGCCAAGACGTTTTTCGCGAAACGCGCAAACTCGATTGGATCATCGGCTCGGGAGCAAACGGAAGCGGGGCCATCGTGAAGCTGGACGACTACCTCTTCGAAGCGCCGCTCTCCTTCTATACGAAGCCACACCGATGGGCGCTGTCTCCGGGCTACGAATTTGGCGACTACGGTTTCAACCGTCCTATTCTTCCAGCTTGCGTTTCCTGCCATAGTGGCCAGCCTCGCCCGATGCTGGATGGCAGCGGTCGTTTTCAAGAGCCGCCATTTGTGGAACTCGCCATCGGTTGCGAGAACTGCCACGGCCCCGGCTTGTCCCATATCGCTGCGGCGCATATGGGAGACCCGACTGACTCCATTGCAAACCCCGCCAAGCTTTCGCCTTGGCTGGCCGACAACATCTGCATGTCTTGCCACCAAACGGGCGACGCACGCATCTTGCAAGCGGGAAAAACATACCGCGACTTTCGTCCGGGCGCCGAACTGAACGACACTCTGAGCATTTTCCTGGTTCCCTTCAGTCGCCAGTCTGTGCCCAAAGATGACCTGCTGGAGCACTACCTCTCCATGCGCCTCAGCGAGTGTTATCTGAAAAGCGGGGGACGGCTGGGCTGCATCAGTTGCCATGATCCTCACGTGCAACCCGCGCAACAGGAGGCTCCGGCGTTCTTTCGCCAGAAGTGCCTGGCCTGTCACACCGAGAAAAGTTGCGCGGTGCCGCTCTCTCTACGGCTGCACAAGACGCCCCCCGATGATTGCGCGGGCTGCCACATGCCCAAGCGTGACGTGACTGTGATCTCCCATTCGGTTCTCACGAACCATCGCATCGTGGCCGAGGCCGAAGAACCATTCCCGGACGTAGCTTTCCACATGACAACCCCTCAGCTTCCTGATCTGGTCGAACTCAGCGCCAATCCAGCCAAGCAGCACGCGCCCCGGCCGCTGACCCTGCTCCAGGCTTATGGCCAAGTCATGTTGGCGCATCCGGAATATCGGGCGCGCTACTGGTCCGTGGCAGAGCAACTCAAGGCGGAGTCCGACAATGTTCCGGTGCTGGAGGCGCTGGCTGACAAGGCGGTGCAGGACAAGAATGCCGGGGGCTCGGAGCAGGCGATTCGATATCTTGAGGCCGCCGTCGTTCACGGCGCGACGAACCCCGCGGACTTCGAAGAACTCGCGGGATTACTGGTCGCGGCCAAACGCCAGACAGAGGCCGTCACTGTCTTGCGCCAGGGAATGCAGTCAGCGCCCTATCATGCCGAGCTCTATCGGCTCAGTGCAACGATAGACTTCGCGCTCAACAAAATGCAGGACGCTTGCGAAATTGCGGTCGAGGGGAGGCAGCGATTTCCGCAAGACGACGCGATCCGAGCGCTCATCGGCCGGTGTGCCACTGCGCCGGCGGTGGGCAAATAAACTCAAGCCTCAATTGCTCGCAGATTAATTACGAGCGGGAGCGACTTTCTTGGCGCGCCGGCGGTTTACCCCTCCGGGCTCAGGTTGTGAAAATCCCATCGCGGCCGAAATAGCGCAGGCGGCAGACCTGACTGCTGCGGCCAGCCCAACGACTTGGTTCGGGCTGACTCGGGTCACCGGGCCGGAGACACTGACCGCGGCGATGGGTTCACGGTCGGAGTTGAGGATTGGAGCACTCACGCAGCGCGCACCCTGCACGGCTTCTTCGTCGTCCACGGCATAGCCTTGCTGCCGGATCTTGTCGAGTTCCTGGCGGAACTGCAACAAGTTCATAATCGTTTTCGGCGTCGCGGGCTGGAATGTAATTGTGCTCAGAATATTTTCTCGTGCTTCGGCTGGCAGAAAAGCCGCCAACGCTTTACCCAGTGCCGTGACGTGTAGCGAACGGCGCGTGCCCACACGCGATGAAAGCCGGAATTCGTGCGGGCTCTCGATCACATCCACGTAAAGCACAGTCCCTTGGTCGAGAACAGCCAGGTTGACGGTTTCCTGAGTTGATTTCCACAACTCCCCAAGTATCGGCCGGGCGACCGCTTGCAGTGTAGCCCCCTGGTTAGCCCGCGTCGACATCTGCGAGAGTCGTGGACCGATCAGGTAAGTCCCGGCCTCCGTTCGAATCAGATAGCGCTCGTGCACCAAATGTTTCAGGAAGCGATGCGCCGTGCTCTTGTGAATGCCGGTGAGATCGCAGATAGCCTTCAGCCCTAAACCAGCCGAAGAGGCTTGGAGGGCTTCGAGAATCAGTAACACCTTCGAGATCACGCCCACCGGCGCTGAACCTGGACTAGATTTTGTGACTCGCGGCATGGCGTACCCTGTTTTCCCGCCCCCCACTGCAAGCTTCAAGGGATGTATGAACGGCGCCTCCCTCACGAGATGCCGTTGCAGCATGCAGAACATTACCATGGTAAATCGGCGAAAGCTAGATAATTGTTTCACCTGGTGGAACGCTATTCACAGGTATGAAATTTTTCGGTTGACAAGATTAATAGAATCAGGTTAGAAGTTTGTGCCGTGGGGATTTGCTTTCGGGCCATTGTTGAGCGGCCCGGCTATCCGTCGAAAGAAATCGCCGTTGCAAATTGCGGAAGCGTGTCGCAGGGTCCATGACGCGACCTCGTGCGAGGAGGATCTACGATGATTCGCCAAATTTTCCCTAGTATGTCCGAGCGGGCGATTGCGCTGGTGATTTTGACTTTCGCGGTGGCCTTAGCGGCCGCGCTCTCCCCGTCGCCCGCCTGGGGTCAAGCCACTGCAACCGTCAACGGCACGGTTCGCGATTCAGCGGGGGCGGTCGTAGTCGGGGCCACCGTGGTGTTGCACAATCGCGACACCAGCTTGGATCGCGCGGCGTCCACCAACAACGTAGGCGCCTATGTCATGCCCGACGTACAGCCGGGAAATTACGATTTGAAGGTAACCAAGAGCGGCTTTGGTCCGACGGTTAAGTCGGGAATTCTCCTGGTCGTAAATCAAACTGCAACCTACGACTTCGCGCTCAAGGCCGGGTCAGTCAACCAAGTCGTCGACGTGCAAGCCAATCCGGTCGCCCTTGAGACCTCGACTGCCGAATTGGGCGTCGCCGTGGTCAAGGAGCAAGTCAACGACCTGCCCTTGAACGGTCGAAATTTCACCCAGATTCTCAATCTCACACCGGGTGTGAGCACGGTCAACGTGTCCCAGAACAGCAGCACCAGCGGCGGCGTCTGGTCGAATCCCATCGGTACGTTCTCGTACCCGTCAGTGAATGGCCAGTCCAACCGCAGCAACTTATTCTTGCTGGACGGCGTAAATAACGAAGGGTCGTTCGGTAGCACGTACGCCGTTCCTCCAATTGTTGACGACATCCAGGAGTTCAAAGTTCAAACCCATAATGACGATGCATCGTTTGGCGGTGCGTTGGGCGGAGTGATCAACGTGGTCACCAAGTCCGGGACATCACGGTTCCACGGGTCTGGCTGGGAATTCTTGCGCAACCGAGCCACTGACGCCGATATCGTCTACCCGGGGCTCACGGCGGCCGAACAGGCCTCCCCGACGAACCAGCCCGAGTTCCAGCAGAATCAATTTGGCGCCACTTTCGGTGGTCCGCTTCCTATCCCCGGCGAAGGTCAAAAGAAAACATTTTTCTTCCTCAGTTACGAGGGCTTTCGAAGGCATGCCGCCGCTTCCAACCAATACTTCATACCGACCGCAACGCAGCTGGCGGGGAATCTCACAGGAATCAGTGGGCAAATTTACAATCCCTACAGCGGCCAGGCATTCCTGTGCGACGCGGCTGGGAACCCGGAGCTGGCGCCCGGCAATATTCAAGCCGCCGGGGGGACGCCGTGCAACCAGATTCCCGCCTCCATGATTGACCAGAACATGGTCAAGTACGCACAAACGTTGTTCCCCGCGCCAAACCTCACTCCCACTTCCACCGACCCAAACAATGGGCTGGACACCACCAAAACCATCACCCGTCAGGATGAAGGTAGCGGGCGACTGGACCACCAGTTCAGCGACCGTGACAGCGTTTGGGCACGCTACAGCAGCTTCCGGCAGCCGGTGACGGGATCGGGTGGTTTTGCTGGACTGCTGCACCAACAGGTAACCGATGGCTATAACGTTGCCGTGAACTACGTTCACCTGTTTTCGGGGAACATGCTGGCCGAGTTCCACTTCGGACGCAACAATGTGAATATCGATCAGGGCTCTCAGTTTGCCAACGCCGGACCCAGCTTCGGAACGCAACTGTTCAACCAGAACTTCGCAGGGGGGTTCAAAGGTGGGGTTTCGATGATCCCGGAGGTCGTGATCCAGGGTTACATCGGGAATCCCAATCCCAGCGCGCATGGTGCCGCACAGATCGACGACACCCACGTGTCGGACATCTGGGAATACGGAGGTGATTTCACAAAAACCATCGGACGCCACACCTTCAAAGCGGGAGTAAATTTCGCCAGCAACAACACCAACGCACTGTATCTGAATTCGAGTGTCCAGTTTGCCGCAGCAAATACCGCCAACCCGGTGGACCTTTCAGGCGGGAACGCTATCGCATCGTTCCTTTTGGGCGATCCGAACAACGCCTCGCGCCGCAATGTGGTGGAAACCACTCACGCCGGCTGGGTGGACGGATTTTATGCGATGGATCAGTGGAAGGTGACGGAAAAACTTAATGTGAATTTCGGTTTGCGCTACGACCTCACTCTCATCCCCATCTATGGGAACAATCCGAATGACAACTATTACGTAGGAGACATGGATTTCCGGAACGGAACCTATATTCTGGCTCACAACGCTCCCTCGTGCTTGGAGACCAATGCCGCTCCCTGCATCCCCGGTGGCATGCTTCCGGCAAACGTCGTGACAACCCCGTTAGGCGGCGGGGCAATATTCCACACCGATTACAACGACATCCAGCCGCGAGTTGGTGTTATTTATCAGTTGTTTCCCAACACAGTGTTGCGGGCCGGCTACGGAAGATTCTTTGACAACTGGGCGGCGATCACTCAAACCGCGCAAAACTACGAAGGCACTTGGCCGAGCCTAGACCAGCTCGGAGCCAGCAATATTAACCCGGTCACCTCTGGCGCACCGACTACAACGGCAGAAGACCCTCTCAACCAGGGCAGCGGACCTCCGATCACCGGCCCGACGCCCTTCACCCAGTCAACCTGGTTTGCCGATCCCTATTTGAAGAGGCCGTACGCCGATCAGTGGAACTTCGGCATCCAGCAAGAAGTAACTTCCAAAGATGTGCTGACGGTCAACTACGTCGGTTCCGTCGGCCGGCGGTTGGATATCGGCGGGGCTTATAACGTGGCCATGGCCGCTGGCGGAAACGTTGGCTGTCCCTCCTACGCAGCAAATCCGAATGACTTCAACTGCGGAGCGCCTTTCCCGTATATCGGGGCAACCGCCTATGACCGAAGTCAGGGAAAGAGCAGCTACAATGCTTTGCAGGTCTCAATGAATGGCCGGCAGCAACACGGCCTTACCTATCTGATCTCCTACACGTGGTCGAAGAGCTTGGACCTTGGCTGTTCTGGGTGGTATGGAGTAGAAGGCTGCTCCATTCAAAACCCGTACAACCTGCAAGCGGACAAGGGTCCTTCCGCCACCGACCTTCCGCAAATCTTTTCTGCGGCATGGGTTTATACGTTACCCTTCGGGAAAGGCAGTAAGTATTCCTCGGGCAGTCCCGTCGTGAATGCGTTGATTGGGGGCTGGAATTTGAATGGCATTCTCTCGTTCAATTCCGGAACCGCTTTCGATGCAGGTAGCGGTAAAGACATCGCACAGACGGGGAACTACAACTACGGCAACGGATATGGCTACGAGCGGGCCAATCTGGTTGGCAGCCCATATCCCAGCAATAAAGACCCCGCGGAGTGGATCAACGTCCCAGCTTTCCAATACCCGGCTGCGGATACGTTTGGGGACTTGGGCCGGGATTCACTTCGCTCGGACTGGTACAAGAATCTGGATCTTTCAATCTTCCGCCAATTCCCTATTACGGAACGATTTCGAATGGAATTTCGTTTCGAAATGTTTAACGCGACGAATACTCCAGTTTGGGCAATCCCGGTCACTAGTATGGAGGCCCCAAACTTCGGGGCGGTCACTAGCGCCGCTAACACGGCTCGACAACTGCAGTTCGGACTAAAGCTTTACTTCTGAGTGCAGCCCAGAGCGGCACTCAGACGCTTAAAAGAAAGATAGAGGCGGGCGTGTCCAGCGAACAGAAACGGAAACGCCCGCCCAACGTTTCTTGAGCCGATCGGGCATGCGACCTTTTCACCTTTTACCGGGCACAATAACTCTCCCAGGCGCTACACTTTATGCGAGCACAAGTTTGCCGGGCCTGTGGCACAGCGACGAATCGTGCATAGCGACCCAGCTGGTGGATGATCGGAGTAACTGCAAGACTGAAGGCCATTGGAGATGTTGGCGGTCACGACAGAACGCGCTCGACCTGGAAGGTATGCGCTCTTGAAGCTGAGTGTACTGATAGCACTCGCGGCCGCACCCTCGGTTGCTTCACAGATTGCCGCGCGGGGCCAATCAGCGCCGGCCGTTCATTCGGCCGCCTTACCCAAGTCGTGTTTGGAGCAGAGCCATCCTTCCGAGAAGATCACCGCCTTGCTAGTGAGCATTCACGATCACCCCACGGCTGGCGCCTACAACACATTGGGAGTTTTGTACGCCCAGGCGGATCGCGTGTCGTGCGGCATCGCCGCCTTTGAGGCCGCTCTCAAGCTGGGAGACCAGAACTGGGAAGCTCACTACAACTTGGCCTTGGCGCTTCTCGGGAAGGGAGATCGAGCGCGGGCCGTCGCTGAGCTACAAACGGCAATTCAGCAGAAACCGGATGCCGTGAGCTCCCATTTCGCTCTAGGAAGTGTATTTGAAGACGAGAAGAAGTTAGGAAACGCGGAAGACCAATTTCGCTTGGCTCTGAAGATTGATCCACATTTTGCGCCCGGGGTGATCAGGCTGAGTGAGGTCTTAATTACCGAAGGCAAGCCCCAGGCGGCAGTCGCGTGCCTGGAAGAGGCAGTTAAGCGAGTGCCTCCAGACCAGGCTGAGCCGATGCAGGCAGCGTTGGGCATCGCTTACGCCGAAAACGGGGAGATGAATAAATCTTTAGCGACGCTCAAGGTTCTGGTCGCCGCTCAGCCCGATTCTGCAGATGCCCATTTTAATTTGGGATTGGTCTACGCCAGGCAGGGTTCGTCGACTGGCGAAGAGGATGCTTTGACGGAATTCCGTGAAGCACTACGGCTTGAATCAGGCATGGATGCGGCTCGAATCGCGCTGGGACGAGTTTTGGTTTCCCTGCAAAACTACTCTGACGCTGCTCCGCTTCTTCTGGAGTACACCCGTCACCGACCAAAGGATGCGCAAGGGTTCTACGTCTTAGGCCAGGCATATGGGGGACTAAAGAGGTCGGACGCAGCAGTCAATGCGCTGGAGCGCGCGGCTGTTCTTGATCCAAGCGACGCGGCAATCCGCTTCGATCTGGGAATGCTGTTGGCAAGCACGGGACAAACAAATGCGGCCATCCCGCAGTTGGAAGCTGCCGAGCGCATCAATCCATCCGACATTTCGGCTCACAACGAACTTGTTTTGCTATTGGAACAAGCCGGCGACAAAGAAGGGGCTCGAGTTGAAAGGGCCAAGCTGGCTGCTTTGAAATCGGATCGTGACAAAGAAAGTGCAATCGCCAGATTCAATGAAAAGGCAAGCGAGTATCTCTCGGCGGGAAACCCGAAGGCAGCTGCAGAAAGCTACAGAGAGGCCTTGCGGCTCAGTCCCCGCGACGCCAAACTCCACTACAACCTGTCGCTCGCTCTGGACAGACTGGGAGATTTCTCTTCGGAAGGGAAAGAGCTGGCGAGAACTATCGAGTTGAATCCCAATCTTGCGGTTGCCCAAAATCAGTTAGGGTTGCTTGCCTTGCGCACCGGACAGCAGGCCGAGGCGGAGCTGCGCTTCCAGAAAACATTGGCGATTGATCCCAGGTTCGCTGAGGCGCAGAGCAATCTCGCCGTGCTTTACAGCCAGCAAGGAAAAAATGCACAAGCGGTGCAGCTGTTTCAGCGGGCTATAGAAAATGATCCCAAGTACTCCAAGGCCTACGTCAACCTTGGACTGCTCAGGTCGCAACAGGGAGCATTCTCCGAAGCTGAACAGCAGTTTCGCATGGCCATCAAAATCGATCCGAACTATCCAGATGCTTATGCCGCATTAGGGATGCTCCAGGCCAAGACCGGGCACGGTGCCGAGGCGGTCAAGAGCTTTCAGAAGGCGGTTATCCTCGACCCGGATTCTGCAGAGGCCCATCTTAACTTGGGGATTGCGCTGGTGGACCAGTTCGACCGCTCCGCTGGCCTTAAGGAATTCTCGGAAGCCGCCCAACTGGATCCCCAGCTTGCCGCCGCTCATTGCAATCTGGGCCGATTCTTCTTCGAGACGGGCAGGTACGAAGACGCCGACAGGGAACTTCAAACCGCAATTCGTTTGCAGCCGAATTATCCCAGCGCACTCTATTTCCTCGCTCTCACCGCAAAACAGGAAAACCAAGTGGAGCGGTCAACCGGGCTTCTGCAGAAAGTGGTCGCCCTGCAGCCGGACAATGCCGATGCCCAATATTTGCTCGGGCAGAACCTGGAGCACTCGGGCGACAGCCTTGCGGCCATTCAGCACTGGAAAGAAGCAGTGCAAGCCGACCCAAATCATTCCCAAGCCCTGTACAACTTGGCCAAGTCCCTGAACAAGATTCATGATCCCACAGCGAACCAGTATCAGGATCGTTTCGATGCGCTGCAGAAGGGCCAGCAGATCGCCGATCGAGTTTCGCAGCTGGGAAACTTCGCACTGGAAGCGGCCAACGCACAGAATTGGCCTCAGGCGGTCGAACAAATGAATGAGGCCATTCAGCTTTGCGGGAACTGCTCGCAAAGCGCGCACTTGCACAAGAATCTGGGGTTCTTTTATGGGCGAACGGGAAATATCGGCGAGGCGAAGAAGGAGTTACGGACTGCCCTACAGCTGACGCCCAACGACGCCGATGCACAAAACGCTCTAGCCATGCTTGAGCGAGCACATGAGGAGCAGGTCAAGTAGATCTGAGCTTTAGATTTAGTGGGGGAGGTCTTTTCTGAAGGGTAATTCACACTCTTTTCGCCTCGATGGCAAACTTGCCGTAGTTACGGGAGGGGCTAGCGGCATCGGTCGTGCAGTCGCTCACAGGTTTGCCAGTAGCGGAGCCTGCGTCCGCGTGCTGGATATCGACGAGGACGCTGCCCAGAAGGTGGCAAGCGAAATCGCATCCAGTGGCGGCGACGCGAAAGCCTACAGGTGCGACGTGTCCCAGTGCGATTCTGTGAAGGCAGCATTTAACGAAGTATTTCAACAGGGCCGGGTTCACGTCCTGGTGAACAACGCCGGAATTTCCCACGTTGGTAACCTGGCAGGCACTCCGGAAGCGGATTTTGACAGGGTTTTCTCTGTAAACGTCAAGGGCATGTACAACTGCATGCATGCCTGCGTGGCCCACATGGAAGCTAACGGGGGCGGCATCATCTTGAACATGGCGTCCATTGCTGGAACATCAGGGCTCGCCGATCGTTTTGCCTATTCCATGAGTAAGGGCGCGGTGGTAGCGATGACATATTCTGTGGCCAAGGATTACCTGGCCCACAACATTCGCTGCAATTGCATCTCGCCGGCAAGAGTCCATACACCCTTTGTCGATGGTTTCCTGCGCCGTAACTATCCCGGCAAAGAACAAGAGATGTTTGAGAAGTTGGAAAAATCGCAGCCCATCGGGAGAATGGCTCAGCCCGAGGAAATCGCCGCCCTTGCTCTTTATCTTTGCTCGGACGAAGCATCGTTTATCACGGGTTCGGACTACCCGATCGACGGAGGGTTCTTGACTCTGCGCGGCTAAGGTTTCGATCATTGCCGCGACAGGGAAGAGCCGAGTCTCGGAAGCATGGACCGCGCCTCGCCGCGGATCTCTGGTTTCAGTAATCTGCAACTCATGGATCTGCAACTCGAAGATAAAGTTGTGCTGGTAACGGGCGGTGCAAAGGGCATCGGCGCAGCCATCACCAAGACCTGCGCCCAGGAAGGCGCCATCGCAGTTGCGGTGGATCGGGACCTACTGGCGTGTCAGCAGTTGCACGATGAACTCCAAACCCAAGGTCTGCAAGTCAGGTTCATTGCCATGGATCTCTCGCCGGCCACGAATTGCAAAACGATTGTGCAGCAAGCGATTGCAACTTTCGACCGCATCGATGGGCTGGTGAACAATGCGGGCGTCAATGACAAAGTCGGTCTCGAACACGGCGATCCTCAGGAGTTTCTCTCTTCGCTCGAGCGGAATCTTCTGCATTACTACAATATGGCGCACTACGCGCTCCCACATTTGAAGCGAACCCGCGGATCAATTGTCAACATCGCTTCGAAAACTGCTCTCACCGGCCAGGGCGGCACTTCAGGATACGTTGCCTCCAAGGGGGCAATCTTGGGCTTGACCCGTGAATGGGCGGCAGAGTTGCTCCCCTACGGTATGCGGGTGAACGCCGTCATTCCAGCCGAAGTGATGACTCCACTTTATCGGAAATGGCTTGAGGGGTTCCCCGACCCACAAGAGAAACTGAACCGTGTGGTTGCGAAGATTCCTCTCGACGGACGGATGACCACGCCTGACGAGATTGCGGCGATGGTAGTCTTCCTCCTTTCAGCGAAGGCTGGGCACATCACGGGCCAGCACTTGTTTGTAGACGGGGGTTATGTGCATCTGGACCGTGCGCTGACCTAACAGGAGGGATATGACGAAACCGTCCGTACCGCTTACGGAGCGCCGCTATGTTGTGCCGCTGATTCTGGTTACTAGCCTGTTTTTTCTCTGGGCTTTCGGCGTCAATCTGAACGACATCCTGATTCCCCACCTGAAGAAGGCGTTTCGCCTTTCGGACTTCCGATCTTCATTGATCCAAACGGCGTTTTTCGGAGGATACTTCCTCGCTGCTCTGCCGGCGGGCTGGCTGATGGAGAAGATCGGCTACAAACGAGGAATCTTGTTGGGGTTGCTAACCTGTGCCAGTGGAGCTCTCTTGTTCATTCCGGCGGCGTCGGTGAGACTGTATGGATTCTTCTTGTTCGCACTGTTTGTCATGGCATGCGGTCAGGGCGTTCTGGAAGTGGCAGCAAATCCGTACGTGACCATGCTCGGCCCTCCGGAGAGCTCGGAGCGTCGCTTGAATCTGGCTCAATCCTTCAACTCCGTGGGCGCGGTGGTGACTCCAATCGTTGGTGCGGCCTTCATACTTTCCGGGGTGGAGTATTCGCGAACACAGTTATCCGCCATGACTCCCGGCCAGCTGCAGGCTTTTCAAGTGGCTGAAGCCAACACTGTGAAAGGGCCCTATCTCGTGATTGCGGGACTCTTTCTGGCAGTTGCCACGCTCATCTTCTTTTCCCAGCTGCCTGAAGTTCGCGAAGAAGATGACGAGGGTGCAGCTCCGAATGCAGAGCAAGGTTTGCGAGGATTGTGGCCCTATAAACATCTGTTGAAAGGCGTTCTGGCGCAGTTTTCTTACATAGGTGCACAGGTTGGCGTCGCCAGTTTTGTAATCCGTTTTGCGCAATACAGCATGCCGGGACTGCCGGAGAAGCAGGCCGCAAATTATCTGAAGCTGCACCTCCTGGGATTCATGCTTGGCAGATTTGCCGGCTCAGCGATCATGAAGCGTATCCCGCCTTCCCGCCTGCTCTCGCTGTTTGGAATGTCGGCTTTGATCTGCCTTATGGTCGTGCTGATGGGAAGCGGAGTGGCGCCAATGTGGGCGCTGGTCCTGCTCGGGTTCTTTCATTCGATCATGTTCCCGACAATCTTCGCCCTGAGCCTCAAGCATCTCGGGTCACACACCAAGCTGGGCTCTTCGTTATTGGTGATGTCCATCATTGGAGGCGCCGTTTTTCCGGCCATCATGGGCTACATCTCTGACTTGAGCAGTATCCGTTATGCTTTTTGGGTTCCCTTCTTCTGCCATCTCTATGTACTCTATTTCGCCGTACGAGGCTACCGTCCGGATCTTGATTCGCCGAAGGAATCTGGGATGCGAAGCATTCCTGTCGCGAACTGAAGACCCACAATCGAGGACAGTTACATTGTGCTGGGCACGTCGGTGACTTCCGTATGTCGGTATAAGCATCATCAACTCGGAGCCTTGTCGATTTGCGGCAAATCTCGGCAGGCACATTAGTACCGAAGATGAACATGTCCTTTGAATAGATCAAGAACTAGAATCCCACCAATCTTCAATTGGATAACCGCGTGGTTACCTCTACGACTTCGGTAGTATCTGATATTTTCTCTGTCGGGCAATTCATGATGGCCGCCCTAGGAAAGAATTGCAGCTCGGCAAGGATGAATTTGGCGAGGATGAATACACGATCGTGCGGCGGCGATTGAAAACGAAAATCCTCGTAAACAATCAAAGGAAACGGAGCCCCGGGTAGGCTCAGCCTAACGATCCCAGGGCCAGTTTTCGACTCTACCCAACCGTTGACCCGCGCGCAGATCGGTACGACTTTAGCTTCGACAGGACGATCCAGACTTCATCGCGGGTTTTTCTCTGCCAATCGCTTTAGTGCTTCGCTGCTAAGCAGAACCGACCGCCATTGATCGTAAATCTCAGCGCCCAACGCTTTGTAGAGATCAATCGCCTTCTCATTCCAGTCCAGAACTTCCCAACGCATTGCACAGCAGTTCTCTTGCAACGCGATCCGCGCAACGGAAGCCAGTAGGGCTATCCCGATCCCTCTCCCGCGAAATTGCTGTCGCACAAATAAATCTTCGAGGTAAAGCCCCGCCCCGACCCAGGTGGAATAATAGCCAAAGAAAAGAGCGTATCCAACAGGCTGCTCGTCCCATTCGGCAATCAGCACCCGGAACTTCGGACTTGTCCCGAACCCATCCCGCGCCAGATCCGACTCTTTGATCGACACCAGATCCAGTTGGTGTTCGAACTCCGCCAGCTCGCGGATCAGAGTCCGCAGTAGCGTTACATCATCGATCGTAGCAGGACGAACGGAGAGCATCGCAGGCTGAGAAACGAACACCCGTTTAGTGTATCGCGGGACGCATCCTTTCACCCGCCGCTGCGAATGCGTTGCCGGGTCGGCGAAGTCCCGCAGGAGGAGAATGGGATTAAATCGACGGACTCCACCCTGCGGAGAAGCTGACTGGCAAAGCCTAGCGGACAAATCAGGCCGTCGCCAAGCCTATGAGCGAGACGGAAATCAGGAAATAGGGCCAGAACCCCGGCGATCCGCTTCCCCATGAGCATGAGGGCGATCCAAAGGCGGATGATGGAGCGATGCCGCGCGCTCGGTCTCAAGCCAATACAGCAAATCCTGTAGTGCAAAGAGGTAAAGAGGTTCTGACGGTAGCGCAGATTCTTCTCGGTGGCTCCACTAAAAGCTCCCACAGAACGTCCCGCTAGTGCCCCTATCCTCCACAAAAATAAGGCTGCGACGTGCATGGCATAAATCGTGCTTTATACCTGCGCTGGAGGCAGCCGCTCATGCCTGGATCGATAACATCTCTGTCCTGTTTCATCTGCCATAAGCCGGTCCAGCTCGAAACCGCAAAGACCGATGAGTTTGGGAACGCGGTTCACGAGGAATGCTACGTCCTCAGCATTAGCTGGAAAATTGGAAAATTAGTTTTTCAGGGGTTGTCGACGGCTTTCCGTTGCGGCTCGCTTACAAACTGAGCCGTGCGCAGCTGGCGAGGGGATCGGTCTTCGGTTGCACAGCTAGTTCAATCGCGGCGACGAGATGTCGGACTGGACATTAGGAATCATGTAGGGCTCAAGCTACGGGGGACCGATCATTTTCGGCCGCAGTTGCGGCTAATAAAATTCATGCAGACCTGCCCTTGAAGACTACGACTGGATAGAAGAAGCCGCTGGTGGTGTACAGTTCCACAATCGTGCAGCCATTAAGCCAGGCACTGGGACAATGGAGTCCACGGGTGTTCAACCAATCTGCGCCGACTCTCGCGGCTTGTCCAATAACTTTTCGGAGGAAACCTATTCCCGGGGGTTATAGCGAAAGACTCTTGGGCGGATTCCACAAGCAGGGATTCCTATAGCAAAGAAGCCGTCTCCCAAGCCAGGCTCGATCACGCTGAAAGCGAAAGTTCCATTTGCGTTGCTGACGGAGGCGCGACCGCATATTTGCGGAGGAAGGACCTCACGAACTGATTGGTTAATCTGGAATCGTCACCTTTTCTCATAATCACGTAAGTCCCGAACGATAGAGACTTGTCGGAAAAGGGTTTCAAAACCACATTCTTGCTCCGAGAGTCGAGCGCATTCGGTTTCGTCACGATGCCAACACCGACTTGTTCAGAAACCAAATGAATGGCTTGCTCCGCGGTTACTGCGTCGTGCGTGCACTTTGGTCTAATCCCGTCGCGGCGCGCCACCGCCAGGATGGCATCATGGACGATCGGGTGAAGTCGTTTCGGAAACAAGATCCATTGGTCGTTTACTAGATCCTGAAGTCCCAAAGTCTCCTTGTTAATCGCAGGATGGCTCTCCGGCAAGACGGCGTATAACGGCGCCTGGGCAAATGGTACAGCGGTGATGTCAGCGCTCAACAATGGGGCCGTGACGAGAGCGAAGTTGAGTTCGCCGACAAGAACGCTCCGGACCAGTTCGATTGCAAACTGCCCCATAAGCCTTACGCGCAACTTGGGGTAGAGCGGCAAGCGTATGTTCACGACCGTTGAGATCCACGCTTGGTCACAGTGAGGGGAGTATCCTACCGTCAAGACTCTGTCGCAACCGTCCTGGGTTGCAAGAGCCAACTGAATGGCCCTTTCCGCATGGGAAAGAGCTGCACTTGCTTCTTCTACGAAGATCTGTCCGGATTCTGTAAGTTCGATCAGCCTGCCTTTTTCGCGGTTAAACAGATGAAGTCCATATTGCTCTTCGAGTTCGGTAATCTGCTTGCTAAGAGCTGGTTGGGTGACGTTCAACCTGTGCGCCGCACGAGTGAAATTCATTTCTTCGGCCAAAACGACTACTGCATGGAGATGACGCACTTCGATATTGGGAAACACAACTCAAACCCCCTGGAGTTGCGGCGCAGGTTCACCCTGGGCGCGCAATTTGCCCTACACCCGTAAAGGAGCCCGCGATTTTAAAAAAGTATTAAGAAGAAACTTCTACCGGACTCTCGGGTTCCAAGGCGGCAAAGGGCCTGGGGGTTAGCTGTCCGTCGACCATTTCAGACCATTTCAACTGGCTTGACATCTATGCATTTTCGATGGCACGCTTTCATTACTCTGGCCATCAAATCAGAAGTGGGGTGAGGCCTCCCCGATGTCTGCCAGTCGCGAGTTGAGCCCTGATTGGGTCCTGTCGTCTTTCATGCTTTCCGGCGGAGATTCTCGCGACGAAATCTTAGAATTGGCGGACGCCGCCAGGCGCCTTTGGCCCGGCGTCCAAGCACACGCACGCAGGGAGCAGCCGGGCAAGAGCTTTGATGAGGCAGTCGCCTTGGCGACGGAGGTCTGGGAGGGAGTACTGCAGTCGGTAGCGAAGACCCTTCAGCGTTCCTATGGGAAGCGTGCGCAGATTGAGAGTTTGGATGCCTATCTTTTCGGGGTCTTCCATCACCGTTTCAACCGCGCTCTGAGAAAGGATCGTCGAAGACGGGAACTGCTGCGGACTTTGCCTTCAACCGGCGATCTCGGACGCCTGAGGCAGGCTCATGACTCAGAGGAGCAGCGAGTTCTTGAGCAGTCGATTCAGGTTCAGGAAGCCGTTCGAAGGATGGACGATTGGACCCGCAAGGTTTGGGCTGCTCGGCAGTACGGATACTCTTGGCGGGAAATTGCAGAGCATTTCGACCTGACCGAACCACAGGCCAAACTGCGGTTTGGCTACGCAATCGGAAAGCTGCGCGCTCTCTTCACTCGGCGCGGATGATAGTTTGGATGGCGAGCACTCGCTTGTACAAATTCCTCGCGGTGAACTGACCGGTCTTTGTGAAGTGACTTCATTCGAGAGCAGGGCGTTCTGACCGAAGAGCAAGAATTCAACCAAGAGGAAAAGCGGATATTGGATCTGCTGGCTCGGGGTCTATCTCGAGAATTTCCAAATCCGCAGCGGGTTGGTTGTCCCCGCCCCGCTGTACTCAGAAGCATCAGCCTTCACAAACTGCCGTTGTCAGAAGCCGATCCTTGGCTGGATCATCTCGGCTCCTGCAGTCCATGCTTTCAGGAATTCACTGAAATCAGGAAGCAAACGGCAAGTCAGCGAAAACGGACACAGATGTGGCTGGCCGCGGCGGCAATGGTCCTACTTGCTGTGGGGGGGTGGCTATGGGTGCGAAGTCAGCCATCGGGGCAAACTGCGGTGGTCGCGGTTCTCGATCTACGTGGGCGAACTGCCGTGCGCGGAGAAAGCACGTCAGAGGCTGGTCAGCCTCCATTGCAGGTTCGTCGCAGCGTGAGGAGTCTGAACTTGGAGTTGCCGATCGGAAGCAACGAGGGGGCGTACGAGGTAGCGCTGTTCAATTCCACTGGTGCGGAGCTTCTCCGGACGAGTGCGACGGCCAAACTCGAAGATCACGTCGTTGTCCTGAGGGTTGGCGT
>JBAUXO010000226.1:0-84345 GCA_049584315.1 Candidatus Sulfotelmatobacter sp. | reverse complement strand
ATGGTGGTCGGCGAGGAAACTCCCGACGAGGGCGCGGTCTCAGTCCCCAAGAAGTTGACGATCGGCTACTTTCGCCAGGATGTCGAGGAAATGCGGGGCCGTTCGGTCCTGGATGAAGCGATCGCAGGGAGCGGACGCGTCGGCGATCTGCACCACGAACTCGAAGCCTTGCAGCGAGAAATGTCCGACCCCGACAAGTCTGATGACATGGATCGCATTCTTGATCGCTTCGGTCATGTGCAGGAAGAGTACGAACATTTGGGCGGTTACGCGCTCGAGTCGCAAGCCGGTGAAGTGCTCCACGGTCTGGGATTCAAAGACGATCAGATTGACGGCGACGTGGGGACGCTCTCGGGCGGATGGAAAATGCGGGTTGCGCTGGCACGGGTCCTGCTCGGAATGCCGGATGTATTGCTGATGGACGAACCGACGAACCATCTCGACATCGAGTCCATCATCTGGCTGGAGCAGTTTCTCAAGTCATTTCCTGGCGCGCTGCTCATGACCTCGCACGACCGCGAGTTCATGAATCGTCTGGTCTCAAAGATTGCAGAGATTGATGGCGGCGAAATCATCACATATTCGGGTGACTACGACTTCTACGAGCGCGAAAGGGGGGTGCGAGAGAGCAATCAGCAGGCAGCATTTGCCCGGCAGCAGTCCATGCTTGCCAAAGAACAGCGCTTCATTGATCGTTTCAGGACACACGCGGCCAAAGCGGCCCAGGTGCAGAGCCGGATTAAGGCCTTGGACAAGATCGAGAAGATCGAACTACCAAAGAAACGCCAAGTGGTGAAGTTTGACTTTCGTGTCCCTCCACAATCCGGCGAACAGGTGGCCGTCCTTGAGAATCTGCACAAGAGTTACGGCCCGCGTGTGATTTACGAAGGGTTCAATCTCACCATCCGCCGCGGAGAACGCTGGGCCGTCATGGGAAGAAACGGCGCGGGCAAGACCACGCTGCTCAAGATGATTGCCGGAGCCAGTGCTCCAGGTGCGGGAAGCGTGCGGCTCGGCGCCAGCCTGTATATGGGCTACTTCGCGCAACAATCCCTGGACGTGCTCAATTCCGATCTCACCGTCATCGAACAGTTGCAACAAGATTTTCCCCAAGACGGTCTCGGGTCATTGCGGAACTTGGCAGGAGCATTCCAGTTCTCCGGCGAAGATGTAGATAAGAAGATCCGCGCACTCTCTGGCGGAGAAAAATCGCGGCTGGCAATCGCACGCATGCTCTACAACCCGCCGAACTTCCTGGTGCTCGACGAACCGACTAATCACCTGGATCTTGCAACCAAGGAGATGCTGGTGGACGCCCTGAAAGATTTTGAAGGCACTATGATCTTCGTGTCGCATGACCGCATGTTCCTTCGCGGTCTCGGCTCACGTGTGCTGGAACTGGGGGGCGAAAGCGGTACGGACCGCCATCCCACTGTTTATCCTGGGTCATACGTTGAGTACGTGCAGAAGCTTGGACATGAGGCGCCTGGGATCTATTCGTAGGCCTTGCAGGGCTTTTGTGCAGCGACTCGCCGGGTGATTTGAAGGATTCGTCCCAGCAAAACCAGCAGCTGCAGGGACAGAAAGGAGCTTGGTGAGAGTCGCGACCTTCAACATTAACAACATCAATAAGCGGCTCCACAACCTCTTGGCTTGGCTAGCGAAAGCTGAACCGGACGTGGTGAGTCTCCAAGAGCTCAAGGCAGAGCAGGAAGCCTTTCCCGTGAATGCCCTTCGAACTCTCGGGTACGAAGCGGTCTGGCAAGGTGAGCGCTCCTGGAACGGCGTGGCCATTCTCGCGCGAAACCACGTTCCTGTGCTGACTTGCACAAGTTTGCCGGGAAATCCTGAAGATCAGCAAGCTCGTTACATCGAAGCGGCGGTTCAGGGAGTCCTGATCACTTCCATCTACCTCCCCAATGGGAATCCGCAGCCTGGACCAAAATTCAAGTACAAGTTGGCCTGGTTTGAGCGCCTCATTGCCCACGCCGCCGCACTCATGGAGAGCGGCGCACCCGTGGTGTTGGCCGGTGACTACAACGTCGTGCCGACTCCGCAAGACATCTATCCGACTCGATCGTTGGATAACAACGCGTTGATCCAGCCCGAGAGCCGACAGGCCTTTGCGCGTTTGCTGGCTCAAGGCTGGACCGACGCCATGCGGAAGCTACATCCGGACCGGCCGCTCTGGACATTCTGGGATTACAAATTTGAACGGTGGCAGAAGGACAAAGGCATGCGACTCGATCACTTTCTGCTCTCCCCGAATTTGTCGGTCCGGCTCGTGGACGGCGGTGTTGACCGATGGGCCCGTGGGCAGGAAAACGCGAGCGACCATGCGCCAACATGGATGATGCTCGATCTTTAGACCACAATCTTGCGCTACAGGGAAGACCTGAAGAAAAAACGCGGCTATGACTACGGCATTTTGATCAGGGCCCATCCATCAATGTGCGACGTCCTACTACTCAGCGTGACCCACGGAGAGAAGGCGGCCTTCCGCGTTCTTCGCGGCGGCGTACGAGCCGTCGATCCCCCTCCTTCTGGGGCGGATTTGAACTGCCGACCTTTGGGTTATGCGATCTGACTCACCTTTCGATGAGAGTCGGACTGTACCTTCATCCGCAAGGGATGCTCGCCATCCAGTCTCACGCCTTCCCCCACGCTTCCGGGGCTTGGGTCGGTATTGCCCTATCGCTCACGCGACCTAGGTTCCACCGACTTTGACGAGTGATCTTCCGGTGCATTGCTGCGCCGGGCGCCTGCAAAAGCTCCACAACAAGGATGCCCAGGAGACTCCAGAGCATCCTCGGGAGCAGGTTACGAGGGAAAAACAGGTCGGGAAGCCATACAAAGCTATCAAACTAAGTCCAACAAATCTGCGAACAAGCATCGCTAGAAATTTGGTCCCTTTAGCACCTCGTTCGCGGACAAAAGGCGAACACCGAACTCGAGTCAACGATCAAGGCTCCGCGCTGGCTTTGCGAGCGACGAGACGAAAATCGCTCTTGCTTGCATCTTCCTTCAGCTTCTCGAGTCGTTGTCGTCCCGCAGCCCTTGAAGAACGAAGCTCCAGGCGGCCGAGATCCAGCCGTGCCTCGAATTCATACTGCTTGTAACCGTCACGTACGGACTCGCTGAGAACGGATTCCAGCGCCTTCGAAGCGGCAGAATCCTTGCCGTTGCCCGCGTTCACTTCGGCCGCCACGAGAGTCGCAATAAGGTGGGTCGAGCGATCACTGGTATGTTCGGTGAGAGCTGAGGCGTTTCCCGCGGCAGCCTCGGCGTCTACGATTTTTGACTGCGCGAGCAGGACCCGTGCCAGAAGAGCTGAAGCTTTGCCGGCATCAGTCGCCATCGTCTCTTGCTGAAACTGCGGGGCCGCCGCGCGAATCAGCGCCTCGGCCTCTGCCGGCTTACCTTGCTCGAGTGCGATGGTGGCAATCGCCATCTGGCTCCGCGCAATCTCGGCCGAGTCGCCGAGTTCTTTCTGGATCTTTAGGACCTGCTCCTCCCGCTCACGCGCTTATAATAATTGATCCCGATCCAGAAAGACTTGGGCCGTGCCTTGCAATGCTCCTGCGCGGAAAGTTGGTGCCGGGAGGGGGAGTCGAACCCCCAAGACCCGAATGTCGGCGGATCTTTAGTCCGCTGCAACTTATTGTAAGTTATTGTCTATGAATTAGTTAATTATAAAACGCTGAGCGTATGTGTAAGAAACTGTGTAATTATCGCGAGATTTCTACAAGTCGAGTCTTGAGATCTCGTTCGTGAGTCGTGGGGTCTTGCGGCTGACCAGCAAGCAGAGTTGCTAGCGCGGCAACTTGAACTCGCAACTCGGGGACTGCGACGGATTCCCACAATTTGCCCTTGCGCAGCGGGCCCAAGGCATAGAGGAAATCTCGCGGGCAGCCTTGAGCATCGACTACCGCGCCATCGTCGGCAACGTCCAGGCCCAGCGAGAGTTCTTCCGCTCGCGCCAAACCGTTTTTCATCAGACTTAGGAGCAGCGGGCTGCCGACTCGACGGTAATCGCATTCCGGCCCGGTGCAATTCACGACGCAATCCACGCGCAGCTTCGCCAGGTCCCCGGTCTTGCGCTGCCGATACGTGATTTTGATTCCTCCGGCAACTTCCCGATAGTCGGTGACGCGTCCGGTATGCATCTGGATTTGTCCACTCCGAAGCTGCAGAGTCAGTTGATCTGCAATCCGCGCCGCGATGCGGTGCCGGTGTACTTCCCAATAGGATCGCAGATGTCGCAGGAAGCGGCGCCGTTCTTCTGGGGGCAAGGTACGCCAAATTTGCTGCGTGACAGGGCGTAAGGAATCGATTACCTCCCGCCAGTTTGAGCCTCGCGCCTCCGCTGCCTTTGCCTGAGCACGAATCATTCGTAGAAGTCCTCGGATAGTCCGCGGGGCATTATCGATTCGAAATGGCGAGAATGGAATGGCATTGTGGCTCTGCGGGAGCAGTCCACGCCGGGAAATAAGGTGAATCTTGCCTTCGAATCCGCGGGCTCGCAGTTCTAGGGTTACGTCTACGCTGGTGAGCCCCGACCCGATCAGCAGTACGCTTTCCGCCTCGGCCATTAGCGTAAGGGCATGAGGCGACCATGGATTCGGAATATAGCGAGAGCAGGTGGGTGTCTTGCCTGGAATTTGAAGGTCTGCCGGCGGAAAGTTTCCGAGTGCGAGCACAACTTTGTGGGCAAGCAGCGTTTGGCCAGTCGCAAGACGAATCTCAGAGCTGTCACCAACTCGGGCCAAAGCGACCGCTTCACCACGAATACACCGGAATACTCCGCGACCCAGTCCGATCGCCTCTCGCAACTGCGACGAAACGTACTGGCCGTACACAGTGCGGGGCAGGAAGTCGTCCGGTTTGACCGAAGAGCTATAGTGACGTTGAGCCCATTTTACGAAATGGTCTGGGACCTCCGCGTAGGCGCTCATATTCTTGGCGCGAACATTCAAAAGGTGTCCCTCGAATTGCGTCCCATACGCGATGCCGCGACCTGGAACCTGCCCGCTCTCAATGAGTACGACAGAACAATTTGTATTGTATCGGCGCAACAGCTCAGCGGCTAACATCGAACCGCTGAACCCGCCACCGATGATGGCGACATTACAGCTGGCGAACTTTTCCTCGCATTGATTCATTGACCTGGCTTTGTCAATCACATCAACCCCCATTATAATACTTAAGATTAATTTGTTGAGCCCGCTGCTAACGGCACTGAAGGGGATCTTTTGTTTTGACAAATATCTAGTATTATAATAGACTTAATTAAGATTATATTGTGCGCGAAACAATATGCATCGGGCTCGGACGACCTTTCTGGTACGTCTCCTTCGGCGCAGAATTACGCGGTTGGTATGAGGCCTATCGCAATTACAACTGGGGCAGCGGACCACAGGATCGCAACGGCTACTACCTCAACCGAATAATCAGCCACGGGGACTTTCACCTTGGTCCGTCGGTGCGTATCTTTGCGGTTTGCCGACTACGCACCCAGAATCGTCAACTGAAAACCGACAGCGCCGGCGGCCAGTCGAATAGCCAGCCAAGAAATCACTTGCTTTATCGCGATTTGGGGTCGTTTTTGGCCTCGAAATAGTGGGTGTCGGTTGGACCATAGCCGGAAATCTCTACGATTACTGCGTCAGCGTCCGTCTGGGCGAAGTGATCGTAGCCGCCCGGTTCCGAATACACGCTACCCGCCGAAAAGAACTGGACTCACCATGGTTTCAATCTTGGCTGCCATCTCCTCGGCGGGGATACGGGTGGGAGTCTGAAACCAGCGGCGCGCGGCTCCGAAAACGGCCCAGGCCGCGGTGGTCGCCAGCAGTGCCGCATCGACACCGGGTGCCAGCCCATGGAGGGCAAGGCCTTCGTTGAACATACCCTCGACGACCGGGATAATGGAGCTTTGGAGCGGCATCCGAGCCAACTGGCTGGGACACCCTGTGGTCTCAGCAAGATAGTCGCAGACGCCAAGTGCAATGGCGCGCAGCGCACCATTGCAGTCATTAAAGGTGATGCTACGGCGTTCCATCAGCTCGCGGAAGCGGGATTCTGTCATGGCCTGCAACAACGCGTTCTTGTCGGCATAATGCAGGTAAAAGGTGGCCCGGTTCAAAGTGGCCTCGTCGGAGATCTCCTGCACAGAGAGGTCTTCGAACTCCTTTTTAGTCAGTAGCCTGGCCAGTGCTTCCATGAGCATGCGGCGGCTCCGCAGGATGCGCGGATCCGTCGTTTCTGTCTCGGGTTGGAGAAGATGGGCCATTTCTATATTGATGAAAGCATACCCCTTTACGGACTAAAGCGACACTTGTTTATTTTCCTGAATCGACATATGTCGTCTATTAATCATATGTCGTGCAGGAGGAATTCTCAATGTCGACGTTGCTTCATATTGATTCCAGCCCACTTTACGGCCGGTCAGTCTCCCGCGAACTAACCGCTGCGTTCGTCACTCAATGGAAGGCTGCGCACCCGGACGGAAAGGTCATTGACCGAGACCTCAACGCAACGGCCATGCCGCCAATCAATGCGGAATGGGTCGGTGCCGTCTATACGCCGGAACAGGCCCGCACTCCGCAGCAGAAGGAATTGCTCTCGCTTTCCGACTCGCTGCTCGCCGAATTGGAGCATGCCGATGAGTACGTCATCGGAGTGCCAATGCATAACTTTGGCGTGCCTTCGGTTCTCAAGCTCTGGATTGACCAGATTGCGCGCTTGGGCAGGACCTTTTCCTACAGTGAGAAAAGGCCGAAGGGCCTGATCACCGGCAAGAAGGCAACTTTCATCATCGCAACGGGTGGGATCTACGACGCCCAGACGCGGATGGCCTCGTTCAATTTCGTGGAGCCGTATCTGCGGTCCGTATTTGGTTTTCTTGGCGTGACGGACGCGACCTTCCTCACCGCAGGTGGGACCAGCGCGCTCAACCAGGGGAAGGACCGGAACACATTTCTCGCACCCCACCTTCAAGCCGTGCACACGCACGCGCAGACCTTCTAAGAGAGGATACTCATGAAAACTACTTCAATTGTTGCTCGCTATTTACTGGGCCTGATGTTTACGGTCTTTGGGTTGAACGGATTTCTGAACTTTATCCACCAGCCGCCGCCCACGAATCCGCTGGCGTTGCAGTTTTTTGGCGCCATCGTCGCATCCCACTTTGCCGCGTTCTTTTTCGCGGGGCAGGTGTTTGGTGGGCTGTTGCTGCTCTTCGGTCGATTCGTGCCACTCGCGCTGACACTGCTGGCTGCGGAGCTCTACAACATCTTGGCGTTTCACCTGACGATGTCACCGGGCACCATCGCGCCTGCGCTGGTCGCTTGCGTGTTGTGGATTCTGGTTTTCCTGCAGTACCGCGAAAGTTTCAGGGGCATCTTCAGCGCGAAGGCCGCGACGCAGGCATAAATTGCGTCGCAGTATGAGAGGAACGGTACTTGTGTGCTGAGCGCATGATCGGCGATACGGCACTCGAATGGCGCAAGCGTCCGTTCAGTAAGCGTTTTGAGTGAACGGGGAATTGATTTCAGAAGGAGAAGACATGTCGCAACAACGCAGTATCAGTCGCGTGGTTAACGTTCCTCCAGCGGCGCCTGGATTCGTCGGTCCGGGACATCTAGCTGCACCTGTCGTGTCTCCCGAAAACTTCGAGATGAACGATCCCTTCATCTTGTTGATGGACGATCATCTTGACATTGGCGACCGGCCAGTTGGTGGTCCTCACCCGCATGCAGGTTTTGAAACCGTGACTCTCATTCTCGACGGTGCGATCTTTGACCGCGATGAGGGCGGCACACTCAACGCCGGCGAAGTGCAGTGGATGACCGCGGGCAGCGGCATTATTCACAGCGAAGACGTCAGGACCAAAGGAAAGGTCCGCCTGCTTCAGCTGTGGCTTACCTTACCCAAGAACAAACGCTGGACTGCCCCCGGTTTTCAAACGATTAACGTCAATGAGGTTCCGGTGCGCCGCGAAAAAGGCGCTGAGATCCGAGTTTATAGCGGTTCCTCGGCCGGCCTTCAGTCAGGCACGCGAAACCATGTACCGGTCACGATGGTCGAGATCAATTTAGAGCCACACGCCTCGACCGAGTTGGACATAGCTGCATCCTACAACGGCTTTGCATTTGTTATTGATGGTTCGGTTCGAATCGGCGACACCGAGCTGAACACTGGGCAGGTCGGTTGGCTCGATCGGTCGACTGACGTTGGTACGAGCGTGTTGCGTGTGGTCGCCGGCGAATCCGGAGCGCGGCTGGTGTTATATGCGGGACAACCCCAAGGGGACCCAATCGTATCCTATGGCCCATTTATAGGAGACTCGAAGCAGGACATTGCCAGGCTCTTTGCGGAGTATCAGTCGGGAAGATTTCCCCGCCTTAGCGAATTGAAAAAACAGCAGGTCTAACTTTTCGACGTTCCTCTGCTTCGCCAGCCTCATGGAGTAAGCCAGTTCACCTTGATACATTTTCTAGGTTGCCGGTGCCTCGGGCATTCGGACATGCCCGTAGCTGCGTGAGTAGCTTAATCGTGCCCTCGCTCGGGAGGAGAAGGAAATCATCGAAACCGCACTAGAGGAATGTTATGGGCAGGTCTCGGGCCCATCCGGCGCCGCCACGAAACGATAACGTATCGCTTTTGAGTTGTTGATAATGAATAGACGGGATTTCAGATCCAAGTGAAGGGAATCACGCTGTTCTCCGTGCGACGAAGTGATGATACGCCGCACGCTTAGGACGCGAATAGGCTTCGGAGCGGCCATCATCCCGCGTCTTGTCAATGACGGCCTGTAGAGTCAGCATTTTCTAAAGTCCGATGTGTATGCCATTCCGTCATGCCGACACCTTTTGTCACTTCAACTTATGAGACGTCAACCCATTCGAAATCCGATACGTCTGCCATCCTACCAGTATCATATTTATTTACTTAGACTTAGAAGACATCAGCCTCCGCTTTTGAGTCCGTTGCGTCTGCCAGTTCCCCCATCCCGGCTTGCCAGGTCCACTTGAGGAGAAGACTAGCTTGCCCAACTGGAACATGACGTCAAGCTCGGCAATCCTCAATTAGCGGTTTGCTATTGCCGGCCGATGCCCAAGTTGTACGCCATGTCTAACCTCGGGTGTGCGTGCTGCGATGTGCGGCCCCGGACCCTTTGGCCGCATTCACTCTCATTCAGTAATCATACGGCTTTGGCGGGTCTGCACCGTTGCTGACCCCGAGTTTCCCAAAGGGACTCATGAACCGACGGTTTGAGGCTCTGCAACCACAGAGGCAAAGCAAGCCTTACTTCCTCGTGGACTTGCCATGCCGGAAGCACTGCACGACGTGGTCATCCACCATTCCCGTCGCCTGCATGAACGCGTAGCAAATGGTCGATCCGACAAAATTGAAGCCGCGTTTCTTCAGATCCTTGCTCATCTTGTCCGACCCTGCCGTGCGCGGCGGAATCCGATTTCTGGCATTCCGCAGATTCACTTTCGGACGACCGCCCACAAATTGCCATATATAGGTGTCGAAGCTGCCGAATTCCTCCTGCACTCGCAGCAACGCGCGAGCATTCTGCACGGCGGAAGCGATTTTCAACCGATTGCGCACGATGCCTGGATTCCCCATCAACTGAGCTATCTTCCGTCGGTCGTAGCTAGCCACGCGCTGTGCAGCGAAACCGTCAAAGCTGGCACGATAGTTTTCGCGCTTGTTGAGAATCGTCTCCCAGCTGAGCCCGGCCTGTGCACCCTCCAGAATGAGAAACTCAAAAAGCCGGTCGTCGTCATGCACCGGCACGCCCCATTCCTCATCGTGGTAGCGGATCATTAATTCGCTCTGCGCCCACGCGCAACGCACCAGCGGTGGGCTAGCCTTCGGCTTTCTCGTCATAGAGCTTGGATCAGCCTGCAGCTGGAAAAGCCGCAGGCGGCTCGGCGCTGTTGCTTCGCGACTCACGGCTTAGCCTTTCAGGTAGAGCCGATTTACTCCAGCGACTTGGGATCCGACTTGTCCTTCGGCGATGTTTCGTTCAGCAGCGACACCAGTTCCCGTGCGCAAGCCGGAACTCCCACCTTCCGCTCCACGATGATTTCTTTTGCGCTCAATTTTCTCCCGTACAGTTTCTCGTTGGCGCTGCCATCGGAGCGCAGAGTAGAACCCTCTAACGATATTCCCGCAAACAATCCCTTGTTTCGCGAGTAGGAAAGAATCTCCGCGTCCATCACAATATCGGTTGCTCCTTCCGCCGTCCGCCCTTTCGGACCCGCAGCGGCCGATGCATCCGCGCCCAACTTCACCTTGCTCGATAGCAGTGAGCGCGCTCCCTTGGGATTCATGACCAGCAAAACAAAATCGGTCGCCTGCCCGCCCAGCTGGAATCCGATGCTCACCCCTTCCAACGCATACAGAGCAGGAGGTCCCCAAGGCCCGCCATAGTGCGCGCCGCTGCGGCACACCATCACCCCGCGGCCGTAGCTGCCTCCCACTCCGAACGCGCCCTTCTTCACCGAGGGCAGAATCACAACACATTCCGCCTTATCGAGCAAGTCTTGTGGAAGGTTGTCTGGAATGTTCAAAATTTCCTTCAACACCTGCCCGGCATCCTTCACTCGCTCTTCTTCCCTCACGTCGGAGCCGAATCCCAGAGCTACGAACGCGCACACAGTAACGAATAGTACCGCGGTCTTACGTATGTTCTTTCCTATCAGCTTCATCGCTACCGGTTCCCCCTCGGGATTCTCTGCGTTCCGTTACATCTCTGCGTTCCGTTACACTGGATACGACCACCATCTTAACTCGTAGACGGAGATGAACGGGCCTCCCGCACGCCTTGCCCTATGACCAAATGGGTGCTCCTTTTGTAACTTGGCACTTCATTGACCCCCCTTCTAGAGTCGATGCATAGCCTGAGGGAAGATGGCTCCGTCATTCGGCATGTGGCGTGCATCTAAACAGTAGGAAGTACATTTAGGCTGTGGGTGGAGTGAAAATTTTGGACTTGCTAGGCATGAAGTACACGCCGTCTGCCGGCCGGATTCTCGCGCTGCTGGCTGCATTGGCGCTGGTTTGCCCAGCTTTCGCTCAGACCGATCCCTACGCCGCTTCTTCCTATGCCAGCGGCGCGGCCGCTTCTGCCGCGTATGCCGGTCTCTCCAATTCCGACGATCCGCAGGGCGGCGCGATGCTCACCATTCGCACCCGCGTCGACGAAGTGAATGTATTGTTCATTGCGACCGACAAGCATGGCAAGTTCGTCCGCGATCTGAGCCAGCAGGATTTTTCCATCCTCGACGATCACAAGCCGCCGCAATCCATTCTGAACTTTCGCCGCGAAACCGATCTGCCGCTTCACCTGGGCTTGCTCGTCGATGTCAGCGGATCCGTCCACAGCCGTTTTGAATTCGAGCAGAATGCGGCCATCAGTTTTCTGCAGCACTCAATTCGCTCTGGCTTCGACAAAGCCTTCGTCGTCGGTTTCAACAAGCAAAGCGACATGACACAGGACTTCACCGACAACGTGCAACTGCTTTCCGATGGCATCCACCGGCTGCAGGATGGTGGCGGCACGGCGATTTACGATGCCATCTATCGTGCCTGCAAAGAGAAATTTCTGAAGGACCGTCCCGATCACCCCACGCGCAAGGCGATCGTCATCGTGAGCGATGGCGAAGATAATCAGAGCGAATACTCACGCGCGCAAGCTATCGAAATGGCGCAGCGTGCCGAAGTCATTATTTATGCCATCTCCACCGACGACAGCGGCCTCGTTCTTCGCGGCGACAAGGTTCTCGAGCAACTCTCCGAAGCGACCGGTGGCCGCGCCTTCTTTCCCTTCAAGATGAAGGACATCACGCACTCTTTCGCGGCCATCGAGGACGAACTCCGCAGCCAGTATGTCGTCTCCTACAAGCCCGCCGACTTTGATGCCGACGGCCGTTACCGCTCCATCGAGATCTCCGCCCTCAAGAAGGACCTGCAAGTCCGCGCCCGCAAAGGCTACTTTGCCCCGCAGCAGTAAATCGCTGGCAACGTCCGTTTGCACCCGCGCCCTGCCTGTGCTACCGTCCCATTGATTTCCGGAATAAGATTTCGAGATTAAGGCTTCGACATCCCCCTAGGAGACGCTCATGGTGGGCATCATTTTTCTCGTAATCCTGGTTGTCATCGCTGTCGTTCTGATCGGCATGTACAACAGCTTGGTGCAGTTGCGCGTGCGCTGCGACTCGGCCTGGTCTGATATTGATGTCCAACTCAAGCGCCGCCACGACCTCATCCCCAATTTGGTCGAGACCGTGAAGGGATATGCCGCCCACGAAAAAGGCACCTTCGAAAACATCGCCAAATTCCGCTCGCAAGCCATGCAGGCGACTACTCCAGAAGGCAAGGCCGTCGCGGAGAATCAACTGACCGGTGCGCTGAAGAGTCTGTTTGCCGTGGCCGAGAATTATCCCGAGCTGAAGGCTTCGGAAGAATTCACTCAACTTCAGGGATCGTTAAGCCAGACCGAAGACTCGATCCAGAACGCGCGTCGCTATTACAACGCCGTGGTGCGCGATCTGAACACCAAGATCCAGTCGTTTCCCACGAACATTCTGGCCAACATGTTCGGCTTTACCGCCCGCCAGTTCTTCGAGACCACCGAAGTCGACCGCGAGCCGGTTGCCGTTAAGTTCTGATCCCATGATTGGGATTAAGCGCAAATTGTCGCGTCCAATGGCCGCGCTGCTCGCGGCTATCCTTGGTCTTGCCTCGCCAGCCTGCGCAAAATCCTGGCGCATCTCGAACTTCGAGGACACCATCACCGTCAACCACGACGGCAGCGCCCTGGTCAAGGAAACCGTCACTCTGGTTTTCGTGGGCGAGTGGCAGGGAATTCACCGCACGATCCCTATCGAATATCCCGGACCAGACGGCACGAACTACCAACTCTTCGTGAACGTCAGCAGCGTCACTGATGAAACCGGCGCCAAGCTCAAATACGATTCCTCCACCTCGGGCGCCTACCGCAATCTGAAAATTTACATTCCCAACGCGGCCAACGCCACGCGCACCGTGGAGATCGCCTACCGCGTGCGCAACGGCACGCGCTTTTTCGACCAGTACGACGAGTTCTACTGGAACGTGACCGGCAACGATTGGCCCGTCCCCATTGATCACGCCACGGCCAGCGTGCATTTCCCCGATTCCGCAAGTGGATCCTTGCGCGCCCAGGCCTTCACCGGCGTCTACGGTTCCACCGAGCGCGACGCTACCGCGAAAGTGGAAGGCTCGACCGCGGAGTTTGAAACCAATAATCCGCTGCCCATGCGCGGCGGCATGACCATTGATGTGTACATTCCGAAGGGCATCCTGAATCCGCCGGGTGGTTTTACGAAAGTGTTCTGGTTCATCGAGAGCAACCCCGTCGTCTTTTTGCCCCTGGTGACGCTTGCCGTCATGTTCGCCCTGTGGTGGTACGCCGGCCGCGATCCCGATCCCGGCATGTCCGTCGCGCCCATGTATGAGCCTCCGCCCGGCGTTTCTCCCGCGGAGGCCGGGACTCTGCTCGACGACCACATTCATCCTCGCGACATTACATCGACCATCGTCGATCTTGCGGTTCGTGGCTTCCTGAAGATTGAAGAGACAGACGAGAAGGGCCTTCTGTTTCACAACAAGGATTACACCTTTCATCTGCTGCAGAAACGCCAGGATTGGAGCGGCCTCGCTCCCCATGAGCGCGTCATGCTGGAAAACATTTTCGTCGGCGACGCGCCTGATATTCGCTTGTCGAGCCTGAAGAACCGCTTCTACACCGCCGTTCCCGCGATCCGCACCGACATCATGTCAGCGCTCAAGCAGAAAGGCATCTACACACTCGATCCGGAATCGGCCAATGGCTACAGCATCGGCGCGGCTTTTTGCATTCTGATTCCATTCGCGATTCTGCAATTCCTCGGATGGGCCGATTTTCTGAGCGCGATCCCGATGGTGGTGGGGTGCGTGCTGATCAGCGCCTTGATCTGGTGGCTTTTTGCGCGCGTCATGACGGCAAAAACCCTGAAGGGGGCGCGCACTCATATCGCCGTGCTGGGATTCCAGGAATTCATGAATCGTGTGGACGCCGATCGCCTGAAAACCATGCCGACCAATACTTTCGAAAAATTCCTGCCCTATGCGATGGCGCTCGGCGTGGAACATCACTGGGCACAGGCCTTCGCCGGCATCATAAAAGATCCGCCAACTTGGTACGCCGCCCCCGCCGGATACGGCTACGCCATGGCCTTCAATCCAATCTTATTTTCTTCTTCGATGCATGGCATGGCCGCCGATATGCATCAGGTGTTCGTCTCCGCTCCGCGAGCCAGTACCGGCGGCTCAGGTTTCGGTGGTGGTGGTTTCGGCGGCGGCGGAGGATTCTCGGGCGGCGGCTTCGGCGGCGGCGGGGGCAGCGCCTTCTAAGAAATTGGTGCGCCCAGAGAGACTCGAACGCCCAACCCTCCGCTCCGAAGGCAGATGCGTGTGGTTGGCGGTTGAGGGACGCAGAATCAACAACTATACGGAATTCTCCCCGGCGCGACGTATAGGACAGAGGGGCAATCCACGCAAGGTTATTTTTCTAAAGCTCCATGTCCCCGCACTCTTCCTTTTTAGTGGTTCATCTTTCGGATGTGATTAGCCGCGTGCTCGTTGAATTGGTCCCGGTGGTTCTCAAGGACTTCCTTGATGCCGTCCCCGTCAATGGTGCTCACGTGGTACGTGGGTTATGGTGGGGTGTGCCTCCGTCGCATTGCCGGAGTTGGCAGAGGAGAGCGTGAGCTGTTCAGTCATGCGCCTTGGTAACACGGCCTCACCGGCGTGAGCATGGCGGGCACACTGTCCCCGTCGGTCACGCCCGGCACAATACCGCCGGTCTCGAAGGCCATAACGGAGGCAAAGGCCGTAGCGCCAAGGGCCGGGGCCATCATGAGGTTAGAGTAGTGTGGTGACCGGGGACACGGCAGGAAATAGTTCGGTAGTGGGTCCCTCTGTGGCATCATGGAGCCATGAGTTCCACAGTAAAGATGATCATCGTCGCCGTAGTTTCATTCATCCTAGGTCATCTCAGTTGCGCCCTTATGCACCACATGCACCACGCGCAGCACCACGTGAGATAGCGATGGTAGTGTGGCAGTGGGACATGACAGGAAGATTGTTTCGCCTTCTCTTATCCCTTGTGATGTTGTCCGCTCCCTCAGGATAATGGACAAGCGGACAAACTATTTTCTTCGTGCATCCATCCCCCCACTGCGAGCTAAAGCTCTCGCATGGGTGACGGTGGTATGGCAAAATGAATTGGTTCAGGTCGGGCGCAGCTGCTTTGCTGTCCTCCTCCCCTTAGTACAGAGGACAGCGGACACCACCGTACCACTCACCCAGCACTACGAACCAACGCTCTCGAGTGCGTGAGGTGGTTGGATGGCAACGGACGACACAATGAGATGGATCATAGGCCGCCTCTCACTTCTCACTGTAGGCGGAATCACCGTCGTGTACGGGCTGCAACTGGTGCATCGCGGCATCTTCGTCTATCAGAATACGTGGTTTCGTGGAACGAATTACTCCGCTGGCACGGTTGCTGCTGGGGTATTCCTAGGCTTGCTGGCCTTTCTCCCGCCCACCGCTTCGGTAGATCGTTGCATAGGTCGGAAAAAGCCCAAGCAGCGCGACCGTTCAACGTGTCACCAGAGGCATCAAGGGCCGAAATAGCTATCTGTGGAAATCAGACTGACCCACTACCATTGCAGGGATGTTGTACGCGTCTATAGGAAACCGTACAGACCTACAAGACCAACCGCTCACCCATCTCAGAACTGAAGTTCTGAGATGGCAATGGACAAAGAGATTAAAGACGTTGGGCCGGGCTACGCGAGCACAAGGAATGGCGCATTGCCTAAAATGTTGACCATGAAAAACTTGCAGGCCGCCGCATCCGAGAATTCCATTATTCGATTCTAGGAAATGTCCGCAAGCTGTTGAAAACACAAGCGAACCAACAATCAAGAAGCGAAATTAAGGCGAAAGCCCCCTTCAGCCTGGCACGGGCTCCTGCCATTCAATTGTGCCTGGGCTAACGTTCTTGAGGTAGCGTCTTCCCTTGATAAAGCGGTCAAAAAGTTGCGCCATTGTTCCCCCCTAAGCAGAGGCTCAGATTGGAGGAATGTGCGCGTAACTTATTGATGGTGCGCCCGGAGAGACTCGAACTCCCAACCCTCTGCTCCGAAGGCAGATGCTCTATCCAGTTGAGCTACGGGCGCCCGCCGTTACGCGTCGTATTTTACTCCATTTCAAAACTCAGGTAGGAGAGGCCATCGCTGCGTTCGACTTGCAGGACCACGGGATCACCCGTCTTCAGGCTGTGAACGACGGCGCGCAGCGTGTCCATCGATGTGACGGGAGTTGTGTTGACGGCGTGAATCACGTCGCCGGTCTGCAGGCCAGTGTCGGGAGTGATGAGATCGGCAGCGCGGCCGAGGACGACGACACCGCCGGGAATGCGCAGCGTACCAATCTGATTGCGCAGGTCGGGGGTGATATCGACGGCAAGAATGCCCAGTCGTGGGACGAGACTCTTTTCCGGATCGGCGGCGTCGAAGAGCTGATCCATGGGGTCGCGCTCTTCGATGGCGGGGACGTAGAGAGTTTTCCTTTCATTACCGCGCAAAATTTCCAGCTTCAATACCTGATCGAGGCGGTGCAGATACAGCGCGGAAGAAAGAGCGGGAAGAGTTTCGATGCGGCGATCATCGGCCGTGAGAACGATATCCTGAATTTGCAGGCCAGCGGCAGCGGCGGGGCCGTCGGGCTTTACATCGGCGATGATGACGCCCCAGCGTTGCGACAGACGTAAGCCATCGGCGATCGTCGGCGTGATTTCCTGGGCGACGGCGCCAATCTCCACGCGATGTACGTGACCGTATTTGCGAAGGCTGTGATAGACAAAATCTACAATGCGGGCGGGAATGGCGAAACCGAGGCCCTCGCTGCCCCCGCCGGTCGAGAGGATGAAAGTGTTGATGCCGAGGACCGATCCATTCATATCGACGAGCGGGCCGCCGCTGTTGCCCGGGTTGATGGGCGCGTCGGTCTGAATGTAAGTCAGGGCCTTCGCAGGATCGGGCTGTCGGGCGACGGCGCTCACGACTCCCATGGTGACGGAATTCTGTAGGCCTTCTGGGCTGCCGATGGCGAACACGAGCTGCCCGACGCGAGGACGAGGTTGCACGAGCAGAGGCAAGGTTGGAAGATCTTTCTCGTCGATCTTGAGCAGGGCGAGATCGGTTTCCTTATGCACTCCGATCAACCGAGCTTCGAGAATGTGGCGCTTGCCCACAGGCAGGGCGCGGCCGGAGTCGCCGGGCAGCGGCAAGGCGACGCGAATGCGTTGCGCGCCTTCGACTACGTGCGCGTTGGTCATGATGTATCCGGAGGAGTCTACGACGACCCCGGAGCCAACTGCATTTTGGCGAACGATGAGAGCGGTCTGGGTGCGGTTCTCCTCGTGCAAGGGCCCGTAGCCGGTGACGAGGATTTGAACTACGGCCGGTGAAACTTTCGCGGCGAGACCTTCCAGCGCGTTGTTTAGCTGCATGAGCGCTGCTGCCGCGGGCGTGGATTCGTCTGGCTTGGGCACTGGTTTTTCTTCGGCGGGGGTGGCCGGAGCCGGATTGGCCGGCTTCTGAGCCGGCGGCTGCTGCGCGATCAGGCTCGTGGTCGAGACCAGAAAAACGAAGATAGCCTGGCAGAAAAAAGTGTGCCCCGAACGAGTCGCGTGGGCGCAGGGGAAAGATGGACCGAGCATGAGTGAGCTCTCCTGAGACGAAGAAAGATACTCTTCTGACGGTACCACGGGGGGTTGGGTTGCAGAGATAGCACCCTGCCGATCGATGGGCTCTTGACCTGACTGGTTACAACGCTTTACAATGTCACCATTGATGAGTGGTGACATATGCAACCGCGCCAGCAATCTCTGGTCTCACTGGGCTTGAACGCCTATGAAGCGGCGACGTATCTGGCGTTGCTGAGCCGTCCGCAACTGCATCCTTCCGAAGTCGCCCGCTTGGCCAGGATTCCGCGGCAGCGGGCATACGACGTGCTCGATTCGCTGGTCGCCAAAGGGTTGTGCATCGCGCGGGATGCCAACCCCAAGAGCTATTCCGCGATCGATCCCAAAATCGCTCTGGAGTTGCTGGCCGAGGAGCGAGGGGCTGCACTCGAGATTCAGAAACAGGAGACACAGGAGATTTCCGCGCGGGTGGCGGCGGAGCTGTTGCCGCTTTTCACCTCCGGCCGCGGCCAGACCGACCCCCTGGCTTACGTCGAGGTGCTCGCCGGTTCGGCCCGCATCGCGCATCGCGCGCTAGCGCTGGCTCGGGATGCGAAAAAGAGCGTGAACTCCTGCATCAAGCGTCCCATGATTCTTTCAAAAGAGCAGAACTGGACATTTCTGAAAGCCCCTCTGGGGCGAGGCCTCAAGTACCGGGCGCTGTGCGACACCGACGCCATCGCGGACGCGGAGCTGCGGAGCTGGTTTCAGGAGTTTCGCGAGTGGGGACTCGAAATCAAAGTGGCTGCGGAGCTGCCTCTGAAAATGCAGGCGTTCGACGACGAGGTCGTACTCATCTCGATGCAGGACCCCGCCGCCGGCCAACCTAGTTTCACCGCTGTGGCCATTCACAACCGTGGGCTGGTGGCCATGCTCAACCTGGCATTTGAGCGTCTGTGGGACGGCGCCCGCCGGTTCGATACCAAGGCTCGAAGAAAGGAGTGACACTCAGTGATGTCTGGATCAGCAATACAGCACCCAATTCCCGCGGGTATTGAAATTCATCGCGGCTACGAGCCCGGCCTCATCGGCCGAGTGGGAGAACTGCATGGCCGCTACTATGCGGCAACCTGGGGCGTCGGAGCCGGGTTCGAGGCCATGATGACTCGGGAATTCTGCGATTTCGTCGAACACTATGACTCGCAGAACGACCTTCTCTTGTCGGCGCATATCGAAGGTGTGCTGGCGGGCTCCATCTCGATTCTCGGGAAGCCCGGCGCCGAGGAGGCGCAGCTCCGCTTCTTCCTGATTGACCCACGATTCCAAGGACGCGGCGCGGGCAAGGCGCTGCTGAACGCGGCCCTGAACTGGTGTCGTGAACATCGTTTCCGCAGGCTATTTCTCTGGACGGTCAATCACCTGCCGCAATCGCGGCGCTTGTATGAACAGGCCGGGTTCCGGGTCACGGTGCAGTGCACAGATGATCGCTACACGGCCCCTTTGGAGAGCCTCAAGATGGAGCTAACGCTCGATTAGAAGTATCTACCTGGCCCAGTTTCCAAACCACTCGGGGAAGATGAGTTCTATCAGGCCGGGGGTCCAGTAGGAATAGAACTTCTTGTCGCAGATTTTGTATTTGCCGTATTTCTTGCGGGCGTAGTTGCCCCAGTGAGGCTGAGCGCCGTCGAGGTCGGTGAATCCATATTCGCGGGCGAGGTTCCAGGAGCTGAAGACGCGCCCGGTCTTGTTCATGGCCTTGGGATCGGTGGCGAGAGCCACGACGGCACGGCCGATATAGCGTGGGGATTCGGAGAGCATGAAATCGCTGGGCGCGTCGTTCTGTTCTTTACTATTTTTATCTTTATTCTGGCTTTTCTTCCCGACGTCTTTCCAATTGGCCTCGGTGACTTTGAAGTGCTCGAGGACTCTTTCCGAACGTAAGAAGCCGGGAGTCAGAGCGACGGAGGCAATGTTCCGCTTTCGCAGTTCGCGGGCCATGGCAAAGGCCAGGCGGATGACGGAAATCTTGACGAGATCATAAAAGAGATTGCCGCGGTAGTAGAAGGCGTCGCCATCGGTGATTTCGAAAATGATTCCGCCTGGGCGACCGAGCAGCAACGGGGCCGCGTAGTGCGCCGTGATAATGTGAGAATGGGTGGCCTGCTTGAGCATGCGAAGGCCGTTGTCGAGATTGACAGCCCAGAAAGGCTTGCTCCATTCGGTGAGGGCGTCGCCGCCCCAGATGTCGTTGACCAGGATGTCCAGACCTTGGTGACGGCGTTTGATCAGCGCCGCGAGCTTCTTCACCTCAGACGGAACTTCGTGATCCACCTTGACCGCGATGCCGTGGCCTCCGGCGGCGGTTACCAGGTCTGCGGTTTCTTCGATGGTTTCGCTCTGGCCGGGTTTGAGTAGGCGTTTTGCCTGATCTTTTCTTGAGCTCCGGCCGGTGCAGTAAACCGTGGCTCCGGCCTCGCCCAGGGCGATGGCGATGCCGCGGCCCGCGCCTCGCGTGGCTCCGGCGACGAGGGCGATCTTGCCGCGCAAGCGTTGGATGGGGAATTTCCTCGATGCTGGAGTCATATTTTTCATCCGGCGGCACATGATAGCAAATGGGCAGAGATCGCGGGCTGGGTTGGGAGCGAGTCCTGCTCAACTTCAAAAGGTGGCCCAAGGCAGCGAACCGGGCGTCCGTTCTGCCCGAGCGATGCGGGGGGAATCTAGCTTCTACCCTTAACTAACTCGTAATCAGGCTTTTATCGGGAGAGCATCCGTGATATAACCGGCCCTGAGCAATTAAAGTGGTCGATCCGCCTGCCAGGAGCGTATTTTGATGGTATTGGCCTCATTCGCACAGAGAGAAGGATCAAGCCACGAAAGAGGAGGGACTGTGTCCGAAGAAGCACGGACCGGGAAAAGGTTTCCTCTGGAGTTGCCGATCAAGCTGCATAGCGATGCGGCCAGCGGCGACGCCAAAGGAACAACAGGAAATCTGAGCGCGGCGGGAGTCTATATTCGCGCCGACGCCTCGCTGGAGATTGGTTCCCCGGTGGAGTTTGAGATCACACTGCCGCCGGACGTAACCGGCGGGCAGGAGAACGTAGTGATTCAGTGCAAGGGGCGCGTGGTGCGCACCGATCCCACAGGCGCCAGCGAAGAGGGCAAAGGTGTTGCCTGCGTGATCGACTCCTACGAGTTCGTCAGGAACTCGTAATTTATTAAACCGGAATTCTTGGAGTGAATTTTTGGAGCGCCAAACAACATGCTCAAACTGATTCTGGCCGATAACCAGGCAATTTTCCGCGCCGGCATTGCCAAAGTGCTGGCGGTGGAAGACGAGATGCGCATTGTGGCGCAGGCTCAGACGCCGGAGCAGATGTTCATGGCTCTGGATAAATTCCGCGCCGCGGTGCTGGTGGTGGCAGCGGGCTTTCATAACGATTTTGCAGCCATTATGCAGGGAGCGAACCGCGCCAAAACGCGCGTGGTGGTGCTGGCCGATACCGGCGAAAGCGCCCAGCGGCATATGGCAAACGGGGCGCATGGCGTGGTCTACCGCAACGTGACCAGCGCGGCCCTGGTGGACTGCGTCCGCAAGGTGGCTCGCGGCGAGACTTGGGTACAGGATGTGGCCGTGCCCAGCGAGCTCACGGAAAATGATATGGTCGGATTGCGGGTGCGCGATCGCCTGACCGCGAAAGAGTTGCGCATTGTGGCGTTGATCGTGCAGGGTTACAAGAACAAAGAGATTGCCACGCAGCTCGGAACGACGGAGCAGGTCATCAAGAACTATCTCCGCAACGTGTATGACAAGATCGGCGTCTCCGACCGGCTGGAATTGGCGCTGTTCACCATCCATCACAGGATTTTGAACGAAGCAGCGGCCGCCACCACCACCGGTCCAGCACCACAAACACCGGCGGGAGTGATGCCGTAGTAGCTTGGTATTCTTGAGGAAACGGGCCGCCTGCGGGCGGCTTTTTTTTGCCTGCGGTTACGGGCGTTGATCGCATCTTTGCCGAAGCCGGCGGCATCTAGTGGCTATGGAATTCCGAACGTTGGGACGCTCTGGCGTGAAGGTACCGGTGCTGAGTTTTGGCGCGGGAACGTTTGGTGGATCGAACGAATTTTTCCGCGCGTGGGGCGCAACGAGCGATGTGGCCGAGGCTACGCGTCTGGTTGATATCTGCCTGGAAGCGGGAGTAAATCTATTCGATACCGCCGACGTTTATTCAGACGGACTTTCCGAAACAATTCTGGGCAAAGCGATTGCCGGTCGGCGCAACCATGTTTTGATCTCAACCAAGACGACTTTCCGTTTAGGAAATGGGCCGAACGATGTAGGATCGTCGCGCTATCACGTGATCCGGGCTTGCGAAGCCAGTTTGCGGCGGCTGGGCACCGATTCCATCGACATCTATCATCTACACGGATTTGACGCACTCACTCCAGTGGAAGAAGTTCTCAGCACGCTAAATCAGTTGGTGGAGAGTGGGAAGGTGCGATATATTGCGTGCTCGAATTTTTCCGGCTGGCACTTGATGAAGTCGTTGAGCGTCGCGGAAAAATATGGTTGGGAGCGGTACGCCGGACATCAAGTGTATTACTCGCTGATCGGCCGGGAGTACGAGTGGGATCTGATGCCGCTGGCTCTGGATCAGGGCGTGGGCGCACTGGTGTGGAGTCCGCTGGGATGGGGGAGGTTGACGGGAAAGATCCGGCGTGGGAAGCCGTTGCCTCCAGAGAGCCGCTTGCACAAAACTGCAGAGCTAGGGCCACCCGTAGCGGACGAATATTTGTACAAAGTGGTCGACGCGCTGGACGAGGTTGCCAAAGAGACGGGAAAGACAGTGCCGCAGGTGGCGCTGAATTGGCTGTTGCAGCGGCCTTCGGTCTCGACCGTGATCATCGGAGCGCGGAACCAGGAACAGCTGAGACAGAACCTGGGCGCGGCGGGATGGACTCTCTCAAACGAGCAGGTCGCCAAGTTAGATGCCGCCAGCGATGTGACGCCGGTTTATCCCTACTGGCACCAATGGCAGTTTAGCGAGCGGAATCCACGGCCGGTTCCTGCGCCGGAGAAGGCTGGTGACTGATTGTCTTTCTTTATCAAGCTGATTTCGGGTGGGCGTCTGTTGACGCGATCGGTTGCTGTCTGCTTTAAATCGAAAGCGGTTGCTGGCTAAACCTCTCGAGTTCGAGCCCACGGCTGCCGCGCATGATTTCCGTGTTCCGCCCGTGCTCGGACTTCAAATGCGAGAGGATCGGCGCTTCTGCATCGCATGCCTTTAGAAACGGCTCGGTGGTAAGCTTTATTCAGGCACGGATATTCGCTGCCAAGAATGTTGTCCAACGTCGCGTCGACCCAGTGCACCGCTTGCAAAGCTTCCATCTTCTGCGGGAGAGAACCGAATTGCGAAACCATCCTGAGGCCGCATAGCTACCGCCTGTGCCGCTGCTTCTTCACTAAGCCTCTTGGCCCGCGCGCGGCTCTCGTCCGCGGCCCTGGCAACGATGCAATCCCCATCGGCGAGGCGCGGGATATACAGCATGGGACCTCCCTTGCTTATACAGTCGGAAGTCGGACGTCGTACGGAACGCTTCCCAGTCATCTGGCCCAGTGCATGTTGTCATGAATAATCCGGCTGGGGGACAGGCAAAAAGATTCCGTAAGGACATTTGTTGCCGATAGATAAAAAAGGACTACCGGATTTTCTCCGCCACCGACTTCGCCTGGGTAAATAGATACAAATAGTCCGGCCCCCCGGACTTGGAATCTGTGCCCGACATATTGAATCCTCCGAAGGGATGAGCGCCCACCATGGCGCCCGTACATTTGCGGTTGATATAAAGATTGCCCACGTGGAAGTCGCGAGTGGCGCGATCGATCTTGTCACGCGACTTCGTGTAGATGGCACCGGTAAGGCCGAATTCGGTGTCGTTGGCGATTTCGAGAGCGTGGTCGAATCCGCTCGCCTTGATCACGGCGAGGACCGGGCCAAAGATTTCTTCCTGCTCGAGTTTTGACTTTGCGGGAATGTCGGCGATCACGGTGGGCCGGATGTAATAGCCTTCTCCCGATTCGGTGGCGCGGGTGCCTCCCGTCAGGAGGCGTCCATCTTTCTTTCCTTGTTCGATGTATTCGAGAATCGTGTTCAGCGAGCCTTCATTGATGACAGCGCCCATGTTGGCATTTTCCGCCGGATCGCCGACGGTGATCTTTTCCACCCGCGCTTTAAGTTGTTCGAGGAACTTGTCGTAGACGCGTTCGTCGACGATGGCGCGTGAGCAGGCCGAGCATTTCTGCCCCTGGAAACCGAACGCTGCTTGGGCAACACCTTCGACCGCGGAGTCGATGTCGGCATCGGCGTCAACGATGATGGCGTCCTTGCCGCCCATTTCGAGAATGGTGCGCTTGATCCAGAGCTGGCCGGGAGCCTGGTTGGCGGCGGCTTGGTTGATGTGCAGGCCAACCTCGCGGGATCCGGTGAAAGCGATGTAGCGCGTTTTCGGATGCGCAACGACGGCGTCGCCAAAGCTGGCGCCAGCGCCGGGGCAGAAGTTTACCACGCCTTCTGGCATGCCGACTTCTTCCAGCAGTTCGATGAACTTGGCAGCGATGGTGGGCGAATCGCTGGAGGGCTTCAGGATTACGGTGTTCCCACTGACGATGGAAGCGAGGGTCATCCCGGCCATAATGGCGCAGGGGAAATTCCATGGCGGGATGACGGCGCCGACACCGAGAGGGATGTAGGTGAGCGTATCGTGCTCGCCCGGCATCTGCACCGACGGTTCGGTTTTCGCAAACCGCAGAGCTTCACGGGCATAGAACTCGCAGAAGTCGATAGCTTCCGAGATGTCGGCGTCGGCCTCGCCCCAGTTCTTGCTGACTTCGAAAACCAGCCAAGCCATGTAATCCATCTTGCGTTCGCGCATGCGGTCGGCGGCGCGGAATAGCAGGCTGGCGCGCTCTTCGACGGAGGTGCAGCTCCAAGTGGCAAAGGCCTTCAACGCGGCTTGCATGGCGGGCCCGACGTGTTCTTTGCCGGCCTTCTGGTGGATCCCGACGATTTCGGACGGCTTCGAAGGATTCAACGACTTGATCTTGTCAGTCGTTTTGACGCGCTGGCCGCCGATGATGAGGTCATACTCGCGGCCGAGCTGGCCGCGGACGCGTGCGATGGCGGCGCGCATCTTGCGGGCGTTGTCCTCCTGGCGGAAATCGTAAAAAGATTCGTTGACGAACGGGCTTTGATGGGAAGATGTCGCGCGCGGCCGGACCGGGGCTTCTAGGGTTGCCATGGGAGTTCCTTTCGAACCAGCTCAATTGTCAGGGTCTGTCTCAACATTTTACACCGCTAAGGCCGGGGAGATTGGCCAAAGAAGCGGCGAAAGAATGCAGCCCACGGCGCAATTAGAGCTCGGGAACAAAAATGCCCTTGGAGACCAGAGATGACGTTCCGTGGTGCCAGAGTAGGGTCCTGGGGGAGGATTATAAAGATGCCCAGCACGCCGACGAAGAACGCGATCCGGAGCAGGGAGAGACCGGTCCACTCGGCCTCAGAGAGACAACCTAGGAACGGTGATTGTTCAGCGCGCGTATAAACCGGAAAGCAGGATTTGGCTTCCTGGGATGAGAATCGAAGTAGCTGAAGAACAGAAACATCTCCGCTCCAAAACCGGCTGCGCAAAGAGTAAAAATTGCCCAAACGAAATCCTCTCGACGGGATCGCTGCATATCCACCCTCACGAACTTTATGGCATCGTCGGTACGGAAGAAGATGAACCCCGCGATTTGATTCGACCGAACAACCTGATCATCCTTTCATGTGCTCTGCCTTGCACGATTCCTTGCGAGAACGGCGATGGGATGACTCAGTTTCGTCTAGGTCCCGGGCTTGCGTAACTCGACAGCTGCGGCGGCTGTTCCGAGGAGAGCATCTTCGGCGCCTCAAACGCTACTTGCGGGCGGAGAAACCGAGCCTACGGTGTTAGACTCAACAGTTTTCCCGTATGCAACTAGCTTCGTAGAGAGGCCAATTTCATGGAAATTAAGCGGGTGGGAGTCGTCGGCGCAGGAACCATGGGCAATGGGATCGCCCATGTGTTTGCGCGCAGCGGGTATAGGGTTGTTCTGTGCGATGTGGAGCAGCGGTTTCTCGATCGCGGGCTGGCCGCCATTACCAAGAATCTTGACCGTGAGGTCCTAAAGGACAAGATCACGGATGCGGATAAGGTCGCGGCGCTTGAGCGAATCGAGCCGGCAACTGATCGCTCCAAGCTGGCCGATTGCGATTTCATTGTGGAGGCGGCGACCGAGAAGTTCGAAATCAAGACAGAGATTTTTCGCGATCTCGACCGGCTGGTGCGGGCCGAGGTGATTCTGGCTTCGAATACTTCTTCAATCTCCATCACCAAGCTCGCGGCCTTGACCAAGCTTCCCGACAAAGTAATTGGGATGCACTTCTTTAATCCTGTGCCAGTGATGAAGTTGGTGGAGGTGATTCGTGGGCTGGCCACGTCGCAGGAGACTTTTACTGCGGTGCGCGACCTGGCGAAGAAGCTCGACAAAACACCAGTTGAAGTGAACGACGCGCCGGGCTTTATCTCCAACCGTGTGTTAATGCCACTCTTGAATGAAGCTATGTTCGCGGTGATGGAGGGTGTGGCTACACCGGAAGCGGTCGACGAAGTGTTCAAACTGGGGATGGCGCATCCCATGGGCCCATTGACGCTGGCCGATTTTATTGGGCTCGACGTCTGTCTCGACATCATGCGTGTCCTGCTGGATGGGCTGGGCGATCCGAAGTACCGGCCCTGTCCGCTGTTGATCAAGATGGTCGATGCGGGCTGGCTGGGCAGGAAGAGCGGGAGAGGTTTTTATAAGTATGAGGGCTGAGTACCGAGGACCGGGTACGACTGAAACCGGGCGGTAATCATGACCAGCGAGACAGTTTCGCCTCAAACTCGAACCAAGAGCGATTTGGTCTACTACGTCCTCGCCGCCCTGGCCGGGGCGGGAACCGGGTGGGTAGACGTCCTGTTGAATGATTTGCTATTCACGGCTCTGCTGGTGCTGGCGGCATGCATGTTGCTGGGACTGCTGCGGCCGCGCTGGCCATGGCGGTGGGTGGCGGCCGTGGTGGTGTTCATTCCGCTGACGGAATTTGCGGCATACACTGTCCTGGCGGTGAAGCCGACGCGAGGACAGGTCTATGGATCGTTTCTGACTGCGCTTCCGGGAACGGCTGGCGCCTACGGAGGCGCCGTGATGCGTCGGGTGATTGATAATCTGCGGCAGGGGATGTGAGTCGAGTCTTAGGTAATAGGTCTTAGGTCCTGGGATTTGCCCGTAAATTCGTCGCTTCCCGGCCTGCGACCTAACCCCTAAGTCCCGACACCCAAGAGTTCGCCCCCTGCGAACTGCCCTTCCCGAGTCCCCCCACGTTCCAGGACTTCGGATGCAGACAACCTCTCAAAGGTACGGCCCCAAGAAAGTACTCCCGGTTCCACAGGAGGCTCGCGTATGCTGCGAACATGGGTGTGACTGTCTCCATGCTGGCCAGCGGCAGCCGGGGAAATTGTGCGTTTGTGGCCAGCGCGCGAACCAGGATTCTGGTCGATGCCGGGATTTCCTGCCGCGAGACCTTCAAACGCATGAAATCGCTGGGGGCAGACCCGCAATCGCTCTCCGCCATCCTGATTACCCACGAACATTCCGATCACGTATACGGATTGGCGACCCTGGCCAAGAAGTTGCGTATCCCGGTTTTCATGACCGAGAAGACGCACCGGGCATGGACCCGGGCGCTGCGCCACGAGAATGGCAAGCGACCCCAGCTCGAAAAATTGGAGGAGTTCCGGTCGGGGTATTCGTTCCAGGTGGGCGACATCGCCATAATGCCATTCACCATCCCACATGACGCGGAGGATCCAGTTGGGTTTACTTTTCGCACCGAGGGCATCAAGGTGGGATTTGCCACCGATCTCGGTCGCTTGTTGGCCAATGTGCGCGATCAGTTACGCGGCTCCGACATTCTGGTGCTGGAATCGAATCACGGCGTGGAGTTGTTGCGGTCGGGGCCATATCCATGGTCGGTAAAGCAGCGGGTGGGAAGTCCCACGGGGCACCTTTCAAACGAGAAACTCGCGGATTTTTTCGCGGGAGACTATGATAATAAAGCAGCTTTTGTCGTGCTGGCGCATCTCTCTGAGGAGAACAATCATCCCGAAATAGCGCGGAGAGAGGCGGAAAAGGCGTTGGCGCTGCGCGGTGGGCTGTTTCACAACCGCGTGCTGGTGGCGATGCAGTCCGAGGTTTTGGCGCCAATTCAGCTGTAGTCAGCTTCCGCTCGTTACTTATGAGTCAGCATTGCACTGATCCAATCGTGGGTAAGATTCTGGCGGGCTGGCGCTACGATATTTCCGGCCTAGCGCCGGAGATGCGCGGCGACTACGAGAGCCACTTTGCGGGATGCGAGCGCTGCCGCAGCCGCCAGCGCTTGAACCGCATCATCGATGTGGGCCTGATCGCGCTGGCTTCGATTTCGGGCGCTGTATTTTTGCTGGCTTTTGGCGTGATCCGTCACTTTGGGCCGCGGCACGCGTTCTGGCTGGAGATTGCGGCCCTGGCGGGGTTTGTCTTGTCCGCTTTGATCTGGCTGGTGGTAGCGGTGGCCACACCGGCGCCGGTTACGGTCCTGGATGCGGCGAAGCAGGGTGCGCGGCGGGTGCATGACCGCCTGCCTGCCGAGATTCGGGAACGGCTGCCGGAAGAACTTCGCGTGAAGATTACCGGAACCTAAAGCTCCGCCGATGGTGTCCAGGTTTTTCGCCCAGCTCGTTGCGATGATGCTGTGGGTGAGGGTTATCCCTGCGGGCGCGGGAGCGATCCGCGTTTTGTCAGCGTCGGCGCATTCGGTTATGGCTGAATGCGCATCCGAGTCAAGTGCCATCGCATCCGCACCCTGCGATTATCGCTGCTGCCTGAGCCGTCCTACCGTGCCTCTTTGTGACCAATGTGGTTTCGCCGCGTCCGGCGCTCGAAGCCGTCGAGGCTCAAGTAACCGCCGTTCTCCGGGCGACGGGCGACGGCCCCGAGTTTCTTCCGGCGATCGCGCCTTCCAGCGGACCGCCCGGGATTGCAGCCCTTAGAATCTAACCAACTAACCAACCGAGTCCCTCTCCATTTTTTCTTTGGCAGAATGCGCTTAGCTGCGTGCGCGATGGCAGGTTGTGTCCGCAGCGGGAGATGGTTGTGGCCAGAATGTTCTTCCGTTCTATGGTTGCCCTCACTTCGGTCGTGCTTTTCACCTTGTCGAGCCGGGGATTCGGGCGGGATTCTTCCATGAGCGCAATGCAGATGCCTCCGGCGCGCCACGAATCCAGGCTGTTGCCCTCCCCGCGACGGCGCGCGAGTGGACAGCGCGACTAGCTCGGGACGACGATATTGCCAACGCGGATGCCGGCCGCAAGATTTTTAGCTTCGTCTCGGCCAACTGGGCGAGAATATGGGGGATGAGGGGGACGATAAGAACCCTGCGCGCGGTGCAGTGGACCATGCTGGTCAGCATTCTACTTTATGCCGCCGCGGGCGAACTTCTGGGATCGGGCGCTCGAGCCGTGGACCCTTCGTTGAGCTATGTTTTCAGCACTGCGGGAGTAGCCATTGTGGGGGTGATCTTCGTCGTGAGGCGCACGCTGGTTTTGCGTTCCGCTCAAAACCTGGCCTACCACCCCGACGACTCGGTTACCCGGAACCATTGGCGCAGCGGCTATATTGCGACCTACGCATTGTGTGAGCTACTGGGATTATTCGGCTTGATCCTGCGTTTCATGGGCTGCAGTTTTCAGCAGAGCCTGCCCTTTTACATGGGGGGCTTTGTCCTGCTTTTTTTCTTCGGACCCCAGGAACCAGTGGCTGTTTGAATGGGCAGTGGCCACCTCATCACCACCCACTTTCGATATCATGTCCTTGAGGTAAATCCATGTCCATCAACGGGCCGGAAGAATTGGCCGGGATGCGTGCGGCCGGCGCCATCGTATGCTTGATGCTGAGCGCGATGAAGAGCGCGGTGTGCGTGGGAATCACTACCGGCGAACTCGACCAGGTAGGCGCTGAGGTGATGATGCAGCACGGAGCACGATCCGCTCCTGCGCTGGTTTACAAGTTTCCTGGCGTGAACTGTATCAGCGTCAACGACGAAGCGGTGCATGGCATTCCCGGCAAGCGTGCGTTGCGGAGCGGCGATTTGGTCAAGCTGGATGTGACCATCGAGAAAGATGGATTTATGGCAGACGCGGCGGTGACGGTTCCCGTGGGTCAAGTAACGGAGGAGCGGCGGCATCTGGTGGAGTGCGCGGAGCGGGCTTTTCAGAAGGCCATGCTGGTGGCGCGAGCCGGCTTTCGGGTTTCAGACATTGGGAGGGCCGTGGAGCGAGAAGTCAGGCGCAGCGGATTTTCCGTGATTCGCGATCTGGGTGGACACGGCATTGGACGCACGATTCATGAAGAGCCGCGAGTGCCAAACTTCGCTGATCCGGAGGCGAGTCAAGTCTTGACTGAAGGTTTGGTGATTACCGTCGAGCCGATCATTGCGGCGGGATCAGGACGGGCATATGTCGCGCCGGATAAATGGACCATGATCACGGCCGATCACAGGCCCTCGGCGCACTACGAGCATACGCTGGTAATTGGAAAAGGTGCGCCCATGCTGTTGACGGCTGCGTAGTATGTCTCGCAGCAGATGCCGTCGCGCGGTTATTCGGCAATCGTGATGTTGCTGGTGCATTGACGCGGAGGGAACCTATGCCAATCCGGAAAGCCTGGCACTGTCCTTTGGCTGGAGCGCTCATCACCTGCGCGATGTCAGTACCCTTCGCCGCGCAGTCCAATTCATTTCGGTTGAACGTGACCTCTGCCCCGGCGACTTCGATCGGGGGTGCAGCGGGATATGATCAGCCGCCGAAAAACATTCTCGACGTGATGCACGCGCCCTCTCCTCCAGTGCCCAGGGTGAGCCCCACACAAGACGCGATCCTCCTGGTGTCCTGGCAGGATTACCCGCCGATTTCGCGGGTGGCGACACCTTTTTTGCGCCTTGCCGGGGCGCGCGTGGAGCCAAAGAATCACAGCAAGCACGATACCCAGGGGGGGTACGGCATCACACCCTGCGCCCGGGACTTCGAGCTGGTACGTATCGCCGAGGGCGCGCAGATTCATATTGCGCTTCCCGAGGACGCGTGCCCGGGCGGGCCAATCTGGGCCGCCGACGGAAAGCGATTCGCCTTCGTGAATATCGCTCCCGACGCCGTCGAACTCTGGATCGGCGATGCCAAGAGTGGCGAAATATGGCAAGTGCCGGAAGCGCATCTCAACCCAATGTTCAATGACGAGATGCAATGGATGCCCGACCAGAAAACGCTTTTGGTGAAGCTGGTGCCGCAGGGGATCGGCGCTCCGCCGCCCGCGCCGATCGTGCCGAGTGGCCCCAGCATCCAGGAGACCGAAGGGGAAAAAGGGCAGAGCAGCACTTACGAAAACCGCGACACGCTCGGCAGCAAGCACGACGAGGATCTCTTCGATTACTACGCAGCTTCGCAACTGGCTTTCGTCGATGCGACCACCGCGGCGATCACCCTTGTGGGAAAATCGAGGAATTACGAATCGCTAAGTCCCGCCCCAGATGGACAGCACATCCTCGTCACCGCGATCCACAAGCCCTACTCTTACGTCACCACTTATGATCGCTTTCCGCAGGAAGTCGAAGTTTGGGACGTATCGGACCGGTCACACGTTCAGGTTCATACCATCGCGTCGCTCCCGCTGGCGGATCGCGTTCCCATCGCTGGCGTTCCGCTAGGTCCGCGCGATTTTTCCTGGCGTGCCAGCGAGCCGGCGACGCTGGTCTGGGCGGAAGCACTGGATGGCGGCGACTGGAAAGTGAATGTTCCGGCTCGCGACAAGATCCTGCTGCTGAAGGCGCCATTCAACTCAGCCGCCGTCGAAATCACGCGCACCGAGCAGCGTTATGTGAGCTTTGCCTGGGGTGGACAACCGAGCCTTGCTCTCTTGAACGAGTACGATAAAAACCGGCACTGGAGACGGAGTTGGGTCATCAACGTGGATGATCAGCCGCCAAAGCCTCGATTGCTCTGGGATATCTCTACGGACGAGAGGTATGCGAACCCTGGCAGTCCCGTGACACGCCAGCTTGCGAACGGGTCCTGGGTGGTTCGCCAGGAAGGTGATTCGATCTACCTGGCAGGAATTGGCTCTTCGCCCGACGGGGACCGCCCGTTCCTCGATCGGCTTGATCTGAAGACGCTGAAATCCGAACGTCTGTTTCGCAGCGATAGGACTTCCTACGAGCGATTTCTTTCCTTCAGGGGGCCGGACACGCGGACGTTTCTTACGTGGCATCAATCGCCGATCGACCCTCCCAATGCGTTTGTACGAAGGCTTGGAAAATCCGCCGCCGCACCAGCCGGAGAAGCGGCTTTTGCTTCCACCAGCGTTGCGATCACCCACATTCCCGATCCGTCGCCGGCGGTGCGAGCAATTAAAAAGCGGTTGGTGAAGTACAAGCGCGCCGACGGGCTTGATTTGTCGTTCACCCTATATACGCCGCCCGGCTATCGAGCGGGAACGCGCGTGCCCACTATTCTTTATGCCTATCCTCTCGACTACGCCGACGCTGCGAAAGCTGCCCAGGTTGCAGGTTCCCAGGAAACATTTACGCAGCTGCGCCAGTATAGACTGCTGCTCCTGGCGGGCTATGCGATCATCGACAACGCTGCGTTTCCCATCGTCGGCGATCCCAAAAAGGCCTACGACACCTATCTGGAGCAGCTCGTCGCCGATGCGAAGGCCGCCGTTGATGAGGCGGTGCGACTTGGCGTTGCCGATCCCGAGCGCATTGGAGTTACCGGACACAGCCACGGGGCTTTAATGACGGCAAATCTGGTGGCCCATTCCGACCTGTTCCGAGCCGGAGTCGCTACCAGCGGCTCCTACAACAAGACCCTCACACCTTTCGGTTTTCAGAACGAGCGGCGGTCGGTTTGGGAAGCACCGGACGTTTATCTGAAAGTGTCCCCATTTTTCTTCGCCGACAAATTGAAGACGCCGCTCCTCATCGTGCACGGCGCGGAAGACGCGAACCCCGGCACCACTCCGTTGCAAGCAAACAAGCTCTACGAAGCAATTCGAGGCAATGGCGGTATGGCTCGGCTGGTGCTGCTCCCGCACGAGCCCCACTGGTACACAGCGATGGAATCGAACGAACAGCTGGTTTACGAGATGCTTCGCTGGTTTGACAAATACGTGAAGAACGCGGCCCCCGTCCGGTGACCGGAACGCCTTAGAAAAAGCTTCCAGCCACTGGCGGGAGGCTTGGGCTGAAGCTCTGGTTGAATAGATGCTGATCGCAGCGGTGCACGATCCAAACCCGCTCACCCTCTAGCCTTTATTCGTTCTCTAGCTCTTGATGTGGCAACTGGCCATGCCGCGCTTTTCCAGATACTGCTGGTGGTAGTCTTCGGCAGGGAAGAATGTTACCGCGGGAACGATCTGGGTGACAATTGCTTTGGAGTAGCGGTGTGCCTTCTCCAGCGACTCTCTCGAGGCTTGTGCGGCGGCCTGCTGCTCGGGCGAATGGAAGAAAATTGCCGACCGGTATTGCGTGCCCCAGTCGGGTCCCTGGCGGTTAAGCTGGGTGGGGTCGTGGTTCTCCCAGAAGACTTTCAGCAGATCCTCGTAGCGGATCTTGGCCGGATCGAACTCGACTTCCACGGCTTCGGCGTGGCCGGTGCGGTCGGTGCAAACTTCTTTATAGGTGGGACTCTCCGTGTTTCCGCCCGTATAGCCGGCGCGGGTGGCGATCACTCCCGGCAATTGCCGGAAAGTGGCTTCGACTCCCCAAAAACATCCCGCTGCGAATGTGGCTTTCTGCATCGTAAATCACTCCTGCGCTGAGAATCAATTCTTCAAATTTTTACACGCTGGTAACAAGCCAAGTGTCAGATAGATATTAGATGATGAGTGGTGAGAAAAGTAACGGGCGGAAGGCTCTTTTGGCCTTTTCGGGTGATTGACGCTATGGGAAGGTTCAGGGTAGAGTGCGGCAAGGTTGTCGCCGTAGCTTTTGAGGAGAAGTGTGTGGTTTTAAGTTCCAGCCGAGCCCGTCGTATGCAAAAGTTGGTCATCTGGCTGCTTTTGGCGATGGCTACTGCGCAGGCCGCTCTGGCCGCTCCGAATTTCAGCCCGCAGCGCCGCCTCGGCTACACCACCGGCGATCAATGGGAGCCAGCTCTAGCGGCAGATGGTCACGGACATATCTATATCTTGTTTCCCCAGTACGGCCTGATACGCGACTGCCGGGCCTGCACTATTCCCACTATGTCGTTACTCGTCAGCAATGACAATGGAGCGTCGTGGGAGGCCCCCCATCCGCTGGCGGCTTCATCGACCGGTCAATTTGATCCGCAAATTGTGGTCGATCCGGTGGACCGACAGACGGTGTATGCCTCCTGGCTGCAAAACAATAAGCGCGACGTGATGGTGGCAAGGTCGCAGGACTTTGGGCGCTCCTGGTACTTGAACGTGGCGGAGCACTCCCCCGAAGACGCCGACAAACCGGTGCTGGCAGTGCATGGCGCCGACGTGTACGTCGGATTCAATCATGAGGAGAATTTTCAGGTGGCGTCGTCGCATGACTTCGCCCAGACATTCGCCTCGGTGGTGGTAAATCTCGAGGCGGGAGCGGGCTCGTCGCTGGCGGGTGGCGCGACCATCGACCCCAACGGGGCGGTGTATTTTTCCTGGACGTCCTACGGGAGGGAATCCAGCAGCCACCCGGTCAGCCTCTTCGTGAGCCAATCCGCAGACGGAGGACGCAACTGGAACACGGTGCTGCTGGACGCTTCCAGCGCGCCGCCGGATTGCGCGGCCGCAGGCTGCGAGACCGGCTATTTGGGAGCGCAGATTGCGCTGGCGTCCGATGCTGCGGGAACTCTGTATGCGCTGTGGAACGCGGGCACCACGAATGGTGGACCCGAACGAATGTATTTTTCATCTTCCACTAGCGGTGGAGCGAGCTGGTCGGGCAAAGTGGAGGTTTCCTCGGCGGGCGTTCTGGCGGAACATTGTTTCCCTGCGATTACCGCGGGGGTGGGCGGGGACGTGCGCATCGCGTGGATGGACACACGGAACCATGCCCTGCCCAACCAGCCGGTGTGGAATGTTTTCCAGCGCAGTTCGAGTAACGGGGGAGCGACTTGGTCGGCGGAGGCGCAACTGTCCGGCCCGGCGCTCGGCTACGACTACATTCTGCCCGAAGGCTTCCGCTTTCCGTTTGGCGATTACTTCTCGATTGCGATCGATAACCTGGGTACTACGCACCTGGTATGGGGCGAAGGACGCAATTACAAATCTCCGGGGTCGATCTGGTATACCCGCGGACGGTAACCGACCCTGTCTGAAGTCCATTCATCAACCATCAACTACTCCACAATCAAGCCGCCGATGAGATCGGCGAGGCGCCTGATTTCATGATCTGCGCACCAGCGTTCGAGGTCGTCCACGACCTTCTCGGTAGCACAGGGATCCCAATAGCTGGCGGTGCCAATCTGCACAGCGGTAGCGCCAGCAAGCACGAATTCGGCAACGTCGGCCGCGGTCGAAATGCCGCCCATCCCGATTACGGGAACACTTACCGCATGGGCTACGTCGTAGACCATGCGCAGGGCAATCGGTTTGATGGCGGGACCGGAGAGTCCTGCAGTTACATTCGCGATGCGCGGCTTGCGCGTCTCGGGGTCGATGGCCATGGCCACGAACGTATTGATCAGCGAGATGGCATCGGCGCCGGCTTCCTGTGCGATGTGCGCCATCTGCGCGATGCTGGTTACGTTTGGCGAAAGCTTGACGATCAAGGGTCGTTGCGCGACCCGCTTCGCGGTGGTCACCACTTCGTCGAGGGAGCGCGGATCGCTTCCGAATTGCAGTCCACCGTGGGCCGTGTTCGGGCAGGAGACATTCAGTTCGTAGGCGGCGATGCCTTCGCCGTCGTTGAGAATTTCGATGGTTCTTTCGTAGTCCTCACGGGTGTAGCCAAAGATGTTGGCAAAAACCACGATGTTCTTGATCTGTCGGAGCCGGGGCATCTTTTCTTCGAGAAAAGCCGGAGCGCCGATGTTCTGCAGACCAATGGCATTGAGCATACCGGCCGCCGTCTCCCACAGGCGGGGCGGCGGATTGCCGATCATCGGTTCGCGCGAGAGTCCTTTGACAACCAACCCTCCCAGCTTGTCGAGGTGAACGACATCTTCAAATTCGACGCCATAGCCAAAGGTTCCGCTGGCCGCGATGATGGGATTCTTAAGCTCGATGCCGGCGAAGCTCACGCTGAGATCGAGAGCAGGCCTGCCGCCGTTTTCGGTGGACGAAGAGGAGGTCACTGCGGTGGCCTTTCCGCACTCATCCCCCCGGCCTCTTCTGCGTGCTGCAGTGGAGTCAGCGCCTCGGTCAATACGCGTCCCTCGGAGTGCGTGGGAGCATTGATGCCGAGCAGCGAGGCCAACGTGGCGGCCAAGTCAATTGGTTCGGCGTGGGTGCGATAAGTTCCCGTGCGAAAGGGCAATCCATAAAAAGCCAACGGCACATGCGTGTCGTAGGTGTAGGGGGACGCGTGGTCGGTGCCTTTTGCCGGGCCGACGGTGTAGGGCTCCGGAACTCCCAACACGTACCAACTGCCTTCCGGCGAATAGCTGTGCAGGAATTTCCGGCCGAGCGCGGTATCGGGAACTTCTCCCTCCGCGAGTTGAGACTTGGTAAAGTAGCCGCGCAGTCCGGCCTGTTCGAGGGCTTCACCGACGGCAGTTTCCGCTTCGCGCTCTTTTATGTGGGCCGCACTGAAGATGTCCTGATCGAGCCAGGCCACGGGATAGTCGAGCTTGATGTAAGATGCCGCATGTCGCGGAGAAAACTTAACGGTCAGCGCCTGGTTGATTTGCGCTTCGAGTGTGCGCGGGTTCAAATTCGCGGCAGGAATGCGCAACTTCTTTGCCGCGTCAGGCAGAGCGGAAACTCCATGGTCGGCTGAGAGCGCGATCCAGACGTTGGCCAGGCCGACCTGGTGACCGAGAAAATTGAAGAAGTCGGCGAGTTCGCGATCGAGCCCCAGCGCCATGGCGGCCATCTCGGGTGAATCCGGTCCGACCTGGTGGCCAAGAATGTCGTTCGCGGAGAGGCTGATGGCGAGCAGGTCTGTAGCCTGGCCATCGGTGAGATTCTCGTAGATCACTAGCTCCCTGGCGAATTCCAATTCGTACTCGTTGGCGAAGGGAGTGGAACCGATCACTTCGTAGAAACCGGCATCGGAGCCGTCTTTGTCCTTGCGATGCGCGGTCGAGCGCCAGACCTCGCCGTTATTATTTTTCCAATCGCGGTCCCAATATTTTGCGGCGCGATTGCTGGAGTTGAAATCCTGCGCCCATTTAGGCAGGTCAGGACGATAGTAGGTGGAAGTGATCCAGGTTCCGCTCTTGGGATCGATCCAATAAGCGGCGTCGGCAGCGAAACCGCCGGGCAGAACGGCCGCGCGGTCTTTCAGAGAAATGGAAAATACTCGCGCCTCGCCTTGGGTGGCGAGTTTGAGCTCGTCGCCCAACGTATCGGCGAGCAGGTTATGCGGGGACGCGCCCACTTTGCTTCCGCCGCCGTCGGCGTCGCTGGTAATGCCGACGAGCTTCGTGTCGTCATCCTCCACCGAAGTCACGATGCGCTTCCTCTTGGGATCCCACCATTCATTTGCTGCGATGCCGTGGCCGTCGGTGTAGGCGCCAGTAAATAGCGTGGCATGGCCGGGAGCGGTGCGGGTGTTGGCATAGTCGTAGTTGCAGTCGGTGAAGTTGGCGCCGTGGTCGAGAAGCAGGCGAAATCCGCCTTCTCCGAATTTGTCGTGGTAGCGCTCCAGATAGTCACCGCGAAATTGATCGATGACGATCACGACGATCAGCTTAGGATGGGCGTTGTAGGCCGACGCAGAACTTGCTGGCGCGCCCACGCCAAACAGGACGGAGACCAGCGCGGCCAGCACCGCCGGAGGAAACGGACGGCGCGCAGGCGTCGCTCGGGGGAGGGATCTCATTGCGAGGTTAGTTTACACAGTGGAAGGTTCTACGCCAAAGACGTCAAGGGATCGGCGGAAGTCCAATCTTGGCGACCAGGTCGCGGAACTCCTGATTCTGGTGGAGCGGTTGAAACGCTTGATCGAGCGGCAGGGTGACCAGCGAGAGATCGTGCCGTTGGTAGGCGATCTCGAGATATTTCATGGCCTCGTCTGCCTGCCCCAAGGCGGCGTGACCCTCGGCTACATCAAAAGCGGAGCCGAGACCGCGATCGAAGGACTCCTGAGCCATTCGCAGTCGCGCCGCAAGCAGTGCTGTCAGGCCACCGCCGTTGTAGCCTTTCTCCTCGGTGTCGACGATCTTCTCGGCGTTGGCGTCATTACGCAGACGCGCGAGCGTCCGTTTCTCTTGGAAGTAGCCGAAATAATTTCCTTCCTGAAAATAGATCTCAGCCAGATATTGGTGAGGATGGATAAAGTCGGGCTGCGAAGCTGCGAGTTGCGTGAGCAGGGTCCTGGCCGCTTCTTTCTTCCCGGCCTCCGCAAGAATCAGTCCCTTATCGGCGAGGATTGGAGTTGATGAGGGATTGAGCTCGCGGGCGCGTTCGATTTCAGCCAGAGCGTCCGAATCGCGCCCAATCTCGATGAGGAACGTGGCATACCAATGATGAGCACGGGATAAGGTTGGATCCAGTTCGATGGCGCGTTTGAACTCGCGGTCGGCCAGGGCCGCGTCAAAGAATCCCCAAAAGGTGGCGAATGCCAGAGAATTGTGGGCCTCGGCGGAATTGGGATCAAGTTCCACCGCTTTGCTGGCGGCCGCGCGAGCCCGCGGATATGCTTCTTCCGGTCGCATCGCGCTGTATTCCCGCAGCAGGTTGTAGGTATCGGCGAGCCCCACATAGGGTGCGGGATAGGCGGGATCGTGGACGATTGCCTGGGTAAAGAGATCCACCGCCTTGTTCAGGTCGTCGGGCGTGCGCTTTTCAAAATAGTACCGGCCCTTTAGATAGAGATCTTGAGATTCGGCGTCGGCCACGTGGGGCGCAGCGAGTGCGTTCTTGAACCGGGGCTCGCGATGACCGAAGGAGAAGACGAGAAAAGAGGCGGCAATCAGGGCGAGAGGCAAAAGCCAGAGAAGCGACTTGGCGGCGGACAGCTTTGAAACGCCCGGCGGGTGGACATCACAAGCGGGACCAGTTGATCGAACCGCGTCCTTGGGAGCAAGCGTGGTGGTCGGCAATTCCGCGGCGGGTGCGTGCCTTCGACCTGCCAGCGCGGCAGCATTCTCCCTGGCAAGTGGGTCGCCTTCTGGAGCGTGGTTCGGAGCCTGAAGCCACTCCAACAGTTCGTCAGAGTAAGCGAAGACCCCGCCGCGAGCGCTTCCCGGTACTCGATACACGGGCAATCCGCGCTCTTTCTCCCAACGTTTGACGGTGCGCTCGTCGCGGTCAAAGAAGGCGGCAATTTCCTTCCATGAGTCCAGACGCTTCTTCGGCGCGAGCGGCTCGCTAGGGGCGGCCATAAGTATGCAAAGCCTAAAATAGTGCTGAAATTGTTCCTGCTCGGGGGAAGCGAGGCCTCCGTAGTATAGCGTGATCCGTAGCTCGACGAACTAGCACCGATGGGCCGTTTAACCTCCCGATCGGGCCGGCGAAAGCTGGGAGAAGGCATCCTGCGGGCAATCATGCTGCGCAGAGACTTTTGTGCTCCAGGAGCAATACTTTCGCGCCAGCGCTGCTCCGTCTGTCAGTCTCCCGCTCCACGCTCCAGGATGGGCGATGGCCGCGCCTTAATAGGTTTATATCTTTACCGGCATCGATCCTTGCTTATGGTTTTCCGATTCCCGGCGTGCAGACGTTGCACTGCACGCCGTTCCCGCTGACGGTCGATATCTCGGAGGTCGTGCTCTCCAACGGAAACATCAATCAAACCACCACCGCGAATCAAACCTGCCAGAACTCTACAATTACCACGCAGTCTGGCGTAGTGACCGCTTCGAGTTTTCTCGAGAATGCCGGACAGCACCCAGATACGTTGGAATTCGATCCTGGATTCAACCTCCTGGGAAATACGGGACAATAAGGAGTGGCTGGGCCGCTCCTTATTCATTTTGGTGGGCGCGTGATTGCGCCTTGCGAGGCGGATGAGACCAAGGCCGCATACTTGGCGAAGACGCCGGTGGCATAACGGGGCTGAGGCGGCTTCCATTCCTGCATTCGTCGGCGAAGAACTTCGGCGCTGATTTCAACTTCCAGGGTGCGGGTCTTCACGTCGAAACGGATCATGTCGCCGTCGCGCACCGCGCCAATCGGACCGCCCAGCGCGGCTTCCGGAGAGACGTGGCCGGCCATCAGTCCGTGGGTCGCCCCGCTGAAGCGTCCGTCGGTCAATAGCGCCACGGAGGATCCTAATCCTTCGCCCACGATAGCACCCGTGACGCTTAGCATTTCACGCATGCCCGGACCACCCTTGGGCCCTTCGTTGCGAATGACGACGACATCGCCGGGGTGAATGTTTTTGCTGGTCACCGCAGTCATCGCATCTTCCTCCGACTCAAATACGCGCGCCGGACCGCGATGCTCCAACCGTTCGTGGCCGCTGATCTTGGCCACGCAGCCTTCGGGCGCGAGATTTCCCTTAAGAATAACCAGGCCTCCGGTTTTCTTCAGCGGCTTGTCCAGCGGAGCGATCACTTCCTGATCGGGAGTTTCGATGGCGCTTTCGCTCTCCGCTCCGAGCGAAAGCCCGGTTACAGTTTTTGCGGTTGGGTGCAGATAATTTCCGCGCAGCAGACAGCGCGCCAGCAAACGGATGCCGCCCGCGCGGTGCATATCGGCGGCGACAAAACGGCCGGACGGTTTCAGGTCGGCAAGCAGAGGTGTACGCTCGCTGACCGTCTGGAAATCGTCGATTTGCAAATCGACGGCAGCCTCGCGGGCCATAGCCAGCAAGTGCAGCACGGCATTGGTCGATCCGCCCGTTGCCGCCACCGAAGCAATTGCATTTTCAAAAGCATCGCGCGTCAGGATATCTCGTGGACGAATTCCCTTTTGCAGTAGGTTCAGCACCACCTTGCCGCAATCGAAGGCTGCCTGATCTTTGTGCGCATCCATCGCGGGCACGCTGTTGGAACCCATGGGAGAAAGGCCGATCATCTCCATCACGGTGGACATGGTGTTCGCGGTGTACTGGCCGCCGCAGGCGCCAGCCCCGGGACAGGCCACATCTTCGAGCTCGTGCAATTCCTTGTCGGTGATTTTTCCCGCTGCATTCGCCCCCACGGCCTCAAACACATCCTGGATGGTGACATCTTTACCGCGATAGCTGCCGGCCGCAATCGTGCCGCCGTAGAGAACGAGTCCGGGAAGATCCATGCGGGCCAGAGCCATGGCGGCGGCGGGAATCGTTTTGTCGCAGCCCACGACGCACACGACCGCGTCGAACATTTGCCCGCGGCAGACCAGTTCAATGGAATCGGCGATGAGTTCGCGGCTCACGAGCGAGGCCCGCATGCCTTCCGTGCCCATGGTTTCGCCGTCGGAAATGGCAATGGTATTGAATTCCATGGGCGTGCCGCCGGCGGCGCGAATGCCTTCTTTCACCTTGGCGGAGAGCCGCCGTAGATGAAAGTTGCAAGGCATGGTTTCGATCCAGGTATTGGCTACGCCGATCAGCGGCTTGCGCAGGTCGGCGTCGGTGAAGCCGATGGCTTTGAACATGGCGCGCGCCGGAGCACGGTCGCGCCCATCGGTGATTCCGTGGCTGCGATGCTTAACGTCCATGGCCAAAGATTACAACAGAGAGAAAGATTCGTGGATAGAGATGCGGGCGGCTCGTTTCTAGAAGGCCGGGAAAAACGGGGAACCCGCAGTCAGTGACGTAAAACGTCGCACCGCAGGTTCCCCAACCCGCATGATGCTAACCCAGGAGGCATCACGCTTCTGACACGACCAAACTCAAACTCTACGCCAAGGCCGCGCCCGCCGACTGCTCGGAGATGCGGGCGGAGCTTGGCGGAAGCGGCGTCCATGCCGGATGCCCGTGCTCGAGCGAGGCTACACTCGAACGCACATCGACTACGTCGACGATGCTATGCCATTCCCGGCAAAGCTGCCCAATCTGCTTATGCGTCACCTCGAGCAGAACGGTCACCGCGTATTCCTGCCCGGCAGCCTCCGCGTGCACCGATGTCAGATCGAGCCCGCGGCGAGAAATTGCATTTAAAATTCGCATCAATGCGCCTTGAGCGTTGCGATAGCGAATGTGAAAAATCTGCATGGTCATTTTCCTCGGACAAAACAAATTACAAAATCACCCGGTTCCTCAATTCCTATTTGTCTCCGAACACCATCTCCGAAAGCGCCGCGCCCGCTGGAACCATGGGATAGACATTGGCCTCGGGATGGCAATCGAATACCAGCAGCTCCGGCTCCGGCGAACATAGGAAGGTCTCGATGAGATTCCCCGTCTCGGCCGATACCGGATACTCCGCCATGGCAGCCTCGTTCAGCCGCCATCCATGAATTCTGTAAGCTTTGGCGATCTCGACAAAATCCGGATTGTCGCTGAGATCGGTCTCGGCATAGTTGTGTTCATAGAAAAGCTGCTGCCACTGCCGCACCATACCCAGATATTTGTTATCCACGATCACCATTTTTATAGGCAGACCAAGGCGGCGTACGGTGGCCAGTTCCTGGATGTTCATCTGGAAGCCGCCATCGCCGGAGACGCATAGCACGCAGGTTTGCGGCTTCGCCAATTGCACGCCCACGGCAGCGGGCAGAGCGAAGCCCATTGCTCCCAGGCCACCGGACGTAATAAATCCGCGGGGGGACGAAGAACGGTAACGCTGAGCCGCCCACATCTGGTGCTGGCCCACGTCGGCAATCACGACGTTGTCTTCGGGCAGGCGGCTGAACAGTTCATCGAGAAAACGTATGGTCGGCTGCGCCAGTCCTCGCGGATCAAGCTCCGCACGCTCGCCTCCACAGGCTACGATGCGCCAGTCGCTCCAATCGGGCAGGGAGGCATGGCCTAACTCGGCGTGAAATGCTGGAATCGTATCCGCAAGATCGCCGATCACGGGCAACTCGCAGGCCCGCACGCGATCCAGCTGGGCCGGATCAATCTCAAAGTGAATGATTCGGGCATGCGGGGCAAAGCGCGCGGGATCGCCGGTTACGCGATCGTCCAGGCGCGCCCCGAAAACCAGCAGCAGATCGGTCTCATGCAAGGCCATATTCGCCGCGCGAGTTCCGTGCATCCCCACCATGCCGAGGTAATACGGCGATTGCGGTGGAACGGCTCCTAAGCCGTGCACGGTGGCGAATGTGGGAATGTTCAAATCATCGAGCAGCCGCCGCAGCTCCGGAATCGCTCCGGAAAGCTTCACTCCCGCGCCCACCAGCGCCACCGGCCTTGCGGCTCGTTCGAGCAGCGCCACAATGGTGCCGCTGAACGCGCCTTCCGCCTTCCCATCGCCCGACCGCGCGTGCGGGGCGAACTTTACCGGCGCCGAGAATTCTCTCTTGGCCTTTAGCAGATCGGTCGGAATATCGATGACCACCGGCCCCGGCCGTCCACTGCGTGCCCAGTGGAATCCCTCTGCGATTACTTCCGGGATCTCATCGAGGGTGCGCACCAGGCGGCTCCATTTTGTGAGTGACAGGGTCACACCGAAAACATCGGTCTCCTGAAATGCATCGCTGCCGATCATCGCGCTGCGCACCTGGCCGGTGATGCAGACCAGCGGAACGGAATCCATCTTGGCGTCGGCGATGCCGGTGACCAGGTTGGTCGCTCCCGGACCACTGGTGGCGATCGCCACGCCAACCTTTCCCGTCACGCGTGCGTAGCCTTCCGCCGCAAACACCGCGCCCTGCTCGTGCCGCGTAAGAATGTGCCGAATGCCGCTTCCATCCAAGGCGTCATACAACGGCATGATGGCGCCGCCGGGGTAGCCAAACGCGAGGTCGACCCCTTCGGCGCGCAGGCACTGCAAAACGATTTCGGCTCCCTTAGGCATTCACGACCCGTTGCGGCTCAGGCTGGGGCATCTCCACCGGTTTTTTGGTTTGCCTGCCCGGCAGCCAACTCATCATGCCGCGCAACTGCGCACCGACAATCTCGATCGGATGCTGCTGCTCCTGCTGGCGCAACTCGGTGAAGTTGTAGCCGCCGTCCTTGTTTTCTTTGATCCACTCGCGGGCGAAGGTTCCATCCTGAATATCGGCGAGAGTCTTTTTCATCGCGGCACGCGTCGCATCGCCCACCACTCTTTCGCCACGCGTCAAGTCGCCATACTCGGCCGTATTCGAAATCGAATGCCGCATGCGGCTGAGGCCGCCTTCATAGATGAGGTCGACGATCAACTTCATCTCGTGCAGGCATTCGAAATAAGCTATCTCCGGCGCGTAGCCGGCTTCCACCAGGGTTTCGAATCCTTTCTTGATGAGAGAAGTCAGGCCACCGCAGAGCACCGCCTGTTCTCCGAAAAGATCGCTCTCGGTCTCTTCCCTGAAGGTGGTCTGGAGCACGCCGGCGCGAGTCGAGCCGATCGCATGGGCATAGGCCAGCGCATATTGGTGAGCGTGCTTGCTCGCATCCTGCTGGATCGCGATCAACGACGGAACGCCGCGCCCCTCGGCGTAGACCCGGCGCAGCAAGTGGCCGGGACTCTTCGGCGCGATCATCACCACATCCACATCGCCCGGGGGAACGATCGTCTGGAAATGAATGCTGAAGCCGTGCGAGAAGCCGAGAATTTTTCCGGAACGCAAATGGGGCTTGACGTATTGCTCGTAAACCGCAGCTTGGGTTTCGTCCGGCGTGAGCACATGAATCCAGTCAGCGCGCTTGGCTGCCTCATCCGGCAAGACCACGACCATGCCATCGGCGCGGGCCTGCTGGGTGCTGGGGCGATTGGGCTCCAGCCCGACGATTACTGTGCAGCCGCTGTCGCGCAAGTTCTGCGCCTGTGCGTGCCCCTGGCTGCCGTAGCCCAGGATGGCGATGGTCTTCGCCTTGAGGGCGTTGGGATCGGCGTCGTGCTCGTAGAAAATAGTAGCCACCAGTGTGCTCCTCTCACCGTACTTGTCTCGTTCGAACCAAGGAAGGAAAGCTGCTCTTGCCTGGCCAGGTGAATCGCGTGCAGACCGACCGGTCGGTCGGTATTTGAAGATGCTACCTTTGACCGAAATGGGTGTCAAGCGGGAAGTTGGATTCCCGGCGATGACATGGATGGAACGCTATTTGCCCGCGTTGGCATTCCCTCCGGGAACTGTTTACCATGTCACCCCATGGCCCGCGAGACTGTGGTTGACTCCCGGCAGGAAATCCTCCGCACCGCCGCCCGGCTGTTCCAGCAGCGGGGGTACGACGCTACTTCCATGAACGACGTGGCGGCCGCGCTCAAGTTGAGCAAGGGCGGGCTCTACCATCACTTTCAGAGTAAAGACGAAATCCTCTTCGAGATCATGAACCACGCCATGGAGATCACGGAGGAACGGGTGCTCAATCCGGTGCGCGGCGTGCCCGATCCGGAAGAGCGCCTGCGAGCGCTGATCCGGCTGCATATCGAGGTGGTGCTGAGCCCGCGCGATCGCGAGATCACTGTGATGCTGCACGAAAACCATCCTCTGCCGCCGTCTTTGCGCAAACGCATCAACGCCCGCAAAAAGGATTATGTCCACTTTCTCGAAAACCTGATGGGGGAGGTGCAAAATAAATCGCGGCCCTCGCATCACACAAAGGCAAAAGTCAGCCCGCGCGCTGCGGCCTTCGCACTGCTCGGCATGATCAACTGGATTTATCAGTGGTACAAACCGGAAGGGGATCTGCAGGCACAGAATCTGATCCCACAGTTTACCGACCTGATTTTCGGAGGCATCTTCGCGTGAAAACGATATTCGCCAGCCTGGCGGAGGTCGCCGAGCAGCGGTTCGAGAGCGGCAAGTCGTATCGCGAATTTCTGCGGGTGCCGGCGATGAGTGCCGGCCTTTACGTCTTGCCCGCGGCAGGAATCGACCGGCAGAAGCCGCATCGCGAAGACGAGATGTACTACGTAATCCGTGGACGCGCCCGCTTCAAAGCCGGATCCGAAGACCGCGAAGTTTCCGCGGGCAGCATGATTTTCGTCGCGGCGGAAGTGGGGCATCGTTTTTATGATATTGCGGAAGAACTCGCCGTCTTGGTGATCTTCGCGCCCGCCGAGACGTAGATTCAAGTCTCCCATGGATTACCCGATCATCCCCATGCAGCCGCAACATTGGCCCGCGGTTCGCGAAATCTATCGCGAAGGGATCGAAACCGGGCAAGCGACGTTTGCAACCGAGCCTCCGGGCTGGGAGAAGTGGAACCGCAGCCATCGCAAGGACTGCCGACTGGTTGCGCTGGAACCAATTGCCGAAGCCTCCGGGGATTTCCTGATTCCTCTGGGGAGCCTTCGCGTGTTGGGTTGGGCCGCGCTTAGTCCGGCATCGAGCCGCCGAGTTTACTCCGGGGTCGCGGAAGTCTCCATCTACGTGGCTGCGGTCGCGCGAGGCAACGGGGTTGGCAAAAGGCTTCTGAAAGCCTTGATCGAAGAGTCCGAGGCTCATGGCGTCTGGTCGCTTCAGGCCGGAATCTTTCCGGAGAATGTCGCCAGTGTCGCGCTGCACAAATCCTGCGGATTCCGCGAAGTTGGCCTCCGACGACGGATCGGCAAAATGGGCGACTGGTGGAGAGACACGATTTTGCTGGAGCGCCGAAGTTCGCGGGTGGGCCTTTAGGACATGTGGCGAGGAGCTGCTATTTCGACGGAATCCAATAAATCTCTTCCTTGATCGCGGTCCGATCGACGAAGCCGCGCCTCTTCAGGATTGCCTTGCTGTTCGCGATCATGTCAGGATGGCCGCACAAATATGCGGTGGTATTCGTGGCATCGAGTTCCCAGTGGTCGGCGTATTTGCGCAAGACGTCGTCGGCTCGACCGATCTCGCCCGGCCAGTCTGCGTGATCCCACGGCCGGCTCACAGTGGGGACATACTTAAACCACGGCAATTCCGCATCGAAACGAGTTAATTCTTCTTTGTAGCCAAACTCCCAGGGACGGCTGGCGCCGTTGAGCAGGTAGAGTTGTTGGCTGCCGTCAAAGCGGCCCTCTTTCCAGTCCTTCGAAAGGGTGCGTACGAAACTCACAAAAGGTGCGACCCCGGTCACGGTGGAAACCAGCAGATGATGCTTGCGGCCGCTCGCTGTATCCAGCGTGAACTTGCCCTTCGGTATTTTCCGCATCAGCAATTCATCGCCCGGTCGCAGTTTGTAGAGGCGTGGCGTGAGCGCTCCCTCGGGCACCAGCTCAAAGAAAAACTCAATTTCATCTTCGAATGGCGCGGAAACAATGGAATACGGACGCTCCGTCCGCTTGCCGTCGTGCTCGACTCCAAGGGTGGCATATTGTCCCGGAGCAAAGTTGAATTCCCCGCCCGGCTGGATGCGAATCATCCACAGGTCGGGCGCAAATTCCTCGCGCTGGGTCACCCGCGCCCGGTAAAATTTCTCATCCCCCACCGTCATCTGCAAGTCCTCGGAGACCCAGGCGCGGCCGACATGCCGATTTGGAGCCCGCTTCGCAGGTCGTTAAAGTTTTGAGATGATACATGGAGGATTCCACTTTGACAACCGAACGGTCGTTCTAGCCCTCGAGGGCGAGCGGAGGCCACGAAATGCCGAGCGCGAAACCGAAAGCCTATGTGTTTGTGTTTGATGGACTGGCGGATTGGGAGCCCGCACTGGCTTTGTGCGAGATCCGGAAATCTGGCCGCTACGAAGTGCTCGCCGCGGGACGTTCGCGCGAAGCCGTGGTGACGATGGCGGGACTGAAGGTGCTGCCTGACGTTGCCTTGGATGAGATCGATCCGTGTAAAACTGCGATTTTAATCTTGCCCGGTGGAGACCGGTGGGAGGATGGGCCAGACCAACAGGTGGATGAACTTCTCCGGCGCCTGCATGCGCAGAAGGTTCTGATAGGTGCGCTGTGTGCAGCGACGCTGGAGATTGCCCGAGCGGGGCTGACCGCAGGTGTGCGTCATACCAGCAACTCGAAACCCTATTTGAAGAAGAAGGTTCCGGCCTACGGGGATGAAGCTTTCTACGTCGATGAATTAGTGGCGAACGAGCACAAGATCATCACCGCGAGTGGACTGGGAAGCGTGGAGTTCGCGCGCGAGGTCATCGGCGAGTTAGGCATCTACAACGAAGCCGACACGCAGATGTGGTTCGATATGTTCAAGAAAGGTTTGCTCCCTGCGAGCATGCGGTAGGGCAATCCTGCAGGGTGTCTGCGCTAGCCGCAGTGGAGGGAGGGCTCGGCAGGGTACGAAGTCTCTCCAGTTCGTCCTGCGTTTTTTTCCAGGCCGCTGGCTTTTTCTTGGTCGCAACGGGTGCGTTGGGATCACTGTAGAAGGCCAGGATGTTCGCCCGCAGCCCGGGACCGATCTGGTCAAAGTTGTGCCCAGCTAACTGGTCAAGCAGGCGGGCGTAGGCGTCATCCGTTAGCTTATATTCTCCCGCTCGCGTATCGTGCCCCGTATCAAAGTCAGTGTTTGGAAGCTGCAAATCTCCGGCTGCACTTTCGCGGAGACGCCGGGTATAGTCCTCGATGGTTTTATCCACACTGGCAATGTAGAGGTCTTCGGTTTTCTGGGTTGGGACCTTGATATCGAGAGCTTTGAATGGTCCTATCTTGGGTACGAATCTGAGAAAGAACGCCAACAGACGCGTTCCAAACCCGGGACGCTGGTAGGTCCGTCCCCATTCCTTCTGATATCGCGCGCGCGATAAATAGTAGCGGAATTGGCGTGCCCGGAAATTTGGTGTTTCCGAAACTATCTCCTTGCGGCGGGTCACCAGGGCCACTCGAGTCATCTCGGGAATTACCTTGCTGATGGCGTGCCGGAAGGTTCCAATCGCCAGGTCTTCATTTGAAAGTACGTCGCTCAGCGGAATGCCGTAAGTATCCTGGAAAGCCCGCTCCAGCACCGGCTTCGAAATTTCAAAGCCGATGAAGTCGTGGTAGCGGTCCGAGGTGTAGCGATTCTTCGCGACCTGGGTGACATCGAAGCCAAATTCCGTGCGGATGTGCGCTTTGGGATTGTCTTCGTAGGTCACCACTTTTCCGTACTTCTTTTCGAGCTGGGGAAATTCGAGACCGACGGCTTCATTTACCGTGGGATGCCCGCAATTGTCCGCGGAATAATGCGCCAGAGCGCCCAGAGCGAACGCATATTCATCCACGTCGGAGGATTCTTTGAGAAGGTTCACAACAAAATCGCCGCTGCGAACGTAGTGCGTGAGGTCACTGAAGTATTTGTTGCCGAACGGATAATAACCCATGTCCTGCATGACCGACCCACCGTAGGCAAAGGCATGCGCCTTCTTCAAATCATCATCCGTGACGGCGGGAAAGCGCTGCTTCAGCATGGGCAGCAGATTGTCCTTCCATGCCAGATCCACAATCTCTTCGTGAGTCAGCACGGAGTAGGCAGCGCAGACCGGCCCCCCACAGAGCTGCACCACGGCAATCGCCAGCCCAAGCCAAAGAGCACCTCGCGAGGAATAAGAGCTGCTCGTCATTGGGCCAGGACAAGAACAACGAAGCTGTCGGGCAAGATGTTGTGGGCATGTGGATTTTGGGGTGTCGCCGGCGGAGGTGGGCCGAATTTCGCCGTGACCACATACACCTCGTGCGTCTTGGAATCAAGTGCCAGGGTTCGCGCGCCCTGCTGCGTCGGAACATTCTCCGCCACGCTGAATTTCTCCGGCGACTCCTCCCGCACCACCGTCAATACGCCTTCTCCACACGAAGCGAACGCTAACCCAGATTGCTCGTCGAAGGCGGTTGCATCCACGCCATCGCCGATTGCAGGCGTGGCCAGAACCTTACCCGTATCCGCGTCCACCACGGCCATCATCTTGTTATCGCAGCCGACAAAAAGGCGGCGATTCTTACGGTCCATCGACAAACCTGACGGCGATTCGCAAGGCGCCAGCGGCCACCTCGATTTGATCTCAAGTTTGCTGGGATCGATCGCCAGCAACTCACTTTTGTCTTCAATGTTGACGAAGATCCCTCCCTTGCCGTCGGTGACCGAGAATTCTGGCTTGCCGTCAAGTTTGATGGTGCCCAATACGGTGCCCTTCTCTGCATCCACCGCGGTCGCGTCCCGACTCTGCCCGTTGAACGTGAAAACACGCTTGGTCACCGGATCGTACAGGATCGCGTCGGGATTGTTCCCGACCTTCACTTTGCTGCTCGTGGCCAGAGTCTTCAAATCAAAAATACTCACCGTGCCTTCTCGTCCATTGCTGGTAAATCCGCGTCCCAGCTCCGGAGCGAGGGCGATGCCGTGTACTCCAGGAGTGTCCGCTATGTCGCCAACAGGGTTTCCCGAATCCAAGTCCAGCACGAGGACATGAGTGGCTCGCGAAATGTAAAGACGGCGCGCCGAGGCGTCAGCGATCAGATAGTCCCAGCCACCTGCGCCGCCGATTTTGTAGCTCTTCACCACTTTGTATCCCGGACCAGCGGCGGCAAGAGCCGCAGCGGTGATCAGCACAAGCAGCGGCGCTGACATGCAACTGCGCAAGCAATTTCTTTTAGCCGACATTCTTCCTCCGTAACTTTCCGGCGTACGGCGTCACTTTGATGCCGATTTTCGAGCACAAGTGGCCGCGCTCTTTGATCGAACGGCTAGGCGGGACCCGGAAGTAACTTTACCGCATTCTGGCCCTCTGCCTAAACTCAGGCCATGGATGTCTTTCGAGCCAAGCTGCAGGGGCAAGACGGGGATGGACTGCTACTCCCCTCAGACCCCCACCTGCTGCCGACGCCGGATTACGGTGGGCTCGGTCCGCCTTCCGATCTTGCGTGCGCGGCGTTTTCCGGACGCTCCGATTCCGGTCGGGAGCCAGCCTTCAGCCTGCGAGGGCTGCATATGGCAGCGATGGTAGCCGCTATCGGGCTTGCGCTCGCCGTTTCCTCTGCCGGAGGAACGGCCGCGGTGTGGGGAAGATTGTCAGACTCATTCGCGCTGCGGAAAGATATCACTGTCCGCTCGGCGCGGCCCTCCGAGTATCGCGATCTGGATGGTCAGAAGCCGCAAGAACAGGCTGAAATCCTGCTGGAGCGCGCCATGGCTCGCTCCGACGGAGCTACCGGCCAGATCGAGTCGCGCGTCGAAGGCTGGCGCGGAAAGCTCGTGTGGAGTGCCCGCCTCGGGGAACTAACCACCGTCGCCCTGAATTCCAAGGACAGAAGTGTGCGGGACTCCGCCATCGAGGTTCAACTCGCGGCCTACGGGCTGCCCAAGAATGTGGCGACTGTCGATGCGCTGGCAGTTCAGGCCAACTCCTCCGATCACGCGCAAAAAATTTGGGCTTTCTGGGGCCTCGGCCTGTTGGCAAACCGCGGCATTGAGACAGATCGGATCGTCCAGATATTGAGCGCGCATCTGAAAGATTCCGGCCGCGAATCGGGCAAGTCTTCGGTGGGCAAGACTCCTTCAAGCAGCTCATCCGAAGATGCACGAGGTTGGGCAGTCGAGGCTCTGGCCGTTGCCGGAACCACTCCCACGATCGCCCCGCTCCTCGAAGCGATGCACGATGATCCATCTCCGCGGGTGCGCGAGCGGGCGGCTTGCAGTCTGGCGGAATCCGGCATGCTCAGTCATGACCAGCGGCTTATCGCCGTTCCGCAACTCATCCAGTACTCGGAGGATCCCGCGCTCGATGCGCAAACCCATGTCTGGGCCTTCCAGGCTCTGGGCGACATTACGCGGCAACGCTTGCCTAACGACGCGGCCGCTTGGCGAAATTGGTATCAGAAAAACAGCGCCAACAACTAACTTCCATAGCCCGGTCTGGCGACTCGAATGCAGGGTCAGGAACGAAAAAATAGTCCGCGCTTGCAGCGAAATTTATGCTCGCAAGCGTCTAAGGAACTAGTAGCATCATTTAGAGTTTAGAGTTCTCTCGTACTCTCTTCCTTCTGCATGCGCGCCGGCAAACCGATCTCCGCTCCCGTGCAATTCGTAGTTTCCGAGTTGTTACCGGATCTGCACGCCAAGAGCGGCTGCGAAAAGATGGGGCTCACACGGGAATCCTTCGGGGAGATTCTCGTCGACATAGCCGTGAAGTATTTGTCCGTGGAGGCCAGCCCAGCCGAGGCGCGTACTCTTCTGCTAAGCCTGCGAGTCGACGAACTCGCGCTCGCCCGGGCCTGCGCTGCTGGCCACAATGCCGCCTGGGAACTATTCCTGATTCGTTATCGTGAAAAGCTCTACCAGTCGGCCCTGCGCATAGCCCGCGAGGACTCAGCCGCCCGCGATCTCGCCGACACGCTCTACGCCGAACTCTACGGCACCGTTACGCGAGACGGCGAGCGTGTTTCGAAGCTGGCATCCTTTACGGGCCGCGGGTCGCTCGAGGGCTGGCTTCGCACCGTGCTCGCGCAAGAGTTCGTGAATCGCTACCGCCGCACCCGGCGCCTGGTCAGCCTCGACGAAGAAGGAGAAGAAGGCTCCCAGTTCGCGGCTCCCGAGCCGGAGCCGGTATCGTGCCCAGACTCTCGCCTCGAACTGGCCACAGATGCGGCCCTGGCTTCGCTTTCTAGCGAGGAACGAATGGTGCTGGCTGCGTATTTTCTTGATGGCAGCACGCTGGCGGAAATTGCCCGCCTGCTGGGGGTGCATGAATCCACCATCAGCCGCAAAGTGGATAAGCTGGCCAAGACATTGCGCAAGAAAATCCTGGCCCACATGATCCAGCAGGGCATGGCTCGCCGCCAGGCCGAAGAAGCGCTGGAGGTGGACGTTCGCGACCTGCGGCTGAATATTCGCCGTAGTTTGACGCAAGATTCGTCTCCCCCAGCGTTCTCTCAAAAGCGAGAAGCGAGTCTCGGCGCGCCGACCCCGGGTGGTCCAGGCGTGCAATCGAAGTCATGAAGGAGAAGCGAGAGTACTAACCTGGAGTCGGAAGCTCGAATCCCGAAGATAGCAAAGGCAATGCAGAACCTCTCCAAATCCGTCCTGCAGCGGCTGCAGGAAACTCGGCCAGGCGCAGGGTCGCATCCCGATGCCGATCTTCTAGCTGCCTTCGCCGAGCACTCTCTCGCGGGACGGGAACGCTCCTTTGTGCTGGAGCACCTGGCGGCTTGTAGCGATTGCCGGGAGGCAATTGTGCTGGCCTTGCCGGAGACGGCAACGGAAACAGGCAGCTTCGCGGTGCCTTCCGCGGGGGGCGCTCGTGGCGGCTGGTTGACCTGGCCTGCGCTTCGCTGGACAGCCCTGGCGGCGGGGATCCTGGCGGTTGCCTCGGTAGGAATTTTGCAGTATTCGCATCGCAACCGGGATAAGAGTATTGCCTCCAACTTCATGCTAAGGGAGGCCGCGCCAGCGCCTTCGAATCAACCTCCCTCGGGCAAGGTGGCAGCTCCTGAGGAGGACACGCAGCAGGAACCGTTGACAGCTCCGCGCTCTCAGATGTTGCCAGCACACGAGCCTGCTGCCAAGGCTAACGGCGGAGCCCAATCGCGGCGGGGCGCAGCCTCCGCGGCTGAAATCGGCGGCATGGCGCCGCGCGCACTTCCGCCTCCGACCCACCGCGAATGGGTGGCAATGGACCAGAACCAACTCACGCAGAATCGGCCTGATTTGCCCCTGCAGGACCGCACCGTTGGCAATTCAGATGTGGTCAAAGCCAAGGATCCTGTTCCCGCGCAAACGGCGCCCATTTCCTCTGCGGCATCGGCGCCTCCCGGCATGCCTCTGCAGACTTCTCCGCCTCTCATGCTGCGGGTGTCGCCGCGGTGGACGATCGGCCCCGCCGGCGCCCTGCGACGTTCGTTCGACGGAGGAACCACCTGGGAGACGGTAAATCCGAATATGAGTATCGCCTCGCCCACCGATCAGGCAGGTGGAGGGCCTGACCAACAGAAAAAAGAGGCGGCGTCCGATTTCCACCCGATTTTCCGCGCCGTGGCGGCAAGAGGACTCGAAGTTTGGGCGGGAACTCTTGCCGGAACCCTATACCACACCTCGGATGGGGGCAGTCGGTGGGCTCGCGTGGTCCCCTCCGAAGCTGGCATGACGATAACTGGCGACATCATGGCCATCCAGTTTTCAGACCCGCAGCAGGGAAAGGTTTCAACCTCGACCGGCGAACTCTGGAGCACCTTCGACGGCGGACAGACCTGGCACAAGCAGCCATAACCCCTTACTGCCAAGGGCTTTGCTCTCATCCTTTTTTCGGAACGCGGACGGGCTGAACCGCATACTCCTGAATTTACTCGTTGCACAAACCACCCCAAATCCATTACCAAAGTGACGTTTACATTAAAAAGCGACAAACCTAGTATCGAGTAGTGGTTTGGCAGTTCTGGGGGAGGGCTGCCGAGGCGTCTTGGACTGAAAAGTCCGAGGCGCTTTTTTGTTTGCACGACAGAACCTGCAAGTTGTTTATTTGGAACAGGCGGCGCAATATCCCCCGATTTCCAATCGAGACACTACGATCCGGAACCGGCAGTCCCTCTCCACTTGCCCCTTGAGCGTCTGGAAAATAGCGCTGCCGAATTCCCTGATCCTGCCACAGCGCAAACCAGCCATGTGGATGTGGTCCCGGTTTAGCTTGCGCTGGTAATCGTGACCCTCGCCATTGAGGTGCATGAGGTCCAGTTCGTCGATCAGTCCGTGCCGCTTCAGCAGCTGGAGGCTGCGGTAGACTATGCTGCGATCCATGCTGGCATCCAACTTCTGGCCTCGCGCAGGAGGTGGGCGGCATCCAGGTGTTTGCTCGCAGTCTCCATCACGGTTGCGACTTTCGCGACTCCCTGGCATCAAACGGAAGTGCGATAATGGATGCGCGCCCGACGGGGCATGCACTTATTCGATACAGATCGCCGGACCGGCTAGACCGCTCGATGGAGCGTCCGCCGACAGCGCGACGTTACAACGAGGAGAAACGAAAATGGCAGGCAATGGAATTGTCGAAGTCACCGATGCAAACTTCGACCAGGATGTTTTGAAATCAGATACACCCGTGCTGGTGGATTTCTGGGCAACATGGTGCGGCCCCTGCCGCGCCCTCGCTCCCATCGTGGACGAGCTCGCCAAGGACTACCAGGGCAAACTCAAGGTCGGCAAGATGGATGTCGACGCCAACAGCTCGACCCCGATGCGATATAAAGTTACCGGCATCCCTACTCTGCTGGTCTTCAAAGGCGGTCAGGTAGTCGAGCAACTCGTTGGCTATCGGCCGAAAGACGCCATCGCGCAAGCGATTGACCGGCACGTCGGGTAAGACGCCTCTAGCGAATGGCTTCTAGCATAAGGTTCAAACGCACGCGGACTCGTATGATTCGCGTGCGTTTTATTTCTTCCGATATTTGCCTCGAAAACCCGCAAGCAGCCGTGCCGATTGGTGCCGCCTGCGCTCGATCTAACTCTGACACAATTGAAATTGCTTGAACTTGTGCAACCCGGCTTCCACCTGCTGCGGATGGGCGCGGGACGCGCACAAGAAATCACGGAATTTCCTACTTCGAGTCCCGCGAGTTTTCCCATGCATCTGGTCGTCGGTCCGGACAGGAACATCTGGTTTACCGAGGTTGGCGGCAACGCGCTCGGTCGCGTCACGACCCAGGGCGAGCTGACTGAATTTGGATTCGGAGGATCCCCCGAAACCAGCACGAGTCCGGATGGAATTACTGTCGCTTCCGACAACCGCATCGGGTTCACGCAATATACGGGGGACGCAACCGGCGCGGTTCTCTCCCCGGAATGAGGATTAATATTGAATCCTCGGCGCATTCAACCCGCCCGTACTTCCGATCGAAGAACACCAGCGCGTAGTGCACGAAGGTGCGCAGCCAGGCTTTTTGGGGCGACGGACAGACGCTAATCGTCGAATGGCTAGCGCTCGATCCTAACTTCGACACAACTGAAATTGCTCGAACTTGTGCAACGCGTCTTCTACTTGCTGCTGCTGGGTGCGGGACGCGCCCCGGCCGATCCAGTTCCAACGCTGCGCCAGAAGTTTTTGCCGCGACCGGTCGGTTTTGAGGTCGAGGGCGGCAACGATCCGATCCCCGATCAGAACTGGGCAAACGAAATAGCCAAATACTCGCTTGTGCTTGGGAACGTAAGCTTCGAAGCGATACTCGTAATCGAAGAAGAGCCGAAGTCGCTTGCGCTGGATGATCAGAGGGTCGAAGGGGGACAGGATATGAATCTGTTCCTGCGCCGGATCGGGCATGGCATCGAGGGTATCCGAACCGACCCAGTGCAGCGATTGGCCCGCTCCTGCCAGTTGCACAGGGATCAGCTGCTTTCGACGGACTCGCGACTCCACCAGGCGTCTCATCGCTGGTTTGCGTTGCGCGTCCAGATAACAGATCGATTCCAGACTCACGATCCCTTGCGATTGCAGGGCACGATTAAGCCGGTAGTCCAAAGTTTCCCTTTCGGTGGCTGCGCGTGGCAGACGGTCCCAACCGAAATGGCGAGTCATGAGCTCATAAGTCTTCAGCATTCCGACCCGCTGACTAATCGTCACCAAGCCCCTGTAGAAGGCCAGCTCCAGAACGCGCTTGGAAGGCTTGCGGCTGGCCCACGCGTAGTCTTTTTCTACCGGCTCGTCCTCGATGTCGCGGATGGTGAGTGCGCCATGTCTGCGGATGCGCGAAAGCACTCTGCGCAGGTCACCATCTGAAACTTTGCCGAACCAGACATTGCGACGCTGCCAATCCTGGTACGCCTGGCGCATGTAGCGCACATAAAACCGCAGGCTCTCCGTCGGCACGTACGATAGGGCGTGCGTCCAATACTCGAAAACGGTCTTGTCGATGCTCTGTGCCTGATGCAGATGCTCGCGCCGGTAGGTAGGGATGCGCGTGTAGAGGATGTGGTGATGGCTGCGCTCGATGACGTAAATGGTGTCAATCTGCAAGTAGCCCAGGTGCGTCACCGCTGCCGGCGTGGCGCTCGGGCCGGAGCCGAAGGGTTCGGTGGTGTCCAGGCGCTGGGCATGCAGCCAGATTCGGCGGGCCTGGGCGGAGGTGAGTTGGATGAGCGGACTCATCAATCGGGGTCTCTGATGATTTAGAGGTAGCGTCCGTTGTTGTTTTTTCGCCGAACCGCCCTTAGGAATCGAGCTCGAAGCTAGGAGCTGGAAGCGTCTCAGTATTTCCTCAGCACCCCAATCACCCGCCCCTGCACTTCCACCGACGCTGCTGGCACGATGATCGGCTTCATGGTCACGTTCGAGGGCTGCAGCCGTATGTTGTCGCCTTCGCGGTAGAAACGCTTCAGCGTGGCATCACTTTGTTCGACCAGTGCCACCACGATGTCGCCGTTGTGCGCCGTCTTCAGCTTCTCCACCAGCACGTAGTCGCCATCGAGGATGGCTTCATCCTGCATGGAATCGCCGCGCACTTCGAGCACGAAAACTTCTTTCGACCGGACGAAGTCGGCGAGCGAGATCGTCTCATTCGTCTGCATCGCTTCAATCGGCTGGCCGGCCGCAATGCGCCCCAGCAGCGGCAGCACCAGGCCCGTATTCACGCTCATAGCCTGCTTCAGCCGTCCCTTGGGCGGCAGCAAGTCGATCGACCGGCTGCGATTGTAGTCGCGGGTGAGCAATCCCTTTTTTTCCAGATTCGTGATGTGCTTGTGCACGGTTGCCAGCGACGTGAGCTCTAGCCCCGTGCCGATCTCCTCAAACGACGGAGAATAGCCATGCTCGGCCACAAAGCGGGAGATGAAGTCATAGACTTCGCGCTGCCTTCGTGTGATCGCCATGCCGCCATTGTTGGCGAATATAAAGCGAATGTCAAGTGGAAATGCCGCAAACTGTTAGCTCTACGCTTCCGACTTCTGCTTAGAGCGTCCAACAAAACCTCCAGCACGGCAGCTTGAACCTCCTCACTGCAGTTTCGCGTACTTCGCCTTGGCCTCTTTCAGGATGGGGATGTCGGGGTCGGCGTCTTTCCAGAGCCCGAGGAAATCCTGAATTGCCGCCCTGGCCTTGCCTCGTGTCGCCTTGCAGGATATAGGCCCGCCCAAGTTGCAGATGCGCCCGTGTGCTTATCGGATCGCTAAGCGGGATCCCGCGATGGTCGAGAATTTTCTGGAATTTTGCGGCGGCCTCGGTGCCCTGATGCGCGGCTAGGGCTTCCCCGCGCACATAGACGGGATGCAGTCCGCCCGCCTTACCCCAGTTTGCACGGCGCTGCGGCTTGACGGGCCTCGATGGCCTTTGAAGAATCGTTGCAGCTGAGGGCGAGTTGAGCGTCGAAGTATCGGCGGGTAGTGGAGCTCCCCTAGCGTATCTTCCGGAAACCGCTTGTCCAAATCATCGGCCAGCCTCTGCGCCCGTGGCGCATCGCCGGCGAAGGCTAAGTGATGGCCGCTTCAGGCTGCACGTTCAGGCCGTTCGAAATACCGAGCGCCGCCACGGCCCCCTGCCCTGCCCAGCGGGAAATCGCAGGGTGGGATTCCACCGGGACCATCCCTCCCGGTTTCGCTATCCACACCCCCCTATCACATCTAACCTTGCCACCTGCGTCGAATCAGCTCATCATGGTCAAGGCGAAGGCAATCTCGACAAATTTGACACCAACAGCCCTGACTCCTTTGATGTCTGGGATTTTTACCTCTAAGTCATTTATGTTCTTGATTTTGCAGACAGGGTTTCAGAACCCCGCGCCAGCCGGATTTTCCGGTTGGGAGGGGAAGGGGGTAGCCATCAACCAAGCGATTTTTTCACCCGCCGATTGGCGCCCCCCTGAGACGGATTCGAACTATTTTCACCCACAAGAATCCAGCGGGCCCATTTGGACACTGGCATCCGCCGACATCCGAAACTTCCCTGAGACTCGTAACTCTAATGGGGAAGACAGCAGCGAATGATGCTGCGGAGGGTTTATGTCCAGAGCTTCGATACGGGTGGCGGCGATGATGTTGACGGTGCTGGCGGGCGCTGTGGCCTGCCGGGCCGGGAGTGGAACGAGTTCGGCGGTGCCTAGTCCGGTGGCGGATGAAGTAAGAGCGACGGCTCCGGCGCGAGAGACGGCGGTGGTGGCGGGCGGATGTTTCTGGGGGATCCAGGCTGTGTTTCAACATGTGAAAGGCGTGGTCAGCGCGACCTCGGGATACTCGGGCGGGACGGTGAAGAACCCGGATTATGAGGCCGTGAGCAGCGGCGAGACCGGGCATGCGGAGAGCGTGCAGATTGTTTACGATCCGTCGCAGGTTACCTATGGAGAGTTGTTGCGGGTGTTTTTCTCGGTGGCGCTCGATCCAACGGAAGTGAATCGTCAGGGTCCCGATGAAGGCACGCAATACCGGTCGGTGATTTTCTACGGCAACGACGAGCAGAAACATATTGCCGAGGCTTACATCGCGCAGCTCAACCAGGCAAGAATTTTTCGCAAGGCGATTGCGACGCAGGTGGTGCCGTTAAAGGCGTTCTATCCGGCGGAAAATTATCACCAGAATTACGCGACGCTGCATCCGGATAATCCTTACATTGTTTATAACGATGCGCCCAAAGTGGCGAATTTGCGGCGGGAGTTTCCGGATTTGTACACGGGAAAATAAGGATTCGCGCCGGCGCGCTCAGATCCTGCGCAAGACAAAAAGCCTTTCGCCCAGGATGACAGTATCGAGGAGGGAATCGTGTTTGAATCGGATCGCGGTGAAGGGCAAGTCAACTTAGGACGACGCCTGTTTCTGGCGGGGGCGGGCGCGGCGCTGGGAGGGGCGGCGTTGTTTTCGCTGCGGCGGCCGCGTGTGATTGAGGCTGCGGCGAATACCGGGCCGGCGGAAGTAACGATTGTGCAATTTTCCGATGCAGGCCAGCGGCTGGGGAAGGTGAAGGTGGCACGCTTGGTCAGGACAGAAGACGAGTGGCGAAGGCAACTTCCTTCCGGAGTGTTTGAGATTACGCGGCACGCCGATACGGAACTTGCGTACAGCGGGAAGTATTGGAATCTGCACGATAAAGGGATTTTCCGCTGTATCTGTTGCGGCAATGCCCTGTTCAGTTCGGCGACGAAGTTTGATTCCGGCACGGGCTGGCCCAGTTTCTGGGAGCCGCTCGCGAAAGAAAATGTGCGCGAGATTTCCGACAACAGCATTGGCATGCAGCGCACGGCGGTTTCGTGCACCGAGTGCGATGCCCACCTGGGGCATGTGTTCGACGATGGTCCGAAGCCCACGGGACTTCGCTATTGCATGAACTCGGCGTCGCTGCGGTTCGTGATAGCGACATAGCTTGATCGATTGCCATCGATTGCGGTTGCACATCCGTCATTGCCCACGGTTCAATCGAAATAATTCGTAGATTATTTATTTTTCCTCTTGCCTAAAGCTCAGAGTTATGGCATCTTCAAACACACCTTCGAAAGAAAGGACGCCTAAATTTGTCGATTGATATGCACAAATCGCTAAGCGGGCACCTGCGGCCAACATTCGGCCCGGGTTGTTTTAGGGCGTCTTCCGAACGCGTCAGTTGACTCTTCGACGCCCTTAACGCAAAGCTAACCATATAAAAGCACGCTGGGTGGTGAAGACTGCGGCTCCTTCGCCTTGACAACGATATACCGCTGTCGCTGATTCCCCCAGCTTGACAGTTGCGCGGCGAGCGAGCTTGCCGCATTGGGAGTTCCTGGCGCTTTTTCGAGGGAATCACGGCCAGTGGTGAAAGGTTACGGATACTTCTTGTGAACAGTCCGATGGACTGTGACGTTCGACTCCTCAGGGGCGCAAGCCCTTGCCGTCGCCGCCCGTTCCCTGGCCAGATATGGACGTCGTAACCGCGCGCTGAAGAATTGCGCGGGAAAGTTCGGTCAGTGGTGAAGTTCACGGCAACTTCGTGGCGTGCCTGTGCACCGGCCGGGGTTCGAGCCCTCAACCGTGTTCGTCGTTCCCTGATCGGTGTGCGGCGCGGACAGTGCCTGGAATTTCGATGTGGCGTTTTGTCCGCGCTGCACGGTTGTAATTTCTCCGGTTGCTGAAAGAGGAGAGGTACTTCGCACAAGGATGATCGACCCTGCCGGGTTGCGAGCCCTGCCGACGGCGCTGCTCTGCGGGAATGCCGGGATCCTGGCCTAGCCACGGCGAGGATCTTGGGGGCGTTGTCCCGAGGCACAGGATTGACCTAGGAGCTGTCCGCCAGTTGATTCTCTTCTCGCAGGTTCCCCGGCGAGTTTTGAGTGGTGAGTTCGGAAGTTCGCCAATGACTTTATATGCTGCAATTTCTAAAACACATTCTTGGCGGCCAGAACCAGTTTGCCTCTGGCGGCTTGCTGCTGATGATCGTCGGCGGCGTGGGCGTTTATCTGCGAGCCATCCCGGAAAGAGCCTGGGAATGGTTTGTGGAGCAGAGCACGCTGACGATCACGGTGAAGGACGACGATGCGGCATTCGTGTGGGTGAAGGAGTGGTTCCTGGAGCAGAGTTTTCTTAAGCGAATTCGGAGAGTGGATTTGGACACGGCGATGCGCAATGAGCGGATCGCGCTGATCCCAGCGCCCGGCAGTCACTGGTTCTGGTATGGCGGCAGGCCGTTCCTCTTGTACTTCTACCGCACGGAGAATACGCGGGAGCGGTCAGGCCGGCGGATGGAAGCGCTGACATTCCGGACCGTCGGAAGAAAGCGGGCCTTTTTGCAGGATTTTGTCGACGACGTGGTGAGGTGTCACATCAAGAGGCTGGGGGTGCAGTCCTGGCTCTATACCTACAACGACGGCTGGGATTTGGTGGAAGGCTATGCGCCGCGGAGGTTGGACTCAGTAATTTTGCAGCCGGGCGAGAAGGAGCATCTGGTGCAGGATATTGAGAAATTCCGCAAATCGAAGCGACGGTACGAGCTCTAGGGGATTCCCTATCATCGCGGCTACTTGTTCTACGGGCCTTCGGGGACGGGTAAGACCTCGGTGGTTTCAGCGCTGGCGGCTCATTTCGGACTTTCGATTTACCTAGTCAATCTGGCCGGCTTCAATGACCGGACACTGATGAAAGCGGTGAACGAAATAGCGACTAATTCGGTGCTGTTGTTTGAGGACATCGATTGCATGAAGAGCAGCAATGCCCGCGCGCCTTCGACCTCCACCCCGGATCATGGCGCGCTGGACGCCGGGTCAATGAAGGGGGGCGTGCAGACTCGGGAGGGGGCGGAAACCGTTGGCGACAAGAACGGGGTAACGCTTTCCGGGTTGTTGAATGCGCTCGATGGTTTCTATGCTCCGACGAATGTGTTGTTCATGATGACAACGAACCGGATGGAGGCTCTGGATGAGGCTCTGCTACGGCCGGGACGCATTGATTACAGACTGTCCATGGGAAAAGCAACCGAGCGCCAGAAGATGGAGCTGTATCGCAGGTTCTTTCCACAGGCTTTGGAATTTGAGGCGCGGGCCTTTGTAGAAATCTCAGGAGCGCAGACCATGGCGGAGTTCCAAGGCGTGCTGTTGGGCTTGGAACAAGAGCAACTGAGCTGCGAGCTGGCCACCCAGTAGAGCTGTAGAAAGATTCGCTGCTGGTGAAGACGAGGGTTACTTCGATTGATCCGAGGGTTGCGGCTTCGAATCCCGCCGTGACGCGAGTCCCATAGCTCAATTGGATTGAGCACCGGAAAGCAAAGACCGTGGTCGCCTAATTCCCCGGCGAATGCAACGACCGATTCCTCACCGCGGAAGCGGTTCGGAATGACAATCAAGGTTCGTGGTGGACGGAGGAGGCCACGATGGCTCGACTGAATATGCTGAAGTTGAACTTCGGTGCGCGGACGCGTGAGGGTGCGCCGGCGCGTAACATCTCGACGGAGCTGCAGCTGCGGCGCTCGGTGCTGGCCTGCTTGCTCTGGGAGAGCCAGTTCTATGAGGATGGCGTGGAGATCGCCGGACGCATCGCAGGACTGGTGCCGAAGGTCGCGGCCGAGAAAGTGGCAGGGCTTGCGGTCGAGGCGCGCGAGAAGATGAAGCTGCGTCACGTGCCGCTGTTGCTGGTGCGGGAGATGGCGCGTCACGCCACGCAACGCGGCTTGGTGGCGGAGACGCTGGCACGCGTGATCCAGCGTGCCGACGAACTGGCTGAGTTCGTCGCCATCTACTGGAGGGACGGGCGCGTTCCGCTCTCCGGCCAGGTGAAGAAGGGACTGGCTGCGGCCTTCCCGAAGTTCGATGCCTACGCTTTGGCCAAGTACGACCGGGGCGGAGCCGTGAAGCTGCGCGACGTGCTCTTTCTGGCGCACGCGAGGCCGCGGGATGAGGCGCAGGCCGAGGTTTGGAAGCGCTTGATCGCCGGCGAGCTGAGTGCGCCCGACACGTGGGAGGTTGCCCTCTCGTCTGGCGCCGACAAGCGCGCGGCGTGGGAGCGGCTGCTGCGTGAGCAGAAGCTGGGTGCGCTGGCTCTCGTTCGCAACCTGCGCAACCTGCGTGAGGCGGGTGTGGAGGAAAGTCTGGTGGTGACTGCGCTGGGCGCAATCAGCACGACGCGGGTGCTGCCGTTCCGCTTCCTGGCTGCAGCGCGTTATGCTCCGCAGTGGGAAGAGGCTCTGGAGCGGGCCATGCTGAAGTGCGTAGCGGGGCGGGAAAAGCTTGCCGGAAAGACGGTTGTGCTGGTCGACGTTTCCGGCTCGATGACCGCACCGCTCTTCCGACGCTCCGAGATGCTGCGTACCGATGCAGCTTACGGACTGGCTGTGTTGCTGCGTGAGATCGGCGAGAAGGTAAGCGTGTTCAGCTTCTCCGATTCGCTGGTTGAGGTTCCGGCGCGTCGCGGCTTCGCCCTGCGCGATGCGATCGACGCTTCGCAGCCCCACAACAGCACGCAACTGGGCAAGGCGGTGGACGAACTCAACTGCCAGCACAGCTGCGACCGCCTGATCGTCATCAGCGACGAGCAGGCGCACGACAGGATATCCGCGCCGAAGGGCAAAGGTTACGTGATCAACGTGGCCAGCTACAAGAACGGCGTCGGCTACGGGAAGTGGACGCACATCGACGGCTGGAGCGAGTCGGTGGTCGAGTACATCCGCAGGCTGGAGCACTCAGTGGAGAAGTGATGCTGGAAAACAAGCAATGGGGGAGGGGCGATGTGCCCGTGCCCCCATAATTATTCGAAGGTAGCGGAGGGCTCGGTTTTGGCTGAGGCGCGGCCGTTTTCGTGGGCTGCTTGTTGGGGCTGACTTGGCTGCTGCTCATTGGGTTCACCATATAAAAACAAAATCGGCAGCGGAGTTGGAGACTTTAGAAAATCAGATTGGGTTTGTGCTCTTTGGTAATAGTTACCGAGCGCGTCACCTATTTCGAGCTTTTCTCGCCCGCGCCTCCTCTATGCCCCGGTCACGAAGAACTCTTCGCCGGGCTTTTCGTCAGGTTTGTTGGTAGTTGCGACTGCGGTGACATCTTGTGCGAACTCACGGCGGCGTTCCCGGCCCTTGCGTTCGATCACGCGCACACGGCGGGCGGGCATGTTGCTGGGTTCGAGACTGAGGATGCGTCCGTCGTGCACCTGTATGTGGGAACGAAACCAATCGGTGCGGAACATTCGTCCGGCGCAGTAGAAAGTGATGGAAGCTGCGATGGGACCCTCGAATTCTTTCCCGGCGCAGGCCACGATGCGCTTACCCATCGCCTGCGTCCAGGTCATACCCCCCACCAGAGGATCGTTCAAGCGGCAACGCTCGAAGGGAACGGCATGGGTGAGCTTACGTAGCTGCAGCAATTGCAGCAGGACCGAGCTCTTGGCCAGGTTGGTGACGATGATGTTGGCTTCCGTGGCCGAGACGCGCTCGAGCTTGATGTGCAGGTCCGGCGACCATTCGCGCTCGAAACCTTCGCGAGCCAGGGCTAGGCCCTTGTCGGTCGCCTCAACGTAGCGGAGAGTCGCGCGGGCCAGAATCACACTGAAGAGGCAGGTTACGACCGTGGCGATGAGCGGAACGTAGCTGACAAGAGTCGCCAATGAGTTACGGAACGAGTTGATCGCCTGCACCGGCATGCGGGAAAGTCTAGCGAGGGAGGGGTCGCGACCCTAGATGCGCATGGTGCTGCGCAACGAGAACGCAAGGTGCAGGGCCTTTCGTAACGGCGAAAGGGCTTTCCTCAGGGGAGGCACAGAAAGGCGGAGGGAGTAAGAAAGGGAAAAATCGTTTGAGGATTTTCTCTGTGCCTCTTTGATTCGGCGGTAAGTTGGGCTACTCGAGGACGCTGTCGTCGAGCTTCTTGCGCTCCCAGTCGGCGGCGGCTTGGACGAAGGCCAGGACCACGGGGTGCGGGTTCTTTTCTGTCGACGACAACTGGGGCTGAAAGAGCGTGGCGATGAAGAAGCGATGGGTGGGAGACTCGATGGCGCGAATCTCGCCCTGCGCGCCGCGAGCGACTATGGGAAAGCCAGCTTCCATGGTGGCCCATTCAAACTCGGGGTTGACCTCAAAGTTGCAGAAGAATTCTTCGCTGACGATTTCCTTGTCTTTTCCGTAGAAGGATTGCAGGTAAGAGCCGGGACGGAGACGAATCTCCGGCACCATGCCGGATAGCTTGGGAGCGTCGCCTTTGCGGTCAGGCACGGCGCAGGCCACGGGATAGATGACCATGTTCTTCGATCCGGAACCATTTTCCGCGCTGTCGGCGTCAGCAATGCCGAGGACATTGCGGGCGAACTCGATCAAAGCGTACTGAAAGCCAGCGCAGGTACCGAGAAAGGGCCAGTCGCGGCGGCGGGCAAACTCGATCCCCTTCAGCATGCCGTCGAAACTCTGGAAAGGGCTTCCGGGCGAGGCCCAGAGGCCATCAAAGCTCTCCAAAATCTTTTCCGCCCCGGGAGTGATGAGCGATGGCGTGGGAATCCATTCGGATTCGATTTTCAAATCCAGTTTGTGGGCGGCGTGCTGCAGGGAGTCCGGAGTAGCGTGGTGGGAGCGGAATTCCGGATTAAAGTCGCCGAGGATTCCAATGCGAACGGCATTACTCACGGGAGCATTGTACTAGACACACAGTTGGTTTCTGACCCCTCGCTAGATCATATGCGTAAGGGTGAGCAGGCCGTAGAGGCTGAGCAGGGTGAGTGCGGGACCGCCCCAGATCATCAGCGTGCACTTCCAGCCCAGAGAGCGGGCGACCTCGCGCTGGCTGCGCCAGGAGATCAGGAAGGTGGAATTGTTCTTCCCTTTCGTCAGTACCACTGGGGGATGAGGGTCGAAGCCGTCGGTTGGGTCGGGAGCGTTGGCATGCGACGGGAGATTGGGGCTGACTTGGGGACTTACTCCGGCCGCGGACCAAGCGGCGGGATTTGAAATGCCGGCTTTCATGAGGGCGGCAGCGACCCTTTGCTGCTGAGTCATGTCGCCCGCCTGGGTTGGGCTGGGAGCAGACGAGAGGTGGACGACTCGGGCCGAGGCCTGCTCGTAAATTGGGTCGAAAGCGGGATCGTGCTGGAGTCCGCCGCTCAGAGAGAGGCTGTTGACGCCTTTCGTCACCAGCGACATTGCGGTTTGTCCCACCGAAGTGCGGCTCAAGGAAAGAGGTGCATTCCAGACATTGGGCGATGCTGCCTCGTCATCCGGGATGGGCTGCGGGGTGAGCTCGAGACCGGGATTTTCGCCGAGCGTTCCGAGCACAAAGAGGGCGTTCTTGGGCTTGATGCAGAACTCCTCGACTTTGATCTTATTGGTGGTGCTAATGCCGTGGCGCTGAAGAATCATGCGCACATTCGCTGGAACTTCCTCCTTGGTGGTGAAGAAGGAATCGCAGAATTCCTGCCGGAAGTCGCGATGCAGGTCGAGTTCGGCGCCACGCGGGTCGACCATGACCTTGCCGGTATTGTCGTCGAGAAAGAAGGGCACGTGCATGCACTCCGCGGCCACTTTCACCCATTGCTTGTTCTTGCCGCACTGCCTTAGTTCCCAGACGAAGGTGCGATGGTAGTAGCAAGGCTTCGTGGTGACCGGGGCGGTCAGAGTGTAAGGGCCCACCGCGAGACCGCTGAGCTCGACCATTCCGACCGAGGCGCTGCGAATTTTGGAAGCCGGCGTGTCGAGAATGAGGCGCCGCCGCTGCAAGAGGCGGAAGCCTTGGTAGAACAGGTAAATCCCAACGCCGATGCCGATGACGCAGGCAGCGATCGCATGCGAGGAGCCGTCGGAACGAACGAGTAGAGAGGCGATTATCAATTTGGCGAGAAGCACGATGGTTCGATCTGGTGGGGTTCGTAAGGGGACGCGCCCCCCTATCAAGGCTAGCGGAGCGCGCCTGGCAAGGCAGCAGAAAAGGCCTGGGTTGGCTTACGTTGGTAATTCCGGCCGCGGGCTTTGGCGCCGGCGCCTTAGAAAAATATAAGCGATGGTGAGCACGGCGAAGAAGGCGAGGCCGCCAACTTCGTTGATGCGCGAGGAGCGGAGGGTCTGGACAACAGCGGCAGAGACCAGAACAAAGCCGAGCATCGATCCCCAGACGCCGAGCGGCGAGCGCATTGGCAGGGCAGCGACTTGTTGGGGAGTGAGCCGCCAGCGGAAGCTGACATGAGCGGCCAGCGATACGACCCAGGAGAGGATAAGTCCGGAGAAGGCCGCTCCCATGATGTAGAGGAAGGCTCGTTGGGGGGCCCAGTTTTCGATGATCAGCGCGGTTACGATTCCGTAGGAGGATGCGAGCAAAGCGAGATGCGGAGATCCGGCGGCATTCAATCTGCCGAGGCTGGCCGGAGCCCATCCGGTGCGACCCATAGAAAACAGCAGGCGCGAGGCCACGTAGAGTTTGGCGTTGGCTCCGGAGAGCGCGGCGGTGAGGACAACGAAATTCATGAGGCAGGCGGCCGCCGGAATTCTGGCCCGGCTGAGCACGCTGACGAACGGACTCTCCGAGGCCCCCACGTGATTCCAGGGCATCACCCCGGCCAGCACGACGATGGCGCCGAGGTAGAGCGCGGCAAGCAGGAAGAAGGTGAGCCGGGTCGCGCGAGGGATGTCTCTCGAGGAACGGGACTCGCCGGTCGTGACGGCGAGCATCTCCACCCCGCCGAAGGTGTAGATGGCAATGAAGACGGCGAGCAGCGGGGCGACGGGACCTTTGGGCAGGAATCCTCCGTGAGCCGTGTATTGCGGGGCTACGTGGCCGCTCAACAACAGCACACTCCCGGCCAAAATGAAGGCGACGATGGTGGCAAACTTGATCATGGAAAGCCAGAATTCGAAGCGTCCAAAAGAACCAACGCTGAGCAGGTTGACCAGCACGAGCGCGACCGAAAACCAGACCACCCAAGCTTCTCCGGGTACGGCGGGGAACCAGTAACTCATGTAAGCGGCGGAGGCGACGAGTTCGGCGCCAATCGAAAAGGCGATGGAAGCCCAGTATCCGGCGCGGCATAGAAATCCCAGATATGGGGTGAGATAGAGTTCGCCGTAGATGCCGAAGGATCCGGCGGCGGGATGCGTGCTGGCCAGTTCGCCCAAAGCCATGGCCACCGTGTAGGCGATGAAGGCGGCGATGATGTAACTGAGGATGACACTGGGACCGGCAATCTGCAGAGATGCGGCTGAGCCCAAGAGCAGTCCAGTGCTGATCGAGCCGCCGAGCGCGACCATGGTCATTTGTCCCGCGGTGAGTTGATGGTGCAGGCCCTGTTCGTGCGCTTCTTCCGGGACGATCTCTGGATGAGATTCGGCGAGAGGCATGGGGAACGATAACAAATCGGTAAGAGTTCTCCCAACTTTCGCTTCGCGCTTTCAGGACAAGGTTCCAGGCGGACGCTCTTTGCCGGCGCCGACGCGGCGAGAGGGAGCGCTTCAACCTCGCACTCCGCGACGGCCACACTCGATCGCCTCAACTTATTGTGCTGGGGACGGCGCACCAGAACAGGCGACAGCCAAGCCCTTCGACCCGACACTGCAAGCGCAGCCGGTGACTTTCGTAATCGTCATCGGACCCTTGCGGATTGCTGGCACCGGGGGTGGCTCCTAGAATCGAACCAGAGAGTAGTCTGCCCGAACCCAACCCATGTCTGACACGACCACACGCCCGGACCGAGCCGAAATAACACGGAGGGTGGAGCGTGCCGGAAAACTTCTGCAGAAGGGTAAAGCTGCCGAAGCTTTAGAAGAATATCTCCTGGTTCTGCGGGATGATCCGGAAAACGATAAGGTGAGAGAGTTGTCGGCGGACCTGTGTTTGTCGCAAAGCCGGGGGCGGGATGCGGTTCGCTTGCTCGGCGAACTGTTTGAGCGCCAAGTGGATGCCGGAGACGCCACGCGGGCCAGCCTGACTTACAAGAAATTGGCGCGGCACGGCAGTCCGACGTGGGAGCAGAAGTTTCGCTTTGGACAATTGCTCGAAGGATCCAACAAGAAACTGGCAGTTGGCACTTATGAATCGGCACTGAGCGATCTGGCGAAACTCCCGGATAAGAAACAGGATGCATTACAGGTACTGGCGCGGGTGGTGACGCTCGAGCCGCTTCAGGCAAATTTTCTGCGGATGGCGGAGTTGTCCTCTGAAATTGGGGACAGCAAGGCAGCGGCCGAAGGCTTCAAGCGAGTTGCGCAGCTGACCGCGGAAGATGGAGGGGATCCCGCGCAGTGGTATGAACGTGCCTATCAGGAAGACTCGTCCGATGAAGAAATTGCGCTGGCTTACGGGAAGAGCCTGCTGGGGCAAGGACAGATTGGGGCTGCGATTTTTATTCTGGAACCGCAGGTGAATGCCGGCAAGACGTCACCCATCTTACGGGATATTTATGCCGAGGCTCTGCTGGCGGCGGGGCGTTATGCAGACGCCGAGCCGCTGGTATGGCAACTGTTTGAACAGAATCCCAACCGGGTGTCGCAGGTAACGGCGCTGATTGGACAGCTGGTGGATGCGGAGCAGGATGAGGCCGCCGTGTCGCTGGCGCGCAAGCTGGGACAGTTTCAGGCCAAGCGTGGCGAACGCCGGCAATTTTTGACCGTGATGCAGGACATCGCGGCCACGCGTCGCGCATCCCCGGGAATGCTCGAGTTCCTGAGTGAATTGTTCAATGCCTCAAACCGCGAGGCCGATTACTGTCAGACTCTGTTGAAACTCTTCGATCTGTATTGCAGCACGGGGGAGTTTGCCAAGGCGGCCGAGTGTCTGGATCGGGCGGCGGAAGTGGATCCCTACGAGGCTGGCCATACGAAGCGGCTGGAGCTATTGAAGGGAAAGATTGACGAGAAGAAGTTCGACGCGATTGCTTCCCGATTCACTCCGGTGAGCAAAACACCGGCGGAGCCAGCGATGGAACACGCGGCGACGCTGGGGGCTTCCACCCTGCAGGATCTGATGCTGCAGGCGGAGATTCTGGTGCAGTACGGCATGCGCAACAAGGCAGTGGAGCGGCTGCAGAGAATTCAGGAATTATTTCCGCGGGAGGAAGAGCGCAATGAAGATTTGCAGCGGCTCTATCTCTCCGCGGGAGTGACGCCGAGCTATGCCGGATCCGCCCCACTGGTAGCTGCGGCGCCGGTTGCAGTTTCGACGCCGGTGGCCGCCGCTCCGCCCGTGGTTGATCCAGCGGTGGAGATGCGCAACGTAACTCGGGTCGCGGAAATAACGCGCAAGCTCTATCACCAGGCGACGGCGGCGGCGGTGTTGACCACGGCGGTGAACGAAATCGGCGGGCACTGGGAAGTGTCACGATGCGTGGCGGCGATGCGCACGCCGGGTTCGACGCCAACCGCGGTGCAGGAGTTCTGCGGCAAGGGAGCCAAGGCGGGTAGCAGCGCTTCTATTAAAGCCGTGATGTGTGCGCTGCAGGATTTATCGCTGTCCGCATCGGCTGGTGAGCCCCTCATCATCGCCGACGCGCAGAAAGCGCAGGAGTTGCAAGCGGTGCGCCAGGGGTTGGTGGAGTTGGGAACGTCCGCGGTGATGGCCTTTCCGCTGAGCAATGGCGAGGATTCAGTGGGCCTGCTCGCGCTGTTGCACAACAAGCCGCGAGCCTGGCCGCAGACGGACGCGGTGGTGCTGAAGACCTTGGCAGATCAGATGGTGATTGCCCTGAACAATGCGGGCCTGCGGCGTCTGGTGAAAAATCTTTCGGTGACGGACGAAAAGTCCGGATTGCTGAAGCGGAGTTCTTATCTGGATTTGCTGCTGGCGGAGAGCAAGCGAGCGACGCAGAACGCTTCACCACTTTCGGTGCTGCTGTTGCAATTTGGGCGCAGCACGGCGCTGCTCAAAGAATACGGCGAGGCCGCGATTGAGAGCGTGATGGAGAAGATCGGGCAACAGTTCGCCGCCAACATCCGAACCAATGATTTGGCCTTTCGCTACGATACGACGACCATTGCTCTCATCCTGGGGGATACGGCGGAAAAGGAAGCGCTGCTGGTGATCGAAAAGCTTCGCAAAGTGATCGCCGAAGTGCGGCTGCCGAGCAAGGATGACTCCAAGAAAGGCCAGGCGCTTGAGTTTTCGGCAGGTCTGGCGGAAGCCGTGGTGCAGGAGAGCTACGATCCGATTGACATCGTGACCGAAGTGATCAACCGCGCCGAACATGCCCTGGGGACTTCTTTGGCGCAAGGGCCGGGGAAGGTGGTCGCGCTAAAGGCGGCGCTAGCCGCCGGGGCCGTGGCATAAAAGTATCGGGAATTTCCTCCCCGGAAGGCTTTCTGAGCGGAGTTGATCAGCGCTGCGCCTGCGGCTGCAGCGGCAGCTGCTTTGAGAACCGAGTCCACTTCGGTGCGATGGCGCACGTTGTAGGCGAGCGATATGCCGTTGAAACCGGGGCCTTTGGGTGCGACATGTGCAGCCTTGGCAAGTTCGTGCCGCTGGTAGGGCGAGGGCCATTCCTCCCCCCTGACAGAATATGCTCCCTTCTACTTGGGCCATGGACTGCCGCCATCCGAGGCGCGCCTGGAATTCGCCACCGCGCTTTAGATCTGTCACTCCGAGCGTGATTAGGCTGACCCGCTGTTCCCTGGGACTTCTCGTTGGTCGGCAACCTTACCACAATAACGAAGGCTTCATAGAATGCTTAGACGGAGGGGCCGGTGCAAAGGTATTTCGGTGCTCTAACCATCGTGCTGTTGCTGGGAATGGTGTGCATGCGGGTTTTGCTGATGAGGAGGATAGGGATAAAAGCGATGAATTTTGGCAGAATCGACAAGAAAGATTTTCTGATTCCGCCGTTCGCCTTTTTTTATTTTTATCTCGTGTTGGCCGCTGCATGTAATTTTCCCACCGTGAGCAAGCAGGAATTCTTTCACTCTGGAATCGTTTCGTGGGTTGGAGTGTTTTTTTGTGGGGCGGGACTGTTCCTATTCGGCCTGAGCCTTGTTTCGTTCGGGAAGAGCTTCCGGGTGGGCATTGACCAAGACCATCCGGACAAACTTGTAACCACCGGCATTTTTGCTCTCAGCCGCAATCCCATTTATGTGGCATTTGGGTTTGTCCTGCTAGGGCAATTCCTGGTCTTCTCAAATTCGATTCTCTTGCTGTATCTGGTTGCCGCCGTATCGCTGTTCCACCGTCAGGTGTTGCGGGAAGAGGAATACTTGAGAAACCATTACGGCCAGCAATATGTGGAGTATTGCCATCGAGTGAGTCGGTATCTCTAGAGGGGGTGCTTGCCGACGAAATTAGGGCCAGGATCGGCGAGATCTCCCGGTGGTCAAATCTGCTTGCGCGCTGCTACACTAACCAGTTTGAGGATCAGTTCTGATCCTCTCTGGGGCTGGGGTCGTAAGGAAATCTTATAGGAAATCATGTTGAAACCGGGAGATATCGCGATTGTCAGTGGGGCGCGTACGCCCTTTGGCCGCTATTGCGGCAAGTTGAAAGACTTCACGGCGCAGGAGTTGGGCGCGGTTGCGGCGAAGGAGGCGATCGAGCGGTCGGGGATCGATGCCAAGGAATTTGATCATGCCGTGTTTGGCAACGCGCAACAAACTTCCGGCGATGCTCTCTATGGAGCGCGGCACGTGGGATTGCGGGCGGGGCTGCCGATTGAGACTCCCGCGCTGACCGTAAACCGGCTGTGCGGAAGCGGGATGCAGGCGATTGTGAATGCGGCGCAGATGATTCAGTTGGAGGAGGCGAAAATTGTTCTGGCGGGCGGGATGGAGGCTATGTCGCAGGCTCCATTTACGATTCGCGGACGCGACGGATTTACGCTGACTCCCGGCGGCAAGATGGAAGATTCTCTGATGGTGGCGCTGCTCGACAGCTATTGCGGTTTGTACATGGCGAACACGGCAGAGTTGTATGGCGAGCAGCAGGGCATCACGCGGCAGGCGCAGGATGAGTTCGCGTTACGCTCGCAGCTGAAAGCCGATGCCGCCTATAAAGAAGGACGCATTCAGGAAGAACTGGTTGCAGTGGCGCTGCGGAATGCCAAAGGGGAGGCCACGGGAGAGTCTCTGACCGAAGATGATCACCGGCGTTCGCAGACCACGATGGAGGGACTGGCGAAGCTGAAGGCGGCATTTGGAAAGAATGGCACGGTCACGGCGGGCAACGCGAGTGGCATTGTGGATGGCGCTGCGGCGGTGGTCGTAATGTCGCTCGAAGAGGTTCGCAAGCGAAACATGGAGCCGCTGGGACGAATTGTGAGTTGGGGCGTTACCGGGGTCGACCCCAAGGTCATGGGGCGCGGTCCGGTGCCGGCGACGAAGCTGGCGCTGCAGAAGGCGGGGCTATCGCTCGACTACATCGATTTGATTGAAGTGAATGAGGCGTTCGCGGCGCAGTATCTCGCGGTTGAAAAAGAGCTGGGCCTGGACCGCGAGAAGGTGAATGTGAATGGCGGCGCGATTGCGCTGGGGCATCCGCTGGGAGCGACCGGAACGCGGCTGGTGATTACGCTGTTGTATGAATTGCGGCGGCGCAAGAGGAAGTACGGACTGGCGACGGCTTGCATTGGCGGCGGGCAGGGGATAGCGATGATTGTGGAGAGTATGAACTAGAGGACCGCGAGGGGCGACTCCAGCGTTCTTTTTTGTGTGCCATCATCGCTGTGACCGCGAGCACCATCGGAGTTCTTGCTCTTGGGCCGTAGCCGATCAGCCGGCCTCTCGAGATTTCGACACCGGCGATCTCCTAGTCGATCGGGTCGGAACTCCGGTAGCTCCGGTCGGTTTCTATTAGGATTGGTGACCGCTGGGGAGTGATCTTGACCTTTGGCGTCTGGCAATCTTTTCGTCGTCTAGATGGAATTCCGAACAAATCCCTGTCGCCCTGAGCGCCGCTCCGCCCGGAATGACAAGAGATTTTTCTATTCGAGGCAATCATGGAAATCAAGAGGGTTGGCGTACTCGGTTGTGGCTTGATGGGTTCTGGCATTGCGCAGGTTTGCGCGACGGCGGGATTCGATGTCACCGTGCTGGAAGTGGAGCAGAAGTTTCTCGACCAGGGGTTGGCCGGGATCGAGAAATCGTTGGCGAAGTTTGCCGAGCGTCCGGTGGAGAAGGGCGGGATTACGGCACAGCAGAAGGATGCGATCCGCGCCCGGCTCAAGGGGACCACCCACAAGGCCGACCTGGCTGATTGCGACATTATCCTTGAGGCCATCATCGAGAACGTGGAGGAAAAGAAGAAGATGTTCGCGTCGCTCGATGGGGTGGTGAAGAAAGACGCGATCTTTGCTTCGAATACGTCTTCGATTTCGGTGACGGAGCTCTTGACGGCGGCGAAGCGCCCGGAGAGATTTGTCGGGCTGCACTTTTTCAATCCCGTGCCGCTGATGAAGCTGGTGGAAGTGGTGCGGACGATCGCCACGGCCGACCAGGTTTACCAGACGGCTTACGAGTTCGGAAAAAAGCTGGGCAAGGTTCCGGTGCGGACCTCCGACAAGACAGGATTCATCGTGAACCGGCTGCTGGTGCCGTATTTGCTTGATGCCATCCGGGCTTATGAAGAGGGCGTGGGTTCGATTGAAGATATTGATAGCGCCATGAAGCTGGGCTGCGGCTATCCCATGGGACCGTTCACGCTGCTGGATTTTGTGGGGCTCGATACGACGTACTACATCACGCACGTGATGTATGACGAGTTCAAGGAGCGGCGGTTTGCATCGCCTCCGCTCCTGAAGCGACTGGTGATGGCCGGATGGTACGGGAGGAAGACTGGTAAAGGGTTTTACGATTATTCGGACCCGAATCAGCCGAAGGCGAATAAACTGTAAGACCAAGGTCCATGGAAAAACGCAGAAAAACCGATCGGATGCCGGATGAAGGCAGCCCACAGGACGTCGCGACCTATCGGCGAGCCTGGCACAGTTACGTGGCGCGGCGGAATCTGGTGGTGGTGCTCTTCCTTAGTTTTATCTTTCTGGGCTTCATGATTGCGAAGCTCAAGCTGGGAGAACCCGCGGATTTCGCCATTTTGATGGGCTGGATCGGGGTGTACCTGGCGGGCGGGTGGTGGTTGACGGAGTGGAAGTGTCCGCGGTGCGGGAAAGTATTCGGGCACCGGATCTGGACCCAGCGCTGCATCAGTTGCGATCTCAGCAAGGATGACATTACGGCGATGGTGCGGGCGAAATGAATCTGCAACCAGAATATCCCTCTTGAATTTGATTGGATGTGTTTAGAAATAGCGAGTATGGCCGTTCCGGGTTCGGCATGGATGAGCCTGCGTGGCTGTTGCTGGGGCCTTTCTTCAGCTACCATGGCTTCCGTAAAGAGCCTATTGGCTACCGAAACTGGAAGCAACCCCTTCCGAAGCAGAACTTCGCCAGGGCGTAGTTTGTTGTTCTTGGTCTGGTTTTCGTTTTTGCAGGGCTAGGGGAGCTTGTGGCTGGCGGGGCACGCAGGTCCGTAATGTCGCGTGCGAACGGGAACTCGGGAACGGAATGTGAATTATGAACTACGAAAACATACTTCTCGAAAAGAAAAACGCAATTGCGTACGTCACTGTGAACCGGCCGAAAGTATTGAACGCGCTGAATATGGCCACCATGGAGGAGCTGCGGGCGGCGTTTCATGGTATCAAGAATGACGCGTCGATTCGCGTGGTTATTGTTACCGGGGCGGGCGAGAAAGCCTTCATCGCCGGCGCGGACATTGCCGAACTGGCGAAGCACGATGCGGTTAGCGGAAAGGAATACACGCACCGCGGTCAGAATGTTCTCAATCTGATCGAGAATCTTGGCAAGCCGGTGATTGCCTGCATCAACGGCTTTGCCCTGGGCGGGGGCTGCGAGATTGCGATGGCTTGCACCATGCGGCTGGCGAGCCAGAATGCTCAGCTGGGGCAGCCCGAGGTCAAGCTGGGGATTGTTCCGGGGTATGGTGGGACGCAGCGGTTGCCGCGGCTCGTCGGGAAAGGCATCGCGATGCAGATGGTGCTGGCGGGCGAGATGATCACGGCGCAGGAAGCGCATCGCATTGGATTGGTGAACGAGGTTACCGTCGCTGCGGAGTTGATCCCGCGCGCGGAGGCGATTGCGGCAAAGATTATCGCCAACGCGCCGCTGGCGGTGCAGTATGCGATGGAGGCCGTGAATAAGGGCATGGAGATGACTTTGAGCGAGGGGTTGTATCTGGAAGCGGTGTTGTTCGCCGTGGCCTGCGCGACCGAAGATAAGAAGGAAGGGACCACGGCGTTCTTGGAGAAGCGGACGGCGGTGTTTAAAGGGAAGTAATTCTTGCCACGGACTTGCGCGGCTCGACACGGATCAAACGAGCGAACCCACCACGGAGACATGGCGTCACGCAGAGAAAAAGCACAAAGGAGTTTGTTGCCAGCCTTCTTCCTGAGCCCGAGCTCCGCGCCGTCGAGGGGGCGCTGAGCGCGTCCGGCAAACGTTTCGCTATTGTCGTTTCACGATTTAACGCGTTCATCACGGAGAGGCTCTTGCTGAGCGCGATCGATGGACTGCTCCGTTCCGGTGCGAAGAAAAATGGGATTGAACTGGTGCGGGTTCCGGGGGCGTTTGAGATTCCGCTGGCCGCGCGGAAGCTGGCCGAGAATGGAAAGTACGACGCGATCATTTGTCTCGGTTGCTTGCTGCGTGGCGATACGGCGCACTATGACGTGATTGTCAATGAAGTGGCCCGCGGGATTGGGCAGTCGGCGCAAGAGACTGGCGTGCCCCATGCCTTCGGCGTGCTCACCTGCGAAACTTTGGAGCAGGCGATCGATCGTGCCGGACTGAAGATGGGTAACAAGGGGTTTGAGGCGGCCCTGGCGGCGGTGGAGATGGCGTCGCTCGTCAGCGGCATCCGGCGTCCGGCATTCCGAGTCCGGAAGGCTGATCGGCGTCGGTTAGCAGCTGGCAGCGAAAAGCAGGTTGCTCGTTCTGCTCGGAATGACAAAGCTGGAGAGCGGAATGAAAGAGTGGGGAGACGGAATCGCAACGCTATGCGCGCAACGGCAAAGACAACACCGCGCAAATAACCTTCCTACAGTAAACTGACAACAGCCACGGGAAACTGGGCCACTCTTTCTATGGGGACACGCCGTAAATCGCGCGAACTGGTGCTGCAGATGCTGTTTCAGGCGGATATGGGCAAGCAGACGGTGGATCATGTGCGGCAGACATTCTGGGCGGAGCATGCCGGGACCAGCGCCGACATACGCGGGTTTGCGGAGGATCTGTTTCGGGTGGCAACGGACCGCGGCGCTGAGATCGATAAACTGATCGAGCGTCACGCGGAGCATTGGCGCATGGAGCGCATGGCCGCGGTCGATCGCAATCTGCTGCGCGCGGGAGTGGCGGAGTTTCTGGCCTATCCGGAGACGCCGCGCGCCGTGGTCATTAATGAATCGCTCGAGATCGCGCGAAAATTTTCCAGCCTGGAATCGGTGCAGTTCGTCAATGGCGTGCTCGATAGCGTGGCCAAGGAACTGCAGAAGCCGGCGTAGAATTGCGCGATTTCGCCATCGGCCATCTCGCGATGGAATCTCTCGTGCACCGATTTTCAAGCGCACGATGACCGGATCACTTCCTCAGCGGATTCTCCCCTTGCCTCACGGTTTTATCGCCACCAGGTTCAGCGCGCAAGCGTACGACGAGTAGCAGAAGTTGTTAGAAGAGTCGGTCAGCTGCAAGAACTGAATGTCCATTTGGTCGAGGGCCAGCAGCGTGTTTAATTCGTGCAATAACCCATCGCTGCCGGCGACGTAAAGCAAAGTTCCATCGACGGTCATGTCGGCAGCGAGGGGAACCGCGTTTCCGTTGAGCGGGATCGCGCTTGTGGTTTGGGTGCTGAAGCTGTAGACCAAGACGCCTTGGTCGCTGGTCACGATGTAAGCCTTGGTGGCGTCCGGTGAGACAAAAAAACTGAGCGGATTGAAATTGCCCTTTTCGAGATCGATGTGGATGGGCGTAAAAGTTGTCGGCGGAACCGTCGGCGGAGCAATCGTTGCCAGCGCGATCTGCTGCAGAGGGCAAAGAGTCGTAGTCTGTGTCAACCCAGTGAGTGGAGTGGTGGACGTGGTGGCGATCAGGTCAATGCCGGTGTTATCGATGCCTAGGAAAATATCGAGACCTTCAGACACGAGCGGGATGGGGAAAACTGCATTGCCCATGGGAACGTTGCCCGGGGGAACCATCTTCAGGAAAAGGGGAGTCGCGGGCAATCCGGTGATCGACAAACCTGCCGGCGAGTTGTCGCAGGTGTTGCGGATCGAGACGTTGGAGCCTGCGAGTCCGCCGGCGATGAGGGCAAACCCTCCAGAAGAAGAAAATGCGATGGAGTCGGCAGGCGCGGTCAGGGGATAGCTTTGCACCGCTTGCAGCGCCGAGTAGACGTATAAAGTGTTGCCCCCGTCGCCCAAGATGAAGGCCTTCGAGTTGTCCGGCGAAAAGGCGGCGGTGGTTGCACTATTGATGTTCAGGAAGGTAGTCGTCGCGGAAGAAGCCGTATTGACAACGTAAACCTGGTTGGGAGTCGAGATGGTGTCGGAGAAGACGGCGAGGCTTCCGTTCGGGGAAACGCCAAGGACTTTGCCGGTTACCAGACCGAGCGGGGTGGCCGCCGAGGGCAGAAATGTAAACGGACTGGTGGAGGAAGATCCGAGGTTGGCGGTTGTGATGAAAAACGAGCCATATTGGCTGCCGACGTAGGCCTTGTCTCCGGCTGGGTCGAACATCAGCGAGTTGGGGGGCGTAGGCAATGAGCTGGGGCTGCCCGCCACATTCGCGGTGGTCGAGACGTCATAGAGCGCGACGCCACAAACAGAGTTGCTGTAGCAATCCTGGCTGGTCGCCAGAACACTGGCCGCAGTGGTGGCTCCGCTTACCAATCCGGAAATGGCGGTGACTGCAAAAATCGGCTGGGGAAAATAAAGCGCCGGCAGGTTCGGGGCATTCAGCGGATTCAGTGGGAAACCAACATTGCAAGTGGGCGGTGAACACGAAGCAGTAATGGCTGCCGCCCCCGGCTGGGTGGTGGAAATGTTGCAGGCCGTGCTCCCCGAGCAGGCTGAGGGGCTGCCCGATGTAGTCGTACTGCCCGATGTAGTCGTACTGCCGGAGGTGGTGGTGCTGCCGGAGGTAATGGCGCTGCCCGCCGCGGCGGCAGCCGGTGCGCTGGATGTCCACGTCAGCGGGGGCTTCGGAACGACGCATCCCTGAACGTCCACTGCTGTCGCGGTGATGGTCTCCGACGTACCTTTGTTGGTGACGAAACTGGTGGTGCCGATATTCTGCGAACCGTTAGTGCCCAGCTGCAGTGAAATACACTGGATCGGGCAGGTTTCGGCCACCTGGGGCGAGCTGGAGACGCCTGAAGCCGACGCGATGACCTGGGTTTCGCCCGGCGTGTTTGCTACTACCGTAGCCTGATTGGTGGGAACATTGACGGAAGTGGAGTTGGCAGAGGTTACTATGGGAGTGATGGTAACCACGTTCAGATTGGTTTGGCTCCAGGTAAACGGTCCGACGGTGGCGGTGATGTCGACGCCGTTGCTGTAAGCCGTGGCCTGCAAGGTCTGCACCTGGTTTTGCGAGACACATTGGTTGGCGGCCATGCTGTTAAAGCTGATCTTGCATTCGGCCGGAAGTGCCGTCTGAGTAGGGCAGGCGGGGGGCGGGGGATTGACGGGAGGAACGATGCTGACTTGAATTGCATCGATGGGGGGATGAACGAACACGACGGTAGGCGGACTGGTGGCCCCCAAAGCCGAGGCGGTGATCGCAGCTTGTCCAATGCCAGCCGGCGTGCAGACACTATAGAAGGGGGCATTCCAGCTGCCGGCGCAGGCGGAACCGCCGGGAGAAATGTCCACCACCCCGGGATTGCTCGAGTTGAAGGTGAAAGTTGGCGAGACAGCAGCGTTGGTCCCGTTTTGAGCCGTGGCGGTGAATACCAACGTGCTTCCGGCTTGCATGGAGGCGCTGGTAGTGGGGTTCAGAGTAATTTTTGCGGGAAAGGGATTCGAGCCGGGCGGCTTGTGTCCTCCACATGCTGGCAGGAGCGAGAATAAAGAGATGGTGACGGCGATAAACGCGAACCGAACCCAATCGAACCTTCCCATGCACCCTCGTGTGCCTCGCCCTAACATCCGCCGGGCGGAGCCGCTTATCTTGGATAATAAATTGAATGGAAAACTTGTGTAGTGTAGAGGCTGGAATCGGATTCAGCAAGCTGACGACGCATCCCCTCTCGCGATCTTGCCTCGTTTTCAGTGGGATGCAAAAACATGAGTTGACGATGTTTCGCCCGAGTTGCTATAGTAGTTTGGTTCCGCGAGTTAATCCAAGCTTGCTGTAGACCGTGAGTTCTGCGGAGTATTGCGTGAACTTGTGGTTGAGCGTTTGAGAAATGCGTTTTCGGCTTGCGTCTGAGTTCGAAAACTTTCCTCGCTGAAATGTTCCTGCGCTGCCTTTCGCCCTCGGGCATCCGCTGCGATTGAATCACTCGTACCGGTAGTCTGCGAAAGGATATGCAGGACAGAGCTGGCGATACGGAGCACCCCCGTAGCTTAGGCCGGGTGCTACCGTCGACAGCGCCAATCTAGAACGGGAACCCAGAATCTCTCTCTGCGAACTGACGCGCGGCGAGAAGCATGGCTGGCCACTGGAGCCCGCCAGCCCGGATCGTGAGCTTAGAGACCGGGAAAGCGGATGACGCTGTGCGCTGCCCGCCTGCGAGGGCAATTGTGGTGCGCGGCAAGGAGCGGCAGAGAATGCCTACTTTTAATCAATTGGTGGCGAAGGGCCGCAAGCGGCCACGGTATAAGACGGCGAGTCCGGCGCTGCAGGGATGCCCGCAGAAGCGTGGCGTGTGCACCCGCGTGTATACGCAGACGCCGAAGAAGCCGAACTCGGCGCTGCGAAAAGTGGCGCGCGTACGGCTGACCAATGGAATTGAGGTTACGACCTACATTCCCGGAGTTGGCCACAACCTGCAGGAGCACTCCATTGTGTTGATCCGCGGCGGCCGCGTGAAAGATCTGCCGGGCGTGCGCTATCACGTGATCCGTGGAACGCTGGATGCGGTAGGCGTTGCGAACCGCCAGCAGGGACGTTCGAAATACGGCGCCAAGCGCGCGAAGAAGGGTTAAGGGAGTTGAAACGGAATGCCTCGTAAAGGACATACCGCAAAGCGGACCGTGCCAGCCGATGCCGTGTATGGCTCGAATCTGGTGACGAAGTTCATCAATTCGATGATGTGGCAGGGCAAGCGCTCGACCGCCGAGGGCATTTTCTACGAGGCTCTCACCAAGGTGCAGGAAAAAGGCGGCGACGAAGCTTTGAAGCTGTTCACCAAGGCCGTCGAGAACGCGAAGCCATTGCTGGAAGTGAAAACCCGTCGGGTGGGTGGCGCCAACTATCAGGTGCCCGTGGAAGTGAATGCCGACCGGCGCACCTCGCTCGCGATCCGCTGGCTGTTGACTTATGCGCGTGGACGCGCCGAACGCGGCATGGTCGACAAGCTGAGCAATGAATTGCTGGACGCCGCCGCCGGCAAAGGCGCGGCCATTAAGAAAAAAGAAGATGTTCACCGCATGGCCGAAGCCAACAAGGCTTTCGCCCACTACCGGTGGTAGGAAGTTTTGCCTTAACCCTGACGGCTGAGAGCCGAAAGCTGATTGCGGAGCCCAGAAAGAGTTCATTGTCGTGCCCAGAACAGTCCCACTAGAACGCTGCAGGAACATCGGCATCATGGCCCACATCGACGCCGGCAAGACCACTACGACGGAGCGCATCCTGTTTTATACGGGAAAGACGCACCGCATCGGAGAGGTGCACGAAGGCACTGCGACCATGGACTGGATGGAGCAGGAGCAGGAGCGCGGCATCACGATCACGTCCGCGGCCACGACCTGCACCTGGCGCGACATTCGCATCAACATTATTGATACCCCCGGCCACGTGGATTTTACGGCGGAAGTGGAGCGCTCGCTGCGCGTGCTCGATGGCGCGGTCGCGGTGTTTGACGCGGTGCATGGGGTGCAGCCGCAGTCGGAAAAAGTGTGGCGGCAGGCGGATAAGTACGGCGTCCCCAGGATTTGCTTCATTAATAAGATCGACAAGATGGGTGCCGATTTCGAGCATGCCGTCGATACGATCCGCAAGCGCCTCAGCGCCAAGCCGGTCGCGATTCAGATTCCCATCGGCCAGGAAGATAAGTTCAAAGGCGTGATCGATCTGATCAACATGAAGGCGATCGTGTGGAAAGACGACACCATGGGCGCCGAGTACGAGACGGAAGAAATTCCCGCCGATCTGAAGAAGAAAGCGGAGGCGTTTCACGCCCAACTGGTGGAGAGCATTGCCGAGAACGACGATGAAATCCTGCACAAGTTTCTGGAAGGCGAAGAGATCACCGCGGCTGAGCTGCGCGGGTCGCTGCGCAAGTCGACCATTGCGCTGAAGGTATTTCCGGTCGTGGTGGGAACGGCGTTCAAGAATAAAGGGGTGCAGCCTCTGCTCGATGCGGTGGTTGATTATTTGCCGTCGCCGCTCGATGTGCCGGAGACACATGGAATTAATCCCGAAAATGGGGAGAAGATTTTCCGCAAAGCAGAGGACAGGGAGCCGTTTTCGGCGCTGGCGTTCAAGATCATGGCCGATCCGTTTGTCGGCCAGTTGACCTTTATTCGGGTCTACTCCGGCCAGCTCAAGACCGGAGACTCCGTGCTGAACACGAGCCGCCGCAGGACGGAGCGCATCGGGCGGTTGCTCAAGATGCACGCCAACAAGCGCGAGGAAATCAGCGAGATTCTGGCCGGCGACATTTGCGCCGCGGTTGGCCTGAAGGGGGTGAGCACGGGCGACACCATCTGCGACGAGAGGCATCCCATCGCTCTGGAGTCGATTACCTTTGCGGTCCCCGTAATTTCAGTTGCGGTTGAGCCGAAGACCAAGGCCGATCAGGAAAAAATGGGCATGGCGCTCGGCCGCCTGGCCCAGGAAGATCCCACCTTCAAGGTTCATACCGATCCCGACAGCGGACAAACCATCATCAGCGGCATGGGTGAGTTGCATCTGGAAATCATCGTGGACCGCATGATGCGCGAGTACAAGGTTGAAGCCAACGTCGGCAAGCCGCAAGTGGCGTATCGCGAGACCATTCGCCGGCACTCCGAGGCGGAAGGCAAATACATTCGCCAGACCGGCGGCCGCGGTCAGTACGGGCACGCCAAGATCAAACTCGACCCGCAACCGCCGGGTACCGGGTACGAATTTGTCAACGACATCGTTGGCGGTTCCGTGCCGAAGGAATTCATCAAGCCGATCGATCAGGGAATTCAGGAAGCGCTCGAAGGTGGAGTGCTTGCCGGTTACCCGATGGTCGATGTGAAAGCTACGCTTTACGACGGCAGCTACCACGACGTCGACTCCAACGAAATGGCGTTCAAGATCGCCGGATCGATGGCGTTCAAGGAAGCTGCGCGCAAGGCTTCGCCGGTGTTGCTCGAGCCGGTGATGGCGGTTGAGGTGGTGACCCCGGAAGATTATGCCGGAGTGATCATGGGCGACCTGAGTTCGCGCCGCGGACGTATTGAGGGCATGGAGCACCGCGCGGGGTCGCAGGTGATCAAGGCGATCGTTCCGCTGGCGGAGATGTTTGGTTATGCGACCCACATGCGTTCGTCGACACAAGGTCGCGCCGAATACTCGATGCACTTTGCGCGCTATGAGGAGGCTCCGCGGTCGGTGGCGGAGGAAATCATCGCCAAGGTGCAGGGGACGACGAAGTGACTGGAAGCGCCGCGTCAAGAACGGACTCGCAATTCACTCGGGAAGCGATGTTAGAGGTGATGAGTAGAGAAGTGGCATAGGTCCTTCGGAGCCGGCAAACGGCACCTTAGGAGGACCGACTTGAGAGCTAAAGGCTAACTGCTAAGAGCTGAGGAACGGAAATGGCGAAAGAGAAATTTGATCGTAATAAGCCGCACTGTAACGTAGGGACGATTGGTCACATTGACCATGGCAAGACGACGTTGACGGCAGCGATCACGAAGGTGCTGCAGAA
>JBAUXO010000225.1:0-11830 GCA_049584315.1 Candidatus Sulfotelmatobacter sp. | reverse complement strand
TGAAAGTCGCCGAGTTGAGAGAGTTCCTGCAGGAGGTGGTTACGGCTGTCGACCAGTTCGACCAGCGAATCGGGCATGAGGAGCTCCAGGCAATCATATAAGCAATCATCTGTAAGTATCACATACTTTAAGACAGAGGCCACAAAAAAAGAAACCGCCAGATCCTCACTTCTACGTCGCGCACCCGTGTGAGCCCTGTCCGTTCCAAAAAAACTGTTGTAAAATGACTCTGACTCGAAAACCCAACTGCGTCTGCTATCTGGGCAAGCGGCAGTTCGGAACTGGCAAGAAACTCCCGGGCCTTACGCATTCGCCTTGCTAAAACAAAGCTGTGAAGCGGCATCCCCGTACTTGTGCTGAAGGCCTTTCCCAGGTGGTACTTGCTCAGACCGGCGATGCGGGCTATCTCACCCGTTGTCAACCTAAGGTCGAGATGATCTTCAAGCTGATCGCTTCGGCCCGCGAGAGAGCCACTCAGGATGTCAACACTGCGCTCATCGACCTTTACTGGAAGGTGGGTGAGATTATCAGTCACAAGATCGAAGCTGCGGAGTGGGGAGACGGCGTTGTGGACCGGTTGGCACAGTTCATCGCGCGCACGGAACCAGGTTTGCGTGGTTTTACCCGGCGAAATTTATTCAGAATGAGGCAGTTCTACGAGGCCTACAGAAATGATTCAAAAGTGTCCCCACTGGTGACACAATTGTCCTGGACTCACCACCTCATCATCCTGGGGCAGAGCAAACGCCCGGAAGAGCGTGAATTCTACCTGCGACTCGCCATCCGGGAGAAGTGGAGTAAACGTGAACTGGAGCGCCAGTTCAGGACAGCTCTGTTCGAGCGCGCCGTGCTCAGTCCGCCAAAAATGTCGCCACTGGTGACACAAATGTATCCCGAAGCTCTGAATGTCTTCCGGGACGCGTATACTGTGGAATTTCTTGGTTTGCCACGCGCTCATGCGGAAATCGACTTGCATCGCGGCTTATTGGAAAAGCTGAAGGATTTTCTCATCGAGTTGGGGCGTGACTTCTGCTTTGTCGGGTCCGAGTATCCATTGCAGGTTGGCGGCCAAGACTTCGCGCTCGATTTGCTGCTCTTCCACCGGGGACTGACGAGCCTTGTTGCGGTTGAACTCAAAGTGGGCCGGTTCCAGCCGGAATATCTTGGGAAACTTGCCTTCTATTTAGAGGCGTTGGATCGGGATGTGCGCAAGCCGCACGAACAGCCATCTATCGGCGTGCTGCTTTGCGCTAGCAAAGACGACGAGGTAGTGGAGTATGCGCTAAGCCGTACCCTGTCTCCAACACTGATTGCCGAGTACCAGACACAGTTGCCGGACAAGAAATTACTTCGGGCGAAGCTCCACGAATTCTACCTTCAGAACGCACCCGAAGAGGTCAGCGACCGCCCTTCTCCGGATAGTAAACACCGGAAACGGAAGAAGGTCTTATAGATCGCTGTTTGCTAACGATGCAGGGTCAGCTATTCACTGCGAAGGGATTCAACTCGTCGTCCGCGATGGCCACGATGGTTCGTTGCGAGGACCTGGAAGGTTATCGAGATGCCGCATGGTTCCTGCCGGGCGAGATTCACAGCCTGGCCTTCGATCTGCTTCGGCCCTATCCCGAAGAGGATATGCAATCCTGGCGGGTAAGGGACGAGGTAGGGAACACCAAAAATAACTGGGGGGAACTGATTGAACCAATTCCCGAAGACACTCCCACGCGAGACAAAAAAGAAACGAGCAAAGGCCCCAAAAAGAAACTACCGCCCCATAGACTGTTTGGCTGATCGGATGGAAACAGCTGGCCTTCGGGCTTGAGCTTCTTGATCAGAAATCCCCGATGTGGTCTCCGATCTTAACCATGGTTCCGCCGCATATGCAGAACAGAAAGCACGCGCCCGACAGACCGGAGCGGGCAGGTACACCGCGCTCAACCGCCCCTGCAGAAGCAATGAGTTGGTGACCTACAGCTAGCGTCAAACCTGATCCCGCCCAGTTCACGGCCACCTGCCAACTCTAGGTTCCGTTGCGCGCACCCCGCGAGATCGAAGTAGCGCGAACGGCCACGAATTCGACACAGCCGTAATCGGGCGGGGGGGAATTCCCGACACACAATCTTCAGGCGCGATCACCATAAAATGGAAAGTTGACTAGTTGACTTCGCGGCCGCGCCTTACTGTGCGCGGCGATCACCACAGTTTTACCGTCACCATGCCGTTCTCAGAAGCCCCCGAATTCTCTCCGGCGCGCGGTCAATCCCTTTTCACCGCGCTGGGCTAGACTGCTCGTACCGCCTTGCGCACTCCCCCGACACCCAAATCACTTGGGTATTTTTACTTCCGAGCCATCGATCGATTCTCATTACCCGAGCGTATTCAGTGAAACGAGAAAACGAAAAAGCGAATTGGCTGCCAATGCATCGTTACTCTTGTGTTGCGATCTCTCTGTGGGCCTGAGTTACATCGTTTGGAACTCTTTTCGAGCGGGCGTTAGAGTCTTCGACAAGGCGCGCTCGCGCCATAATCAGGGTCGAAGCGCATCGCCATTGCAGCTCCCCTAAACCTCGTCGGGCCCGAGGCCTAACATCTCGAGCGCTGATAAGCGCCGCAAAGCAGCAATGTCCACGAGTGCGGAATTTGAAGTCGAGCGGATGATCGAATGGTGTTCTTCACTCTTTTCCGGTAACTCTCGTTCCGACAACAGCGTTGTGACGACAGACTTTTCTTTTTCACATGGCCATGGTGGTGTGGTCTCGTTCCGGCACCTTGCAGACAACCCAGAGGCCGACTGCGCTCATCAAAGACGCACTTCTAGAAAGGGAGTTCTATATGGCGGGGAAAAATACGGCTGTATTCGGGCTCTACCAGACGCAAGCCGATGTCGAATTCGCGGTGGATGCGCTACGGTCAGAAGGATTTCGTAACACGGACGTGTCCGTCTTGTTCCCAGACAACAAGGGGACAAAGGATTTTGCCGTCGAGAAAAGCACCAAGGCTCCCGAAGGCACGACCGCCGGGGCCACAACCGGCATTGTGATCGGGGGCGTGCTGGGCTGGCTGGCGGGAATCGGCGCTTTGGCGATTCCCGGCGTGGGTCCTCTGATCGCCGCTGGTCCTATCGTGGCCGCCTTGGCCGGCGCTGGTGCCGGCGGAGCAGTCGGCGGCATCGCGGGAGCGTTGGTCGGAATGGGGATTCCCGAGTACGAGGCCAAGCGCTATGAAGGACGAGTAAAAGAAGGCGGCATTTTGCTGTCTGTACACTGCGACGACAGCAATTGGATAACAAAAGCAAAAGAAATCCTGGGACGCACTGGCGCCCAAGACATCGCCTCAGCGAGCGAGGCCAGCGCCGATTGGCAGAAAGGCGACAAGCCTTTGCTGCGCGCGAGTTAATGGCCACTGCTCCAGGGGGCTCGGGTCAGTCGAAACCGAGCAGAGCATGCCAACTCGAAGCCGCCGAAAAATGAGTCACTCGATCAGGCCTCGTGCGCTAGACCCGAGAATCCCCAAAGCGGTTCTATCTTGACGCATCGGAAATACGACCCGTTCCTATGCAGGGCAGTACAAAACACTTATCGAGTCGCGATCCACGCGGCCACAAATTCGGTTTCCTCAAAATCGGCGGAGCGCCCGCCGGACCAATACTACATTTCCTCGATTTACTGCGCCGTGCTCTCTGGCGGGCGTTTGAGCACGATGCCTTCGCAATAGCAAAAGCGTCCGCGTATTCCGCCATTCTGACTTTTTTTCCAGCATTGCTGGTCATGGGCTCAATACTGGCCACCTCTCCTAAATTCGAATCCTCCATCCGTGAAATCGGTTATGCCCTCGGCCGCGTGTTGCCAGCTGGAAGCGCCACCGCGATTGAATACCTTCGAAGCAGAACTGAGCATCCAGTAAGTTTTCTCATCACCACATCCTTGTTGACGACCTGGACCGCTTCTGGCGTGGTAATTTCCTGGATGGAAGGCTTTCGCAAAGCGTATCAGCTTCCGCCCACCTGGGGTCTTGTAAGAGAGCGTCTGATCGCATGTTCTCTCGTCATTCTGGCTGGCGTTCCCATGACTTTTGCGACGATTCTGGTTGTCTTCGGAAGCCAGATCGAAAGCCGTATCCTTTTTCATATCGGACACAAGTTAGGACTGTTCATTTTGTTGATGTGGACTGGATTGCGCTGGGCGATAGCGACTCTGACCAGCATTGCCGTGATTGCGCTCATCTATCACAACGCCGTTCCCCGGACACAGCGCTGGCATAGCGTTCTACCTGGTGCCGCTCTGGCTACCGGCATGTGGTTCGGTGCTACCTCACTTTTTGGTTGGTATCTTCGCCGCTACGGGGATTACAGCATCATCTACGGGTCGTTAGCGATGGGAGTCGCCCTCCTCGTGTGGATGTATCTGATCTCATTCGTCGTCCTGGTCGGTGCAGAGTTTAATGCGATGCTCTTTCCCCGGACCGTGGAACGTCGATCGGCGCCCACGCGAATGCCGGGCCGCAAAGCCGCTGCGGGATGATTCGACCCGAGGTCTCACCGCACATTCTCGCTGCATCTGAGATCCAGATTACTTCGAGCTTGGGAAGCCTGGGAGAATCTTCACCTCATCGCTTCGCAAAACCCTAGCTTTTTGGGCCAAGAAAGCCAACGTTGCGCGAGGCCGATCTGGCTCGCTCTTCCTTGTCGTTCAAGAGCCAGTAAGGCTTGTCGCACTTCCTCTTTTGATCTTCTGAAATGAAGTGCAAATGAGGCTTCCTCAACTGTGATCGCTGCTTTCTGGTTTTCCTCGTCGAGCGTATGCACCAGGGAGGCGATTGCCTCTGCCAATAGTTCGACATCTGCCCGGTCCCCCCCTCGCCAGTTCTGTTTCAATGAAGAGCGATGTTCGCCTGTTGATGTGTGATTGCGTTCTAGTTTCCCGACCGGTGCAAATGGTGTCCAACAATCTTGCAATCTTCTTCTCCGCGGCGGTCCATAAGCGAATCCGGGACTCGGGCTTGGGCACGAAGCGCGACAAATCCTCGCTCCCACGGGCGAAAACCTCACTGGGAGCAGGTAGGTTGCCACCAAACATTCGCGCTCTTTTCATGATCCCTCCAGTCAGCGGTATGCACGTAACGCCCGAAAAGGCTGCACGCCGCGAGTACTGGCGTTGACGCACCACTTCAGCAACACGCTACCTAGACGAGGGGCTGTTGCTCGACCGCGTTCTCGAATTCCGATCGGGGGTGGAATAGAGTACATTTCGGGAACATGTTCAATCATCCCCACTAAGCTCGCGCGAGATTCACTCTTGGATACGAATAAGTCCACCGACCTCAGAAGGGGCGCCCTTTTATAATGCGTACGGGTTGAAGTCCAGGATGAAGGCAGGGGTTTGGCGACACCACTCAACTCCTCATCCGGATTGAAGGCAGGAGTCGGCATACAAGGCATGCGGGAAAGGGTCCGGCAGTTAGGCGGCCGCTGTGAAATCAGTTCCGGAAAGAGCGGTACGCTCGTAGTCGCGATCTTACCGCTAACGAACCCTTCAGTCCTGGCTCCAAAAATCCCAGTATCGTGAGCACGCATTGCTATACTCGCTGCTGCCGTGCTCAAGTGCCCATAGTATGTTCTCTGCGCCAACCGATTGCGAGATTCGCTGCTATCGCCGTTGGGGGATGTTGAAGGATAAGGACCTGGTCTCCCCCGTTACCACAGTCCAGCCGGTATTACCGGCATCCATGATTTTCGTCTCGTTCGAAGGCTTAAAGATCTCGACGGGCAACCGTTCCCTTGCATTCCTTCAACTAAGCTGTATTCGGGGGGCTGTCCATTTTTTCTGGCCGGATGCCCACCCTAAAGCGAATGCACCTGACCTTTAAGCAACAGGGGTTCTCTGAAGGATGCCGCTCCGAATTCTTGTCGTCGACGACAGTGAAGCGATCCGCCAATCCGTTCGGTCCTGCATTGAATCGAACACCGACTGGCAGGTTTGTGGTGAGGCAGAAAATGGAAACGTCGCGCTTGACATGGTGCGGGAGCTGGATCCAGACATCGTGGTTCTTGATCTATCGATGCCAGGCAGAAACGGCTTGGAAGTTGCCCGAGAAATCGCAGCGACAGCTCCTCGTATCCGAATGATCATGTTCACGGCCAATGATTGTGAGCAGCTCATACAAGAGGCTGAAAGTGCCGGTATCAGTAAAGTGGTGGCAAAGTCGGGGGACAGCATAGTCGAGCATTTGCTAACAGCAATAAAAGACCTCTTTCACGAACGCGATGCCGCATAGAGCGAGCTTCAACGAGTCCAGACTTTTGGAACGCACAAGACATACCCTCTCGCCAGAGTGAAACTGGGTATGTCGCTGTATGAAAAAGAGGCGGCCTGTCCCGCCTAAATTACCTACGTGTTTTCCCTCTCGGCCAAATCTATCTAAATCTATCCCCTTGCAAAAGCGGCAGTTATCGTTGCGGCCTAATGCGTGCTTCTTCACTGATGGCTGCCGCTGAAATCCACCTCACGGCGCTTTCCGAAACCAGAAGTCAACCAGGAATCTATGGAGTATGGGGGACAAGTGTCGTCGAATGGCAGTGATCAAATACATAGGAGGATGCCGTGAATTTGGAACAAGTAAAAGGACGCTGGAATCAGACAAAAGGAGCCGTCAAGAAACAGTGGGGCATGCTTACCGATGAAGATCTAACCGTCATCGCCGGCCAACGAGATCAGTTGGTGGGCAAGATACAAGAAAGGTATGGCATTGCGAAAGAAGAAGCAGACAAGCAAATGAAGACATGGGAATCGATGAAGGCAAACGAACCTGACGATGTCCCGGCGGAGGCGAAGCGCAGGGCCAGTTAGATACTTTGTGGACTGACAATCGAGAGCCGAACCTACTTCTCGGCTCTCCCTATAACTGGCGTCCCGCAAGATCCGTCGTCTGGTGATTGCAGCATTGCAACAAGGAGGAAAGAGAAATTCATATTTAAGGAGAGCGCCATGAACGTCAGATTGCTAGCATTGCTTGTGACCGGCTGCGGTCTCGCAGGCGGTTGCACGGGAGCCTTCGCAGGAATAGCGGCACATCAAGACCAGAATCAAGGCCAGCAGACCGTTGAGACGATGGAAAAGACTCCGGTTTTTCGGGTCAATGTAGTATCTCGCACGACCAAGGCGGTCGACTATCGCCACCGAGGCGGATCCACTCGGGTCGATCTGAAAGGTACTGACCTCATGCCGGGCGCCGATGGCGAAGCGAGAGTGGAAAGCAAGCAAGGGCGCCTGGAGATCAATGCAAGATTGAGTGGACTGGAACCAGCCAACAAGTTTGGACTGGAGTATCTCACTTACGTGCTCTGGGCCATCACTCCGGAAGGCCGCGCCAATAACCTGGGAGAAATCATTCTCAATGAAGGTAAGAGCGAACTACACGTCACAACTGATCTGCAGGCATTCGGCCTGATCGTTACCGCCGAGCCCTATTTTGCCGTGACGCAACCCAGTGATCTTGTGGTTGCGCAAAATATGGTTCGCCAGGACACCAAGGGGAGAGAGGAAGCCATTGACGTCAAGTATGAGCTGCTGCCGAGGGGACTATATACCGCGCAACTGGAGCCGCTGAAGGATGTGGTATACGGAATCGATCGCAAGGCTCCCCTAGAGCTCTTCGAGGCGCGCAATGCAGTAAGAATCGCCCGCTCGGCCAAAGCAGACCAATACGCTGCCAGCACATTTGCCAAGGCCGAACAGGATTTGAAACAGGCTGAAGACTATTACCGGCGGAAGCAGGGGAAAACGCCGATCGGTACGGTGGCACGCGAAGCGGCTCAGACTGCGGAGGAGGCGCGCGTCATGTCGCTGAAGCGTCAAGAAGAAGATCGGGTCCAACAGGAAAAGGATGCTGCCGCCGCTCGCGAAGCGCAATCCAACGCTGAAGCCGAGCGATCGAGACAAGAAGCGGAGCTAACCGAACAAAAGGCTGCACTACAGAAGCAACAAGCGGATGCTGCTCAGGCCGCGGCTCTCGCTCAACAGCAGGCGCTGCAGGCGGAGAATGAGAAAACCAAATTACAAGCGGAAGAAGCCGAGCGCGGCCGGCAGAAGGCAGAAGCGGACAAGGCCCAATTGCGGGCGCGGATCCTTCAACAGCTCAATGCGATCCTGGTGACCCGGGACACGGCGCGCGGCCTTATCGCCACCATGCCGGACGTTTTGTTCGAAACCAATAGTTTCACCCTAAGACCTCCAGCCCGCGAGAGCTTGGCAAAATTTGCCGGTATTCTTCTTGCCTACCCCGAACTGCGGCTGGAAGTCGATGGCCACACGGACAGCACCGGCAGCGACGAATATAACCAGCAGCTTTCGGAAAAACGTGCAGCCTCAGTTCGCGATTATCTCGTACAACAAGGCATCCCAATTTCGTCCGTTGCGGTCATGGGCTTCGGCAAGACTCAGCCGGTGGCAGCCAATTCAACCGCGGCCGGACGACAACAGAACCGTCGAGTCGAGTTGGTGGTTTCCGGTGAAGTCATAGGCACGCCAATCGGTGGCACCTCGGGCTTGATGAAACCGCAGAGCAGCCCTCAAAGTTCCACCACAACCATGCCGGCTCAGCCGCAACGCTGACAGACCGGTTCACCACTTGGAACTATTGGCGGCGTGGAAAGGAGCGACAATGACAGGCTCTCGCAGGACCAAAGTCTTAGCTTATGGCGTGCTTCTTTGTGGTGTCTGCATGTTCGTCGCGACGCTGCACGCAGGAAACGATGTGTTGGGAGAGATCGAGTTAGTGGGAGCCACCAAGGTGGAGAGAACCGCTGGAGTATGGATAGATGGGCAGTATGTGGGGTACCTGAAGGAACTGAAGGGATCGAAAAAGATTCTGCTGCTACCTGGCGACCACGACATCGCGGTCAGGCAGGGGGGATACAAAGACTTCTCCCAAAAAGTCGTGGTTCAACCTGGGATGAAGCAAGTCGTCCGTGTGGCGTTGGAGAAAGATCTGCGAGTTCAGTTTCCTACGGTCACGGCGGAGATCAAATTGTCTGTGACCCCGGAGAGAGCAGCGGTTTTTGTCGATGGCGTCTTTGTGGGCCATGTGGGCGAATTCGGCGGCGTCGGCAGAGCCTTGCTGGTGACGCCCGGACGACGGAAGATCACGATCAGCTTAACTGGATACGAGACCTTCGAGACCGAAGTCACTCTCGCAGCCAATCAGAAATTTAACATTAAGACCGAGCTCATCAAGGGCGGCGGCGTTCCGACAACTCCTCCACCGGATCAGGAGTAAAGAATGCCTCAGCCGCAGCGTTTGCATTATTCAGATTTGAGCTGGCCCCAATGATGCCGGGCTCTTCACAGCCCGCGTGTCGCGAGGGCCGCGGGGCGCCGAAGGTGGCCAGGACCATTCAAGATATTGTTGCCAGGTCGATGCAGTGCTTGCGAAAAATGCCGGCGTTGAAATCGCCCAGTACTTCACGCCCCTGATGGGAGGAGTTTATGCTGCCCAATGCTGTGAAGCTAGCAGTAACCGCTTCCGTGCCGCTGGAGTGTGAATTCTGGACGGAAGATGACGGCTGGAAAGGTGCTTGCGTTGAACTGTCTGTCAATGTTCACGGTAGCAATTTCGAAGAGGCAAAGAAGAACATGGAAGCGGCGCTTCAGGCCGCAGTCGAGTCCATCCTTCGTGACCGCAGAATGGCAGCGTGAGCAGCCCTCTGCGACTCGGCCCAACACAGGCCTTCGAGGGAGGTCTGTGTCGAATACGGGGACAGCGAACACCTCGATTCGTGAATACGTTTATGAAGATGATGGATTGGGACGAAGCCCTATATTCATGGACATTCGGTCGTGACGCGCTATTTCGTTAGAGTGTTCCTCGTCGTCATTTTCTCGCGTTCGTTATGCACCGCACAGCAGAACAGCCCAGTTGCGGATGAGGCTGAGAAAAGTCAGAGGATAACTACCGAAGGAAAAGTCGGAGTCCAACCGTGCAAAACTGGGCCGACTTCCGATTGAATGGCTGATCGATCCTTGATATCCCGGTTCAGTAGCCTCTGCGGCCGTTAAGCTCAGGAGAGCGAAGACAGATTTATCGGCAGACCTTTCTCACGGCGGGATCCTACGCTGCGAGAGCGTTTTCCGCAGGATTGGATCAAGCACGCGGACAAACCTACCAATGGGGCGGCGGTATACCGGGTTATGGTCGACGGTACGCGGCGCGGTTTGGTGAATTTGTGGTTCAGAACAGTTTCGTGGCGGCAGGCAATGCCGCCTTGCGGTATGGGCCCCGATATGATTTCTGCCGCTGCCGTGGGTTCTGGCCGCGTACGCAGCACGCGATATCGAGGAGCTTTGTCGCCTACAACCGAACCGAGCGGGAACTGCGTCCACAGATTCCGACTTATGCAGGCGCATTTGTTGCCGGAATGCTTTACAGCTCCTGGCTGCCGGAAAGGCACAGCGTGTGGAAAGGTGGCGCCTACAGTGTTTTGTCGCAAGCGGGCATCGGGTGTGCTTACAACGTCGTGAGCGAGTTCTCGCTTGACATCCTGCACAGGTTCGGGATTAAGAAGCACGTGAATCCTACGGAATAGTATGGTCTTTCGACGAATGGCGGGACAACACACGAACTGTATCTTGCCGCACCGGGGGGCACCCGGCAGTGACGCAAGACCCAAACTCGATTGCGGGAAGGCTGCGGCCTTCGCGGCAGCCCTCTATCAGAAATGAGCAAACCTTTATGAAACAAAATGTGTCTAAGCACAAAAATCCCACGTCGTTGTGCTCCTTCGGCCCTCTCAGTGCGGGCCAAGCGCCTGACCACGTACGGAAACGAGTCAAAATGGCAGCCAAACGCCGAACGCCCCAGCGGAGCGCACAAGCGATAACACCATCGACGGCGTGGTGGTCTCATCGAGTCATAGTACTATGGTCGTAAGAACCGAGGATAACCAGTATCACTTGTTCGTTTTTGCCGACAATATAGTCAAACCGCGTTCGATCAGCAACGGCGCCCATGTGAGGGTGGAGTCCAGTCCGGGCGATGAACCAGGAGTTCGTGTGGCGAGCGTTATTACTGTGACCGAGTCGACAGGGGCACAGCAGCCAGGAGCCACTCCTCAGAATTCAGCCCAGGTTCCCGAGCCGGTTCGAAATCTCGAGACCGAGATTAAGCGCGACGTGCGTCGCTGGCATGTTGGAGTCAGAGCAGGGTCTGCCTTGGACCCTGAGCTATTTCTATTCGGCGTTCACTCGCAAATAGGACCGATATTCCATCGCAACGTCTACTTCCGCCCTAATGCAGAATTCGCTTTCGGTGAGGTTACTGATCTCATCGCATTGAATCTGGAGACGACCTACCGGCTCCCAATTACCTCGCGCGAAGGGCGGTGGTCGACCTATGTCGGCGCTGGACCTGCGCTGAATTTTATTCATCAGAGCTTTAATAATTCTCAAGGCCAGGGGAGGAATATCAGTTTCAGCAATTTCGACTACGAAACCGGTTTTAACGTCTTGACTGGCGTCTAATTTCGCAAGGGCACATTCTTCGAGATGAAAACAAGTCTATGGTGTTCAAGCAACGATACCTGTCCCAACGCGTGCCAGCCAGGTGAATGTTTTTGAGGATGTATGACGCGAGTACCTCGATGGATCGTTGCCATTCTCGTTTTGGCCTCCGCTTCGTTACTACATACCGCCGACAGAGGGCTTGATCCCTCATCACTGCTGTCCGGTTAAAGATCGAACAAAATCAGTTGGTTAGGGTCCAGGAGTAGATTTGGGTCGATGTCGAGTGGCGCAAGTGCCTGTGAAATGGGCGTTCTCTCGAAAAGGTTGACACTAAG
>JBAUXO010000224.1:0-5204 GCA_049584315.1 Candidatus Sulfotelmatobacter sp. | reverse complement strand
AGACGGCTGCTTCTCCCTGATCGGCGGTGTTTGTGACTTCCAGTGAATCTCCCGTCCGATGTTCGGTTATTTGGAATCTCAAGAACTTGTGAACAGCCGCCAACGCCTCTGCGTCATCGAGGGCGCGTTTCAAACGGCCGCTATCGTAAATGAACTGCACTCGGCATCAGGCCAACAGTGGCACCGGTCAGAACCAGCCACGCGGAATTCACGCGAAACCTGTAAGCGAATCGACGAGGGATGCGCGCCCAAGCTCCCAAGTAACAGCAGCCATCAACGCGAGCGATGCAACGTTCACTCCATCAAGGAAAGCTCCCGCAGCCTTAGACCTTCGAATACGCGGCACTAGTGGACCGCTTACCGCTACGAGTAGAAATGCAGGAAGGAAGATGCCCACGGTGGAAATGACAGCGCCGCGAATTCCTCCCAGAATGAAGCCAATGAAAGTAGCCGTCGTGAAAACAGGTCCTGGCGTTACTTGGCCCACAGCAACGGCATCTACAAGCTGCGCGTCCGTCAACCAGCCTCGATGGGTGACCAGATCGGCTCGAAGGAAGGCCAAGAGCACATAGCCGCTGCCGAATACGGTCGCTCCTAGTTTCAAGAAAACCAGGGAAAGCGAAACTAGACTGAACGATGCTGTGGTCGCCAAGATGCCGCCTCCAATCGTCAGAAAAGGAAGCACCGATAAGGACGCACGCGATGTTCTTAACGTAGGCGCGCACGCTACTCCACCGGCCAGCAGAAGCAATAGCAGCGGATGTAAACCGAGAACAGATAGCACAAGAGCAAGCACTGCCACAAATCCAAGAAACGTTGTCTTTACCGCTGTTCGGCCAAGGCTCCACAGAGCCTGAAGAACGACTGCGATGACGACGGGCTTGATTCCATAGAGGATGCCCGCGGTCGCGGGGAGCCTGCCAAAACGGGCGTATAGCCATCCAATACCCGCGACCATCAACGCTGCTGGAAGAATGAAGCAGATACCAGCGATCAGCAGACCTCTCCAACCGGCGCACAAGTACCCAATATGAATCGCCACTTCGCTTGAACTGGGTCCAGGTATCAGATTGCTTGCGCCGATCAAATCGAGGAATTTCTCGCGAGAAAGCCAATGCCGCCTGCGGACGAGTTCGTCTTCCATTATGGCGATGTGTGACGCTGGTCCCCCGAAAGCGGTCGTGCCCAACCGGAGAAAGAATAAAGCAAGATGATCGAGAGGAACTTGTTTCTCTTCGGAAATGGATTCTGGAGATGCAAGGGCTGGAGGTTCAGCCATGAGAGGCGGCCAGTCTTTCCGCTAACCACAAGTCAAGAGACCACCCGCCAGCACCAACCAGAAGCAGAAAGGTTAGGCCAAGCAACATGCTCACATCCGTGCGGGCTTCGTATAACGTTCCCCAAAACCCGTTCTTTGAGATATCAATGAGCAGGGGCACGGTCGCTAGCCGCGTGATAAGGCCGATCAACAAAAGAAAACCGCAAACAATCTCGACCACTCCGACAAACGGCGCCATGAACTGCGGCCACGGGATGCCGAGTTTCACAAAGCAGAGGCGCGCTGGGCGAAGGCCCGGAAAGTTGTTCCCAAGGCTACCTATGAGGGAATCTTAACTATCGGTGATATGGAAATCCCTTGCGCGGTTCTTGAGGACGGTACGCGAGTTCTTACTCAAAGCGGCGTGATGATTGCCTTAGGGAGAGCACGACAAGCTAAGGGGCGGCAGTATTATGACGCCGACGTCAATCTACCAGCGTTTTTGACTGCCAAGAATCTTAAACCATTCATTCCACAAGAGTTAACAGTGACGTCAAGCCAGACGGAATTTAAGACCCTTGGTGGTGGTAGTGGTGGGCGCGCTTTTGGATATCGAGCTGAACTACTGCCCAAAGTCTGCGGCGTGTTCCTTGACGCTGACGCCGCTGGCGTTCTCGACCACACGCAGAAGCATATTGCTGAACGCGCAATGATTTTGATTCGCGGCTTTGCCAGCGTTGGGATTATTGCCCTGATTGATGAGGCTACCGGATACCAGTACGAACGCCCAAGGCGCGATCTTGAAGGATATCTAAAAAGGTTTCTCTCCGAGAACTTGCGCTGGGTGCGCACTTTTCCCGGAGATTATTTCAAGCATTTATGCCGACTGAAAAACGTAGAGCTGCGGCCAGATATGAAGTTACCGCAGTATTTTGGTCATCTGACGAATGACCTGATTTGGCGGCGCATAGCGCCCGGACTGCTCAGAGCGTTGAAAGAGCGCCGCAGTGAACGCGGGAGCCCAAGCAACAAACTACATTCATGGACGAGCGAGGAACTCGGGAAACCTGAATTGTTGCTGCACATGGGGACGGTGGTAGGACTCATGAAGCTCAATACTGACTATGATACATTCCACAAGCAGTTAGACGCGGTCGCGCCAATATACCCAGACGAACCGGGGCTGTTTGATGATCCCAAGGATTGGGATAAGCCACAACCTATTCCTCAGTAGCTTCTCTCACGATCCGAGCAGCGGCTTGGCTGAAATCCTCCTTCTCGGGGTGTTTATCCTTTAAGTGTTTCCTGAACTGGGCTGCCCACGACAGGTACCACGGAAATTAGTTGCTGCCTTAAGTGATTGAAAATGGTGGACCTGGTCGGGATCGAACCGACGACCTCTTCCATGCCATGGAACTGGAAAATATGTAAGTTATTGACGGCAAAAGGTCAAAAAATCGGCTGGACCTGAAAAAACCGGAAAAATAGCCGGTTTTGACACCAAATTTGACACCAACTTTGGGCCAAGGGCTGATAGTGGCGGATCAGCTCAGTTTCTTCCATACCAAAAGGGCCTGTTTGATCCTGAACGGGCTGCAACCCTGAGAACAACATGGATTCTTGCATGGTCACTGTTTGCGGCTGAGGTAGAAAGGATGGTCGGTGGGGGAGGCGCGAGAATCTCTGCGCCGAGGTTCTTCAGATCGTACTGGTTGCGCTCCTGCAAGGCGCGCAACTCAGGGTCTTTGATCTCGTTCGCGGGAAGCACTTGAGCCCCAGCGGGAAGAAGCAAGCTCAGGCATAGCCAGAGCAGACTAATTCTTCGAATACTCCGGGCCAGCATTGCGGTTGGGCGGATCGGAGATTGCGCGGATATAAGATATCAGCGCTTGCATGTCGGATTTACTGAGAGTGTTGCCCCATGCCGGCATTAGCGCAGATTTGTTGAGCGCGGGACCGCCGTGGCTGATGATGGCGCTGAGATCGGCATCGCTGATCTTGTTGAGAGTATCGCCGTCGGTGAACGGATGCGGCTTGATTTCTAGGTTATCGAAGTTCGAAACGCGCTCCACAGTCGACTCGGGATTGTGACACCGTTCGCAGTACTGATCGCTCAGCTGTCGCCCAAGAGTTTGCTGATAGCCCAGAGCGATCTCTTCGATTGGGAGGCCTATTTTCTTTTGTGTTTTGTTAGTAGACGAAGCGGTGAGCTGATAACGGCCTGCCGCGCGGCCTAGCGTGACGTTAGTCGTGACCTGGCCGCTGGAGTCAGTAAGGCCGTTGGCTGGATCGAAACTTACCCCGGGCGCAGCACCGAATTCGATGAGCGCGCCTGGTACCGCATTGCCTTGCTGATCATTCACCTGCACGACCAGGGGCTGCGGCAGCGCCATACCTGCCTGCGCGATCTGCTTTCCCCCGCTCGATTCGACGATGGCCGCACCGAATGCGGTCGGCTTAGGCGTGGGCGCCAACGCGGTCTTGTGCGAACAGCACGTGACCAGCGCGCCAGCAAGTAATGTGAGAACGGTCAGCGAGTCACGGATCATTTCTTAACCTCCGATTTCCCTCCACCTTTCTGCGAGATGAGGAACGCAGTCAGAGCGCGGGCATCCTCGTCGCTCATGGCGCGGTTGGGCTCTGCCGTGCCGGGGCGCAGGGCCTGCGGATTCTTCATCCATTCAAAGATCCAGGCAGCGGTGAGGCGTGAACCCACTTGCGTCAGTGTTGGGCCGATGTAGCCCTTGTCGGTTTTGGTATCCACGATGTGGCAGCCTTGGCAGGCGTACTTGCCGTAGAAGAGCTGCCTGCCCAGCTCAACCTGGCCTTGCGGGTAGCCGCTCAGCGGCATGGAATCGCGGTCGACCGCCGGACTCTGGTACACGGTCATGATGTAATCCGTCAGTTCGTTGACCTCACCATCGGTGAGGTTGAATCTTGGCATGCGGCGGATCAGTGCCGGCCGCAGAGTGTTCGGGTTCTTCAGGAACTCCGCCAGCCACTGGCGCTGCACGGAACTACCTTCCCGAGTCAGATCGGGGGCCATGTCGCCCCCGTGGCCGTTGATGCGATGGCAACTGAAGCAGGCCAGGTCGGCCATCAACTTTCCAGCCTTACCCGCCGGTTGGTAGTCCGACTCGGGGGTCGCGGCCACCGTCAGAGACGGGGGCAATGTGGCGGAACGGTCGTTGAGTGCTAGCAGAGCGGTGGCGAGCGAATCAATCTGCGCGGGCGTGAAGGTGTACTGCGGCATCTTCAAACCTTGTCCAAACGCACGCGGCTGCTTGATTTTACCCGCAATGTAGTCGGGAAGGCTGTGCTGCATGCCGGGGAGGAACACCAATTGAGTGACGGGCTTGTTTCCGATACGACTGAGTTCGGGCGCAAAGTTCTCCGGCTTCTTAATGCCGGCGATCTCATGACACGACGCGCAACCGTAATCGGAAACCAGACGCTTGCCGTGCGCGATCTGCTCGGGCGTCGCAGCCTCCAGATGGACATTGACGAGCAAATCGGAATCGGTTTTAGCAAATAAGAATCCGGAGAGGGTTGCGACTTGAGGATCGCTGAAGCGATAGTGCGGCATCGCAGTCTCCGCATCGTAGGAGCGCGGATTTCGCAGCCACGCCTTTAGCCATTCGGGCTTTACCTTGTTGCCTACACGCGTCAACTCCGGGCCCACGTCGCCACCAACCAGATTGCCGGCGGCATTTTGTACCGCGTGGCATGAGGCGCAGAAGGATTCTCCGTACAAGGTTGCGCCGGACGCGGGATCAGACGATGCCTTCGCCGAAAGTGTGATCGTGTCTCCCGGCAGAGGAGCGCTGTTCGCCATCAGAAACGCGGATACGTCGCGTGCATCGTCATCGCTCAGCTTGAAATTGGGCATTGTCGCCGTGCTCGCGTAGGCTTGCGGATCTTTCAGCCAAGCATAAATCCACTCGCG
>JBAUXO010000223.1:0-26836 GCA_049584315.1 Candidatus Sulfotelmatobacter sp. | reverse complement strand
GCATGGCGAGAAGCACTTACTTCGACCGGGGCCGAATCGCAGACGCGTGTCCCGGCTCAGAGTCAGGCTATCCCCAACGTTTTCAATGTGGGAATGTTGTCAGACGCCCAATTTGGACGCGAATGATGGAAAATACACTGTCCGATTCATTCCCCGGAGCCACGAGGCGGTGTACCTGTGCAACTCTTAGACACCCGATCGACAACGTGACGACCGATTTTGATTGCCCTTCCTGGCTCGAATCTGACATCCGTGGAACGGGCAAGTCAATGAAAGCGGTGGCGTTGGCGGGGATTCAAAAAGGGCTGCTGCTGTAACCTCCCGCCCACAACCAAACGGTTCTGAGTGCAACCGCCTTGCTTACAAACGGTCGTTTCGGAATACTCCGTTTCCTAGCCTACAATCCACCACCTGCGTCGGTCTCGAAGTCCCCGCGAATCGACGCCGGAACATCGGCAAAGTTTACCAGACCTCCAGCCACCGAAAACGTGTGGTGGTAAACTACGAAATCTTCAATGATTTTGAAACAATACTACCTGGGTTGCCTGGCTCACGCCTCCTATCTGCTTGGAGACGAGGCCAGTTCGACCGCAATCATCGTCGATCCCCAGCGCGACATCCAGCATTACCTGTCCGACGCCGAAAAATCCGGGCTACAGATTCGCCACGTCTTTCTCACCCACTTCCACGCCGACTTCGTTGCCGGCCACCTGGAGTTGCGCGCACGGTGCGGGGCGACCATCCATCTCGGCTCCCGCGCCAAAGCGGAATACGCTTTCGCTGCTATGAAAGACCAAGATACTCTTGACTTCCCGGGACTGCGACTGCAAGTGCTGGAGACTCCTGGCCACACCATCGAGTCGATCTCGATCCTGGTGTTCGATGTCCGCAAGGACCCGGCGCAACCTTACGCCGTTCTCACGGGCGACACGCTGTTCATAGGCGACGTGGGCCGCCCGGACCTGCGCGCGTCGCTTGGTTGGAGTGCCGACGACCTCGGCGCCCACCTGTACGACTCGCTCCACAACAAACTTCTGAAACTTCCCGACGAAACCCTCGTCTACCCGGCCCACGGCTCCGGCTCGCTGTGCGGGAAGAATCTCTCCTCCGACACCGTCTCCCCCCTGGGAGTACAGCGGCTGACGAACTACGCGCTGCAGCCGATGACGAAGCAGGAATTCATTCGGCTCGTCACGGCAGACCAGCCGGACGCTCCTCCGTACTTCACCTACGATGCCATTCTTAACACCCGGGAGCACACTTCGCTCGACACCAATCTCGATCAAGTCCTCCATCCCATCGAACTCGATGAAGTCCTGCGGATGGGAGATGCGGGCGCTCAGGTTCTCGACGTCCGTGACGCCACCGAATACGCGAAGGGTCACCTCGCAGGCAGCATCAACATCGGACTCGGCGGCCAATACGCCACGTGGGCGGGTACGGTACTTGACCGCGCCAAACCCATCGTGATCATTGCCGAGCCCGGACGCGAGAAGGAAGCTGCCCTGCGCCTGGGCCGCATCGGTTTTGATTACGTCACAGGCTACCTGCAGAGCGGTATGGAAGCGCTTGCCGGCCGATCCGATCTGGTGTGGCCAACGGAACGTATCAGCGCCGCTGCGGTGGCGGAGGAACTGGCGAATGCCGGGCCACCGCTATTACTGGATATCAGAAACCCGCGCGAGTGGGCGACCAAACACGTTGACGGCAGCGTCAACATCCCGCTCAACCACCTGCAAGAGCGCATCGCCGAAATTCCACGCCAGCGTCGCATTGCGATCCATTGTGCGGGCGGCTACCGCTCGTCCATCGCCGCCAGCATTCTGCAGCAGTACGGGATCACGAATCTAGCCGAGATGGCCGGGGGGCTTGCCGCCTGGGAAGCGGCTAAACTGCCAGTGGTTTCGTAGGCCTGGGAGCGGATCGAAAGAGAAGAGGGGAAATGGTGCGCCTTTATCGAACCGGGCTAAGAGTGAGCCGCCAACTGTCGTAATATCCCCGTTTCACTTATTGGCCAACCCAGTGCAAGGCATCGTGTCGGTCAGCGAAGGCCCGCATCTCGACTATCTTCCCGCCACGCACGGTATACACGTCCGCAAGCTTCACATCCTGCCATTCATTGCTACCTTTGGCTCGAACCCTAGCGTGAACCAATACGACGATCCGGTTGCCAGCAATGATGAACCGCTCCGGCTCACTGCTTCCTTCTGCCCATGCACCCCGCGACTGCGTCAAGTACTGCTTCACTCCCTCGCGCCCGTGGTACACGCCGCCGCCCGGAAACTCAGCAGGTTCGATCCACTCGATCTGGGCGTCGAGCCCTTCGACTGCTGCATCGATATTTCCCCGATTAAATGCCGAGTATGCGTCTCGAAGAGTGGCAATTGCCAGTGTCACCGCCGGGGTATTTCTCACATCCGGCTCCTTCCGCGAACACGCGCATCCACCTAGGCACATCCCTCCTATAGCGACAAAGAGCAGTAGTCGGCTTACTCTGCCACCACTCTGAACATGATTCAAAGCTAGTCGGAAGAACGTGAAGAAGTCAGTCTCGCTTGTTCTCATCGATTCTCACCAGACGGTCCTGCACCATGCCATGGTAGTCGATCATCACCGGCGAAACATCCCGATTACCTCCAAAACCCCAGCTGACGGGCGAACAGACGGCGCAAGCTTGTGAGAACGCCTGTGTCTGTTGAAAAACTCACTCACCGGAAAATGGTTTTTCAATAGAAAGCCCTACAAACAACGATCTCCGTTTTGGTAGACATTTTCTGTCTCCAAAATTCCGGCTATTTTGACAAAACAGGAGTTTTTCAACAGACACGCCTTATCGCGTCAGCTATCATGTTCACCGTGAAAATCGCGGCTTTCACGAATCGGGTGAGCCCAATGAGGATATTAGTAATTGGTGCTAGTGGGCCGATTGGTCGGGCAGTGGTAGAAGAATTGAGCAATCATCATCAGCTCGTAAAAGCTGGCAGGTCGCACGGTGATTTCCGGGTTGATATTCGGAACCGTGAGAGCATTTCGCAGTTGTTTAGAGAAGTTGGAATGCTGGATGCAATTGTGTGTGCTGCCGGCCATGTACATTTTGACCCTCTAGATAAGATGAACTCCGAGAAGTTCCAGGTTGGATTGCAGGACAAACTCATGGGACAGGTGAATTTAGTGTTAGCGGGACAAGCATCTCTGAACGACGGCGGTTCTTTTACGCTGACCAGCGGAAGCACCAGCGAGATTCCGATTCGAGATGGGACAAGTGAATCAATGGTGGATGGTGCGCTCGAGAGCTTTGTTCGCGCTGCGGCAATTGAATTGACTCGCGGACTGCGAATTAATGCCGTCAGTCCAACCATATTGCAGGAGTCGATGGAGGCATACGGCCACTATTTTTGTGGTTACGAAGCAGTGCCTGCCCGGCGGGTAGCGCTCGCCTATGCCAGAAGTATTGGCGGAGCACAGACCGGACAAGTCTATAAAGTCTGGTAGAGAGCGTGAGTCTAACACGGAGATCCTCTCCGATTCCTGAGCGCAATGCCGCACGGATTGCGATAGGCGAAACTCCGAGCAATTTTGGGTGTGCGCCACGTTCTTGAAAAAAGAGCAGAACAAAAACGTGAAATCTCCTTGGCTCAGTGGTCATACTCAGAACGCTTCAAACCTGGCGTGACTCGCAAGGAAGTGGAGGATTATTTCCGAGTGAGAAACATTGCGTTCCAGCAGATGTGTTGTAAGCGTCAGACCAAAACATGCCGAGGAGAACATCCGAAAGTTCTGCTTTTGAACGAGGCTCGCTTTGGGGGCCATCACTACCCCCCATCAGGTGTTTTCCAGCCCGAGGCTGATTCAGCTGATCTCGTCGGCAGAGTTCCCTTATTGATAACCGTCACCCTCGCCCGGCACAGCTCATCGAGGTGTTCGATTTTGGACGTGGTGAGATCAAGAATGGACATGGGGACACTCGTGTACCGCCAGTGGCCATGCATCTCGCTTCGATTTGTCAGCCAGTTAGTTGATTCTGTACCTTGGGCATGTAAGTGCAGCCTCTTGAGTCCGCATAGCCAGAGTTTCTCACGCGCTGCATCGGGCCGACTGATGCGACTCGGGCGGCGCGCCAAAGGTGATGAATGAGGAATATCTCGCGCGATCTTCGCTTCGGCTTCCGCCTGCTGCTCAGGAAGCCCGGCTTTACGTTCGCAGCTCTATTCGCCTTGGCGATCGGTATTGGGGCAAATACCGCAATTTACAGCATCTTCTATGCGCAGATCGTTGCGGATTTCCCCTACCCGCATCCTGAGCAACTGGTCGTGTTGTGGTCGAGCGTTGGGGGACGTAAGAACTTCGTCTCCGCCGGGGATTTTCTGGATTGGAAGCAGGAGGGTAAGGTCTTCCAGATTTTGGGAGCTGTGCGCGGTGCTACCTTCAATTTATCCCTGGGAGACAAGCCACAACAGGTTCAGGGCGATTACCTCACGCCGGGCTTTCTGGACAAGCTGATTGGTGATCGTCCGTTCATGGGGCGCTACTTTTCGGAGGAGGAAGGGACGCCGGGCAAAGACCACGTCGTCATCATCACTCACAAGCTCTGGCAAAGCTACTTCGCGAGCGACCCTCAAATCGTTGGAAAGCAGATTCACCTGGACGGCAGACTTTACACCGTGATCGGGATACAACCGCCTGGGCAGCCGGATCGGCTCGTGAGGCAAATTGTCGTCCCGTTCGTATTTACTCCCGACGTAATAAATCATGACTTTCGTTGGTTTGTTGTGTTGGGGCGGTTAAGAACGGGGGTCACGATTGCCCAGGCTAACGCGGACATGGATGCCGTAGCTCACCACATCGCGGAAGTCTATCCGAAGTCGAATAAGGGCTGGGGCGTCAGCGTTGAGCCACTCAAAAATGACTTTCTCGACCCCTCCGTGAGGGCGGGCTTGTGGATTCTTATGGGCGCTGTCGGGTTTGTGCTCATGATTGCATGTGTCAACGTAGCTAATCTGCTGCTCGCCCGGGGCGCCTCGCGCCAACGAGAAGTTGCAGTGCGAGCCTCCGTTGGGCGTCCCGCGCGCGGATCTTCAGTCAGTTTCTGCTGGAAAGCTTAGCTCTGGCCTCTATCGGTGGCGCTTTGGGTCTTGCGTTGGCGTGGGGTCTTCTCAAAGTCATTCTGGAAATGATGCCTCCGAACATGCTGCTCTCGGAAGCCGATGTGCGCTTAAATCTGCCTGTCCTGCTGTTCACGTTTGGAGCGACCGTGCTGGCGGGGATTTTATTCGGTTGCGCTCCCGCTTGGCAGGCAACTCGCCTGGATCTGAACGAAGTTCTTAAGGAGGGCGGACGATCCGTGGTCTTCGGAAGGAACGTCCTGCGGCGTAGCCTGGTGGTCATCGAGTTTGCCCTCGCGCTTACCTTGTTGGCGGGAGGGGGAATTGCGCTCCACAGTTTATGGAATCTGGCACATGCAGATGTCGGGTTTCCGACCGATCATCTGCTAATCTGCTGGTTCCCCGTTCCCGACGGACAACTAAAAGGCGCAGAGCAGGTCAATTCTTTTTATCGCCAAATTCTGGACAAAGTTAAGGCTCTTCCCGGTATCGAATCCGCCTCCGTCGCTACGGGCACACCCCCGTACGGGGCTGGAATGGTCGTCCGATTCCAGATTGCCGGAAGGCCGAATATCGACGACGCTTCAGCACAACCTGGGACGCAGTTTGGTGCTGTCACGCCGACGTATTTCGAGACTTACGGGATACATATGGATAAGGGGCGCTCCTTCACCGAGCAGGATCGTGAAGGCGCGGTTCCCGTGGCAGTTGTAAACGAAACCTTCGTAAGAAAGTACTCAACCGGGGTCGACCCGCTCACGCAACGACTGCTCGTCGCCCAAATGATTCCTGGTGTCGCCAAGTTCGGAACCGCGATCGAGTGGCGGATTGTGGGCGTTTATCATGACGTACCAGATCGGGGATTACGGGAAGAAATTTTCCCGGAAGTGCTTGCGCCGTTTGCGCAGAGTCCGTCGCCCCAAGCTGGGATCGCGGTTCGCTCGCGGATCGAACCCGAGACTTTGACCAAGAGCATAGCCGCAGTCGTTCAGTCCGTAGACCCGAATCTTCCTCTGGCTTTCGTGAGAACGATGGACCAACTGTTGGCCGAATCGAGAGCCGAGGACCGTTTCCGGGCCCTGCTTTTCGGAGTCTTTGCAGCGATCGCTCTGGTTCTCGCGGCTCTGGGGATCTACGGGGTTATGTCGTTCGCTGTTGCGCAGCGAACGCACGAAATCGGGCTGCGTATGGCTTTGGGGGCCGGACAGGATCGCGTAGTCGCCCAAGTCATGCGAGAAGGGATGTCGCTGGCCTTGTTAGGACTCGCGCTCGGTTTAGGCGGTGCGATATCTGTGGGCCGGGTCATGCGCGGGATGTGGTATCAAGTTGGGGCCATTGATACCACCGCGTTTGGCGCCGTCTCTATAGTTTTGCTCGCCGCGGCCTTGCTGGCTTGCTTTGTGCCGGCGCGGCGTGCCACGCAAGTTGATCCCATGCAGGCGTTGCGAGAAGAATAGCTATCGCGTAACCTGAGAAATTTCGAATCGTGATCCGCAGCAACTTCGTCAAGCGAAACCCATGATCGACGGTTCCGACGCTGACTAATGTGACTGTTAGTGCTGGGCCGCCCAAGCCGTGGGTGTTAGGTCGGATAGTCGCTGTAGTTGGAGATTGGCCACGCCCGTAGCACGGCGGATAGATATTCGCGCACGGGTAGCTTGATCCGTCGACAGGTTTCGATGGTCGAAAGAATGGCCGCCACCTCGGTCCAGCTTGTGGGCCGCCTAGGTGGATCCAGTTCTTACGACCCACCGCGATTGGCCTGACCGAGTTCTCTGCCAAGTTGGTACTCAACTCCAACTCCGGGTGGTTCAATAAGCGGATCAGCTTCGGCCACTGGCCGAGGGCATATTGCAAGCTTTGCCCCAACGTGCTGCCCGGCAGTGCACTGGCGCGTGCAGATTCGACCGCCGCCTTAATCGAGGTACTGAAACTTGAATGTGTTTTTGACATTGTCCTCGAGATCTATGGGGCACTCGTGCAATTCGAGTGGAGGACCAGGGACGGTCTTCCGAACGCCGCGCGTTATCTGCCTGCAAACATGGTTAAGTCAACGAGAAAGTGGGCCTGGTTGAACTGCACGGGGAGCACCCGAAATTCCTTTTTGACCACAAAAACGGCGGCCATTGTACGGCGGTTTCGGCCTGTCAGGAATATGAAAAAATTGGTCTGCCCGATCATTGTGCTCACGTTCTCAGGGCCGGGGATGAGGCAAGTCAATGAATGGCTGGAGGTTAGCGACGCACAGATTTGTCAATTGGTGATAGAGGTGCGGACTCCAGCCCGTTGTGATCATCTCTCCTTGTAGAGGACGTTGCCGTTACGGATCGTGAAGCGCACCTTGGAGAACGCCGTGACGTTCTGGGCAGGGTCGGCGCTTAGGATCACCAGGTCGGCTTTCATGTCCTTCGCGACCCGGCCGGTACGGTCGGAATCTCCAAACTTTCGTGCTGGATTTGTCGTGAGAGACGCAAGAATTTGCTTATAGTTCATGCCCGCCTGCGACATGAGAGTGAATTCCAGCGTCGTGTCGTAGTGGTCGGTGTAGCCGATATCCGTTCCAAACAGAATATCGCCGTGCGCCTCTGAGTAAGCTCGGAGTTGATCAACCATTTGGGCGATCCAAGCCGTGCGTTGCTGGTCGGGGATGTTTTGCTTGCGCCCCTCGACGTCGAACAAGGTTAAGGTTGGGATCAAACTCAGGTTCGCACGCTTCAGTTCCTGAATGAAGTCAGCAGTCCATGGTGGCGATTGGGGCAGGGTGTGGGCCAGTACGTCAACGCCGCTGTCGATGGCAACACGCACGCCATCTACATTCGTGGGATGGGCGAAGACCGGCATATGGTGACGATGTGCCTCGTCGACCGCAGCCTTGGCCGTGGCTAACGGCAGGAGGGCTACTTCTCCGTGTCCCTGGTCGGAACCGGTAAACAATTTGATTCCATCTGCACCTTTCGCGGCGTGATCACGCACCAGAGCAATCGCTTGTTCCGGGGTCTGCGTGCTCTCGATATGGATATGATTTTGGCGGAGAAAATCACGAACATACACCGGCTCAATCGTCCAGATCGGCTCGCCGACGGTGAAAATGCGTGGACCGCGCAGTTCCCCGCTTTCAATGCGGCGGCGCAGTGCGAGAGTATTGTCCAGCACGGAGGCGATATCGAACACGGTGGTGAAACCCCAACGGTTGAACATCGTGTCCAGTTGTTGATCAAGCTCCTTAATGCCGGAGTCTTGAACGTGAAGAAGAGCGGGAGGGAGGATGTGGACGTGACTGTTCCAGAAGCCTGCAGTAACGACAAGTCCTTTACAGTCGATGACTGTCGCCGAGCGCGGGATTTTGATCGTCGAACTGGGACCAACGGAGAGAATCAGACCGTCGCGCATCACGATCGATCCGTTTTCGATCGGTGGATCGGTGGGAGAGGGATAAATCTTTGCTCCAGTGAGTGCCAGGTCGGCAGTGCGAGCCACGCCGCTGGCGATGAATATGACACCCAAAAGCAGGGCTAATCGGATTCGCATACGGGACATATACGATTTCGGCATCGGTATTGTTTCAAATAACGTTCCAAATGACCGCGCGGACAGTCAGGGTTAGAGACTTCAATCGCTGAAAAATCGCCCCCTTTGTCGTCAGCTTCTAAACAAAAATAAATCGGGTCCCGGCCGAGCCGTTGCTTTTCAGGGCGTTGGAGTCCTCGAGACTCTGAAAGAAATCGCCAAACAGGTTCTCACCGCACTGAAAGCGGGCGGATAAGAGCTAGCTGACGTCTAAGATGGAGCGTAGTCACACACCAGCGCTGTCAAATCGTCCTACTGCGGCCAACCGCTGCAGAACTGCGGAGATGATCCAGTCCGAGGCCGCGGATGGCGCCAGTTCAGCGGTGCTTGTGAGGCTCTTTCATCCTCTGTTTCATACCGGTTGTTCCGGCGCACAAACATCCCGATTGCGCTCAAAACCCCAGCTGACGGGCGAACAGACGGCGCAAGGTTGTGACATCGGCTGATTACGTCGGTGATCCGCACCGTTTTCCACGAGTCGGCAATTTTCGCTAACCTCGATGTCAGCGGTAGGCCAGACTCGGATACCAGTCTGAGCCCCGACCCTCGGGGGTGAAGTCCAGCAAGTTCCACAGCGGCCAAATCATGTCGACGTGGCGCTGGTTCTGTCCCGGCTCGGGTGGTACCAGGAGAAGCTCAGAATGGAAAAAGTGGTGAATCTTCGCGTTACGGCGAACAAAGACATTCAGCGACGGCTGTTGGCCACCTTGCGCATTCTCGCCGTAGTAGTCGCGATTGTAGCTGTTGCCGGCGGAAGAAAGAAGACGCAGGTGGTTCCATCCGCGCTCACCTGCGAAGGTCCTGAGTCTCTCCAGCGGAGACTTGGCTACTAACACGAGGTTCATGCGCTGAGCGGCATGCACTGCCGTGGCGTTCAGAGCGTCGATGATAGAACTGCACATTGGACATGCCGCATTCATCTTCGGTCCAAACATAAAGCTGTAGACGGCGAGAGTATCTTTGCCGGGTTGAAACAATTCAGAGAGCGGCACCTGCCGGATTGTTTGGGCGTCGTTGAGATCGGGTGAACCCTCTTCGAAAATATAATCTTCTGGTATCTCCCCACCTAGAGGAAGTTGGCGACGCAGGGCGGCGACTTCCTCAACGCGCCGTCTCAAGTCGACTTCCGCTTGCAGCAATTGGTTCCGGGTGTGGCGGTAAGATTCAGTTTCACCGGGGAATCGAAAAGAGTGAGTGGCCATGTATTCCTCCTAAGAACATGCGTGCCGCTCGACTTCGGACGGAATTCGCGCTCGACGATTGTGCCAGCTTTCGTGGGAGATTGGAAATGGTAGCGATTACACTTGACCGGATCGTGAGTGTAAACGCCCGTGGCTGTTGAAAAAGTCCAGTTTCCTCCCAAATACAAAATCGGTATGCGCACCCGAGTGGCACAGCCGAAATTGAGCGACTTACAGAGCATTTGTGCGACACCTCTTTTACTTACTCCACCCTCTGTATATGTTTCCGCTGTCAACCTGAACCACCGTCTATCTATCCCGTCCGTATCGCTATTATAGTAGCGCGATCCGGCCCAGCATCGCCCCGAACCGCTTCTGCGTCAGATGACCGCCAGGGTATGGCACGTGGCATGGCACAACTTAACTTCGTGGCTCCCGTATACGCTGGGATTGCGTATAGCGTGGCCCCGTGGATAGGCCGTGAAACAAACCTGAACCAGAAACTTTCACAGAAGGTGAAGAGCAGGGAAGAATCACGAGTTGAGCCGCGACCATAGGCAGAAGCCAACTACTGGTGACCAGGTGCTCATTGAGCCTTGGCTGAACCGCGCAATGAGCAGAGGGTTGGCCGAAGTAACCGGGATGTCTTGGTGTCGCTGCCTACATCCGGGGTGAAGGAAAATCCCAATGGGCCGACTGACCTCTATGGCATCGACCGGTTCCACCTACCTACCCGAGGAGAACCTTTCTGGGCCCCGAAGGCAAGATCCTGAAGTACGTCGGAATCAATGCGCGCAACCGCAGCCACGTTTATTATTCGACGGTGAAGCGCTGTCGCGAGGGCCCCAGAAGAGCCGCTGCACGCGAGGCAAGTATCGAACCCTTGCCATCCATACTTGTGAGCCAGCGCGGCAGCGTGCGCACGCCCTGGCTCAGACACCAGCGTTCGCCATCTCGCAACGGGCGCGGCGAAAAGTGGAAGCACTGTTCGCAGAGCTGAAGAATTACGTCGGACTCCGCCGACTGCGGCTACGCCGCATGTGCTTCGTGCGCGAGCAGTTCTATCTGGCGGCAACCGTGCAGAACCTGAAACGGCTGGTGCGATTCCTCCGCTGTAACCCACCCAGCAGATCGCAACTGCATGAACCTAATCTAGCTAGAGAAACTAAAGAAGCGATTAACCAGCAGGCCAGAAGGACGAAAAGCGTGCCGTGAACCGAGATTTTTCAACAGACACAGGCGCTTACACTTGTAACCGTTGGGTTACGGGTTAAATGAGGACTTGTTACCAGGCGAAGCTGGCAACATTCGTAAGTCTTCGATTACACCATGACAGAGAGCAACAGCTGCTGCTTCTGATCCGCGCGCTAGTTGCTCGAAAAAGCCTAGCGCCGGGTCAATCGTCATCTCGCTTCACTTGGCGAGGTCTTTGCCGATGTCCTTCACTCCAACGGCCGTTTTTTCGCCACCTTTCTCAGTGTACTTCACGGAAACCTTCGAACCCTCCTTAAGGCCTTTGCCTGACTCCTTGGTGCCCTCCCAAGCCGTGTCCCCGGTCCACTTGACGGTGTGTTCGGTACCGTCAGCAGTTTTGACCACCATGGTCTTGGCGTCGTGGTCCACGTGCTTCACGAAGCCCGAAACCAGATGAACTGCATCTTCGCCCACTGCGACGGACTGCCAAGCCGCTACCACAAAGAAGGTGGAGAGACAGATCAACGCAATTCGCTTTTCTACGGAAATCGACATACCTGTATGCTCCTTTCCACTCGGAATGAGTTTACTCTCATCTCATCCGCCTTCACCAGAGTGACTCAGAAACCCGAAGCGCAAATCCTCATGGAGCTGCATATTTCCACTTATCCGTTGATTGACACTAACAGGCGCCGGTCCGTGTGCCCCGCGCAGTCCAGCACGTAAAACTAGAAACATCTGGGGGCGACGTCAGCGTTCAAGGCGTGGGCGGCCGCGTGGAGATCCAGACCGGAGGAGGACGCGTTCAAGTCGATGACGTGGGCGGGGTGGTCGGTGTGGAGACCGGCGGCCAGGATATCGATGTTGGCTCTATGGGGCAATGGCCGGTTCCATACCGGTGGAGGCAAGATTTCCGTACGCTATTTCAAGATATCAAAGGAACCTTGGACGCGTTAACGGGCGGAGGAGATATCGTCTTGGGGGAAGGAATGCAGAACCGCGTTTGGAATCACGCGCGGGTGACGTGCGCGGTAATCTTCTGTGGCGGCACACGGAAAGCCCATGTGGGAGAGGCAATCTGGTTCTAGGGGACGTTGGAGGCCCGGCAGACAACCGCGCCCGAGGCGGGAATTTGCGCCTGCACTCGGCGAAGGGCTTTGTTCAGGCGCGTCTCGACGGCGAAACTACTGTACGCCCACAGCTGACGCTTGGTGCGGAAACGGTGGGCCTCTGCAGTGCCACGAGCAAAGCCGCCCGAATCGGTCCAATCGAGGGAATCTGACGAAGCAGCTTCCCTGCAGGAGGTTTGTGGCTCTCGAGCAGTAGTTCGCGTCGCGTTTGCTGTCATCCTTCAACAGGGCACGGATCGCAGACCACCAGCCGGCTGACGTGGAAGATGTGCACCGTGGAGTGCTATTGGAAGAGAGCGAGGTCGATCGCATCGACCATCGCCTGATAGCCAGCATCGTTCGGGTGGAGATGGTCTTCGGACGCGAAACGGGGCAAGAGTCGACTAGGATGATCCGGATCGCGCAGAACCGCATCGAAGTCGATTACGCCGTCAAACGCCCCACTGTTCCTGATCCATTGGTTAACTGCCTGCCGGCTGGTTTCCTTTGCGTCTGAATAATAACCAAGAATATCGACGCCTTCGCACGGGGTCATAGTGGAACCAATCAGCTTGATTCCGTGGGTGTGGGCGCGGGCAATCAGTTGTTGATACGCGCCGATCAGATCCTCCGCGCTCCGTACATCTGCTGAATCGGCTAGCGAAAGCTCCCCCAGCTTGGCGCCAGGGAAACCAATATCGTTGATTCCTTCCAGTAGCACAATGTGAGTGACACCCAGAGTTGACAATGCATCCCGGTCAAAACGCGCCAGTGCGCTGACTCCCAAGCTGGCGATGGGCCCGTTCCCTAATAAGCGATTTCCGGCTATACCTTCGTTGACCACGGCCGGTCTTGAGCTGTCCGGTGTCTTACTCAGGCGGCGGATAAGGTCGCTCGGCCAAGTGCGGTCCGACTCAGCAGTCGATCCATCACCGTCGACGATCGAGTCGCCAAACGCTACGATCACACGCCGCGATGACCGTGCAGGAACCAGCACAGCAGTGACGAATATTGAGCTCGAAGCTTCAATACCACCTTGAATCTTCTCGTCATGTGTATGGTCGCCGGGCCCCGAAAGAAAAGCACGCTTGAGTGCAAGTGCATGCCAAGTTGGGGTTGTGACACGTTTTGGGAAGTATAGACTAAGGCTGATCTCTGCCCCGTAAGCTACAGTAAATGCGACTGGATCACTCATGGCCGGCGCGCCCGCCGGAATTGTGATCGAGTTCTTTCCCGCAAAAGTAACGGCCCGAATCGAACCTGGTTTAATGCTCGCCGGATCTTTCGGCTCAGCCACAGTGACGGAACCGACAACAAGCGGTGAGGAGCCGTATTCGTTTGATAGACGAATGCGAATGTGAGAGCCTCCGACGGATATGCGCACGCGCTCTCGGACGGTTTGATCCTGAAGATTTAGGATTGGCTGGTTCGGATTAGAGTCTGCTGGTTCAGGACTGGCCGCCCAAGTGGCCATCCATCCCTCTCGCTGCGCTGCCGCAAGTGGGGGAACAAGCAAAAGACAACAGGTGAGAGCGCAACTCCGAAGGGTGTTGATACGAGTGAATTGCACCATATCAAATTACTTCATTGCCGAGAAATCTGTCGGACGCATATAAACTTCGTCGACGTTATAATTGCCGTTTACCTTCGCAATCAATGGCTCTGCGGACTTCCGGTAAGGAAAAAACTCCGGGTCGGCATGGAGCGCGTGCCAATTCGCGTCCGCTGCCTTGCGGCTGGGATGAACGACAAGGTAGACGAAAGTGTCTTTCCAAGTGGGATCATTTGGCACCCAATAGCCAATCACTTTTAGATTGTGTTTGGTCTGCAGCTTCGCAACGTCGCGAAAGATCGATTCGAGGGCAGGAACTTTGTCGGGCACGGTGTGATAGATCATGAGCTCGAAGACGCGATCGCTGTCCGCTCTTACCTCTGTAAGGTGCGCCAGTCGTGCTGCAAACAGCGCCCCGGCAACGAAAGAAACGAGGGCAGTGCCCAGTAGAGTGCAGCCTTTGAATCTCCGTCGATCGAGAATGGACTGCGCTATTTTAAGTGTCATGTCCCTGAAGTCGTCCTCCTCCGAGGTGAATTGTGTGCGAGGGAAGGCGCGGCCCTGTCTAAACCGATATTACGCAGTCGCGACAATCGGCAGGGCTCCTCTTGCGTCTCTGAATCCGCCGCAACCTCATAGACGTCAAGCCCCTCGCGACGTTAGCTGAGCACAATCTAGTTGAGATCGAGAATTCGAGCGGAGGCCAACGCGCGCCGCTGGTCCCGCTCGACTGCGGATGGATGACGGGCAATCGTGCGCCACACGCGCGGGAGGCAGAAAGGGCTGAGTAGTGCGTAACTGCTTAACTGATGAGGGTGGGCCCCTCGGTTGTGCCAAGAAAAAGTGCAAGCTTCATGCTGTCCGCGAGATGAGGGAAGGTCCCTCGAAGCCGGTCTGCAGGGAGAGGCTTCAAACTGCCACAAGCTGCTGCGGCACGATGGCCACGGTGGTGAACGTTGTGGTCAAGAGCGTGGATAGGCCACGTCAGGTATGGATGAGAGAGGTCCTTGGTCAGGGACGGACCACTTCGTAGTAGTGGGGAAGCTGCCGTAATGGCAGTGGAGCGAAGCGGGTGGGCGGTCCAGTTCAGTTGGGTCAACCAGCAATGGGAGGAATCCTCATGCTTGGACGGAAGGCGCCGCCTTTCATGGACTGCACGAGCCGGATGCCGCGAGAGTGTCATGTGCGGAATCTGTGAGCGGCTCGGGGTGAAATTCCCCGGGCCGACTCGACGACCGGTCTGCAGGGACCGGTTCCAAACCAAGAAGAGGATGGGCGGTGGTTCCCCGAAAAAGGGGGACTTCGCAAGGTGGGGTCATTTAGTCCTGGCTGGCCAATCTGTCTCTGCATTGCGCCTTAGATCGATGGCTAGCGGCGCATTACCCTCAGGTGCTATTCGAGAGGTACGCCGATGATGTCATCGCACACTGCAGAACGGAGAAGGAGGCCCAGGAAATGAGGTAGGCCATCGCTGCACGATGGCAGAGCTGCGAAACTGGAACTCCATCCGGAGAAAACGAGAATCGTCTATTGCAAGGATAATTCTCGGAAGAAGACATACCCAAACGAAACGTTTGATTTTCTCGGCTACGCGTTTCGGCCAGGAGATCAATGACCCGCAAGGGGACGTTCTTCCTCAATTCCGGCGGTGTCGGACAAGGCAGCGAGAGCGATCCGGGACACATTTCGAAGCTGGAAGCTGGCGCAGAGCAGTGACAAAGCGATCGACGATCTGTCGCGGATGTTCAATCCCATTATCCCGGGCTGGATCCGATACTACGGGCGACTCACGATGCAGCCCTTTCGATTTCTAGAGAAAAACCGAATCCATTAGATTATGTATGTCATCCTATGCTGCAAAGGAGGACTTGCAATGCCCCATCCGATTCTGATTACAGGCGCAGCCGGCGGTCCGCAGGGATCAACCGGACGCGTCGTCGCGGGTCTCCTGCTCAAGCAGGGCATTGCCGTGCGTGCTTTCGTCCATAAACTCGATACCCGGTCCGACGAACTCCGCCAACAAGGCGCAGAACTCGTCGAGGGTGATCTCCTCAACCCAGCTTCAGTCCAGACGGCAATGAAAGAGGTAAAGCGCGCTTACTTCACCTACCCGGTGGCTGACGGGTTGCTTGAGGCAGCTACCATCTTTGCAGCAACCGCTCGCGATGCGGGTCTGGAACTGGTGGTGAACAACTCGCAGTTTCAGGGCACGCCCGATGATCCCGCCTTCCGCGATCTCCAGGACGCTCCCTCTTTCCGCAATCTGCAGCATCGGTTGGCCGATCGCATCTTCGACTGGGCGCGGGTCGGCGCGGTTCATCTTCAGACGCCACCCTACTACGAGAACGTACGCGCGCTTGTCAGCCGGAGCGTGTCCGAGCAAAATGCCGCGTTCCTGCCGTGGGGCGATGGCATGGCCGTCATTCCACTCGCGAGTGCGGAGGACGTATCCCGCGTAGCCGCAACTCTCCTGGCTAACCCCGGCCTTCCTCCTCAAAACGTCTACCCCCTGGTAAGCGCAACTCCAACCGTACGGGAAATTGTCGAGACTCTGGGTCGGGCAATCGGGCGGGAGATTCGGTATATACCGATCACGGATGAGCAGTGGGCCGAGGCGGTGAAGGAGCGACTCAATCCTCACGCTCTCGATCACCTGAGCCACCTTTGGCAGTACTTCCGGAATAGTAAGGAACAGCGCCAGGCTACCAATGCAATTCGTGTGGTTACCGGGCGGGATCCACAAACCCTGGAAGAGTTCTTCCGGGCGAACGCCAAATCCCTCGGTGCAGCGGGTCAATAAAGCAGACCTTCGGCACGGTGCGGATAAAATTCAAATCTTTGGGATGATATATGTCATCCCATCAAGCTGGAGGTCCTAATGTCGCCCGAAACTCTCTTCCGAATCCATCTTATTTTCGGTTACGTCGCATGCCTGCTTTGGTTCAGCACGTACATTCTGCCCAAACTGAGGTCGATGAACCGCTTCGATGCACACCGTGTCATCGCTACCGTGCACAGCTTTCGCTTCTTCGGGCTCGTCTTTATCCTTCCGGGCGTAGTCGGCCCCAATCTGCCGGCTGGCTTCGCCACATTCGCCGCCTACGGTGACTTTGCCACCGGAGTGCTGGCCCTTCTGGCGCTTTTCTCGGTAAGGATACGAACGCTCTTTTGGTTTTTCATCGTTGCCTTCAATCTCGTGGGCACGGTGGATATTCTCGTTGACTATTACCACGCCATACAGGTAGGCCTTCCTGCAATGGCGGGGCAGTTGGGAGCCACTTACATGATTCCGGTCATCTACGTGCCTCTGCTGATGATCACGCACGTCGCCGCCTTCTATTGGCTTCTGCGCCGACGGGGCAACAGCTAGTGGACAACGACGGTATGAGTGCTCGGAACAGGAGAACGGAAATGGACAGCACTCAACTTACACACGCAAAGGAGGAAGTCATGGAACAGGCGGAGAAGAACGAGGGAGTTGTGGAACAACCAAAGAATCCGACGACCGGCGTTTTGGTCTTGCTGACCGCAAAGCCGGGTGTTACGCGGGAGCAGATAACGAAGTTCATGCCAGCGGAGATCCGCGCAACCGTGCGGCTTTACCTGGATGGGGCGATTCAGCAGTGGTACGCACGCGCCGACGGCAAGGGTGCTGTCTTCATCCTCAGTTGCAAAGACGCAGCCGAAGCAGGAGCCCTGATCGATAAACTGCCGCTCTCCGGGGAGAATCTGCTGGATCACCAGTTCATTCCGATCGGTCCACTGGCACCGCTCCGCGGTTTGCTCGGCGGCCCAGAGGTCTGCCCGGCTTGAAGTGCGCGGGCGGAGAACAAAGACGCTGGACAAGACATGTGACTCAAGGAAAGAAGTGACCGATTTACAGGGGAGAAGCATGACACAATCACCGCTGGTCGAAAACAAAACGAACCACGAAGTCGCAATACGAGAGTTGATAGACCGATTTGCAAAGGCGTTTCGCGCCAAAGACATCAACGGAGTCATGTCAGTTCTTGCTCCGGAAATCATTTCGTTCGACATTCTTCCCCCTCTGCAGGCAGTGGGCGCTGAGACGTTTGTTAAACACTGGCAAGAGTTTTTCGAGTCATATCAAGGTCCCGTTCAGGTCGAGTTTCCCGATGTTTGCATCACGGCAGGCGACGACGTGGCATTCAGCTATTGTCTCCACCAGGTGAAGGGAACATTGACGAATGGCAAGCAGACTGACTGGTGGCTGCGCTGGACCGCTTGTTACCGCAAACGCAATGGCGAATGGCTGATCGTTCACGAACAGGTCTCCGTTCCCGTCGACTTGGGGAACGGCAAGGCAATGCTGGATCTAAAGCCCTAACGTCAAGCCGCGAGACCCTTTTGACAACGAGCTGGAGGTTCGCGAACCACACCTGGAGAATAGTTATGACCGAAACAACTAACAAACTGGGAACAATGAACGAGGTAGAAAGAAACGCAACAGTATCGCACAACACCGTCCGCCTCGAAATAGCGGTAGGCGAAAACTACGACGACTTTCGTCGCCGGTTTGAGTCCTCAGTTCCTATCTGGAACCGGGATCGCGGAGTTGAGCTGATTGAGCGAAAGGCCCCGTGGCAGGACGTCATCGCCACAGTAGTCGCTGAAGCGCCACATGATTTTCTTCTCTACTGGAAGCTAGATTTGGCGCCTCTCATGAGTCTCGCCGGCAACACACGACGGGCTACGGAATACCTGATGGGCAACCACGTCATTGCAGAGTCGATGTATCGGCACAATCCAGCGGTGGCTCTTTACGTTCCTTTGCGTTGTGCGATCTACGAATCGGAACAAGGAACGAGGTTCAGCATCGAACAACCGAGTACAAACCTCTCGAGTCTGGGTTGTAAAGAAATTAACTCGATCGCGATCGATCTCGATCACAAGCTGGCGAGGCTGCTGGCCGTTCTCAATGTAGAACCACCCGCGGTGCTCACAGAATCGCAGGTTCTTGCGTGATCTCCAGAAAAAGGAGACGCAACGTTTGCATTCGGATGACCAGTCTCACCGAACAAAGCGCTCTCGCCGTTTTCCAACCGAGGAGGTCTGGAATGATTTCAATGCCTCGCAATGCCGCTCTAATCATCGTTGACGTTCAAAAGGGGTTTGACGAGCCGAAGTGGGGCCAACGGAACAATCCCGATGCCGAACAAAAAATAGCGGCTTTACTTGCGGCGTGGCGTAAGACGGAACGGCCTGTATTTCATGTACAGCATCTGTCGAGCTTGGAAAGTTCTCCTTTGACTCCTCGAAATGCAGGCTGCGAGATCAAGGAAATTGTCCGGCCCCTTGAGAACGAACCAGTCTTTCAGAAGCATGTGAACAGCGCTTTCATCGGAACCCAATTGGAAAGCTCCTTACGACGACAGGCAATACGAACGGTTGTCCTTGTCGGAATGACGACTCCGCACTGTGTTTCTACCACTGCTCGCATGGCCTCCAATTTGGGCTTTGAGGTTTATGTGGCCAGCGATGCTATCGCAGCGTTCGAAATAGCAGGATGGGACGGAAGGCGGTATTCAGCCGAAGAGATCCACAACGTTTCCCTCGCAACGCTCCACGAGGAATTTGCCACGGTCGTTGATTCGAAGGTGCTGCTGGACTCTGTTCAGCAAGCCTAATCCCAGGTATGGTGGGCTTCCAACTCCGAATCTGTCGGTACGGTGGTCAAGGATAGAATCGCCACCTCATTCCCCTTGATGCACCCTCATCATTCGCTACTTCGGTTGGAAAGCCCGCGACAGGTCTTGGGGGCAATTGTCCGAGATGGCGACGATTTGCTCAATTGGATTGCCGCCACGAAATGCGCCGAATGACATTCCTGGCCCCGGGCGCTACTCGCGAGCTATTCCAGCGAGTGCTATGCCCCACAAACTTACTCGAACCAGACTTCCGGGGAGCCAGGGGCAGTTGTCCGGTTAGGTGCGTTTACCAGGCACTGAGATTTCAAGGGATTTCCGACTGCCGAGTACAGCCGCGTGGGCGACACGTGCGTCCTCATATTGGATATTGCAACAAAATGGAGCGGAATCGGCCCGATCGAGAGGTAGAATTGAAATTCGCGGGTGGCGCTCGGAAGGACGTAAATGCGAAAAAGTTCATGGATTTGGATCGCGGCAGGGTGGTTCTTCGTCGTTCGAATTTCAGAATACTACACTCTGCGCACCGATCTGGGGCATGAACTGACCTGGGAGGGGGGCCTGCGCTATACCGCCGTCGAATTAGGTTTCTGGCTCCTCATGACGCCGGTGATGGCTTGGTGGGCGGAGAAATTTCCGCTGGAACGGCCAGCGGTGGTCAAAAATGTGTCAGTCCTGCTTCTTTTGAATGTTGGCACCGAATTGTTGTACTCCTCGTATCGCGTGAAATTGCATCACTTCGTGTACCCTGATTTTGCTCTGCACTCCTTCTGGCGCCAGAGTCAGACATACCTGATCGACAATTTCGTTATAGTTGCATGGTTCTTTTGGGCCATCGTCGGCGTTCACCACGCAATAAAGGCTGCGCGCAAATCTCAACAGCGAGAGCAGGAACTCATCAAAGCTCAACTGGAAATGTTGAAGGGCCAACTGCAGCCTCATTTTCTGTTTAATACGCTGAACTCGATTTCGTGGCTGATGCGGGAAGACGTGGACGCAGCGGACAACATGATGACGTCGCTCGGCGAGCTGCTACGCACAACCTTGTCCGTTTCCGCCAGCGAAGAAGTTCCGCTGCGCCGGGAACTGAACATGTTGGAGCAGTACCTGGCGATTGAGCGGGCGCGTTTCCAAGACCGGCTGAGAGTGCTGGTAAACGCCGATCCCGGGACGCTGGACTGCAATGTTCCATGCCTTTTGCTGCAACCGATCGTAGAAAACGCCGTTCGACATGGAATTGCCCGACTCGATCGACCGGGCTCCGTGGAGGTTCGAGCCGCGTGCGTGGGCACCGAGCTATCCCTATCGATTCTGGACGATGGTCCCGGAATATCAAGGGAGTCGACCTGGACGGAGGGCATCGGATTGGCCAACACGCGGGCGCGCCTGGAAAAGCATTACGGCGAGATGCAGTCTTTGCGGTACACCAACCGGAACGACGGCGGACTGATCGTGGAGATTCGTCTTCCGTTGCGGGTGCACAAAGCCAGCGACGAGAATGGCGACGGGAGTCGTTTACGTGAAACTGCGAGCGTTGATCGTTGATGACGAAGTGCTCGCGCGGAAGAAGATCCGTGCCTTTCTGCAGGAGCACGCAGAATTTCTAGTCGTTGGGGAATGCGCGGATGGCGAGCAAGCGCTTGTCGCTATCAACACCCTCAAACCGGATTTGCTGTTTCTGGACGTGCAAATTCCGGGGCGAAATGGATTCGAGCTACTCGACTGCCTGACAGACAAGGCGCCGCCAGCGATTATCTTCGTCACCGCGTTCGATAAGTATGCAGTCCGAGCATTTGAAGTGCGGGCCCTGGATTATCTTCTAAAGCCCTTCAACAAGGCTCGCTTCGCGGAAGCGTTGGAGCGGTTTCACGAGCGAAGAACACGCGTGAATGGCGTAGACCGCAAACAGGAGTTGAAGGCAGCCATGCAAGAGATTCAGAGAGAATCCCGGGTCAGCGAGCGAATCTTGATCAAGTCCGGATCGCGAACCATATTTTTGCGCAAGGGATCGATCGAATGGGTTGAGGCGCAAGGGGATTATGTAAAGTTCCATATCGGCAAGGAAAGCCACCTGCTGCGCGAGACGATGACGGCCGCGGCGGCGCACCTCGATCCGAACCGTTTCGTGCGCATCCATCGCTCTCGTATTGTGAACCTGGACCACGTTCGCGAAATTCGCCCCTTGTGGGGTGGCGATTATTCGGTGTGGCTGCGTGACGGCACCGAACTCACCATGAGCCGCACGTACCGAGCGAATATGCAAGCCGCGCTGGGCGGGGAACACTCCTTAAGCGCGCGAACAAATGGGTAAGACAGTTTTTCCCTCCGCTGGGACTGCCGCAAGAATATTTCCGTCGCATTAGACGTGTCTCCTATCGCGTTCCAATCTCTGCTGGTCGCAAACCCATTGCGCTGCCCCCGCCGACATCCTAGCGTTCGTCAGGTCGTGCCGAATTCTCCCTCTGGCAGACGTCTGGGGTCCGACGGCAGAAGTAACGGATGAGCGGACTCTAGGAAGGAGACATCATGAAATCCAGGATAGTGACATGCATGACGACGATGGCTATATTATTTGCCGCGTTGGCGCTCCCGCTTAGGCTGGCAGCACAAGAGCAGCCGCAACATTACCGCGCAATTAACCTTGGCAACCTCGGCGGAACGGCTGGCGAGGGCAACACGATCAACAACATAGGATGGGCAGTTGGCTCCGCGGACCAAGCCGGAAACACGACCGAACACGCCACCGTGTGGATCTATGGATTGAGATTCGACCTGGGCACGCTCGGAGGGCCAAACAGCGACGTGCAATGGCCAAACAAGAACGACCACGGCCAGATTGCAGGTTTCTCCGAAACTGCTGATTTGAATCCATTGAACGAGTCATGGAGTTGCACCGCCTTTATCCCTAGCCTCGCAACCGGCCATGACTGTGTTGGGTTTGTGTGGCGGTTCGGCGTGATGACTGCGCTGCCAACGCTGGGCGGCTTTAACGGCTTTGCCGCTGGGGAAAACAACCTGGGCCAGATTGTCGGGTGGGCGGAAACTACAGTTCATGATTCAACCTGCGCACTCCCGCCCGCAGGTACTCAGGTGCTGCAGTTCCTGCCCGTCGTTTATGGACCCGGGATGGGGCAGATCCAGCAACTCCCGACGTATGTCTCGAACGGTGTCCCGGACCCGGATGGAGCGGCCACAGCGATCAATGACAACGGTCAAATCGTGGGGATCTCAGGTACCTGCGACGTTGCTGTTGGAGCATTTAGCGCGATGCACGCCCTGCTCTGGCAGAACGGCACGATCACGAACCTGGGCAGCCTCGGAGGCCAAGGATGGAACACTCCCATGGCCATCAACAAGCGGGGTGACATTGTGGGATTTTCCGACCTGCCCGGCGACGTGAGTGACGGAATCCTCACCGCAAATTTTCACGCTTTTATTTGGACCAAAGAGAGCGGGAAAATGACCGACATCGGCGTGCTTCAGGGAGACAATGTTAGCGAAGCCTTGGACATTAACGACCAACGTCAAGTGGTTGGCGTGTCGTTTCCCTCTGGCCATGCTTTTATCTACGAAAACAATCAAATACGAGACCTCAACAGCCTTCTGCCGAAAGATTCCCCGCTGCTTTTGTTGTTCGCCGGCGGCATTAACGATCGCGGGGAGATCACGGGCGAGGCCTGTGTGATCGCCAATGGAGCCTGTACCGCTGACCAGCCCGCTTTTTTAGCCATTCCGAACGGAGGCTTCAGCGCAGATGCTTCGGCAGAAGAAACCAACAACAAAGCTGCAAGTATCACCGTGCCAGAGAGTGTCCGCCAGCAGGTGATTCGCAAGCTAGCCTTCGGCCATTTCGAGCGGGCAAGATAACAATGACCAAGGCGCGAATGCTATAGCCTCTGCGAGATGTCAATCGGCGCGAAGCGCGACTTAACGAGCGTAGGAAAAATCTCCTACCCTCGTCTCTGGCTTGCAAACGTCTGATGGATCTAGTCCCGCCGCGAAAAGTCCATCGCGAGAAGGGGGGCTCGAAGTGAATTCACTTGCTCCATGGCGAAAGGTCGGCGTTGTTACCGTGATTGCGCTCTTTGCGGGCATGGAAGGGCGGGTCGCTGGCCCTGTCTCCTCAGCACAATCTGCGAAACCAGCTCCCTGCTCGGGGCCAGAGTACCGGCAGTATGACTTCTGGGTTGGTGATTGGGATGCATTTGACTTCGACAACCCAGTCACCCAAGTCGCGCGTACGCGGGTTGATCGCATTCTCGACGGCTGTGTCTTACGGGAAGATTATAAAGGCACAAACGGGGCGGAAGGTCAGAGTTTCAGCATCTATGACGGTTCAAGAGGGATGTGGCACCAAAGTTGGGTAACCAATCGAGGCAAGCTTCTTGTCATCGAAGGCAACTTCCAAGCTGGTGCAATGGTTCTAAGCGGCGTGGATTACTCGGCGAGCGAGCAACCTCGTGTTCGCGGCACCTGGAAGCCTGTGGGCGGGGGCGTTCGTGAGACCGCAGTAACCTCGTCCGACGGCGGCATGACATGGAAACCGTGGTTTGACCTTGTGTTCCGTCCCCACACGACCGCATCTGCTGCGGACGATGGAAACTTGGTCGCGGCGCTGGACACTCAGTACCAAGCTGCCGTGAAAGAGAACGATGTCGGGGCGATGGATCGTATTTTGGCTGACGATTTCGTACTCGTGACAGGTTCCGGCAAGACTTACACCAAAGCTGACTTGCTCGAGGAAGCGCGGAGTGCGCGACTGGTCTATGAGCATCAAGAGGACAGCGCGCAGACGGTTCGCGTTTGGGGCGATGCCGCGGTTATTACCGCTAAGCTATGGGAGAAAGGTACGGAGAACGGAAAGCCATTCGAATATACACTTTGGTTCACGGACACTTATGTGCGCACTACGACAGGATGGCGCTATGTATTTGGTCAGTCTTCATTGCCGTTACCAAAAGCCCCAGAGTAAAGCGATTAAATCCCACCAACTGAGACTTATGTCAAGCGGCACGTTTTCTTTGCGGAACACCTCGAAACATCTGAAAAAACATTGCACGATTCTGTTTTGTGCCCTATCAGTCGGATAATCGAACATGTGGCCCCCCACGGTCTCGAAATGGCGTTCTGGGAAATAGCTCCTGCCTGGTTGGCAAGTGTTTACGAATGTGGTCGCTTCACTTGTATCTCGTGTATCTCGGAAAAATGGCCCCAAAACCTGTTGCTGGCTTGCCAAGCTAAGTAGTGAATGATAAAGGCCGTTATAGCCACGATCGCACAATCGCGAAGTTCCCAGGTTCGTGACTTCCCAGATGCCCGTTTGCACTAGCGTTTCGGGCCAACTTCCGAGTAGCCGACAAACCGAGAGTAAAGTGACAAGGAGATCGTTTGGCGGTACCAACCCGTGCGGTTGGCTCGTTCTTCGACCACGAGCCTCACACATTGAGCCGATTGGAGGCAGCAACTCGACCGTACCAAAGTCCCGAATCTTTTATCGTACGCTTCTGGTTGCGAAAGTCCGTATAGATCAAGCCATAGCGCTCGGTATAACCCTCCGCCCACTGGAAGTTGTCGAGAAGGGTCCAGGCATGAAAGGCGCGAACCCGGGCTCCGTCGGCGATCGCGCGTGCCAGTTCCGCGAGTACTTCGCGGTACCACTGGATTCGGCGCCCATCCGGTATACGACCATGTTCTTCTTCATCGGGGCCATCGAGATAACCGCATCCACTCTCGGTGATTTCAATGATCGGGTGGTTGTACTCCGTTGAGATCTGAGTGATTAGGTCGTACATACCGCGCGGCCACACTTCCAAACCGGCGTCGGTAAGGGGACCCTCTGTGGGCATCGCGGCGCGGAAGCGCGTATAAGGATCGCGCCCGCCCGGTGAATTGTTCTCAATCTCAGTACCGCTAAACTTTCCGCCGCCGAGAAATTGCTCCTTGCTCGCATCCGAGACAATACGGCGCGTGTAGTAGTGGAAGCCCACCCAATCCAACGGTGCATAGAGGAGTTTTTCGTCGCCCGTCTTGAAGCCCATCAGGTCATAGGGCGGTTCTCCCACGAAAGCTTGCGGGTAACGGCCATGCATGGCCGCCTCCAGAAAGAAAACATTATTCATTGCATGGTAGCGAGCGGCGGCCGCACGATCATCGTCTGAGTCGGTCTTCGGGTAAGCGGGAGCCATCTCATAAGCGCTTCCCACCGTCGCCTTGGGAGATGCTGCTTTGAGTGCACGCAGCGCCTCCGCTTGAGCCAGAGCCAGTGTGTGCGCAGCTTTCAAGAAATCGCTGAAGCTGGTCCGGCAAGGCGGAAAGGCACCCGCCGCATAACCCATGAAGGCGATTGCCCACGGCATGTTGAAAGGTGCCCAGACCGTGATTCGATCACCGAGATGCTTGGCGAGAATGCCAGCATAGTCCGCGAAGTAGCTGGCCAGATCCCGGTTGGGCCACCCGCCCCGATCCTCGAGTGTCTGTGGAAGATCCCAGTGATACAGGGTGCACCAAGGTCGGAGGCCAGCTGCAAGAAGAGCGTCGACGAGGCGGCTATAGTGATCGATCCCCTTCATGTTCGGGGTGCCGGTTCCGGCAGGCTGAATGCGCGGCCAGGAGATGGAAAAACGGTAGCTCTTTTGGTTGAGGCGTTTGGCCAATGCGATGTCTTGTGGATAGAGGTGGTACTGATCGCAGGCAACGTCGCCTGTTACGCCACCCCTTACTTTCCCCGGTGTATGAGTAAATCTGTCCCATGTAGATTCGCCCTTGCCGTCCTCATTCCATGCGCCTTCTACCTGGTAGGAGGCTGTGGCGGTGCCCCAAAGAAAGCCTTCGGGAAAACGCGCCTTCTGTATTAACGAATCTGGCACCGACCCGGGCATTTGTTCTGCGGAGAGTGGCGCAGCGGCATAGCTATAGTGGCCATGCAGCACAGCGCCTGCTGCGGCGGCGAGGGAACGAGTTACAAATTGGCGACGATCCATAATGAGCCTTCTTCGTTATAAGGTTATCGTAGAATCTGTGCCTTACCTTTGATAATTCAGTTTCAGCCGCGCGACCTGCCTGATTTGGTAGCACGAAGTCGGCGTAGCGAAGCGATCTGCGATTCTGTGGCTGTCACTCCCTCCGAGTCACGGGCAACCCGGAGTGCGCCGGGGTAAACCGGCTTGTTGTAGGGGATGCAAGAGCCCTACAGGAAAGGAAGTAGCGAATCCATCCTGACCTCGAGTCTTGCCGGGGACACCGCGAGGTGTTTCTTGAAGCGTAGACAGAGGCACCGGTGGGCGGGGCCATTGAGCTGCGAAAGCCCGTAGATCAGGATCCCGACTTCATTCCGAGTAGGAGGAAGGCAACACGGCAGCCACGCTAAACGCGAGTGGACTGTCGGTCCTGCGTAGTCTGAGAACCCGCGCACGCTGAGAAACAACATGCACGAGAACCGGGAGATCTCCAGCACGCCTTGGTCTGA
>JBAUXO010000222.1:0-53948 GCA_049584315.1 Candidatus Sulfotelmatobacter sp. | reverse complement strand
GCCCCGAACATCTGCAGCGAATCATCGAAGCCACCAGGCAGTATCAGGCAGCTCATCCCAAGCAGACAAAGCAACGGAAAGACCGCCAGCGTAATGTAAATAACTAACTGTACGATGTACTAGGCTTCGATTTAAGCCATTGCGGAATCTCCGTACTGGTGTTGGTGTTGAGGTGTCTACCGTGAACGTGCCATCGTCCTCCCATCCCAAAACATTAAGCTGGCGCGAGCTTTACACCGCCGCCTTGTTCGAGACCGACAAGAATCGCATGCCCGCCCGAATCGCCGATGCCGAAGAAGCGATCGTTGCGCGAGCACGAGAACTCTTTTCCGCGGGTAACGATACGATCGAAGAAGATCAGGCTCTGGACGATGCTCTGTACGCCTTGAGAGCCCTGCAGAATTGTCTGCAACTGCCAGCCGCAGACGCTTAGCTCGACCGGCATTTCGACCCGCGTATTTCATTCTTCCCTCGCCGCGACGCTGTGTGGATCCAAGATTCATCGTCGCCCCCGCGCTCCCGATGGGGCTGACCGCCATCTCTGTGGCCTCGGGGCGCGCGATGGCAGCGGGCGGAACGAGCCAACCCATCGCCCCTACCTACGTTGATTCGGGGAACCGCATCAAAGTTCAAGCGTGTCGCTTGCTTTCCAATTTGGCTGGCTACTCATCTTGTCGATCCCCGTGGCCTGTATCGCATGGACGGTCACCCATGAAGAATTCTTCCGCGAAACTCGCGACTATTGCCAGGAGCAATCAAAGAGGGCAAGAACACTTCCCCGACGCAAGTTTTTTTACTTATTCACTTGCGAATACTGTTTCAGCCACTACGTCGCCGCAGCCTTCCTGATTCTTACGCGATACAAACTGCTTTGCTACGATTGGCGAGGATACGTGATTGCCCTCTTTGCCCTGGTCTGGGTGGCCAACCAGTACATCAGCATCTATAACCATCTCCGGCTGGATATTAAGCACGAGCAGGTGCAGATCCATGCCGAGCAAAAAGAAAATTTGCCCGGAGAGCGTAAAGCAGCGTGACGAACTGCGGGATTGGTGCGGTGACTTTTGCGTTCGATGTCGGGAAGTCCGGCAGGCTTCGCTCCAGCGAAGGAATAATTTATTTCGGAGCGGGGGTCACCGATTTCAGGTACGCAACCACCGATTCAGCATCCTCGGGGCTCAAGCGAAATTGAGGCATTGGTGCGCGCAAGTAGGTTCCTGTCTTCCAGATACCGGTGGTCAGCAGCTTGACCATCTCCGCATCAGTCCCGGGCAGCGCGCCGGCAATACGAGGCGCTTGGAGCGGCCAATTTTCAACTGGCTCCGCCGATGTTAGCCACAATGGCGCCCCTTCCAGCCATTTGGAGCGGTCCGGGGCACCCGTGCTATTGCGCGGCGTGTGACATTGGCTGCAAACTGCCACGTTGTTCACGAGGTATTCTCCGCGACTCGCGGAACCCTCATTCCCGCGACGCCCAATAGCGGCTGGCTTATTTTGCCCCAACCCTGCACCCGCAACACCCCCCAGCAGAAGAAACATCACCAGCACATTCTTGATTTTCGGCGACATCGAGTTACTCCACTGTTAGCGTCAATTTGGTTGATCGCGATCACCCCGAGGTTGGCGCCCGGAGATCGATCGCAACTCCGGCAGCCCGGACAAACCTTGCCCCCCGTTTCGGCATCTTGTTTGAGGCCGTTGCATTCCTAAGGGCTGGACTGTCATACTCCTAGCCGATCTTTTCGGGGCTTCGTCTGTCCGGTTTTGGAATCCGTTGGAGACGGCACTATTCACCCATGGCGAAACCACAAAATTTCTGGTCAGGATGGCAGGAACGCATCTCCGCGCTCCGCAACGTGCCAGCCGTACTGAAGATTGTATGGGATTCCGGACCGAGTGTGGTGGTTTTTGGACTGGTTTCGCGCGTCTTCTCGTCCCTGATGCCGGTGGGGCTTCTGTGGATCACGAAACTGATTATCGATGGCATCAATAATGCCATTCACACTCACCAGCCGGTGAAACCTGGGTTCTGGTGGCTGGTGGTGGCTGAATTTTCCTTGGCCGTCCTAAACAGTATTCTCCTGCGCACGATCGACTATTCGGATTCGCTGTTGGGCGACAAGTACACGCGGTACGTGAGCATTCGCGTCATGAGTCACGCCGCCAGCCTGGATCTGATCGCCTATGAAGATCCCGTCTTCTACGATCGGCTGGAGCGAGCTCGGGTGCAGGCTACGGATCGCCTGGTAATGATCCAGCAGATCGGACGGCTGGTACAGCAAGCGATCACCACCATCACGCTCTCCGTCTCGATCATGTTGTTCTCTCCCTGGCTGATGTTGCTGTTGATCGCAGGTGTAGTTCCCGCATTCCTCGGCGAAAGCCATTTTGCCTTCCTGGGATACGCCAAGAACTTCCGGCAGACGCCGATGCGCCGGCAGTTGGATTACTTGCGGATTCTGGGCGGCAGCAAAGAGGCCGCGAAAGAGCTGAAACTCTTCGGGCTGAAGGACTTCCTGCGAGAGCGATTTACCCGCATCTCCGATGATATTTATGAAGAGAACATCTCCCTGTCTCGACGCAAGCTGATCGCGGGCGCATTTTTGTCGATGATCGGCACGGCGGGCTACTATTCGGCATACGTTTTCGTGATCTGGCGTACGCTGGCTGGCGCGCTTACCATTGGTACGCTGACCTTTCTGGCTGGAGCCATTCAACAAGCCAGCAGCAACATCGAGCAAATTTTCTCAACCTTCGCCGGCATCGGCGACCAGGCATTGTTCCTTACCGACTTGTTGGCATTTTTCGAAATGAAGCCCACGATTCAGTCCAAACCCCATGCCTTGCCGGCGCCCAGGCCGATTGTCCGCGGAGTCGAGTTCAGAAACGTTTCCTTCTGCTACCCGGGGAACCCGCGCCGAGTCCTCGACCGAATTAACTTTCAGCTGCATACCAACGAACGGCTGGCTCTAATCGGCGAAAACGGACAAGGCAAAACGACCATCGTGAAATTGATGACCCGTCTGTATGATCCTACCGAAGGTCAAATCCTGCTGGATGGCGTCGACCTGCGGGAATATGACCTCGAGGATCTGCATCGCGAAATCGGGGTCATCTTTCAAGACTTCATGCGTTACGAAATGACCGCCCGGGAAAACATCGCCATTGGGCGGATCGAGGAAATCGATAATCTGGAGCTTGTGAAAAGCGCAGCCGAGAAAAGCATGGCGGATCAGACGATCGGACGACTCGCGGGAGGTTACGACCAGATGTTAGGCCGGCGGTTCGAACAAGGAGTCGATCTTTCCGGTGGCGAGTGGCAGAAGGTCGCGCTGGCGCGGGCCTATCTGCGCGACGCGCAACTGCTGATTCTTGACGAGCCCACTGCCGCTCTCGACGCGCGCAGCGAGTTCGAAGTGTTTCACCGTTTTTCTGAGCTCACCGCCGGCAAGATGGCGATTTTTATTTCGCACCGCTTCTCCACCGTGCGTTCGGCGGACCGCATCTTAGTTCTGGAAAATGGCAAGATCGCCGAGGAAGGAACCCACGACCAGCTGGCGAGCATGGGTGGTCGATATGCCGAGATGTTCGAGATGCAGGCCTCGAGCTATCGCTAGGAAATAGACTCTATGACACCACAGAGCGGTCACTTGGAACTCGACAGGGTAGAAACTCAAGGGGTACAGCCATCTCCGGATATGGGACCTGACACCAATACATTGTCTTCGAGTGCTGTGAAGCTGGCGCGAAGTCTGGCCTGGATGCCGGGGCAGGAGGGATCGCGCCATTTCCGCGATCGTTGCGAAACTCTCTACCGGTCGTTGCAGCCGTTGTTGATGGCGCTGGAATCGCGCACCACCATGATTGCTTCCGACGATTTTCGGCGTTTGCAGGAAAATGTCTTCCTGCTCAGAGCAGAGCTTCAGGAGGGCTGCGGAACCTTCCAATCCCCTCATAAACTTCCCCAGGTCCGCACTCCGGACGGCACTATCGTTCCACGAATCGCCCAGTTGGCCGAGGACTATCTCGCCGCCAGCTCTTACCAGTTCAGTACAGCGAGCTTCACTTCTTACATTCAGGCTTTTCAGGAGATCACGGTTCTGACGATGGCAGAACTGTGGATGCTTATACCGGTGCTGAAAATCGCGCTGTTAGAGCACGTTGCGGAGCGTAGCCGCCGCTTGCTGGAAAGCCCAACGAAATCCTACGGTGTCCCCGAGCTCCTCCATAGCCTTCAGCAGATTCGGCAAACCACCTGGAGAGTAGTCATCGAGCCGCTGATCCTGTTTGATCACGTCCTGCGGGAAGATCCCGCGAGAGCATACTCCCGGATGGACTACGAGACTCGGGAACTCTACCGCCAGCAGCTGGCGCAGATTGCCGAGCGCTGCGATTGTTCCGAGATGAGGGTTGCCAACGAGGTGCTCGAGCTCTCCCGCGAGGCACAAAGCCATCGCAATGAAGATCCCCGCGTAACGGTGCGTGAGTCGCATGTGGGATTTTATCTGCTGGCCGAAGGAACCAGACTACTGCGGGAGAGAGTTGGGTTCCATCCTACGATTGCGCAGCACCTGCGTATTTTTCTGCGGGAGCACCCCGACGAGTTCTATTTACCGGGGATCGCTGCCCTGACTCTCGCGATCGTGTGGGGCGTGGTTGTGCTGTTGACGCCGCCAACTACTTCCCTGTGGTTGATTTTGCTTGCCATATTGGCTGTATTGCTGCCGAGTTCGCAGAGTGCCGTTCAGATCATGAACTACCTGGCCACGCTGCTGTTGCCGGCGCAAACTCTGCCCAAGCTGGATTTCTCCGAAGGCGTTCCGAGCGATTGCGTCACCCTGGTAGCGATTCCGACGGTGCTGATGAATGAAAAACAGGTTCGCAAACTCGCCGATGACCTGGAGGTTCGCTATCTGGGCAACCAGGATTCAAACATTCATTATGCGTTGCTCTCCGATCTGCCCGATTCTCCTTCGGAGCCGCGAGAAGATAGCGTCCTGATTGACTTGGCGTCGGATCTGATCCGCCGGCTGAATCAGAAGTATGCCGGCCAGGGGATGGGTTCCTTCTTCCTGTTTCATCGTCATCGGGTTTACAACCCGCGCGAAAGATTGTGGATGGGTTGGGAACGCAAACGCGGCAAATTGATGGATCTGAATAATCTGCTGCTCGGGAAGTTTGACAGCTTTCCCGTCAAGGTGGGCAACCTGTCCGCAATCTCCAGCATTCGTTTCGTGATTACGCTCGACTCCGATAGCGATTTGCCACGGGGCTCAGCCAGTCGCATGGCAGGAACGCTGGCCCATCCGCTGAATCAGGCCATCGTCGATCCCGAAAAAGGTATCGTCGTCGCCGGCTACGGCATTCTGCAACCCAGGGTGGGCGTCAGCGTCCAGAGTTCGGCGCGATCCAGACTGGCGACCATTTATTCCGGGCAGACGGGATTCGATATCTACACTCACGCCACCTCCGACGTGTATCAGGATCTTTACGGCGAAGGAATTTTTGTAGGAAAAGGGATCTACGAAGTTCAACCGCTCCACCGGGTGCTCGATCGCCGCTTCCCGCGCAACGCGCTGCTCAGTCACGACCTTGTAGAGGGAGCTTACGCCCGGGCCGGTCTGGTCAGCGACATCGAAGTGATTGAGGATTATCCCTCGCATTACAGCGCTCACAATCGGCGAAAGCATCGCTGGATGAGGGGCGACTGGCAGATTGCGGGATGGCTGCTTCCGCTGGTGCCTGAGGAGTCAGGGCATCGAGTGCCCAATCCACTTTCGGTGGTCTCCCGCTGGAAGATTCTCGATAACCTGCGGCGCAGTCTGGTTGAGCCTGCCATCTTCCTCCTGTTCGTGCTGGGATGGACATGCCTGCCGGGAGGTGCGGCCTCCTGGACCGTCGCGACCGTCGCCATTCTGTTCCTGCCCGCGCTGTGCCAACTGGCTTTCGATTTGGCACATGCCGCGACTTCGGGGACAAGTTCGAGCGTACACGAAGCCTTCGACGCACTTCTAAACGCCAGCATCGCGAACGGGTTGACCGTGACGTTCCTAGCCCACCAGGCGTTGTTATCGCTGGACGCCGTGGTGCGAACCATGGTCCGCCGGTTGATCACGCGGCAGCGTCTTTTGCAATGGGAAACCGCGGCGGAAGCAGAGCTCGCTGGAGACAAGCGCACCACGCTGGACATTTACCTCGTTTGGACTCCGGCTCTGGCGCTCGGTGTATTTTTATTGCTCTGGCTGGTGCGCCCAAATTCCCTCCCCGCCGCACTCCCCATACTTCTCTTATGGGCTTGCAGCAAACCGATTTCAGCGTGGCTGAATCGACCTCCTCGGGCTCCGCGCAAAGAAGCGTCGGAACGCGACCGCTGGCTGCTCCGCGTCTCCGGTCTCCGCACCTGGCGGTATTTCGCCGAGTTCAGCACGGAAGAGCATCACTGGCTGATTCCCGATAACGTGCAGGAAAAGGACACCAAGGTCGCTCCTCGCGTTTCGCCGACGAATCTCGGATTGCTTCTCAATGCACGCCAGGTGGCCTGCAGATTCGGATATCTCACGGTGCCAGAATTCTGCCAACAGACGCTCCGAACCCTGGCCACGGTCTTACAATTACCGCGAGAGCGAGGTCACCTGCTCAACTGGTATGACACGCGGTCGTTGATTCCGCTTACGCCGGCGATCGTTTCCAGCGTGGACAGCGGCAACCTCCTGGCTTCGCTCTGGACTCTTCAGCAAGGATGCCTGGACCTTCTCGCTCAACCGCTCTTTCCGCGGGAATTGTCGGAGGGTCTTCTCGACCATCTTTCTCTCCTGTCCAGCCTCGGCGCGATCCCTCGCCGGAAGTGCTCATTGATCGAGAAGGCGCTTCGGAAGCCGGATTGGTTACAGTACGTTCTCGATATCCCGGATGCCGATCTGAAGGACATTCGTTCCACCGCTGGCTCCGAGAACTCCGACACAACCTGGTTCCATGACCAAGCGGAGGAACGCATCCGGCAAGTTAGCCGGACGGTGCAACTTTACGCGCCCTGGCTGCTCCCGGAGTATGCCGCGGCGATGCATGATCTCGACCTCCAGGTGCAGGAACGGTCACAGGAAACTCCTCTCCTCGAGCAGATGCCGAGATTCATTGACGGGCTTGCCACACAAATGCAGTTGGCAATTGACTCAGCGAAACTTGGAGAGCAAAGCGAACTCTATCGCGAACTGTTGGATCTGCTGCCCGAGGCGCGTTCCCGAGTCGTCCGGCTGATAGAAGATCTGAAGAAAATTGCAGATCAGTCGAGCACCCTGGCGGACGAAATGGATTTTGCCTTCCTCCTCAACCGGAATCGCGGGCTGTTTTCAGTGGCCTTCGAGATGGAGAAGAAGCAGATCCATCCCGCGTGCTACGACCTTCTGGCGAGCGAAGCGCGTATCGCGTATTTCGTCGCCATCGCCAAGGACGATATCCCACAGGAAAGCTGGTTCGAACTCGGCCGGCCTCCGCTGTTTGAAGATGGAATCGCGGGTCTGCTTTCTTGGACCGGAACCATGTTCGAATATCTCATGCCGGCTCTCTGGATGCGACTCTATCCCAACACTCTGCTGGAGCGTGCGGCGGAGGCGGCGGTGCGGGTGCAACGAGCCTATGCCGCCGACAAAGGCGTGCCCTGGGGTATCTCCGAATCGAACTCCAGCAAAAGGGACGCCTCGGGAAATTACGATTACTTCGCCTTCGGTGTGCCCCAGTTGGCCATATTCAAACCTGAGCATGACGGTCCGGTGATTTCGCCATATTCAACTTTTCTGGCGCTCGACGTTGCTTCCGTGGAAGGGCTGCGCAATTTGCGCCATATGCAACGCAAAGGGTGGCTGGGCGCCTACGGTTTCTACGAGTCGCTGGATTTCAGTCCCAGCCGGCGCTCGCAGCCTCACGGTTGTGAAGTGGTTCGTTGCTGGATGGCCCATCATCAAGGCATGAGCTTGCTCTCCATTGCAAACTTCCTTAACGATGAAATCCTGCAACGATGGTTTCACAGCCATCCGCGGGTGCAGGCTACGGCGCTGCTGCTGCAGGAAAAACCATCGAGCCACGTGAATCCGCAGAAGTCGCGAGCCAAGGCGGCCTAACCGTAGTTTCAAAAATAATCGCTCTATGCGACCTTCGCACATTCTCGCTGTCTCGGTCATTTTCACGTTTGCGGCGACTGCCTTACCGGCTACAGCAGGGCAGCAGTCTGCGGCAGAGACCGATGTTCTGGTGGTCGATGCCAAGGCACCGTCGCATCCTTTTCCACACTTCTGGGAGCAAATGTTCGGGTCGGGACGCGCCATCCTCAGCCTGCGCGATAGCTACCGCAGCGATCTGCGTGCGGTCAAACAAATCACCGATTTCACCTATGTTCGTTTTCACGCCATTTTCGATGACGAGGTTGGGATTTATGGCGAAGATAGCGAGGGGCATCCGCTTTATAACTTTTCCTATATCGATCAGATCTACGATGGCCTGCTGGCCAACGGAGTGCGTCCCTTCGTTGAGATCAGCTTTATGCCCAACCAGCTGGCGGCCAGCCACACGCTGCACCCTTTTTGGTATCACCCGAATATATCTCCGCCAAAGGACTGGAGCCGGTGGGATGGCCTGGTGGCGGCGTTTGCTGGCCACCTGATCGAGCGCTACGGCATCGACGAAGTCTCGCAATGGTATTTCGAAGTTTGGAACGAACCTAACCTTGATTTTTGGGCGGGGCAACCCAAGCAGGAGACCTATTGGGAGCTGTACGACCAGACCGCGACCACTCTTAAGAAAGTAAGTCCGCGCCTCCGCGTGGGCGGACCTGCCACGGCGCAGGCGGCATGGGTTGACGCCTTCATCCGGCACTGCTCCGCGAAGCGGATTCCCCTGGACTACGTTTCCACTCATGTCTACGCCAACGATACTGCGCAAGACGTCTTCGGGACGCAAGCAAATATTCCTCGCGACCAGATGGTCTGCCGAGCAGTAGACAAAGTGCACCACCAGATCGAGTCATCCCCGATGCCCAAGCTGCCGCTGATCTGGAGCGAGTTCAACGCCAGTTACAAGAATGAACCCGATGTCACGGACGCGACCTATATGGGTCCGTGGCTCGCCGATACCATCCGTCAGTGTGACGGCCTGGTGGACTCCATCTCTTACTGGAGTTTCTCCGACGTTTTTGAAGAACAAGGCGTGGTGAAAACCCCATTCTATGGTGGCTATGGGTTGATCGCTGAAGACGACATTCCCAAGCCAGCTTTCAATGCCTTTAAACTCCTGCACCAGCTCGGCGACGTAAGGCTCCAACTCGATTCCGATTCCGCTCTGCTCACGCGCAGAAAAGATGGCGCGTTGGTTCTGGCGCTGTGGAACTATTCTCCCCCCGGACAAGCTGCTTCTTCGAAGACGGTTACATTCCGGCTTAAAGGCAGGAGCGCAAAGCATGTTCTAATCTCGCGAGTGGACAATTCACATGGAGACGTGGGTCCCGCCTATCAAAAAATGGGCAGCCCCCGCTATCCGACCCAGACACAGATTAAAGAGCTGCAGCATGCCGCGGAGCTGTCCGCTCCCGAGCCTGGTCGGTTGAAAAACGGTGAACTCACCGTCACGCTACCCGGTCACGGTCTGGCAGTAATCGAAATCCGGTAGGAAAGATCGCAATCGTTCCGTGCAGTTGGCAGATCCAGCATCACGGCTGATACTTCTTAAAGCCCGCGCGTTGCATGCCGCGTTCCGCCTCCTGATTTTTCATGAAGGTATTCCAAACGAAGCCGGTGCGGACGTTCTCCGCCATCAGCATCGTGATTCCCACGTCAATCCCAACCGCGTCGGAGTCATACCAATTCTTCAGAGGATTGAAGGCATTTACGAATCCGTACCGGCACCAAGCTCGTCCGTAATGATCTTTTATGTTCCTGAGCACGCGCAAGACAGGCTGGGTCATAAATGGCAACGACCCTGCCGACGCGCTCGGCACAACCGTTCCATCAATTGGGCCCATCATCGGCGGCCCACCCCAGATCACATAACCTTTCTCCGAATCCGAGGCCGAAATTCCCCATAGATCATCGCCGTAATCCGGAAATTGTTTGCCCAGTTCTAAACAGAAGCGCCGATGAGCATCCGTGGCCAAAATTGAGTTTTCAAAATAATCGGCATACTGGTCGCGTTGGTTCCGGAAATCGAACCAGGCTTGGGAGTATTGGTGCACAAACAGCGGAGCGAAGGAGCCGATATAGCGAATGCCGTCATATTCAAACTTGGTGCGCTTCCATGCGTTCCAGGCATCGCTCGGCAAGGGATGGGGAAGCGATCCCAGCCCCAGCAGATAGATCATCATCATCTCGCTGTAGTAATCCCAGCGATAGGGGAGGAACCCGAATTCCGGAGTCCAGCCGTGGGGCAGGAGCGAGGTGTCCTCGGAGAGCCAACTCCAGTCCACTCGATTAAAGATCTCGAAGGCAAGAAGACTGATTTCCGAATGCTCCTCGAAATGGCGTCGGCAGGTAAGCAGGCCGCACAGCAGGATCGCTGTGTCCACGGATGATACCTCGGAGTCCCACACCCGCTCACCGGTATTGATGTCGGCGAAGTGGTAGAAGAACCCACGATGCGTGGGCATCTTTTTCCACAAGAAGCGCAGCGTGGCCAGCACCCGGTCTCGAGCATCCGCGGCAGCAATGAAATTGCGTTTTTCCGCGATGCAAAGCGCGGTGAGCCCGAATCCCGTCGCAGCAATGCTGGCGACCACGGGATTATCGTTCTTGAGGACATTGGAACGATCTCGGACCAGTCCGGTCAGGGAACTCGCCTGCTCCCAGAAGAATTGGAAGTTTAACCTCTCCAGTTCATCCAGGAAGGCGTCGTCCTCCGGCGAGAGGGAGCCGGGACCTGGCGCAGGCGTGGCGCTCGGGGGTTGGTCCACTGCCGCCAGCCAAGACAGCGCCGGGGGGTGGTCCAATACTCTCCACAGTCCCAAGCTACCCATTTGAAAAAGAAGATCTCTCCGCGAAAGCTGACTGATCGTTAAGCTCTTTTCTTTCATGCGCATTAAGAAAACTTAGATGCTTCCGCGTACACTCACGTAGCGTCGAGGTTGGGGTGTCGGCGTGCTTTCCGCTTGATTGCCGCCCAGCAAACTTGCCAGGCGGAAAATGCGTCCTAGAATGTTAAGCATATGGTGGGGTGATGACTAGAGGCAAGACTATCGCAACCTGGACGATCGTGAGCATTGCCTTGTTGGCTGCGCTATTGACAATTGCTTACCTGAAGCGCCGGCAACCTGTGACGCTAAAAGGCGCAGTCCTACGCCAGGACAGCGACCCGAACCGGCAGGTGCCGCTCGCCGATGTGCAGATCATGGCCATCAACGCTCTGGGAAGCGGTGCTTCCCAATCTGATTCTTTGGGTTTCTTTACTTTGACCCTACCCAAGGGCCTGCGGAGGCGACAGGCGGTACTCCTCAAGTTTCGCCACGAAGATTACCAACCTTTGGATGTGAACGATTTCATCGGAGACAAGATTTATGTCGTCCGCATGGTTCCCCTCCACCACGACACGGTTGCCGAGACCAGTTCCGGATCTGCGATTTCGAATACCCGAATCAGATATTCCGTAAAGGCTACCACCGAGTTGAACATTGGCAGCGCCGTAAAAACGTTTCAGATCGTCAACACGGCAAACATCCTGTGTGACGGCAAGCCTCCCTGCGCGCCTGGAGGTAAGTGGAAGGCTACGCTTGGGTCGATCTCTCTGGATGCCGGCGAGGGGAATGAGTTTCGCAATGCCCGCGTTTCCTGTATCGCCGGGCCTTGCCCTTTCACCAGAATCGAACTGGAAAGTTTTTCGCAGGAGCACCGGCACTTCAACGTCTCGGTTCTCAACTGGTCTGACACAGTCACATTTCTGCTTGAGGCGGAAGTGGTTCATCCCATGACCAGCGACATGGTGCGCGAGACTTACCCAGTAATTTTCGGTCGCGCCTTGAACTTCAGCTTGCCTGCGTCTGCCGAAGGCCCCAGCATTGAGGCCGAGGTGGCAGGCGACGCCATCGTTTTTCCTCTGGGCCCCGATCTTTTCCTGCGCTGGGCGAACTGCCACATGGTGGTCGATCGCGATCAGTCCAAGAACTATCGTTGCGAACTCAAGCCCGGCTATCAGTTCCGGTGAGCAAGGAAACGCGGCAGTACGGGAGTAATGTGGCGCCTCGCCCTCACCCGAATTAATATCCTGTATCGGGAATTTCCATTGGACGCCGTGGGTCCGCACCTCTAAAGTAAAGCCGAGCAGAAATGTGCGCCGGACGCCATATGATTTCATGCAAGCATTTGCTTTGACCATCTCCGAGGGAAATTGCAGAGCTTGCCTTCTGCGATAATGAAACTGCCAGATGATGGTTCCACGCTGGCCGGGATGATAAGTAGCTAGACGCTCCATCGAATACGACGCAACAATTCAACCCGCAGGATGCGAATCTAAAATGGAGCCAGAGAGCCTGGAATTGGAAGAAAATCGTAACGAAGTTCAGGAAGTAGATGCGAACGGCCGCGCGCACGACGTTCCGGATGTCCTCACTCTGGAAGAGATCGCCAACCTTGCGGCGGAAGAGGGACAGCCCGCCGAAACCCTGATGAACGTCGTGGCTCTGATTGCCAAGAGATTTGAGAGTGACGTGTGCTCGGCGTATTTGCTCGAGCCGGATCGAGCCAATCTGGTGCTGGCCGCCACCGTCGGGCTGCGGCGCGAGTGCATCGGAAACCTGCGAATGGCGATCCATGAAGGCCTGGCCGGTTTGGTCGCAGAACAGGTACGGCCAGTGGCCGTGGAGCAGGCGCAGACCCACCCCCGTTTTAAATACTTCCGGGAAGCCGGCGAGGATGACTACCAGTCGTTCCTCGGAGTTCCGCTTATCGACCGCGGAGTTTTACAGGGGGTTCTGGTGGTTCAAACTCTCGAACCCCGGGTCTTCCGCGAGGCTGCGATTCAGATGCTGACCGAGGCAGCGGCCCAGGTTGCGCCGGTCGTGAGCGAGGCCCGCACTCTGGATCGTTTCATCGCTCCCGCGCAGGAGCGGCTTTGGTCGCTGGCCCGCAACCTGTGGTGGAGTTGGGACCACGATACCGCCAGTATTTTTCGCGATATCGATCCCGTGCGCTGGAGAGAACTCAACCAGAATCCGGTTTCACTGCTGGCGGAGTTTCCGCTGGCGAAGCTGGAAAGTCGCGCGGCGGAGCTGGTGCTGCACAGCCGCATCAATTACGCCTACCGCCGGATGCAGGAATACTTGCGCGCGGACCGCACCTGGGGAGCCAGGCACGCCGGGGTCTTGCGGCCACGACCCGTCGCCTATTTTTCTGCCGAATTCGGAATTCACGAATCCCTTCCGGTTTATTCCGGTGGCCTCGGCGTTCTTGCCGGAGACCATATCAAGAGCGCATCTGATCTTGCCATCCCGCTTGTCGGCATCGGCTTGTTCTATGGACAAGGATATTTTCGCCAGCGCCTGGATCGCCAGGGCTGGCAGCAGGAGGAATATCTCGAGACTGACATTAATCAGTTGCCTCTAGAAGTCGCGATCGGTAAGAATGGCCGCCCAGTCGCGGTACAAATCGAAACCCGTAACGGTTCGATTCATGCCAAAGTATGGCGGGTTGCGGTGGGACGCCGCGACCTGTTTCTTCTCGATTCCGATGTAGAGGACAATACTCCGGATGACCGAAAACTGACTTCTCGCCTTTATGGCGGAGACGCACGGACTCGCATCCGGCAGGAGTTGCTGCTGGGCGTGGGTGGGTTCCGTGCCCTTAAAGCCATGGGCATCACGCCGGGCGTTCTTCATCTGAACGAAGGGCACAGCGGATTCGCCGTACTGGAAGCGGTTCACTCGCGGATGCACGAGGAAGGAGTCGCCTTCGACAGCGCCGTCCCCCGTGTGTCGCGGGAAGTGATCTTCACTACGCATACGCCGGTACCTGCCGGTCATGATCGCTTCGATGCCGACCTGATCGAAGAGCATCTAGGACCTCTGCGTGAACGGCTGGGTCTTTCCAAAGAAAGCCTGATGGGCCTGGGTCGCGAGAAACCAGGCGATCTTTCCGAGACCTTTTGCATGACCGTGCTGGGATTGAGACTCTCGCGTCGCGCCAACGCCGTTTCCGCTCTGCATGGCGAAGTCTCCCGGGCAATGTGGACCGGGCTTTGTCCGGGCAAGCCGGAAGACGAAGTGCCCATCGGGCACATCACCAATGGAGTTCATGTTCCCTCTTGGCTCGCCCCGCAGATGTTTCGCCTCTATGATCGCCATCTGGGCACGAACTGGCATGAGCACAGCAGCGAGGCGCGCATCTGGGAAGGCATTGAAAGCGTGGATGACGGCGAGCTTTGGGAGACGCATCTCAGCCTGAAATCCCAGCTTCTCGAGTTTGTGCGGCGCCGGGCAGTAGAGCAAGCTGAGCGGCGTGGCGAATCCCGAGAGGCTTTGCAACGACTCGGCAAGGTACTTAGCCCGGACGCGCTAACCATCGGCTTCGCCCGCCGCTTCGCGACTTACAAGAGAGCGAACCTGATTCTGAGGGACATTGAGAACCTGGCTTCGATGGTCAACGATCCCAAACGCCCGGTACAGTTTGTTTTCGCCGGCAAAGCTCATCCACACGACGAGCCGGGGAAACGGCTTTTGCAACAAATTGCGGAATTGATGCGCAACCTGCGCTTCGCCGATAAATTCGTCTTTGTCGAAGACTATGACATCAACGTCGGACGCTATTTCGTGCAGGGCGTCGATGTGTGGCTGAATAACCCGCGGCGGCCGCTGGAGGCGTCAGGCACGAGTGGCCAAAAAGTGGTTTTAAACGGCGGACTGAACCTTTCCGTTCTCGACGGCTGGTGGGCGGAAGCCTATGACGGCATGAATGGTTTCGCCATCGGCACGGGCAGAACTCACTCCGACTTGAACGTCCACGACACCCGCGACGGAGAGGATTTGTACCGAACGCTTCGCGAAGAAGTGATTCCCCTCTACTACCAGCGGGATCGCGACGGTCTGCCCCGCGGGTGGATCAAGCGAATGAAACGAACCATCCGCACCCTGGGTTGGCGCTTCAACGCCGACCGCATGGTGATGGATTACACGCTGAAATGCTACGTTCCGGCAGCCGGCGGCACCTCGAGCGAAATGAGGTCCGCGTGGTGATGCCAACGAGGTCCTAAATTCCGAGCTGCTTTAGGCGGCTCATCCTCGCGTTGGCAGACTCAGCGGCGAGCTTGAGTTTTCGGCTCACTTCCACCGGGAATTGCCTTGCCTTCTCCGCATGTCCTTTCATCTCGTACCCGACCAAGAGACAGGAATATTGGGCTTTGCTAAACTGGGATTTCAGAATAGTTTGCTTATGAATTCCCCAGCCTCCCACTAGTCGCAAAACAAGTCGTTCACGCACGGATGCCGATGCACATGGGCAGGCGAGGGTAAGCTTGCATTCCGAACTTTTCACATGGGGGGGAGCGTGGATTTCGAAAGCGAAATTCCGCGCCCGCCTCCGGGGACTTGACACGCGATGGAGCCCGATCCGATTAACGCGCCCGAGGCGTCGGGTAGATTACCCGCCACCGCACAGTCGGTTTCCGCGCCGCTTAGCCGCGCCGCCATCTTCCTGGTCGCGACAATCCACCCGGGTTCTGAGAATCGCGCCACACTGCGCTCATTCTGCGGAGACCTCGCCACGCTGGTGCGCGCGGTGGAGTTTCGCGACCTGGAAGGGGGACTTTCCTGCGTTGTGGGCTTTGGTTCTGACGCGTGGGACCGTCTGTTTGGGCTGCCGCGGCCGGCAGAACTGCACCCGTTCCGGGAGATTCGCGCCGGGGCGCGCCACGCGGTGTCCACCCCGGGCGACCTGCTATTCCATATCCGAGCCAAACGCATGGATCTATGCTTCGAGCTTGCCACTCAGTTTATGGCACGTATTGGGAAGGCCGTTTCGCCGGTGGACGAAGTGCAGGGCTTCCGTTACTTCGACGACCGCGATCTCATCGGTTTCGTCGACGGGACGGAAAATCCAAGGGGCGAGGCTGTGATCGATGCCGTGCTCATCGGCGACGAGGACGCTGCCTTCGCCGGGGGCAGCTACGTCATCGTGCAGAAATATCTCCACAATCTTGACGCATGGAATGCCATCTCCACGGAGGCACAGGAACGCATCATCGGGCGCACCAAACTGTCCGACATCGAATTAGACGATGCTGTCAAGCCGACCTCGGCGCACAATGCGCTTACTACGATCGTTGAGAACGGGAAAGAGATCAAGATCCTGCGCGATAACATGCCCTTCGGTCAAGCCGCACGTGGTGAATTTGGCACCTATTTCATCGGCTACAGCCGTTCGCCCCGCACCATCGAGCAGATGCTCGATAACATGTTCGTCGGTCGGCCACCCGGCAACTACGACCGCCTGCTCGACTTCAGCCGCGCCGTCACCGGGAATCTGTTCTTCGTGCCCTCCGCTACGTTTCTGGAGAACGTAAGCGAAGACCCGCCCGTGGAGGACCAGCCTGCGGTTGAGATCCCGCCCACGGCGCCGGTGGCCGCAGATTTCCGTCCATCCGTTCCATCGGTCCGCGAAGGCTCGCTCGGTATCGGTTCCCTTAAAGGAGACATCCGACATGAATAATCTGCATCGCGAACTTGCCCCCATTTCCGATTCCGCATGGGCTCAGATCGAAGAAGAAACGTCTCGCACCCTCAAGCGCTACCTTGCCGGGCGACGCGTCGTGGATGTAAAAGGCCCAGGCGGCACTGCCCTTTCCGCCGTCGGCACCGGCCACTTGCGGACGATTGCGGCCCCAGGAAAGGGCATAGACGCCAGGCAGCGCGAGGTGAAGGCGCTGGTCGAGCTGCTGGTCCCATTCGAGCTGGATCGCCAGTCGATCGACGACGTCGATCGTGGCGCGAACGACTCGGACTGGCAACCAGCGAAGGACGCCGCGCGACAGATCGCCTTCGCTGAGGACGGCGCGGTCTTTGAGGGCTATAACGCGGCTGGCATTGGGGGTATCCGTCAGGGGAGCAGCAATCCGATCATGACGCTCCCCAGCGATGTGCGCGCCTACCCGGAGGCAATTTCCCAAAGCTTGAGCCAGTTGCGTCTGGTCGGTGTCAATGGCCCCTACTCGGTGCTGCTCGGTGCCGACGCCTACACCGCACTGGCCGAGATCAGCGACCAGGGATACCCAGTGCTCGAGCACGTCAAGCGCCTGGTTAGAGATCAAATCATATGGGCGCCCGCCATCACCGGCGCTTTCGTGCTGACCACCCGTGGAGGCGATTTCGAGCTCCACATCGGCCAGGACGTCTCGATCGGATATCTCAGCCACACCGAGACTGCGGTCCGCCTGTATCTGCAGGAGTCGTTCACTTTCCTCCTGCTCACGAGCGAGGCCGCCGTGGCTCTGGTTCCTCCCGCGAAGGCGAAGAAGTCCTGACGCGAGACTCGGACACTCCTCACCACAACTCGCACGCTCTGGTTCGGGGCATGATTGGCGACAACGGCAAACCGACGAAGTCGGTTTTACCAGAATGGAACCCGTGAGTTTCACAGGGACGAGCACTACGCGGTGATCTCGCGGGGCATTCTTCTGCAGACTCGCTCTAGGCTGATCCGGATCTGTGGCCGCGGGCAGTGAGGGATCGCCGTCCATTTCTGGGAGCCTCTTGCGGCAATCGGTGGCCTCGAATCGTTGACTGAAGGATTCGAGCTCCTCGCACATAATCGTTATTCATGGTTGGCGCATTTGTCAGCCGCGATCTCGGCAAACTCCCCAGAGCGAATCACGGATCAGCTTCCTACGTGCGCGTCGAAGACGCCAGTCTCGACTTCGCCATGCCGCTTGACCTGTATAAACAACCGGTAGTCGCCGGGTTGGGGAAAGGCATAGGGAAATGAAACCTCATCAGTAAGCGCTCGCATCGAGCTGTGGTCCATGGGCAATCCCAAATCGTGCTGCGCAACCATGAGTGAGGCCATCGGCACCGAACCGGCGGGATGGATGTGTGCAAATACAGAAAAATCCGATCTCACCAATTCTGCATGACCGGCCATGCCCATGTAGGGTTCGGGATCGCTCGCCGGCCTATGCTGGGCGTCTTCAATGCGGAAGCGTAACCAAGCAACCTGACCCGCTGGCAAAGCCGCTCCCTCCTGCTCCCAAACCATGCGGCCACCATCCGCCAGCGGCGAGACATTTGTGGTGCGGCCGAAGGGTTCACAGCCTGAAGCATCCACGCCGGAATCATCGCCGGAGAATGGTTCCCCTGTCACCTCTGGCAAGTCGATTTCGCTAATCATGGTTTCCGGGAAACCGGTGCCCCGAACAATGTCGGCGAAAATCTTGTATTTCCCCGACGGAATGGCGGGCAGCTTCAGGGTGAAGGATCCATCGTCCGCCTGCTCCGGGTGCAAATGATAAAAGCGGTCCATCGCGGGGACCCGCAAGAGGAAGGCGTGCATAAGGTGCCCGTGATCGGGAATCAACGTCATTGACCACTGATCCTGGCGGCTCTTGTGCCAGAAGTCTTCATCCATCCGCAAAGTGAGCTGGTCGGCTCCGTCGAAAGAAACCCGCAGCGGTGGAGCGCTGTACAGCCTGTTGTGCTTCAGGTCAGCGGCTTGCGCGTTCCACCACCAGTTTCCCAGCACCAGTGTGGTGCCCACGAGCACACCCGCAACCAGCATCGCGATTCGTCCGAGACGTCTGTTCCGCGGGGAAGGGACGGCTGCGGGGCTAAGCCCGCCTTCACGCGCCGCCGCCCCGGCGATCGAGACAATTCCAGCTGCCAGAGCCAGCATGAGTACAAATAGCAGGCTGCCCAGCGCTCTCTGCATCGGCAATATCCTTCGTGCAAAGGCAGGCACAGGCACGGCCAGCTTGCCGACTCCTTGTAACCCGGAAACCTCCAGCCGAACCTCCCATGAGCCCGCTTCCATGAGCCAGACTTTGCCGGTAAACCATTGCGGATCAGCCGCCGGCTGCATGGAGTCGGGAGTCGGTGGGAGGCCTTGATCTTTGCCATTTACATACACTGGCGTAACACGGATGCTGCTTACAGCACCGGAGGTGACGCGAACCTGCACCTCGGCAATGCCGGGAACCATCGCCGGCGGAATCACCGAGACGAATAAGTGATACGGACCGGCACCGCCCTCAAAATACACATTCGGACTTCCGACGTGTCCAACGGCAGATGAACTAACCAGTAGGACAAGAACCGCCAGTCTGCAGGCTCGCATACAATCCTCCTCGTAAGACGGGTGCCAGGAATCAATCCTTCTTGTGCGCTTCGCTAACGGCGAATGCGGCGCATCCAATCGCCCCAGAGCATGCCAATTCGCGCAGAGAGTAGGGTCGCTGCCAGCGCGATGAGCATCCCGATCCAGAATTCAACTCGCGTCTTTTCGTAAGACTGCAACTCCCACGCCAAATGATACTGAGAAGGCGGAACGTTGTAGCCGAACTCGTTCATCGTGAACACCCAGTTGCGCGCATACGGAGACATCATGAAGTAGGCAAATGGCCAGTTCACGGCTAAAGTCGCGACCATGAAAGCGATGCCACCCAGTGCCGCCTTCGCTGTGTCCCCTCGACCTGAAAAGCGGTCCAAAACGAGATCTAACGCCAGGGCTCCGGGAACCAGCAGCACCGGAAATCCGAGCGGCACCATGTGAGTGATCGGCGTGAACACGGGTCCAAGTTTCGCGTGCGCGGGGAACAAGGGAAGTATCCAATTCCCGGCGAGCCACAAACCGGTGTAGATTGACGCCACCGTAGTCGCGGCCCAACGACTTCCTGAGCTTCGAGCAATGCCGACCAGCACCACGGGTGCGATCATCCCAAGCACACGGTAGTAGATCGCGCTGTGCATCAGAGTTTGGTCGCCGATGTACTCATAGCCGAGCATCAGCAGCAGACCGAGCAATAGCGACCCGCTGTACAACAGAAGCCGGCTAGACTTACCTCGGCTGTCTCCGAAGGACAAATTCATCTGACCGGTCGTCAGGATCAATCCACCCAGGCCCATGACGAAAATCCCTACCAGCAGCACCACATGTGGTGGGCTGAGAATGGTCACGTCCAGACCATACGATTCGTGCCACCAGTTGTCGAAGGGAGCGGACACGAGCATGCAAAACCCGCCCCACGCCGCGATGAATGCGCCGAGTGGGCCACGCAGGCCCCAAATCTTCACCGATTTCTCTTGGCTTTCAGCATCACCGGCGAACGTGGTGCGCAAAATGAGATAGGCGCACGAAAGCCCGGTAAGAACCGCTCCAAACTGGATGGCCACATGGGCGGGCGTCCAAAATGTGTCTCGCCCAATTCCGATGTGCCAGGAGATATCCCAATAAAGGCCCACCGTGGTAGATGTCACGGCCAGAGCGGCCGACCACACATACCAGGGCACGGCACTGACTCGGATCGAAGGCAGTTCGCTAACTGCTGTGGAAGTCGGGAATGCCACTCTTACGCTGTCTGCCATTGCGTCACCCCTGAGAACTAGAAATGCTTCCCTCTCGGTGCGACGCGAGCAAGAGCGCTCCTGCGGAAGCGGAAAATCCCGAGTAATCCAACCGAGACTTGATTCCGAAGGAAATGGCCATCGCTGTGCCGATCAGGAAAAGCAGGGTTGCCGCACCGAGGGCAACCCTGCGAGGCCGGAAGCCGATAATCAGCGCAATGCCGAGCGCAAGTTCGGGGGCAGTAGCCGCCCCGGCAAGGAATGGAACTATGAACGCCGGCATGGAGGAATTAACTTCCTCAGTGTACTGCGTAAGGGGGGCGAAGTTTCCCCAACCGCCATACTTGCCCCAGAGGCCGAAACGGTCGGCAACCGCTGACAAGAATGCGGCACCCAGCGCAAACCGAGCGTAAAGCATTGCCGTGCGTTCCTGGGACACGGTGCGCGCACCTCTCACGGCGGGGGGAGGAATGTTTTTTGCGGCAACCACCGGAGTATTGTCCATGATCGCTTACCTCGCGCTGCGGACGCGGGTGAAGGGGGAGACATCGCCAACAACGGCACCGGGATGACGATGCGGCGGAGAAGATTCGCCGGGTGCATAGGTGACCGCAACCACCGTTATGTTCAGGTGGCCACCATGCAACTGCGGCAAAGCACGACAAAAGGCGATACGAGCTGGTTCGGCGGCTTTGTCTCGAGGGCTGTCGCTCGGGACCTGCGCGGCGACGGTATCGCACATCGAAATGGCAGCGTACACAATTGCGCCAACAAATGTGGTGCAGGTTCTAAGAGACGTCATGGCTACAGCTCCTTCGTGCAGTTCCTGACACTAACCCAGACAGAGCCGACTGCCTACAATCGGTCCGCAGGCTGCTTGAACAATGAGACGGACCGAGGGTTCTGGGCGACGAACCGGCGTCGCGATATGTGACCGTCGGGCCAGTTTTCACCGCCCTACCGCCGGACTTCGGCGGAGCGGTTCCCACTGCAGGTAGGTCAGGCATCGCCACAACCACTCCAGCGGACCAAAAAAATGCTTCAGCCAGATCGGCGATACCACCAGCTGCAACGCCCATATGGCTAGTACGATGGCGAATTGCCACACACGCTCGATTTTTCCGAAGAGCCCAAGGCCGTGCCCGTCGGGTTCTGATAAGCGGCGCTGATCATCGAAAAGTACTGGATGTTCATGGGCAAAATACCCAGCAGCGCGAACCCCCGCAGCGCATCGATGCTGACGATGCGTTCCTTCTCAGTCACGGGCTGCGGGATTGCGGCCCTACGCGACTCGTTCGTTCGAGTCGACGTGGGTGATATCAAGACGGGGATGCTGGCCATGGTTTTTTCGCCTATGGTTGAACCTTAGCGCCCTCGCTTGTGGCCGCACTCGGGGCGTGGACCTGCTGAAAGACATCCGTTGTAGCTTTGAGGTAGTCGCTGAACTCGCTTACCTGGCGAATACGAAAGCCTTTGACCAGTTCGCGGCCTTGGGCCACAAAGTCCTGCCGCCTCGGCAGCCATACCTCTCCGCTCACCTTTCGCTGTTCGACGAATCCCTGGAAGCTCTTTACGTTGACGAGAAACTTTAACCCCAGCGGTGAGACGCTGCTGAATTCCATCCGAACGACCTCCGCGGCCTCCGGGTTGATCCACATTGTGCCCTTCATATCGCCGGCAATCTTCTCGTCGCTGGTCCCGTGCCGAGGCGGCTGTGCTTTCGGCGCGAAGGAATAGACCACCGTGGGAGTTCCATCCAGGTCTTCCCATCTCAAGGCAGTGAACTGAGACTTGAGGATAATATCCGCGAACAATAGAGCGTCTTTAGGACGGGCGTCCGGATTCTTTTGCGCCTTGCGCCCGTAGTTTCGTAACCTGTGCTCGATTTCGGTTTCCTGCTTCTCAAGATTGTTCTGCGAGGTCGGTTTGCCGTCGTGGCTGATGTGCAACGCGAAGACTTCGTACCGTGTGGGGGTGATGTAGTAAGTATCGGTATGCTGACTTCGCACCGACTCAGTCTTGTCGAGCATGTAGAGCGTGGTCTTGTCCGTGAAGGTATATTGGGTCAGGAGTTCCTCGACATCCTTCTGGTGTTCTGCTACGCGCGATATCAGTGCCCCTGTATCCGGGAAAGATGACTGGACCAGTTGGAGAGGCAGAGCTTGGGCCGCTGGTTGAGCTACTGTCAGGGTGCCGAAGAGCGCTCCTGCGATAAGCGACAGAACTGTTTTCGCAGGCCTTCTGCCCGAAAAATATCTAAGTGCATTTCGCGTTGACGCGATCATTCTTGCCGCCCTCTTCATTGACCCAGCTCCTTTTCAAAGGAAACTACCGCAGATTGGGGCCGGCGGGTTGACTTCTCCGCGGGCTGCAGGAGCGATGCGGCGAGCTGCCGGTTTGGAGCGACGGACCGAGGCTGAGCCATAGCACTCCTGCGCTAGAATGCTGCTCATGGCAAATGACCACGAAATGCACTTCCCATCGTTCGGGCGGCTTCAGGCGATGGGATGGGCCTGCCTTTACGTGCTGGTGCTGGTCGCATGCATCCCTGAAATAACCCGGCCCGGAACGCTGCGCGACGAAACCGTCGGGGTTGTGTTCATGTTTCTTGGCAGTTGCGTTCTGCATCCCGTTTGCCGATCGCTGCTGCGGCGTTCGCTTCCCTGGCTGGCTTTAGAGCTGAGGGCCTCGGTGTGGTCTCTGGCAGTAGGAACCGTGGGGGCGTTCGCGGCCGAAATCGCGTTGTTAGGCTTCCGAGGAATAGATTGGAAGGATCTGGCGGGAAACTCGGTGCAATTTGCGGTCGTTCTTTTTCTGTGGTGCACTCTGTACTTCAGCATCAAGCAATGGCAGCAATCGGCCCAGGAAAGAGAACGCCTGCTGCGTGCCGAAACCGAGGCCCGTGATGCCCGGCTCAGCGCTTTGCGTTATCAGCTGAATCCGCACTTTCTGTTTAATTCGCTGAATGCGGTTTCGACGCTCGTTCTCGATGGGAACGCTCCCGCCGCCACCCGGATGCTGGCGCAGATCGGGGAGCTCTTGCGCACCAGCCTGGACAACGAAGTGATGCCGGAGGTAACCCTTTCTCAGGAGATGGAGCTTACCCGACGGTATCTCGCCATCGAACAGACCCGGCTGGGAGAGCGTTTGCAGATCGATTTGGCCATTCCTTCCGAAACTCTGGATGCACTGGTACCCAGCATGTTGCTGCAGCCGCTGGTGGAGAACGCCGTCCGCCACGGCGTAGTGCCACTGGTCAAAGGGGGAGGCATCAGGATCGCGAGTGCGCTTTGCGTTGACCGATTGCAGATTGTTGTCGAGAATTCAGGGCCGCGAGGTGGTGAAAAACAAAATGAAAATGGGAATGGAATCGGCCTGAGAAACACCGCCGAACGACTGAAGACGCTCTACGGTGATGACCATCACTTCACCTTGCAATGGCCGGAAGCAGGCGGTTGTCGGGTCATCATCGAGTTACCTTTTCGAAGAGTCTCCCAAAACGTAGAGGAAGCAGCGTGCGCGCAGTAATTGTGGATGATGAGCCTCTGGCACGGCGCGGCGTCAGGCTGCGTCTGCAAAAGTTCAAAGATGTCGAAATTGTCGGCGAGTGCGGAGACGGCGGGTCTGCGGTCGAGAAGATTCTTCAGCTCTCTCCGGACGTGGTCTTTCTCGATGTGCAAATGCCGGGCATGGATGGATTTGAGGTGTTGAGGGCTTTGCCGCGGGAAAATCTGCCCTCCGTCATTTTTCTTACCGCTTACGAGCAGCACGCGTTGCGCGCGTTCGAGGTGCACGCGTTGGACTACCTTCTCAAGCCTGTCGACGACGAACGCTTCGGCGCCGCTGTCGAAAGAGCCCGGCAGGTGGGAGATGCTGGCTCGAAGGTTCATATGGCGGAACGAATCCTGCAGATGCTCCAGCATGAATCCCTGAGGTACCCATCGCGTTTTCCCGTACGAATCGGTTCCAGGATTCAGGTTGTGCTTACCGAGGACATCGAATGGATTGCGGCAGCGGGAGATTACGCGGAATTACACAGTGGTGGGCGGTGTCATTTGCTGCGTGAGACCATGAATTCTCTGGAAGAGAAACTCGATCCCACGCAGTTTCTTCGCATTCATCGCTCTCGGATCCTTCGTGTCAGGTGCATTCGGGAACTTCGAGCTATCGACAATCGAGAGTATTTTGTAAAGCTGTCCGACGGCTCGGAGCATCGCTCCAGCCGAACCTACGCAGATCGCCTGGAGACTTGGCTATCCTCCACAAGACCTTGATGGTCAGCAACCAGTGGGATGAAGGATGTTAATTGGCGGGGTCATCCGCGCGGTGCTGAAACGCCATAGGGAGGCTGTTGTCTTAGCGGCGCGCCCCGGTGGACCGGCACGATCACAAGCGCTCATGATCTCGATCACGGACCCACTGGTTATGGCCGAGGCAGAATCACAACGAACCGTCTCATGGCAGAAAGCGCGAAGCGGGCAGTGTCTTCAAAGTCAACTCGCTTCACCGTTTTTCCGTTCCGGTGATTTCGCGGCGGTCACTTAGGCTGCCGTCCGGAATTAGCACGGCCACCCAAGGCGTTTCCTGGGACACGACATCGGCATGCCAGATAAGTTCTTGCACATTTCCCGAGGTCAGATCGATGTTTTGCAGTGCCGGTTCGTGCAGGATGAGATTGTCGGCGCGAATGGCAAACGTGTGACTGCCGGCGCCTTCAGCGGAAACCCGCACGACGACTTTATTGTGACCTAAATCTTGAGACACAACTTTGAAGTCGAGGACGTGTTCCCGGCGCAAATCGAGATGGTAGAGTCCACCCGGCAGGACCGTGATGGTCGTGTGAGCTGCCCCCTGACGCACATCGTAGTGACCTTCAGGTAAATGAAGGTCGAATTCCCCATCCCTCGCGATCGAGGCCACGCGGGTAAGCTGGCCGCTCGCTTGTTCCCGGAATTCCACCGGTTCGTGGCGCGCCGGGTCAACCCTCCCGCGGACCGCGGCAGCGACGGCGATGTCTTGCATCAGCCATATCCACTGACCTACCGGTTGAGTCCAAACTTCTTTGTACGTCCAGCAAATCTGTGTGGGCCAGTAGGGGGCGTCGGCGAAGCCCTTGGTTTCAATCCCGACCGGAAGCGCACCCACCATCTGGCCTGAGCGCACGCTGTAGAGCGGAGTCCAGTCATAACCTTCGCCATACATTACGCTGGCAGAGAAGGGATTCAGCCCGACTAGCCATTGCGCCTGCTTCTGAGCCAGGTCTTCAGCCTGAAGATTGCCTCGTAACTGTCCCGCGGCCGAGAGCGCTTTGGCTTGCGACAACAGAACGCTGGAGTTGCCGCGAAAGTCAAACCAAACCGGAAACCGGCGCAGATAGTTTCCCTCGCCGAGCGGAATTCCACGTCGTACTTCCTGCAAATAAGCGTCACGATCAGCCGCGCGCAGAGGAGTCCAATCTCTCGATTCAGGAATCAGGCGTGCTTCGCTCTCGCGATACACTGCGGCCGGTAAAACCCCATACGGCTCATCGACGGCCGATGCCGGTTTGAGATAGTACTCCGAGTGCAAAACCACAGCCGAGTACCATTTCATCCATTTGGCGTGATCCGGAAGGGCCTCACACAGGCGGATCAGAGCCATGATAGGTTCCTGCTCCTGCCCGATATGAAAACGATGAAAAAGATTCTCTCGCTTCGGACCGGTATAAAAGTAACCAGTCAGCGGAATCGTCCAAGGTTGTAGCTTCCGCTCTTGCGATGCCAACACCAGGTCGCCCAAAGTGACTGCTTCATCGGCGTAGCGTTGGTCTCCTGTCACCTGGTAGAGTTCAACCGATGCGACGACGCCGAACGATAGCCGCTCCAGTTCGTCCTGTGCGCCGTAAACTTCGGCGAGCCGAGGAGCTGTTTTCAAACCCTCCACTGCGAACTTCCAGTCTTCTTCAGCAATCGCCAGGCTGCGGTTCGCCAGCTCCGGATCGCTTTCCTTCAACACCCGGGCCGCCAGCGCTTCTACTCCGCTTACCCGAAAGTTCCATTCCGGATTGTTGACGGCCTGGCCGAAGCGATCGTCCGCTGTACCCATGATTCCGTCGGTCCAGTAACTCACTAATTGGCCGGTGCTGCGGTATCCGTCTCCAAAGCGCGTTTTCAGCACCCAGTTCAAGCCCCATCGCGCTTCTTCCAACAATCGCGCCGTGAGAGCTGGATCTTCGCCTTCCCGTCTCAAACGTTCGGCGAGCGAAAGCGTGGCGTAGACCATTCCAGGCGTGTTTCCGGTCGCACTGAGATCTCCGGCATCGTGATACCCGCCGTTAACTACGATTCGCTGGTCTCCGTGAAGCGTGTAGATATCCTGATGACACCTGCCGTGAATGCCAGGCACTTCGGTTCCACAGCGCTCGCTGTACATGAAGTTGATCGCCTTCCAGATGCTGCTATTCCATGCGTCGTCCCCAATGCGGAACGACCGGGTCAGCCTATCGCCGGCCTTGATCGCGTAGATGCCGGGCTCTCGGAGCTCTGAAAAGTTGAGCGTTTGATACTTGCCAAGCGGAGTAGTTGTCTCGTCCACCGGCTTGGTGAGCACGACCTGGCCAGTCTGTTGATCGACAACCGAGAACTCACGAGCTGCCAGATCGCTGGCGATAGCGGACTTCGATGTACCGGTTGTGTATCCACTGTGGCTGAACGCTATCTTTCCGGAGGCCACGTCCCAGCCCTCAACGTGATCGGCCACAACGCTCTGTAACTCGAGGCGATCGATGTCAAGAATTGTCCGGTCGCCGGGCTCGGGAAATTTCTTGGGCAGGCTGTATGCAAAATCAATGGCGGTAACCCGATCGCGATCGAGTGGGGCGATTTCCCACACGATCTGGTTCCACATGTGATTCTTGAGAATAATGGACTCGTCGCGGCCTTCGTTATATCGATCTGGCAGTTTGTGCCCGCCATCGTTGTGGAGAACGAGGGAACAAGAAATCGCAGGGGCGCCAACAACGTCGGGATACACCCAGAGAGAAATGCGGTTAAATCCGCTCCAGTCTTCGCCGGGAAATTTTCGTGTGGCTACAAGGTCTTCCCACTCCCCCTCGTTGCCAACTTGGGCGATGTTGGAAGTCGAGCGGATTCGCAAGGCATGCTTTCCGTCTTTCGTGTGATCTTCGGTTAGCGTCATCTCTCCCGCGCCCGCGAACGACCACGACGAAAGGTCTTCCATGCTGTCCAGAACCCGCGAATCTAGGACTCTCTTGTTCAGCCAACGAAATTCGGCGCCATCTTCAAAGCGCGCCTGCATCGGCTTGGGAGGAGTGGCTGATTCCTCCGCTTGCTGTGCGGTAAGAGACGCTCCCAGGCAGATGACGACCAGGGCCGTTCTCAAACCAAACCCTTGTGTCTTGGTTTCAGCCAAGGTTCGCGTAGACTCCGTTAACCCGATCGACACACTTGCCGCCATATTTCCCTCCGAGCGATGACCCTGGCAAATAGGAATGAACGATTGAGGTGCAGAACTCTATTTTCCCGCAGCATCGTCTTTTTCTGCAGCAGGCGGCGCCGACGGCAGCGTTTCCACACGTGGCTGCGAGATCATTTCCATCGCCCAAACCGCAGCCGGACGCATGTACATCGACGCCCGAAAATTTCCGTTCCCGTCCCATGCTTCCGGAGTACGGAACCAATACCCCTTGCTCTCATAGATCACGCGGTACAACCCCCAGGCCGTTCGGTACGCCTCGTCGCGCATGCCTTCGCTCAGCAGGAGCGCGGCGAATCCAAAGCTGGTTCCGACCCACACTTCCGGCGCTTGTTCGTTGTCGCGAATGACTGAGCCATCCGCGGCCATGCCATTGGCCGCGCCCATTTCGCCGCCGCCAAATCTCATGACGTTGAAGTCGAATATTTTTCTGGATGCCGCCAATTGCATTGCGCGGGGCACTAAATCGCCCAAGCCGGTCAGATTGGCATACCACTGTCCGGCCAGTTGATCGGCCTGGACGCTGTTGCGATATTGGCTATCCGTGTCATAGCGGAAGTATTCTCCGTTCCAAAGTTGGCCAATATATGTCTTCTGGGCCTTAAGGAATAATTCGTGATACTCCGCAGCCACGTCGTTTTTGCCCAGCCTGCGCGCCATCTGCTCAGTGGCGCGCAATGCCGAGAGCCACAAGCCACCGCAATACGCACTTACCCCGCGTACCACCCACGAATCGTAGGTTTGATCAGGGTAGCCGCCATTTTCGGGAATGCCACCGCCGTGATCGAATTGCCGCAAATAGACCATGGCGACCTCGACGGCCGGCCAAATGTGGCGAAGGAAGCCAGTGTCTTGGCTGCCGGTCAGGACATAGTCGCGATAAACCATCAAGACAAATTTTGAATTCAGATCCTTCCAATCGTTGGTATCCTGCCAGCCGGGTTCATTCACGGCGACAAACGGATCTCCCTCGGGGACGCCGAGATCGTGCGGCACCGCGCCTTTCTTTTTCCGCAGATGCAAGCTGGGTTCGCCCGTTAGTTGCGACTTCCAAACCCATTGCCCCTTTTCCGGCCATTCCCGGGGAACAGTATCGGCGAACTCCCGCAGCACCTGCTTGTCGATGTCGGGCCAGAACTTCAGCAGCGGCATCGAAGCATAAAATCGCACATCCAAAGTGCCGTAATACGCATAATCGAAGCACTCCAGTAAGGCAAAAGAAGGAGGAGTTTTGGCGTCGCTGCCGATCGGCCGTCCCCAGAACGAGCCTCCATCCGTGAGTGTGTAAAGTTCATTGAAGAGCATGCCTCGATACCATAACGGCTTGCTTTTATCATTTACATAGGGATCCTGCCATCGGTCGATTGCATCGCTCCAGGCGGAAGCGTTGCGTAGTCCGTCGCGAGCAATTGCCCAGGCATTATTGCCGCCGGTTCCATAAAAATCCGTATACCGGCGGTTCCACTGGCGGCCTTCGCCGAATTCCACAACCGGGAAGTCCCAGGCAATCACCATGGGAATCACTTTTTTTTCTCCCGGCTGGAGGGTGAAGCGCACGGCGATCGCTCCCGCTACCTTTTCACCGTCGCTCACCCAGGAAAGATCACTGTTCGCCAGGCGGCCGTCTTTGGCAAAGTGCGTCCAAATCGCTTTTCCATCTCCGTCGGACGGGAATGTGGTTTGGTAACTCAGTTCGACGCCCGGCGACTCCAGGGCGGCAATCGCGAATTGTCCGTCCGCCTCGCGCGGGGCCGCGCCTGCGCGGTTACGCTGAAAAACTACTCCCTTCATCACCGCCGCCCCGATCTTCTCGCTGACGAATTGATTGTGATTTCCCTGGCTGGGAGCGCCCTGAAAATCCCGAGTAAAGGTGCGGAACCAGCCCACCATGTTCGTCCATGAGAGAAGGACAGACACGGTTACGGAGTGTTGGGTAGCATTTTCCGCATGCCAGCGATACACCGCAACTGGATAGCTTGACTCGCGATAATTGTTGGGCAACACGGGAGAGAATTGTTCGAGTACGACGTGGGCGGGAAATTTGTCCCATTGGTAGTCGTACCACGACTTAGGATAGAGCGCCGCGTATTCCCCCGCGCCCACCGGATAATCCCATTGCCAGCTTGCCAGTGAGCCATCCGCGGGGTGATCGGTCATCAGGACTCGAGCCCTGCCTTGACCTTCGCCCTCAGCCTGCTGAAACATGGCAAATTGATTGGCGTAAACTGGCGCATATTTGTGCACCCCTGCTTTCATGTGCCAGCGGGCGAAGTCTCCGCGATAGGTGCGCGAAAATGTGCCGGAACCAAAGCCACCCACCGGCGCTCCTTGCCAAAACCCGTCATCAATATTGCCTGCAATCCGAGTTACTCCTGGTTTCTCGAGTGGAAGCCCGAGTGGACGGCGCCAGGCAGCCTTCGGTATCGCGTCTCCCGCCAAGGCTGCGGTCGTCGCCAAAACGGTAAATATCAGGACGGGTAAGGACAGGCTAGATTTCATTTGCATGGATCTCCTACTTATCGAGCCAATACCGGTTAAATCCTTCATAGTCCGACGGTAAGTCCGCCAGAATCGTTCTTCTCAATTCCAATATGTCGACCGTGCCGGTATCCCTTTTCCTTGCCGATGACCAGCAACTGTTTTTTCTTCGCCTGTGCCGGAGCCTGTGCCTGGCTAACACACACACCGCAAGCAATCACGAAACCCAGAGCGCCCCAACGCACGATTCTCATACACCACCATCCTCTACGGTGCCGGGCTCACCGGGGTAGATACGGTTAGCGTTCGGCCATCGATCACCGTTGGACTCGGTCCAGCCATGTTGGCTACAAAGGCCAGGTTGGTTACACTGTCCACGGCAATCGCATACGGCCCATTCCCAGCCTTTATGGTCGCCACCACTGAATTTGTGATTCCGTCAATCACAGTCACCGTGTTGTCGTGAGTGTTTGCGACGTACACTCTGTGAGTGTCCGCGTCAACCCCTAAAGCCTGGGGCCGGGTTCCCACGCCCACGGTCGCAACTACCGAGTTGCTGGCGCCATCAATTACCGTCACCGTATTGCTTGCATAGTTGGCCGCATAGACTCGGCCGGAAGAAGAGTCCACAGCGAGCGCGCAAGGAACGTCCTCGGTATCAACCGTCGTCGTCGCATTGGTTGCGCCATCCAGCACTGTGACACTCGAGCGGCCCGCGTTGGCCCAATAGATTTTGTTGGCCCGAGAATTTGCCGCGATTCCCCACAGATGGGTATCCGTGGCTACCTTGGTTGTGCTATCGCTGGCGCCATCGATGATGGTCAGGTTCTTGGCCTCATAGCTGGTCAGATAGAGCCGATTGGTAGCCGAATTCATGGCAATAGCGTCGGCCTGCACCCCGACCTTCAAAGTACTCACCGCGTTGGTTGCCCCGTCGAGCACCGTCATGTTATTGCTGAAGGTCTTGGAGATATACACCCTGTTGGTGGCCGGGTTGACCGCGATAGCATAGGGAAAATCTCCCACGTTGACGGTGGCAACAACGCGATCCGACACTCCATCGATCACGCTTACCTCGCCGCTCCCCGAGTTCGCCACGTAGACCCGGTTGGTGGCGGAATTGATGGCGATTGCTTCGGGCTCGGTTCCCACTCCTATCGCGCTGCGAAAGTGGCCAGCATGATCCAGCACAGTTACAGTGCCAGCAGCCGTCTGCACCGCGTACACCTTGTGGGTTTTCGGATTCAATACAACTGCCCACGGACTAGTTCCGGTTCCGCTCGCTGCTGGAAAAGCTGCCTTGGGAGATCCCATGCCCAGCCAATTCGCCGCGTTTTCAATGAGCCGGTTCTGAATGGGACTGCTGAAAATCCTGTCTCCATGTCCCATATTCATGTAAATCATTTTGTATTTCTTGTTTGTCCAAACCACCGGGAGGTCGCCACCGGTGAGAACGTCCTTCAGCCCAAGGGGATAATTGGACGGATCAAGCGTGACTAGGACCTGCACATCTTTATTGCGTCGGGGGCTGGGTTTCCAAATGTACCATTCGTTCGCCGGTGCTTCGTAGGCATCGGGGATATCCCTGGCGACTGGATGAGTGCGGTCATCGAGGACGAGCTTGGCCGGCAACGGCGGCCAGTTGTTAGCGTAAAAGACTGCTCCTCCTAAGAAATCGACGAACCAAGGCCAGTTTGTATCTTTGTCGTTGTACCCGGCAAAGTGAAAACCCAACCATGCCCCGCCATTTTCCATGTAGCGCTGGAACGCAAGTCTTTGCGGTGCCTTGGTGGGCGCGTCGTTGAGCCAAACAATCACCTGGTACGCTTTTAAATACGCATCATTCATGTTCTCCCAATTGTCTGTCCGGTCAAATGTAAAGTTGTCGATGATGGCTCGCTCCGCCAGGAATTTCAGCGCGGCTTCGGCAAACTGAACGTGATCGGGTTCGACGTTCGTGGAGTAAAACGCAAGCATCTTGAAACCAGTCTCTTGAGCGAAACCCGCAGCCGCGCTGCAAACAAGCGCCAAGATCATCAAGAGACGAATCGAGCGCATCTTCATTGGCGGGCGGCCCAGAAGATCGCATTGCGAAAGATGGTCGTAAAGGCAACGTTCTGGAACAATTCAGGATGGTGCCCCATGAAGATATAGACGTTGCGCGCCTTGTAATGCTCATTGGTCCAGATGACAGGGTGATCTCCCATCTTGGTTTTGGTATCTGGCGAATAGGTAGATTCATCGACCCGCGCCAACACCCGAACATTCGGACGCGGGGATTTGTCGTACGTGTACCATTCTTCCTGCTCGACGACAAAGGATCCGCTCACATTTTGCATCACGGGGTGCGAAGGCTCCTCCACCACTACGGTTGCGGTGGCGAACTTCGGGATGTAATCGGTAAATCTGATCCCGCCCATAAACCGGAAAAACCACGGCCATATGGCGTATCCGTCAAATTCTCCGAGCAGGGTCGCGTGGTGAAATCCGATCCACCCGCCTCGGCCTTCCTCGATGTATCTTGTGAATGCAGCGACCGCGGTTGGAGTCCATCCGTAAGGCGGATAGTTCAGCTGTATAAATAACTGATAGCGAGACAGGAATTCGTTGTTAATCGGGTCGGTGTCCTCGATGTAATCCACACTAAAAGCGTTGTCGCCCGCCTGCTTTTGCAACCACAGCTTCGCTGCGTCAACGAAAGGCCGATGGATGCCACCGGCCTCGGCCAGCGCAACCACCCTAAATTTAGGCTTGGAGTTCTGCGCCATGCTGGGGGGGGAAAAACCGAGAACCACAGCTACCATTACCCACAAACAACGGGGAGCGGGAAAACACGAAACCAGTCTTGACAATGACATCGGGCTCGAGTTTCGGTTGAAAACCCAGTCGATCCAGAACAAACCAGGGATCGACGCCGCGATTTTTTTCGCGGCGGGCGCTTGCTTCGTCGGTCCATTCATCACGTTCTGCCGTGCAAGCCACGCACATTGTACTCCACACTTAGTTATTAATCATTATAATGTGGCGCACAACGAAACATCACCCTGGGCTGAAGAGTCACACCCGGCGGCGGGGCCAGGGTCTGGCCCGATGCTTTTGCAGGAATCGGAAAATGCCTTACCATGACTCACGACGCATCGAGACCGAGGATGCCGGTGAGTGCAAGGTGACCATAGAACGCGTACTGATCGGAAGGCCTCCCCTTCTCCGCCAAACCAACGCTCAAATTCTGTTGAGACTTCTTCGCGAGATGGGTCCGTGCTCGAAGGCCGATCTGGTTCGCGCTTCCGGTTTGAGCGCCCCGTCGGTGACCAACGTGGTTGCCCACCTCGGGCTCGCGGGACTGGTTCAGCCTATCGGCGAAGGAGATTCGACCGGTGGAAGACCGCCCGACATACTGCGTTTCCGGGCAGAGCGAGGTTCTATAGCGGGGGTGGAGATTGGGCCTGACTTCCTCGGCTTTCTGCTGGCGGATTTGGATGGGCGGGAGATTGGCAAAGCGAGGATCCCTCTGGGGAGGCCATTCTCCTCGCCTCCGGCAGTCTGCGAGCGGATCAGCGGGATGGTGCGCGACCTGCTGCGCCAACAGAACCAAACCGAGGAGCAACTCCTGGGACTCGTCGTAGGAGTACCCGCGATCGTCAATGTTCAGGAGGGGGTCGTACGTGCGCTGAGCGCGCTCAAGGGATGGAGCAATGTGCCTTTGGGGGGCATGCTTGCGAAAGAGTTTAAATGCAACGTCACGATCGAGAATGATACGAATCTCGCCGCCCAAGGTGAATATTACCGAGGAGCGGCGCAGGGAGAAAAGGATTTTGTGTTCATTACCATCGGCGAGGGGGTGGGTGCCGGCATCTTTGTGAACGAAAGCATTTACCGGGGATCGCAATGGACGGCGGGAGAGATCGGATACCTTCGAGTGCCCAGCATTTCAAGGGAGCGCCCCGCCATCCACAAATACGGAAAGCTCGAAAAACTTTTGGGGGCTGCGGGAATCTTGAAGAGTTGGCAGTCGATTCGGCGGCGATCCCGTACCTCTCCCAAGGTGAAGTGTGCGGCTGACGTTTTCGATCTCGCGGCTGCGGGAAATGCGCAGGCCAAACGCCTCCTCCGGCAACGGGCCAACCTGTTGGCCGACATTGTTCTCGACCTGGCCCTCATCCTCAACCCCAGCGTGATCCTGCTCGGAGGCGAGGTGGGCAATCATCCGCGCCTGTTGCAAGAGGTAGAGGAACTGTTGAAGGGCAGTGAGTTCGCCATCGTACGGGTAGGACTGAGCGCGCTCGGTTCTTCGGCGGTGTTGTGGGGCGCAATTTATACGGCGCTCGACCCAGCTATTTTCGGACTCTTGCGGACCTCCGCTTCTCCACGTTGATCCACTTTCTGGGGAGCGCAGCAAGGTCCCGTTCCCGGAATTTCCGTTGACGGACTTAGTAAACAACAGTAAGTTAGTACTGTGAGTCGCTCGTGGTAGCCCTGTCGAAGCTGCGTCCCGCCGTCTCTTCCCCAGGAAGAGCGCAGCAGCGGCGTGAGCTGAGGCAGATGGACGTTGGCGAGGTGCTGCGCCAACTCCGCGAACCCGATTCCGAGTCAAGCGAGATTTCGCGGCGGCAGCGGGGGTTGTCGACCTCTCGACTCTCGGCAGCGGTTTCCTTTCTGCTTGCAAAAGGCTTGCTCGAAAGGACGGCCAACGGAAAATCGAGAGCCAGCTCGCGAAACCGGGCCCTTGGTATTAATGCAGGGTACGGGCACGTGGTCGGCGTAGACATAGGCGCGAGCAATTTACGAATTGCATTGGCCGACATGAGCGGTTCCGTGTTAGACAAATGGTCGGCATCCACTCGGGAAACTTCTTCTCCCGATATGGTGATCGAACAGATCCGCGGCGGTGTGAAGTGTCTGCTGCAGCGTGCTTCCCTGCCCATGCGTTCGCTCTTGGCTGTAGCGGCTGGCGCACCCGGCATTACCGACGGAGACGCAGGGGTGGTGATGGCAACATCCTATCTGAGAGGATGGAAGGATGTCCGTCTTCGACGCTTGCTGGAGAGCGCCCTGCGCATTCCGGCTGCGGTCGAGAACGATGTCAGAATGGCAGCCATCGGAGAAAACTGGCGGGGAGCTGCCCGAGGCGTCGGGAATTTCGTGTTTCTGGCGATCGGAACTGGGATTGCCGCTGGCGTATTCGCCAATGGCAGGCTGATCCACGGTGCGGATTGGACGGCGGGGGAGATCGGTTACATGCATGTTCCGGGCGGCCCGGAAGAGGCCGCCGGGGAGCGCGATCCGGGATCGCTTGAAAGCGTAATCGGCGGCGAGGGCATCCAGCAACAGTGGTTGCGTGGCTGTGTCGGAACGGGCGAGACCGTCAGCCGCGACCTTAGCGCCACAGAAATCTTTGAACGGGCTCGTGCCGGGGATCAACTGGCGGAGCGGATTCTGAATCGCTCGGCAAAAATGCTGGCTTATGCGGTGTACAACATCTCTCTGGTCCTCAACTGCTCGCTGTTCGTGTTGGGCGGTGGAGTAGGGATGAGCGAGCCGTTGCTGGATTCGACACGTCGCTTTCTCGAGGCTTACTCCGAGCCCGCCCGGCCAAAGCTGACCGTTAGCAGTCTGGGGCCGGATGCGCAGTTGATCGGAGCGGTTCGATTAGCGCTGAATCAGGCAGATTCTCAAATCGGCCTGGTGGCGGGTGATTGACTCGACCCATCCTGAGATTGCTTCCCGGAATCTCCTCAAGAAGACGCTCGCAGCGGACGGTTCATCTTCTCCCGGGGAAGGCTGATGCTCTCCAGGTCTTTGCCCCGAGTTTCCGGTACAACAAAGCGCACAAATACCAGGGTGGCGATACAAAGCGTTCCGTAAAGGGCGAATGTGCCAGCACTCCCCAGGATATTGATCAAGGTTAAGAAGGTTAGCGAGACCGCGAAGTTGGCAACGCCTGAGAACAATGTTCCGGCCGCGACGCCGCGACCCCGAACGCGCAAGGGAAAAACTTCGGCAACCAGGATCCAGGCGATCGCTCCCAGGCTGAACGCAAAACACGCGATATAGACCACAAGACATGTGATCGCTATAGAGCCCAGCGACGAACCCAGCACCGCTTGATGTCCAAACGCGAAAGAAAGAGCGAAGAGCGCGATGGTCATGCCGGTTACGCCCGCGTAGAGCAGAGGTTTGCGCCCAATCCGGTCAACGAGAGCGATGCCCACGACCGTCGCAACCACGTTCACCACGGCCACGATCAGGGTCGCAAAGATAGCGTTGGCGTGCGAGGAGGTCCCAGCCAGCTCAAAAATTTGCGGACCATAGTAGATGATGGTGTTGATACCGGTGACCTGTTGCAAGACGGTGAGCCCGACTGCGATGAAAAGGGCGCCACGGACCGTAGGACTCCACAGGGCGCTCCAGCGTTGTTCCACAGGCGTTTTCAGTCCTTGCTCAATGTCATCAAGAAATCGCTGCGCCCCAACCGTGTCCGTATAGATACTGAGTACCGCCAAAGCCTCCTGCGGGCGGCCGTGCGCAAACAGCCAGCGGGGACTCTCGGGAACCGTGAGGATTACCGCCAAAAAAACCACAGTCGGCACCACGGCCAGGCCAAACATCAGTCGCCAAGCCTGCTGTGCAGCCAGCCAGTAACCCACGAGGTCCGCGAGCGCGATGCCAACGGTCAGCGCAAACTGATATAGCCCGATAAGCATCCCGCGCGACTGAGGCGGGGCCAATTCAGAAACATAGACCGGGGCGGTCACCGAGGTGAAACCGATTCCGATTCCGATGATCGCGCGGGCCACGATCAGAACGAAGACGTTGGCCGACAGAGGTGCCAGCAAGGAGCCGACGATAAAAATACCTCCCGCCCACACCAGGGTGGCGCGGCGCCCGATACGGTCGGCGACCGCCCCGCCCACGATGGCTCCCAGCATGGCCCCGATCAGGACGATGCTGACGACCAACTCCTCCATCCAAGTCGAAAGCGCGAATGTGCGTTTGACGAAGATGGCGGCGGCGGCAATGATGCCCATGTCGTAGCCGTACAACACGCCACCGAGGGCTGCGATCGAGGAAATGCGAAGCAGGAATCCGCGATTTACCCGAGGCGGAGCAGAGAGTCCAAGATCAGGCACATATTTACCTCACCCAGCATCATACTGTATAGTTTATAATGATTCATTAAAAACATCGTCCATAGGGTGTCCGTTGTTCACCGAGGGAATCCATGGAAAGCCGGGCAGGCCAAGAGTCGCGCTGGATCGCCGGAATAGAACCGCCGAGCCACATGCTGACCCGCAGCATGACATCCATTTTTGAAATGGAATGTCGCGAACAACCGGAGCGTCTTGTCCAGCTGCTACGGGCTTATCGGGAAGACAAGCCGATCTGGGGAGCGCTAGAACAACTGGGACGGATGGCGCTCTCCGCAGGGCCGGTGATGTTGGTGGGAATGGGAGCCTCCTATTGCTCCTCGATGATCGCTTCCTCTTTCTTGCAGTCGAGCGGCAGGTTGGCTTTCGCGGCAGATGCCAGTGAGTGGCTGCACTACTCGCGTCCGGTATGGGACCAGGCCGCTGTTTCCATCTTGTTGACCACCTCAGGAGAGAGCGCGGAACTTGTGCAGCTCTGCCGAAACGGTACGAAGCTACCGCTCGCCTTGCTTTGCAATAACGAAAAAAGCACATGTTGGTCATCGGTCGAAGTGAAGCTGCCGATCCTGGCCGGGCCAGAATACGGCAACGCAACCAAGACCTTTACCAACGCTACGGCCGCGGGCATTGTACTCGCTTCCCACCTTTTGGGCCGGGCATGGCGCGAAGATGCCGAACGGGCGAGCGGGGCCTACGCCGCCGCTCTCGCTAAGGTATTTAGCCTACGAGGAGAACTGGAAAAATTTTGCCGCGGCGCGGCGAATATCGAGCTCGTAGGCCGGGGACCGGCATACGGTGGCGCCATCATGGGTTCGCTGTGTATTCGCGAGATGACCGGCCATCGTGCTGCGGCTTATTCCGGAGGCGGGTTTCGGCATGGGCCGCTGCTTGACGTCGATGGGTCGCACGTCGCCATCATTTCCGCCCTGGGACGCGCGGCCGGCTTAGGCGTCGAACTCGCCCACGAGTGTCACGCGCGCGGCGGCAAGGTAATTTTGGTTGGAACCGAAGACCGGCAGAAAGAAGCGCAGCAGAAGTCAGAGAGATTCTTGCCGATAACCATCGGCGCCGTCCCGGAGCCGTGGGAAGGAATTACTTCCGTGATCGTGCCGCAGGCGCTGACGCTTGCCATGGCGGAAAAGTTTGGCGCGAAATTACCTCCTCGTTTTCAGTACGGAGTCATGAAGGAGTAGAGCGCGAACGGTTCGCGCGTCCGTATTTTCCGCGCAAGGCGCCGCGGCGTTTGGCAGGAATGGATCGTGGTTTGGCTGGTGGTTGGGAAGATTGACTTGAAAGTCACGCGAGGCGAAGGCATGAAAAGGAGACGGAAATGACACAGTCGAAGGCATCCTCGATAATCGCTCTAACCCTGTTCGCGACCCTGTTCACCACATTTTTCGCGGTGAGCCCCGCTGGGGGGCAGGAAGTCACCGCTACGATCACTGGAAGTGTGAGCGATTCTTCGGGGGCTCCCGTCGTTGGCGCTTCGGTGGTGGCTCGCGATGTGGAGCGCGGCACCGACTACGCGACGCAAACTAATCCCGACGGCGTCTTCAATCTTCAGCGCGTGCCGGTTGGCACCTACGAAATCACGGTAACCTCGGCTGGATTTCAAACCGCTAAACAGTCCGCGGTCCCGTTGGTGCTCGATCAAATCGCCCGCTTCAACTTCAAACTCCGGGTCAGAGGTGTAAACGAGGTTGTGGAAGTTATCGATACCGTGCCGAACTTGCAGACGGATAGCGCGCAAGTAGGAACGCTGATCGATGCCAAGACCAACGACAATCTACCGCTCGCCTCGCGTAACTTCGTGCAGTTGACCCTGCTTAGTCCGGGGGCGCTTACCATCGATCCGCAGACCATGAACACTGGATCCCAAACCTCGCAACAGATAGCGGGCAATGGAGGCGGGCGCCCATATATCAATGGCAATCGCGAAGAGTCGAATAATTTTGTCCTCGACGGCGTGGATAACAATCAGGCTTCGGAAAACGCGGTGGGTTTCACCCCATCGCCCGACGCCATTCAAGAATTCAATGTGATCACCCAGAACGCATCGGCGGAATTCGGCAATTTTCAAGGCGGGGTGGTGAGCGCCTCAATAAAATCGGGCACCAACACCTTCCACGGCGATGTCTTTGAATTTATCCGCAACGATAAATTCAATGCAAACTCGTGGCAAAACGGATTCTTACCCAATCCACAAGGGACGATCGGTCTCCCGAAAGCACAGATGCGCTGGAATCTGTTTGGCGGCACAATCGGCGGGCCCATCATCAAGAACAAACTGTTCTTCTTCGGTGATTATCAAGGCTCCCGCTTCGATCATCCGCCTGCGGCAGGCGGCCTTACCGTATTGTCCACGGCGGAACGCGGAGGAGATTTTAGCGCCCTGCTGACCCCCACCGCTGCAAATCCCAACGGCGTGCAGATCTATGATCCCTGTACGCCGGGTACAGGAGTCAGCGGCACACCGTGTGTTCTATCGGGGAACCCGGTACCTTTCCCGGGCAACATTATTCCTTCCAACCGGCTGGATAACGCCTTCAAGGTACTCATGGCTTCGTCACTCTATCCGCAACCCACTCCCGGTGCGCCCAATAGCGCTGTAGTTCTTAATGGAAGCCAGAACAACGACGACCAGGAAGACGTCAAAGTCGACTTCAACGTCTCTGACAAGGATCGCCTTTTCGCCCGTTATTCCCGGGCCAAGGAAATTGATCCCTTAACGACTTCCTTCCTACTCGGTGGGAATTCGAGTTCGGAAGCGCACATCGACAACACTGCTTTTGATGAGACGCACACCTTCACTTCGTCACTGCTCAACGATTTTCGCATTGGCGTGAACTACGTCTTGCCTTACGGCCCGAATACGACCTTTGCCTCGTCCGTCGGCGCGCTCGCCGCTCAAAGTGGTATCGCCGGTACGACCGAAGGCGGCATCAGTGGATTGCCTAGTATCACGTTTACCAGTGCCGCCAGCAACGGAAACGGCATCGGCAATTACTCCAGTTTGGGCAACGGCGCGATCATCCAAAAGTTCGCTTCCACGGTTTGGCAAGTATCCGACAATCTTCTGTGGAGCCACGGCCACCACAATACAAAATTCGGATTCCAGATGAATCGATACCGCTTGAATATTACGTATCCGGGCAATGCCGGAGTACTGGGCGACATCGGCTTCACCAACAACTACACCTCTGAAGCAGGCGATGGACAATCTGGCGGAGATGCGGGAGCGAGCTTTGCTCTGGGCTTGCCCGATTCCGTGGCTCGAGGGGAAGTGGGTGGCGGTTTCCATCAAAGGGACTGGCTGTTGGCTGGCTTTGCACAGGACGATTGGCACGTAGCCGATAGCCTAACCTTGAATCTGGGACTACGCTATGAGGCACGCACTCCCTGGGTCGAGACCAACAATCGTCAGGTGAATGTCGACAAGATGACCGGCATCGTGGAATTTCCCGGAAATAGCCCCGTCCCCACCGGCATTGTCGGCAAGAACGGCTTCGGTAGAGGACTCTACAGTAGCAAATATGATGGACTGGGAGAGTTTGAGCCCCGCATTGGATTCGCTTGGACTCCAGCGGTACTTGAAAGAAAAACCGTTATCCGTGGAGCTTTTAGCGTCTCGTCTTATCTGGAGGGTACGGGGACCAATCTGCGCCTGCCGCGTAATCCGCCATACACACCAACACAGATCGGAGGAACGAACAACTACACCCCAGGCGCTACACCTTATACCACAGAGGCGGGAGCTACGGGCGGAGCCACACCGCAGCCCCAATCGGTCGTCGGAGCAACGATGTTCGCCTGGGATCCGGTGGTGCAGCCAGCGGTCGGAGAACAATGGAATCTTTCGATCCAGCGTGAGGTGACAAAAATGCTCACCATGCAGGTTGGTTATGTTGGTCAGAAGGTTACGCACTTGGTAGTACCGCTGGATCTCGGGCAACTGCAATTGGGAACCGACAACACCCCCTTCATCGGCGGTTTCAACGGAGTCGATTCTGGCGGAAACAGTCTCGGGTATGGTCCGAACAGCTTCGCCGACGCTTACGATACGGCATCGGTCGGCACCATGCGCTATGACGCTTTGCAAGCAGTATTACAAAAGCACGCCAGCAGAGGATTGGAGGGCCAGATTGCCTACACCTGGGGCAAATGCATGACCAACAACAGTGGGTACTATGGAACCTACAGTACGAATTCCGAGACCACAAGCTCGTATCCCTATTGGCAGAACCTCTATGATCCGGGATCGAACTGGGCGCGTTGCTACTATGATTCCAACCAAGTCGTGAGCGGCTATCTACTTTACGAACTGCCCGTGGGGCGAGGAAAATCCTTCGGCCATGATCTGCCTGCGGCAGCAAATGCGGTGGTTGGAAACTGGTCGATTGATCCAATATTTTCCTATCACGCTGGATTCCCCCTGGCCGTCTACGGACCCGACAACTCGGGGACCTTCACAGGCAATGACGGTGCCGGATCCGGTTCCGCTCGTCCGAACTGCAATGGTCCGGTCCAGTACACCCACCAGATTGTTAACACTGGAGCGGGTTATCAATTCCAGTGGTTTTCGAATGCAAATAACACATTCACACCGGAGGCGCCCGGGACCTTTGGCACCTGCCCCGCGCAGGGCCCGGTCATCGGGCCTCACTATGTGGACTTGGATCTGAGTCTGCAAAAGAACTTCCTCTTCGGCGAGTCGAAGCGCTTGCAGTTTCGTGCCGATTTCCTGAATGCATTCAACCATCCCAACCTGGCCGCGCCGAATATGTACTATGCCCCGTCAGCTACCACGTTCGGCAACATCACCGGCAGTCAGGATCCCAGGAACCTCATGTTTGCTCTTAAGTTCTATTTTTGACTTGGGTATCGCCTGGTCCGCAGGGCAGACAAGATGACGTGTCTGCCCTTTTTAATTCCAGCGTCGCCGTGATAGGCCGGGATACCGACTCGCCGCTCCTGACCAGTGCCCGCTGAGCAACCGTGCCCGAACTGGCCTTGTCCCAATTGTGGCGCCCCCATGATCGACGTCGAGAGACTTACCGCGGCTCAGATCCTTCTCCCTCCCCACCGATCCCGATCACGGCTGCCGCATGACCCCACATTCTTCATCCCGAATCGCTTGCGCGCTTGACCACGTTCTCTCCTTTCCCCCGCTCTCACGCTTCCCGATCCTCGTCGTTACTTGCCCCACACCACCCGGGCACTCCTCACCAACGCTCTCGCACTCCATTTCAATTTGCATAATCACCGCGTCCGCCCAGAGCCCTCCGATTGGCCAGGCACGATTGCCGACGATGGGATCATCTTGCCCAAGGGTGGCCTTCGGTCGGTTAGCGGTTGCTTGCGTTCATTCCGTGCAGACGAAACCGGCTCGCGGTGCTTGCGATTCACCGGAATTCTTTCAGCCACCACTGACAGCGGCAACGATCGAAATCTCGCATCCCGCCGGGACGGGACTCGCGAGTCCGCCGGTATATCGAACATTTTCGTTCCCAATGAAAATATTGATATGTTCTCGCACTTGCCCTTGTTCCGTTGCGACGCGATCTCGAACGCCCGGATAAACCGTCCAGAGGGCCAAGAGCGCGTCGGCCAAAGTTGCGGGCGAGGATTCGATCTGGACTCTGCTGCATCCCCCGGTAAATTCGCGCAAAGCCCCCGGAATGTGAAAAGTGACCGGCATGGATCACCTCTTCGCTCGCCGCGTCTTGCTTCTCGAGCGAGATCTAGTTGGATGTGAAGGCGTGGGCGCAGAATTAGGCAACCTTGCCCCTAAACCGCCCGAGGGATCCTCCACGACTGCATTGCGTACGCAGACCACAGAGGGCAACCCTTCGAGTATCTTTTGCCACGTCCTGCCTTCATCGCGCGAGCCAAACAGCTGTCCGCTCCGCGTACCGAAGTAAATTCCGACCGGGTCGAATGCGTCCGCAGTGATGGCATCACGCAGAACAGTTTCGTAAGCACGCTTTTGTGGCAGGCCGCGAAAAAGAGGCTCCCAGGAGACGCCAGCGTTTCGTGTCCGATAGACGCGCAGTCGCCCCTCGCAGGCGCAGCGAAACTCGTCGGATTCAACCGGAACGATATACACGCAGTCGGGATTTCTGGGGTGCGTGATCATCGCAAAACCGAAATCCGACGGCAATCCGTTGGCAATATCGAGCCAGTTTTCGGCACACTTGTCCGAGCGGTACAATCCCCAATGACTTTGCAGAAAGAGGCGCTCCGGGCGGGCGGGATGCATCACAATCTTATGCACGCATTGCCCGAATTCGGGATACCTTTCCGGCATGGTCATAGCGCGGATGCCCCGATTTTGCGCGGTCCAGTTACGTCCGCCATCGTTTGTCCGGTAAACCCCGCCCGCGGAGATGGCCACATACATGCGCTGGTTGTCGGCGGGGTCGAGCACAATGGTGTGCAATGCCAGTCCGCCGTTCCCCGGCATCCAGCGCGGACGATGCGGATGATCAAACAGCCCACGTACCAGCGCCCAGGTTCCTCCCGCGTCGCGGGTTTCGAAAAGTGCAGCCGGCTCTACACCGCAATAGAGTACGTCGGGTTCCTCGGGCCGGCCCAGCGTGATCTGCCAAATGTTCTTCAAGGAAACGCCGGTATCGACAGGAAATCGGAGGGGCGCCTGCTGCGGATTGGTCCAGCTCTTCCCGAAATCGTCGCTCGATCGCAGGAGGGTTCCCCAATAACTCGCCGTCGAAGCCCATATGCGGTGTTGTCCTCCGCGATTGTCATAGGCCATCGCGTAAACACTGTGCCCGTGGAAATAGGGGCCTCCGACCTCCCAACGGCTGCGCCGCGCGTTCGAGCGAAGGATGAATGCTCCTTTGGTTGTTCCCAGCAACAAAAGAAAGTCTCCCTTCCGGACGTGAGCATGGCGCACACTGTGCAAGACTGTAGTTCTAGGCGGTCCCGGATCGGGGCCAGGACTGGCGGAAACAATTCCAGCGGACTGGACGGCTTCCAGAGCGGCCTGAACTTCACCAGCGCGCTGATAACGCTGTATTGGTTCCTTGGTCAGGCAGCGTTGAATAATGGCCCATAGCCCGGGCGGCACGGGAGGGCCGAGCGGGTTCGGGATTTCCCGCATGATCGCCGAGCTGATTTCAAAGCCAGTGCGTCCCCCAAACGGCAGGTGTCCCGAAGCGGCTTCATAGAGCACAACTCCCAGCGCCCACAGATCACTGCGATAGTCGGCCGCGTCGCCACGCAGGATTTCCGGAGCCATGTACGGCAAAGTGCCACTTACGCTGGACGTGTTTTCTATGCTCGCAAAGGACCGGGTAGGGCCCTCGAATACGCTGCTACCTACCTGTTTGGCTAAACCGAAATCGAGGACTTTGACCAGACCGTCAGCACTGATGACGATATTCGCCGTCTTCAGGTCCCGATGAACGATACCGCGGTCATGAGCCCGGGCAAGGGCGCTCGCGATCTGAACGCCATATCGCAGGACGGATTCTGGCGCCAGTCCCACAGCTGTGCACATGGCGGCCAGAGACTTGCCCTCGACCAGTTCCATCACGATGTAGAGCTCACCCTCATTCTCGCCAACTTCGTGAATGGTGCAGATGTTGGGATGAGCAAGAGCAGAAGAAGCGCGTGCCTCGTGGAGTAGACGCTGACTCGATGGTGTATCCAGATGAGCATCCTTCTTCACAACTTTCAGGGCCACGTCGCGGTGCAGCACCTCATCGTAGGCGCGATAGACAACCCCCATTCCCCCTTCTCCAATCTTGGCGACGATGCGGCAATGACCCAGAACCTGACCAATCACAGGGCGCTCCTTTAGCGCCCAATGTTAGGCTGCGCTTTGGTACCCGTCAATGAATGGGAGCCTCGGAGCGGGCAACATGACTGCGAACCGTGCCTCTGCAAGCTGATTTGCGAGCCCTACTAGAATTGGCCGCACATTCACAGTGCAAATGAGGATTGCGGATGTTTAGTCGGCTGATTACTGTCTGATTACCGGCCTTTTTTTCACATCCCGGTGCACCATCGTTACCTCCTTGTGGGGTTGTCCCTCGGCGTATTCTTTTCAGACAGCCATGACCACAATGGATTCCCCCCAACGTCCACAACGAAGCAGTGTTCGCTACCAACTCCAACTGCCGGTCTCACTCAAGCTGGCCCACAAGGAACTCTACGCACTGTCGGAGAACATCGGTCACGCAGGTATCTTGCTCTCCAGCGCTTTTCTGATTCCTGAGGGGTCCGCCGTAGAGCTGGCGGTTGGAATTGTACGTTCCCGACCCGGCACTTTCTTGTGCGGTCGCGGCAAGGTTGTTAGAACTCAGCAGAAAGAAACCGGAGATTTCGCATTAGCAATCAAGTTGGACAGGGATTTCGAGTTTAGCCCTTCCAACACCGAGCTGAGGGGGCCGCGATTTCCCCAAGAGAAACGCCGGGTTGTCGGCAACTGGGGGTGGCATTTCGCCTTGGCCTGGCATACGGAGACGTAGTCGAGGCCGGCTTGCTATTCCGAAAAGACGCTGTCAATTTTCCGCACGATCGCCTCTACCCATTGAACGGAAGCCGCGATTAACTTGTCGGTCCGCTCGATGGGTGTAGTCGCTTTCATGAGAATGACGGTCGGTGTCAAGTGGGTTGTTTTGTTTTTTCGTTGAACAAGGTTTCTTCTCCCGCCGAGTCGCCCTCCACGCTTCCATCCGCGCTGTTCATTGAACGGTTTTGTTCGCTCGGTGCAAGTTGGGTGTTCTCGTTTCAGCCAGGCTGCCACCTGATTATCGACCTCTGTTCCATTCCCAGGATCGAAGTTGGGCCAGGCGATTAACGCAGTCATCGGAACTCGGCTTTGGGCTTGGTGTTCAGGCCTACCCTGTTGCTCCCAAAGTAAGGCCAACTGGCCAAGTAGCGGGACACTTCAATCCTTCACGCCGCGAGATAGCCTCCATCCACGGGCAAGACTGCTCCGGTTACCCAGGACGATTCATCGCTCGCGAGATAGACCGTTAAACCTGCGATGTCCTCGGGACGACCGAGCCTGCCGATGGGATGTGCAGCCGTTCTTTCACGGCGAACGGCCGCGGGATCGGAAGCTTGGCTGAGAATGCGCTCGGTTAGTTCGGTCTCTACGAATGACGGACAAATTGCGTTGACCCGGATATTTTCGTGCCCGTGATCGATGGCCATGCTTTTCGTCAACAGGATCACTGCGCCCTTGGATGGAGCATAGGCCGTGCGGTTGCGAGCGCCAACCACTCCGAGCGTGGAAGCGACGTTCATGATCGAACCACCACCGGCGTTTCTCATGTGCGGTAACGAGGCCCGCGAGAGCAGCCAAACCGCGCGAACGTTCAGATTAAAGGTCTGCTCCCATTGATCTTCGGTGATTTGCTCTGCGTTCCCTACATGGAGAACCCCCGCGTTGTTCAACAGAAAGTTCAGTCCACCAAATCGGCTCACCGTCTCCTCTATCAAGCCGGCAATTGCTGCGGTTTGGGAAATGTCAGCGGTGATTGCAAAGGCACGATCGCCAATTTCGTGAGCAACTTCCTCAACACGATCCTTTCTTCTGCCGACGAGCGCGACCCGCGCACCTTCTCGCGCCAAGGCTATCGCGCATGCACGTCCAATGCCGCTACCTGCACCCGTGACGATCCCAATTTTGCCTGCCACACGTTCGCTCATGATCATCAGTTTAGCTGAACCAGAACTGATCCAGCGACGACGTGTGATTGACATCGATCCCGGCGTTACGGTAATTAACAACCAACCTGCCGGGCGTACATGGCCCGAGTTGCAAAATCAGCGAAAGACGAATCTGGAAAGTCTGAGAAAAAAAGAACCCCAAGAAAATGAGAATGCCGATTGCGCTGGGGGTCGCATTGGCCGCAGTTTTTGTGAGCAATTCGTTCGGATTGGGCGGTGACAATGTCGCTGGATCGATTCCTCTGACATCGGTTCCAACGTTTTCTACCGAAAAGATAGTGCGCCAAGGCGATTCCCTCGAGCCGGGCACGCCTGAGGCCGGCGCGAACCCTCTCTATAATAGTAATAATAAGGTTGCGTTCGAATTCCGCTTCCGGATTCTGGTCGCCGGTGAAGACACTGCTATACAGAGCCGCTCGCTTTATGGGATTTGTTTCTCGTCGCAGGTGCAGGACTGCTTTAACCCTCAGTAAGTGAGGTGACCGCGGAGAGGTGGCAACCGCCTCGGGGGAGAGGCAGATACCGCCAGTATACAAAGCAGGCTTCTGCAACACTAACTCTAAGCGAATGAAATAAAGCGGGTTGTTGTTTCTCGCGTCGTTTTTCGACATTCCGGACGAGGTGCCGTTTTGAGAATTCGTTCTTTCCCACACTCAACCATGGTGCCAATCCCCCGGGGAAAATGGCGGCCGCTCTTGCCATTTGTGGCAGTCGTTGACGCCGTTGTTCTTGTTAAAGTCGAGATCGAGGGTTTCCGGAAGTTGGCCAGCGCCATCCTCCTGACGAGGGGTGGACTGCCAACCCGACGCGGGTGCACGGGTGCCGCCCGCGATCAGGACTCGTCTGACCGTATTGGTATGATGCATACAAAGCGCTCGAATCATTTTCGAACTCGGCGCGCAAGTGTCGTCGATAAACGATTCTATTCGTCGGATTTCTGTTTATTGGATTTCTGATCAGGGGAGTGGGTATGAACGGATTCTGGCAACGCTTAGCTTTTGCCTTTCGGTGTTTCTTTTCCATCCTACTCCGCGGAGGCATTCCCCTCGACATCCTACAAAAGCTGGTCAAGCCTTCTGGTGTGGCTCCGCAAACAGAGACAGCTGCTGTACCTTCCGCCTCCCCTCTGAAGGAAGTTGAACAACCGCCCTCCGAAGCATTCGATCGCGCCATTCAGATGCTGGCGCTGCTGCAACGCGATGGGCGGCTAGTGGATTTTCTGGCGGAGAACATCTCCGCCTATCCCGACGCGCAGATTGGAGCGGCTGTCCGAACCATCCACGAAAATTGCCGACAAGTCCTCGACAAGTATGTAAAGCTGGAGCCGATTCTGAACTCCGATGAGGATCAACCGGTCACAGTGCCGGTGGGTTTTAACCTGGTGGCTATCAGGCTGATCGGCAAAGTGGTGGGAGAGCCGCCAGTTCGGGGAGTATTACGACACAAAGGTTGGCGGGTGAAGGAAGTGAATCTTCCCCCTTTACCCCAAAGCGCAGGCCGGATGGTGGTTGCGCCAGCTGAGGTCGAACTTTCATAGCGACTCGTCCCCATGTGTTCAGTACATATTGGTTTATAAAGGAGACTTTCATTGGCGGGCAAGTACATCGTTGGCATCGATCTCGGGACCACAAATTCGGCGCTGGCACGCTGCAGCGCAACTGCCACAGAAGAGCAAAGCCCTATCGAGGTCCGCAGCATTCCGCAACTGGTGAATCCGAACGAAGTGGCAGAACGCACATTGCTGCCGTCATTTCTCTATATTCCTGGTGCGCTCGATTTTCCCAAGGGCAGCCTCATGTTGCCGTGGGAACCCGAGCCGAAGTTCTTGATCGGCGAACTGGCACGCAAACGCGGCGCGGAGATCCCGAACCGACTGATTGCCTCGGCCAAGTCCTGGCTCTCTTACTCAGGGGTGGATCGCAATGCGCCGATCTTGCCTTGGCAAGCGTCCGAGGATGTACCCAAGCTCTCGCCAGTCGACGCGTCGTCGCAGTTTTTGCAATACTTGCGCACCGTGTGGGACAGCGGCGAAGTTGGGGAGCAAGGGGAACTCGCTCTGGCGGAGCAAGACGTACTGCTCACGGTGCCAGCTTCGTTCAACGAAGAAGCCCGCGAGTTGACCAGGCGCGCCGCCGAACAGGCCGGTTATCCACACGTCACCTTACTGGAAGAGCCGCTGGCGGCCTTTTATGCGTGGCTTGAAAGCCAGGGTGATGCCTGGCGGCACCGCATCAAGGTCGGCGACCTCGTTCTGGTGTGCGACGTCGGGGGCGGCACCACGGATCTTAGCCTCATCATGGTTTCTGAAGAGAACGGCGATCTGACACTAAAGCGCGTTGCCGTTGGTGATCACATCCTGCTGGGCGGCGACAACATGGATTTGGCACTTGCGCGCGTTCTCCAGCAGCGCCTTGAGGCCCTGGGCAACCGCATCGATACTTGGCAGTTGCACGGCCTGTGGCATCAATGTCGCATCGAGAAGGAAAAACTGTTCGAATCACCCAAGACGCAGAAGCGCCCAATCACCTTGCTGGGCAAGGGGACGAAGCTCATTGGCGGCACGATCAAGACGGAATTGGTGCGCGAAGACCTAGACCGCATCCTAGTCGAAGGATTTTTCCCCAAGGTGGCGAGCGGCGAATTACCGGTGCGGCAACGCCGTGTTGGCTTTCAGGAATTGGGCCTACCATATGCGGCCGATCCAGCCATCACCAAGCACCTGGCGCGGTTTCTGGCGGAGCAAGTTCGCAACAGTCCTGAGGCAGCGGACATCCGGCGTGGCCCGAGCGGACTGGCATGCCCCACCCACATCCTGTTCAATGGCGGAGTGATGAAGGCGGCGCTGCTGCGCGACCGCGTGGTCGAGGTGCTGAACAGCTGGTTGCGAAAAGAAGGATTCGACGCGCTCGGGGCAGAACAAATCCTCGAAGCTCCCGACTTGGAGCACGCCGTCGCGCGAGGCGCAACCTATTACGGTAAGGCGCGTCGCGGCCGCGGCGTACGTATACGCAGTGGCGCCTCGCGTACTTACTACATCGGAATTGAAAGCGCCATGCCGGCGGTGCCCGGCATGGAGGCTCCGCTCAAGGCGCTCTGCGTCGTTCCGTTTGGGATGGAGGAGGGCACCGAAGCTGCGATTCCTGGTCGAGAGTTTGGCCTCGTCGTCGGTGAACCGGTCGAGTTTCGTTTCCTGAGTTCCAGCGTGCGTAAGCAGGATCATGTCGGCAGTCTGCTGGAAGACTGGGGTACCGACATCGAGGAACTCAGCCCGCTTGAGGTCACGCTCCAACTGGATGGCCAGCAGGGAGCGATCGTACCGGTGCGGCTTGCGACTCGGGTCACCGAACTCGGAACCCTCGAGGTCTGGTGCGTATCTCGCGACGGCGCGCAACGCTGGAAGCTTGAGCTGAACATTCGCGAGAAAACCGGGAAGTGAGGTCGTCGGTGCTTTCCCGATATCTGATCGGCATCGATTTAGGCACGACGAACTCTGTCGTGGCGTACGCCGATAGTCAGGAAGTTGTTGATGCGGCCTCCCCTATTCATGTGTTCCCCGTACCGCAGTTAGTGGAGCACGGGGAAGTCCTCACGCTTCCGGCACTTCCTTCCTTTCTTTACTTCCCCACCGAAGATGAGTTGTCTGCCGCAGCCGTGAGCGCCACTTGGGATGAGAATCCGCCAATGGTCACAGGTGTGCTCGCGCGTCAACAGGGAGCGCTTGTACCGAGCCGCCAAGTATCATCGGCCAAGTCCTGGCTTTCCTATCCTGGAGTGGATCGCCGCGCCAAGATCCTGCCGGCCCAAGCGGAACCGCCTCAGCCGATGATTTCTCCCGTCGAAGCGTCCGCGCGCTACCTCATGCATTTGCGCGACGCCTGGAACAGTGCAATTGGGACTGAGGCAGAAACTCGTTTTGAGAATCAGGACATCGTTCTGACCGTTCCCGCGTCGTTCGATGAGGAGGCGCGTGAGTTGACGGTCGAAGCGGCCCGCCGTGCTGGCCTCCACAAGCTCACGCTGCTCGAAGAACCGTTAGCCGCGTTTTATGCCTGGATCGCGAGAAAGCGAAATGATCCGGCAAGTGGCCGGTCCTCGCGCCCATCTCCGACTGGAGAGGGGTACCCTGAAGACCTCCGCGATGGTGAACTGATTCTGATCTGCGACATCGGCGGTGGCACGACCGACTTCAGTCTAGTGAGCGCTCGTTTGGTCAATGGCGAGCTGCAATTTGAGCGAACTGCCATCGGCGAGCACCTTTTGCTCGGCGGCGACAATCTCGATTTAGCCTTGGCCCGCAGAGTAGAAGAGAAACTCGTGAAAAAGAAGCTCATCGACATCAGGCTTACGCTGCGACAGCGTTACGCCTTACGCCGAGCCTGCTGTACTGCAAAAGAGCGGCTGCTGAGTGACTGGTCCTCGGAACTGTCGAGCGTGCCGGTCACCGTCTTGGGCAGCGGTCGTGCCCTCGTTGGACAGGCGGTCACCGCTGAACTGACGCGGGAGGAAGTCTTGCAAGTTCTGACGGAGGGCTTCCTGCCGATCACGGCGGCGGATGAGATGCCGAGGCATGGCCGGTCACGAGGGCTGCGCGAACTTGGCTTGCCTTACGCCAGCGATCCCGCCATCACCAGACACCTTGCCGCATTCCTGACGCAAGCGGCGGTCACCAGGAACAGTTTGCTGGCGAACCACCGGATGGCTCGACCGAACGCCGTCCTCTTCAATGGCGGCTTCTGCGTACCAGCGGTAACGCGCGAGCGGATCATCGCGGCAATCTCCTTCTGGTTTGATGGGGATCGAGCGGGCTGGCGGCCCAAGGTCCTCAACAACGACGAAGTAGAAGGTGCGGTAGAGAGTGCGGTCGCTCGCGGTGCTGCTTATTACGGTCGCGTACGCCGCGGCACCGGTTTGCGCATCCGAGCCGGCAGCGCGCGTACTTACTACATCGGCTGGTGCTCCGAGGACGGGTTGCAAGGCATCTGTGTCTTGCCCGCCGGGATCGAAGAGGGCTCCACTCTCCCTCTACTAAACCGCGAATTTACGGTGCTGGCGAATCGCCCGGTGTCGTTCACGCTGTACAGTTCGCGCACAGGACACCATGCGCACGGCGAAGTGGCTGCGTTGGACGAAGCGAATTTCCATCGTCACGCTCCACTGGTAACCCTGTTGCGCTATGGCAAGAAAATGCGCGACGTATACCTATTTATGCGTCTCAGAGCCCGTTTCACAGAGGTTGGAACGCTTGAAGTCTGGTGTGAATCGCGGGACACGCCGCATCGCTGGCGGCTGCAATTCGAACTGCGCGGCGAAGAGGTACAAGCACAACAACTCGATACGGCGAAACCACAACCAGTGCCAACCCATTCTTCGGCGGTCGCGAGTTCCGATCTAGGGGTCGAATCGGCTTTGCAACTCATCCGCGGTGTATTTGGCGGCTCAGATAATGGTGACACACTGGCCCCCGAGACGCTTACCAGCCAAATGGAAGTGGCGCTTGGCGCAAAGAGAGAGTCCTGGCCTATCTCTGCCATTCGCCGGCTTGGCGATGCGCTCCTCGAAGTTGCAGCTGGACGCAAGAAGTCTCCGCGCCACGAGGTGCGTTGGCTCAGTCTATCCGGCTTCTGTTTGCGACCCGGATTCGGTGCACCGGGGGATGACGTGCGGGTGAATGGCCTGCGAACCATCGCGTCCAACGAACTCGTCTTCGGCGACGACCTACAATGTCGCGCCGAACTGCTGGTGCTGTTGCGCCGGATCTCGGGCGGCATCACTGCCAGCGAACAGCAGGCACTCTATCGCAAGCATAAGACGCGTATTGGTAACAAAAAGAAGGGCCGCCTGAACCGGCAACTCGATTACGAGGAGTGGCGGTTGGTTGCGAGTCTTGAGCACTTGTCAGGCACCACCCGTGCCTCGCTTGGACAGGAACTATTGGCGAAGATCAGAAAAGAACCTGGCGATACCATTTGGCCCTGGGCGCTCGGCCGGCTGGGCGCTCGGATTCCGCTGTATGGGCCACAGCACTCTGTAGTGGCGGCTGAAATTGCCGGCGAGTGGCTGGAAGCCCTTCTGGAATTCTCTGCGTTCGCGACGATCGTCTCCTCCATCGCACTGATTGCCCGCCGCACTGACGATCGCTCGCGTGACATAGATGAGGCAATTCGCGACCAGGCAATCTCCCGCTTGATGGTGCTCGGGATTGGCGAAGAAACCATCCTGCTTTTGTCGAAGTACGTCCCGCCCGGACAAGCCGATGCGGTTCGAAGCTTTGGCGAATCTTTGCCACCCGACCTGCAACTTGTGAGCTCTGCAAACTGCTTGTTGTCGGTACCCGCCTTCCACAATCCTGGTCCGAATCTTTCGGAACTGGCATGAGATCGAGGAGAACGCCTGAAAACTCCTGCCAGGGTCCAATCGGGTGTGCCGGAATCCCCGGTTCCATCCGCTTGCGGCGATACTGAAAACACGCCGCTTAGTGTCCACGGTTTCCCCTCGCTCCTAATCCAATCCTATTAAAGGGGATGTCAAGTGAAAAACACTTCTCCCTGGCGGAGCGCCAGAAATATTTTCCGGCATCCAGCCCCCCCACACTGCCGACACCTCTGTTTTAGCAACTGCTCGACCGTTTAGGCCCGTTG
>JBAUXO010000221.1:0-119753 GCA_049584315.1 Candidatus Sulfotelmatobacter sp. | reverse complement strand
AAAAAGGAGCCACTTAGCGAAAAGCGACGAAGCCATCGGCGATCAAGCAACGAAGGTCAAGAATGGCGCGGGGCGAGATCCGGGGCTCCACCTCAGATCAGGCGGGATTCTGCGCATAATTTAGGTGGTAAGGCTCGGCTGTATGCAAATTCTGCACATGTATCTGTTCCGCAGGTAACAACTGCTCCCAAAACTACTTTTCGGGACCATGTTTTCCATGATAGAAATGCGTCCTAGTCGTGAATGTAACCGCAGCTACCGGGCCAATCGGGTCACAGCGCACGCGCACCAAACTGGATTGGGCGATTGTAGCGAGCTGCCTGTTATTCATCTTTGCGCTGGCGGTATCCGCTTACTTTGAACCTGCAATTCGCGCTCTACACACATTTCAAGCTTTCATCTACCTCGCAGTGATTGCGGGCGCTTTACGACACCAGAAATGGGCTTACGGTGCGGGAATTGGCATCGCGGCTTTCTGGAATTACATAAACCTGTTCGTGAACACGTTTATCCGAAACGGCGTGCAGACGTTCGGGGTAATCATGTCGGGCGGGCATGTCGCTAATCCGGGCACGATCATAGCGATTCCGGCTGCCCTGGGGCACTTCGGTATGATTACTTTCTGCTTCTGGGCGTATTTGCGTCTGCGCAATAAACGCCTAACCGATATCGGTATTCTGTTGGGCAGTGGAGCCGTTGCAATCGGCTATTTCGCCACCATCATTGCTATCTTCGGGCCGCAGTACCTGCCGCTGTTCCGAAAAGTCTTCCGGCTCTGAATGGGGTGGCAGGGGCCACTATGTGAGCGTTAGGTTGGCGACAAGAACGCTCCTCCGTTGGTCTTCCTGAACCGGGGCTTCGGGGCTTCGGGGCTTCAGTCCCTTCGTCCAGCCAAGGGATAGCCTTTTCTGGCCGAAACAGCGCAGGTTCGTTTTTCTTTCCATTGTTTGCTCGGGGGAGTAGAGAAATTTCTGCATTGGTGGATTGCCGATTATTGGGTGACACATTAGGTATCAGCTAAGGTGATTGTGGAGTGCGTTTAGTATGACTGAGAAGCACTCGCAGCGTGCCAAGTGCCTGGTCGGGTCTTAAACGGAATCTCGTGGTCCCACGCGGCCTTGTTGTACTCATTGTCCAGGTACCCGAAAGATTCGCCGCGCAGCTTAGGATCATCGAGCCCGCGGACCTTCATGTCCCACGGCGTGCGGTGGTAGCGGAAGTCTTTCCCCGGATCGAGCCGTCGACCCGCGTTCAACGCGCATACCCTTCAGTCCTGCCTCGGATAGGGTCTTGATTGCCATGCCGCCGGCGCCGGTTCCGACCTGCCATGGTCTCTGCTGCCTAGGAAAGAAATCTCACCGTCTTCTCCACCAACTCCGCCGTCGGTTTGTAGGGATCGCCCGGCGCGTCGTACTCGATCGAGCAATATCCCTTGTAGTCACGCTTCTTCAAAATGCCGAAGGTTCGCGGCATGTCCACGTGCACAGCCTTGCCTTCCCCGTTGGCCTCGCCATCCTTCACGTGGCAGATGCCATAGGCATGCGCGAACATCGCATCGATGGCACGATAGGCGTAATCCTCGTCGTGCGCCGACAGCGTGTTGCCAAAATCGGGCAGGGCGCGCAGCCAGGGACTATTCACCGTCTCGATCACCTGCACGATGAAAAATGGATCCTCGCTCACTGGGTCATCATTTTCCAAATGCACCACCACATTCTTCTTCGCTGCATACTCTGCCACTCGCAACAGAGTATCGGCCGTGCGCGCCACGTCCGGCTTCGAATCCTTGGCGTCTTGAACGTGCGTGCGAATGCTGGGGGAGCCGAGAGCCGCGCCGGCGTCGATCCATTGCTTGCTCGATGCGAACGCTCTTTCTCGCTCCGCCGCATCGGCGGCATACGGGCTGTGTTGGCCGTCCATCGCGATATCTACCACCGCACAGTGAGCTTTCTCAACCGCGCTGCGGAACTGATCGAGATATTTCGGATCGGTCGACGGAAAGATTCGGCTCCACGGCTCAATCTTGTGGACATTGAACTTCTCGGCCACGTGCGCTGCAAAGTCCTTCAATTCCATTTGCTGCGCTGCCGGAACCGGACTGGGAGACCGGCCGTCCCATCCCGTCCACCCCACGATGAATTCGCGAAAGGAATACGCCGCCACCGCAACTCGTTCTCGCGGCGCCGAAGGAAACTTGACAGAAGGTTCTGAGTTCGCCGCTGCGCGCGTCAGTTCCGGCAAAAGACAAGCCCCCGCCGCCGCACCCGCGCAGTGTTCAAGGAATTGTCTTCGGCTGATTCCGTTCATGCGCGCCAGTCTAACAGAGAAATTTAGCCTTGGCGAAGTGCGCCAGGAGAGTGAGGGGTGCCGACAGCACTTCTGAAGCTCCTCATTTCGTTCAAGTCCCCAATTGCCTCCGAGCAGGCAATACCCGATACACAGCGACACTTTAAGAAAATGGTACCAGCCTCTCAGGAAACAGAGCCGATCAATTGCAATTCCCGTTGAGGAGGAACTCATGGCGAATCTCAGGGGACCAGTCGCGCGAGGGCGCGAATCGAGGGACGTAAGAGCACTCGTCAACCGTAGATCTCGTTGTCCTCGCCGAGTCAGTACCCGAGACGAGTAGAGCGACTCTTTGCTTGCTGCGAGAATGGCGGCCTCGACGCATTCGATGACGACCGCGGGGACGCGTTTATGACACCGTCCCCAGTGCTTGTTCGGTTCCACCACTGAAACTGGCATCAAGACAAAACCCAGCTCGCGAATCGAACGCCGCTATCAATGAGCGATTTTGCGACAATTAAGACTGAGAGACCGTCGCAATGACGACTTTCGCTCGGGCGTGTCCTTCTTCTGCGTAGGAGAGGGCATCGGCGGTTTCATCCAGCGGATAGCATCGGTCGATCTCCGGGGTGAGCTTTCCAGCCTTGATAAGTCCGCAAAGGGTCGTCAGGTCGTCTCTATTCATTTTAGCAATGAAGAATGTGAACTTCTGCCTGATGAACAGCGACCACGCGAATGCTTTGAGCAATCGGATAAATACCGCCCGTAGTTCCTTAGGTGCTCCCGCCATGACACACTTCCCGCTCGGAGTCAAAACCCGCTTCATCGCTGACAATGTGCGGTTCCCGACGTTATCTAAAAGCAGGTCGAAACGTTCGCTGTCCTGAGTGAAATCATCCCGGGTATAGTCAATGATCCGGTCGGCACCGAGCGAGCGCACCAATTCGACATTCTTCGTGCTGCACACGCCAGTTACGTTAGCCCCAAATGACTTCGCGATCTGCACCGCAAAGGTGCCGATTCCTCCCGCCGCGCCGTTGATCAAAACCTTCTGCCCCGGCTGAAGGTGTCCTTTGTCGCGGAGCCCCTGCAACGCGGTAAGCCCTGCAACCGGCACAGCTGCTGCTTGGTCGAAGCTCAAGCTCTCCGGCTTCCTGACCAACTTGGCTTCAAGAGCACACGCGTATTCAGCAAAGGCCCCTTTGCAGAGGCCGAACACGGCATCACCGAGCTTGAACTGCCTGACAGCTCCTCCGACCGCCGCTACCTGACCAGCGACATCGACGCCGGGCCGTTGGCTCTTCATGCGCCAGTCCAGAGGATTGACGGAAGCGGCGCGAACCCGTATGACGACTTCGTTGTTCTTCGGAACCGGCTGTTCAAGGTCCTTCATTTCGAGGATCTTTCCGGTCTTGACCCTGGTGTAAACGGCGGCTTTCATGTGGGCTGAGACCGTGGCCTTCGATCTGCCCGATCCCGGTCCGACGAGTATCACAGAATCAGTCAACGCGCGCTATGGGGAAGTTACGTCAACCATGCTGCACCGTCCACTTGGAACAGGAGTAAAATCCGCCACAGGAAGGCATTCCACAGGGGACGGGTAGCCAAAGAGTTCCTCATTTCCCAGATTGTCGAGGAATCGCAGCGGGAGAACATCCCGCTCTCCGAAGTCGAGCGCAAAATGCTGTACTACACGGAGAGTGGATGTGGACGCTTCTGCCGCGGTCGAGTTTCAGAGGATTCTCGACCACAGCGGCATCGTCTGGAACTGTTGGACAGAAGCATTGGCGCATCTGGGAGTGGCGCGTGGCAATGCCGTGCGGGCGAGAACTTCACAAGGCGCCGACGCCGACGCCGCCCGCGTCCGGGCGCTCACCGCCTACAAAGATTTCCTCACCCTCTGAAAAGACGCCGACCCCCGACATCCCCATCTTGAAGCAAGCCAAGGCCGAGTACGCGAAGTTGCAATAGCAGCGTGGCGATCTTCCAATTGTGCCTGACCTGCTTGCACAAGAATTGTCAACTGCTGCTATCCGGCGTGGGTGTTGAAAAAGTCAACTGAGATTAGCAGGTGAGATTTAGTAAAAGCATGTTAGAAGGAGAAGTTACTTACCATGCTGCGCTGGATTTCGCTTCTCGGAGGACAGCTGATCATGATGCGGTTTTATGCGGACCGAGCGTTTGCGCGACTCCCGCGACACTCCCGTGGCCGCGCCTGTCGAACCTCAAATCCAGCTGAAACATAGGTTCGAGGGGCTCTAGCTAAGCCGTTCCGACCTGTCTTTCGCGCGATAGATTTCTTCAGAGTATCCGCGACGCTACTTTTGCCACCTCCGCTCGAATCCGATCGCGCAATGTCGATGGTTCAATCACTTCTACCCGCGAACCTAGGCCAAGCACCATGAAGCCGGCTTCGTCTTCATGGTCGAATTGCACTTTGACAGTGACCCAGTTATCAGGATCGTTTTCTGCATCCCGTGTGACCACAGCTGTCACCCAGGTTCGTACCCACTGAGCGACGCGGGGTTCAAGGCGCAGCGTCGCGCTCAGACGCGACCATCCCTCCTGAAACTGCTGGGTGGATGATCGCCAATAGTCTGCCAGGTCGAAATCCGCGGGGCGTTTGCTAGCCTTATCGAGAACGGTTGCGTTCTCGATCCGCGATACGCGATAGGTGCGAAAACCTCGAGGCGTGTTCGCTACGAGGTACCAGGCGGTGCCTTTTGCTACCAAGCCAAGAGGGTCGACAACCCGGCGGCCGGATTCGCGACCAGCGGGTCTGTAGTAAATTTCGAGTTTGCGATCGTGAGCGACCGCTTCCTGCACGGTCGGCAGTACAGAGAGGTCTCCAGCGGTACCGCGCCATCCGGCGGTGTCCACAAAAAGCCGTTGACGCATCGAAACAGCCTGCTCACGGAGAGATCCTGGCAATGCCGCCATGAGCTTGTCGAGAGCACGTTCGGCGGCGCTGGCCAGACGCGAGTCGCCAATGACGCGGGGTTGCGCCATAAGCAATGCGCGCAGTTCTGTCTCCTCGAGCGCCGGAACTTCAGTGCGCCAGTCTTCGTCCAGTTGCCAGCCACCCCGGGAGCCGCGTAGGGCGAACACCGGCACGCGCGCGGCGCTCAACGCGTCCATGTCACGATGGACAGTACGCTCAGACACTCCGAGCTTGGTGGCGATCTGTTTGCCCGTAAGCCGTCCATGGGCCTGCAGCAACAGGACTTCCGAGAGAAGGCGGTCGGCTCGCATCGAAGACCCTAAACTTCTATCCGAGGGCTGACTTTTTTTGGCTGTGAGAATTGGCCTCAAAGCCGTTGTCGAAAATATATCCCTCGAATTATGACACCACTTGTCATATATAGCATTTTATTCTGATCGCGTTTGCGCGATGGGAAGTAGCCCCTAACGGAGGATTCATGAAAATTACGGAGCTTTTTCTGGATGAACTGGAACGCGAGACGGAAGGCAGCCGGCATGTGATCGAGCGAGTACCTGAGGGCAAGAACCATTGGAAGCCGCACGAGAAATCGATGCCGCTCGGCTACTTGGCGCGGCTTGTGGCGGATATGCCGTCGTGGATCGCCATGGCGATCAATCAGGGTGAACTAGACTTAGCCCCGGGTGGAAAGCCGATGCCGAAGCTACCCGAGTGGAATTCACGTCGTGAACTGGTGGAACTGCTGGAGAAAAATGTGGCCCAAGCGCGCGAGGCGCTGAACAAGACCACAGATGAACATCTCACGACCCACTGGAAGTTACTGGTGAACGGCCAGGCGGTGATGGACGAACCACGATACGTGGTCATTCGCGATTCAGTCTTCAACCATGCCGCCCATCATCGCGGACAACTGACTGTCTATTTGCGATTGTTGAACGCATCGGTTCCCGCGATTTACGGACCTTCCGCGGATGAGAATAGCTTTCGAGAACAAGTAGCTTAAGTCGGAAGCTTCGAAGGGTAGCTCGGAATTCTCTGGTATCGAGGGCTTCGAGCTACAGCTTCCGAGGAGGTCACAGATCGCGAGCGAACTGTTACTGGCGAACACGTCGCTGGATCCTCAGTTATTGCCGCACTGCTCGCGTGCCGATACACCCATTCAAATCCCCGGTTGCGGCACCAGGTAATGATGGTTTCTGTGAGTCGTCGACCGATGCCGCGCCGACGACAGGGTGGCTCGACGTAAAGGCTGTGGATCAACCTACTGAGGCTTTGCGGGAGGGCGCGTGTCCACCTGAATGACCGAAGGGTTGCTGGTTTTGCCTACGTCAACCCAAACTTCACCGAGCCGGCCATCGGAATCAGGGGTGAGGATCGTGCGCTTCTCGTAGGCGGCCCCGCTCCCGCCTGGTTTCACGATGTTGATTGTTTCCTCCGTGACGCGGAGACCGTCGCTGGGATCGCCAGGATTCGCCTGCTCGATTTGCCGAGTGGTGCTATGAGCGCCTGCGGCGGTATTCTGCTGCACCGTGATCTCGCGTTGGACAAGCTGCAGGCTATCGTTGCCGGCTTGGCCCGGGACGTTCGTCGAGTACTTGTCGATTGTGTCGCGTTTCTCTCCCGGTCCGGCGTCCGTCTGTTTGCCGACCGTGCGCTCGACGACCGCGAGATTGCCGTTCGAGTCGGGCCGGAGTACACGCTCGTCTTTGCTGCGAATCTGGCCGTTTTCTTCTTTGCTGGTTCCTTCTCTGACCTCGCTGAGCTGCCAGTGCCCGGCCCCATCGGAGAGTTGGGTAGTTTTCTTGAAATCGGTCGTACCGTCGCCGCTTTGCGTCTTTCGTTCTACGATCTGCACCGCTGGAGCAAGACCTCCATTCACGTCAGGAGCGAGCACGGTGGTAGTCGTCTCCCGCACACCAGGGCTCAGCGGCTTCGAATCCTCCAATTCGCGCTGCACTACCTGCAGTGCCCCGTTAGCGTCAGGATTGGAGATCGTGCGAACCACTTTCTCTTCGCCGCCAGGAAGGCTGCGCGACTCTTCTTGCCTCTCCTGAATCAGAGTTCGCTCACCATCCGGCCCCCGGGCGAACGACCGCTCGATGTTCCGCACTGTCGTATCGTTAACATGCACAGACTCCTTGTCGGTCTCTGAGTAGAGAACGTACTGCCCGTCAGGGCCCAAGCCTTCGACCAACGTCTTATCGACAAGTCGACCGTCAACTACCGTATGAGTTTCACTCGTGCGGGTGGGATTCACCCCTCCGTTCGGGGCCTCCTGCTGGCTGCTTGCGCTCCAGACTTGGTTTCCAGAGACATTCTGCGCCCGACAGAGTTGCGCGAGGCCCAAGAGTACCGTCACTGAGCAGAGCACAGATGATTTCAGCAATCGGCGAAATATCATAAGTCGGGATTTCCTACTTGCCTCGATCCACTATATACCTCTCTGTATGCTCGGGCCCGCCTAGAAAAATGCCGGGGCAATGAATTGTCCATTCCCCTTTTCCAGTGTTCGAATCCGCTGTGGTCCAGCGTAGGCGGTTTAGCGTTACGCTTGCTTTAGAGACGCCCTGCAACCAGCACGGATGTATTTGAAATCCCATAGCCCGCCGCAAACGCCAGCGGCTCAGTTCAAACGACCCTGTCGAAACTGCACCGACGACTCGACCTGTGCACCCTCACACTTCTTCTTTCGGGGCCACAGTTTGCATACGGTGCGTCTGGCACTCGCCGAAGCCAAGTTGACGACACCGGCCGGAGAATTCCGGAAGCCCGCACCCGCCAGAAAACTGCGCTTGCTATTTGTGGCGCGCGTCCGCGGAAACGGCGTTCTGTTTTCGGCTAGCTTGATAGAACGGAAATTCGGGATCTTGACTCATCGGCTCTGCGCGCCATTCAGTGCATATTGCCGGCAATGTTCCAAATAAGCGGATTCATGCTTGGCGACCAATTGAACAACGCTGGTCCACAGCCATGACGGCGCGTCGAGCTTTTTGCTGCGATTCTGTTGCAGGACCATCTGCCATTTTTTTCGGGCTTTCCTGTCCATTTGTTGCGCGTGAGCCGCCCCAACGACGGATGCCAGGAACCGCGCCGCGCCTATCGCCTCTTCGCGGGTGAGTTGATCCATTTCCAGTTTGAGGTCTTGCGGGAGCAGTTCACGAAGATCGGCGGGCGTCCCGGAAAAATGCCCTTGCCAGCATGCGCCGTCCGAGGAACGGCGATAGTTTTCGCGCGCCTTCGACGACCCGCTTTGCACAATCCCGTGGCATAGGCGCTTTAGCCGAATGCGGTGCTTCTGCCGGAACGGCCTCCTCGATATCGACCAAACAAAAGCCCCCACTGTTTTTTTTCTTTTTACCGATGCCCAGTAGGACAGCAAACCGCAGTCGACCGAGAGAGCTGCACCCCTTCATCCAGTAGGCGGCATCGACTACTTCCACCTCGTCATCCTCGTCGCGATTCTTAAGGGACGTGATCAGGTCGCGCACTTCTGGAAGTTTGAATATTCGTTGAATCTCTTTGCTTTCAGCGGCGGTAACAGGCCAGAAGCGTTTGCCCATCGGAATCTCGGGCCTCACGTCTTCAATGCGCTCTCCTGCCAGATGACGCCAACGCCGCTTCAAAGCGCGTTTCAGCACCCGCCGCACAGATGCAGGCGCTGCAGATTTTCTTGGATTTGTACCCGGATTGGCCAACGCGCCCTCATATCCTTCCATCATTTGTTCCAGCATGAGCGCGGTCGTCACCCCCGGCAAATCCGATCCCCGAATAGCATTTGCCAGCGAGAGCCCGAGGCGAATGAGGTCGTGGGCAGGATTTCCTATAACCGTCTGGTCCAGGTCCCTGATAGCAATCTTCACTCGGCCCTTGGCGTCGGCCACAGGACCCAAGTTTCCCAGACGGCAATCGCCGCAAATCCAGACGGGCGGACCCTGGGGCAGAGACCGCGCTATAGACGAACCCAGCCATTCGTAAAACTTAACGGTGCTCCCGCGAACATAGGAATGCGCTGAGCAGGCCATCTTCAGCCGCCGCCGCTCGGTCAGTACAGCCTGCCGGCGCCGTGGCGGGCAAATATCGCTGCTGTCTTTCATTGGACTTTATCATACGGGCGAGGATGGCGAAGGCCGACAGATGTCGGCCTCCGCAAACCTGCGACTAGGCAGCACGCTTTGGCGTCCTCTGACCCGTCTTGGCTTCATCGAGTTCTTTTGGAGACCCGGCTCCATTGGCGTGTGCGTTGATCTCTTTGGCAAGTTTGGTGAGCTTCTCGTCAGTTTGCCTCTCTTCTTCCAGTGTCTTTTCCAGTAAGGAAGCGTGTTTCGTTTCTCCGAGAACTTTGGCAAATTCGCAGACCGTCCCGTAGGCCGCAATCTCATAGTGTTCAACGCGTTGGGCAGCGCCGATTAGTGCCGCGTCCAACACCGCGTTCTCGAAGGCTTCTTCCATGACCTCGGACCCTTCTTTAATCAGACCTTCCATGGCCGCACATTTCTTCCCCTTGGGACTCTCATGCAAAGATTGGAAGATGGTCTCAAGTCGTTGAACGTGGCCCTTGGTCTGTTCCAGATGCGATTCAAAGCCTTCGCGCAGCTCTTCGGAAACAGCGGCTTTGGCCATTTTGGGAAGTGCTTTGACCAGTTGATTTTCGGAGCTGTACAAGTCTTTCAGTTCATCAACATAGAGTTTCTTGAAGCTTTCGTTTGGCATGTTTCCTCCGGAATTACGGTTGCGGTCCGATTTGTCTGCCTAACTTAGGCGCGATCGAGTGACGTGGAGCCCGACCATCCGGCCAGGCTCCAGTCCAGTGCTTTCACGCTAAGCGTCTCATGCAACTTGGCGAGCGCGGTCTTTGTCACCCTTTTCGGAAGCGGCTTCGCCTGTAGAGGAAACATCTTGTGCGCCCGTGCGCTCCAGGACCTCCTTGGCTTTCTTTGTCCACTGCGCGTCGTCGGAGTGAACTGATAGCAGGATCCCGCCGTCTTTCACTCGGCCTTCATATCGCTTGGCCACGTACTCGGGGATTCCCATGCCGATCAGAGCACCGGTGAGTCCACCGACTGCTCCACCCACTCCCGCGCCAGCGAGAGCGGCCATAATAGGCCCGGCAGCTATGAAAGGTCCCAGCCCCGGGATAGCGAGGGCACCGATGCCAACCAACCACCCCAATCCGCCGCCCAGCAACGCACCCGTACCCGCGCCGGCTGTGGCACCTTCGGGTGCTTTAGTATCTTTTTCGTGAGCAAAATCCTTCGTGCCTTGATTTTCGGGGAACAACACTGAAATGTCTGTGTTCTTGAATCCCGCTGCTTTCAAAGCATTTACGGCGCTGTCTACAGCTGTGCGATTCGGATAAATACCAAATACTGCTGTTTTTTCACCTGCCATTTTGATCTCCTTTTGAATGTCCTATTGCTGCGGTTTGACGTTCAGTTCGCTGGTTACCTTGTTCTCGCCGGCGACTTCAGTAGCCTTCGCTTCAATGGCCTTTTTCTCGTCGTCTGAACGAACCGGGCCCTTCAGAGTGACCTGACCATTTTGCGTAATGACCTTGACGTTGTGCCCGTAGGTGGAGAGCGATTTGTCCTTGACCAGCGACTGACGTATCTGCTGGGTCATCTCACGGTCCGAACGATTGTCCTTCTGTTGATCGGCAGTGGGAGATGCCTTATCGCGGTCCTGAGCATTCATTTTGGTATTGTCAGGACTAGTCGCCTGTGGTTCAGTACTCTGCGCTTGGCTGCGCGGCAATGCCCCAACGAGCATGAATGCCATCACGATCAACGCGGGCACCGCCGCATGTTTGGCTCGGTACATTTATATCCTCCTGTCGAAAATGGAATGTACTTCTCCGGAATCAATTCGTCAGCGGAAGCTCGCAGGGCGTGCACCTGCTACGTAGAGAAAGCGCCTCGGTGACGAGGTTTCTAAGAGGGGAGAACTTCAGATGGGCTGACTTAGTCCAGAGAATCTGAAAGGAAGCGAAATACGATATCGCTGTGTACGACCCTAGGCTTCGACGGCAGTATTGTCAATCGGGAGGAGTCCCTAGGTCCGGTGGTTTGGATCGCGCGGACTCTTGCACTTGCCTACAGTCACGGCTTCCTGCGCTGTATGGGGTGGTCGCGATGCAGTTGCTCGATCCGCTTCTGTCAGGCCGCTGACTGCTCAGTGAGCTTTGTTGCTTCCTTTTGCAGTCTAATGGCGATCTTTCGGAGGTTCTCCGATTCCTCGCGCAGCGGTTCAGAGGCTTTATCGGGCACGCAAGAATGATGCCACAGGCCGACAGACACTGACGCGATATACGCCAGATCCTTGTATTGTCTTGGATCGCGTTCCTTCACTCGGTGGGCGCCAAATCAGTCGTCCAAATCACTGTTATGCGGGAAAATCGCGTTACCGATCGGCTCTAGGCGTAGACTCAGAGAAGAAGTTCTTTCGGGAAGAGTTGCTCAATGGAAAAGCAAGCGGTTGGCGTCCTGAGCAGATTTGTCGTGGCCAATGACATGGATGCCGAGGTCAAGCGAGCTTTCATTCTGCGTCCGCATCTTGTCGACCGTGCCGCTGGGTTTGTCCGGATGGATGTCCTCAGCCCAGAGGACATGCCGAATGAAATCTGGCTGATGACCTATTGGGCCGATATTGCAAGCTATCGGACTTGGCATACAAGCCACGCTTATCATGAATCGCATGCCGGAATACCGAAGGGGTTGAAGCTTGTGCCGGGCAGCGCTGCCTTGCGTATATTCAATCTCATTGCCTCCTAGGAAATAATCATCTCCTGAAGGAGGGGGCACAGGCGTAACAGTTGTTTGTGCGTCCGGTCCCGGTCGGCTGCTCTGTGCGATTCAGCCTTCAATTCACCGTACCAAACGCCACCATGGAAACGACGAAGTAGCTGGCCGCCACTCCGTGCAGTCAATTGCGATTGGGTCGTGGAATCGATGTCGGAACTACTCGAATCAACGCGCGATTTCATTATTGAACGGCAAGAGGACCTCGCTCGCGAAATTGTTGAGCGCCACTGGCAACTTATGCCCGCTTTGGAACAATTGTATGGAAAACAAGGGAGGGCGAGGTGTTTGGAAGATGCCCGCTATCATCTCAGATATCTCTCCGAAGCCGTAGGAGCGCGAGAGCCGGCTCTGTTCGTCCACTACGTCACATGGGCCAAAACAATGCTGATCGCGCGCAATATCCCAGTTGAGGATTTGGTGGCGAATCTCGAAGTAATGTTGGATGTCTTGGGAAAAAAACTCCCCACGTCGATGCAAATACCCGCGGTGGATTATGTGAAATCCGCCATTGGGAGTCTGACGCTGGCAAACGATAATTCATCATTTCTCGACCCTGGACAACCGCTGGCCGAGCTTGCCCACCAATACCTAAGCGTGCTTCTTCGTTACGACCGACGCTCGGCATCGACTCTCATCTTGCGAGCCGTGGAAAACAAAGTCAGCATCAAGGAAATCTATTACCATGTTTTTGAGCCTTGCCAGTACGAGATCGGCCGCCTCTGGCAATCGAACGTTGTCAACGTCGCTCAGGAGCACTATTGCACCGCTTCCACGCAGCTCATTATGTCGCAGCTTTATCCCTACATTTTTCGTTCGGATCGAACCGTCCGAGGCACGATTGTGGCTGCCTGCGTGAGTGGGGAGCTGCATGAAATTGGTGCCCGCATGCTTTGCGACCTGCTTGAGATGGAAGGCTGGAACACAATCTACCTTGGTGCCAATGTGCCGACAGCCGGCATTGTCGATGTGCTTCGCGACAACCATTCCGATATTCTCGCCGTTTCTGCGTCCATGACTTTCCACATCCGTGCTGTACGGGAGGTCATCGCGGCGGTACGTTTGGCAAGCCCGGCGACGAGAATTCTCGTCGGCGGGTACGCTTTCAAAACCGCGCCCAATCTCTGGCGCGATGTCGGGGCGGATTACTGGACCAAGGATGCCTCCGATGCGATATCTCTGATAGGCGGGCTCGACGATAAGATGGCGGCCGGTGGCGTAGTAAATTCGTAAGACCACGGATCGCTGAAGCTGAAGCCTGATCGTAGGGGCTCGGAGTGGATGCTATGAGCGCAAATTCTTTGGGTGACGTGGATAGCGACGATCGTCTTTATAGCGAGCTATCCCGCGTGAACAATGAGCTGATCAATGCCCAGAGAGATCTTGTCCAAAGAAACGTTCGACTTGAGCGCGCCGAGGAGGCATTGCGGAAGGCTCAGGCCGACTTGGAGCGGCAGGTCCAGGAACGAACGAGAGAGCTAGAGAACACTTTATCTGCCTTTCGGGAAGAAGTTAGCGTTCGCCGCCAGACCGAAGAAAAGTTGCGAGAGCTTTCGTTAAGCGTACTTCGCATTCAGGACGAGGAACGGCGTCATGTGGCTCGGGACTTGCACGACACTGTCGGCCAAACGCTGACCGCGTTGAAAATCACCCTGAGCGCGCTGGAAAATGAGGTGGCGCGATCCCCTCAAACGACCGACTTTCTTGCCGAACTAAATGGGCTTGCCGACCAGGCCCTTCGGGAAATCCGGACCACATCCTATCTTCTGCATCCCCCGCTTCTTGACGAAGCGGGATTTGCCGCCGCTGCTGCCTGGTATGTCGACGGATTGAATAAGCGCAGCCCTATTCAAGTGAGGCTCCAATTACCGGAGGGCATTCGTCTTCCCGGCTCGGTTGAAATTGTTTTATTCAGGGTCCTGCAGGAGAGTCTGACGAACATCACCAAACATGCGGGATCTGCCATGGTTGATGTGCTCCTGCAACTCGACCAAAACGTAATATCCCTTTCAGTCAGGGACTATGGCAAAGGAATTTCAGCCGAGAGACTTGCGAAAATGAATGGCAGTGGATCCGATGTCGGAGTCGGAATTGCTGGTATGCGGGAAAGGCTTAAGGAGTTAGGAGGCAGATTGGAAATCGAGTCCGATTCCACAGGCACGCTGTTGAAAGCCTCCATACCCCTGCCTAAAGCTGTTTAGTCGATCAAAACAAACTCTCCGTCATTGATCGCTGTTTCTATGGCTGTCACCAAGGCCTCGGCTGCTTTGGTCTTCGCGACGTTAGCTCGTGTGCCAATTCTTTTGGCTTCCTTGCTCGATAAAGCGGACCGGAGAAAGCGGACAGTCGGCAGTCAGGGGTACTTATGGACAGGGTTTCCCTGGAAGCGCAATGAGCGGTCCGACTTTCCGGACACGCCATGGCGAATCTAGAACCATAGCCAAGCGAATCTGTGGCGAATGCGAACTTGACTTGCCGTCGAGACCTCTAGAGTCCTAGAGAGATGAATCTTGGGCATGCGCCGACGGACGGCCGTCCGGCAGCCAAGCTTACCGAACTGGGCGACGCGCAGAGAAGCCCGGAACCCCAAAAGGTCCGGGCTTCTCTCTCATACTAGACACCGATAAGCAACACCTGTTACGGAGCCACTGTTATCGTAACCGGCGTGCTGTTGCTGAGTGATCCGGATGTTCCGATCAGCTCAATGCCAGTAGTTCCAGTTGGTGCGCGCCGGGAAGCACTCCAAGTGATGGTTACGGTCGCGCTGCCGTTGGCTGGCGGAGTGACCGGGTTAGTCGAGGCCGTCGCTGATACTCCACTGGGGAATTCATTGACGCTCAACTCAACCGCGGAGTTGAATCCATTCACGCTGGTAACGGTGAGGGTGGTCGATACGCTGCCTCTCTCATCGATCGTGAATGAAGAAGGAGACAACGACAGAGTGAAGTTCTTTGTCCCGGAAGAGGCTTTCACCGTAAGGGCGATGGTTGTGCTGTGAGTGGTTGAACCGGAAGTTCCGGTGATTGTCACCGTGGCCGTCCCGACCGTCGCCGACGAAGACGCAGTCAGCGTGAGGGTTGAAGTGGCGCTGCCATTCGCCGCCGGGGTCACCGGGTTGGTGGAGAAGGTTGCTGTGACGCCGCTGGGCAAGCCGCTGGCACTCAGAGTAGTCGCGGAATTGAATCCAGCCGTGCTGGTGATGGTGATCGTGCTGGTGCCGCTGCTTCCCTGCGTTACGGTCAGCGAGGAAGGCGAGGCAGCAATGCTAAAGTTTGGCGACGACGCAGCGTTCACCGTGACCGAAACAGTCGTGGTCGCCGTCAAGGTACCAGACGTTCCCGTAATGGTGACCGTGGCATTTCCAGTAGCAGCCGTGCTGCTTGCAGTGAGAGTAAGCGTGCTGCTGGAGGTTGTAGGATTCGTACGGAAAGCAGCTGTCACACCGCTGGGCAGACCGGATGCGGCCAGAGTTACGCTGCCTGAGAATCCGCCCAGATCGGTCACCGTGATGGTACTGGTGCCGCTGCCGCCTTGTGTGACCGTCACGCTGCTCGGCGACGAGGCCAGAGTAAAGCTCGGCGACGAAGATCCGGCAAGCGCGTTGAGCAGGCCGCTGCCGTTCGGACTCCCCCAGCCGGTTGCCAGGTCGTAGCCGGTGGTTGCCGAGTAGCCGTTGCTGCCGTTGGTGATGTCGTGGAAATCCGAGTCGTAGCTCGAACTCTCGCCAATCGAATAGAGACTTGGATTGATGAACCCAAGCGTCTTGTTCCCATTGGCGACTGACTGCTCATTGACTAGGGCCAGATAACCTGCCCACATGGGCGTGGCAAAGCTGGTGCCGCCGTATTCGTTCGCGGTGCAGGTCGTCTGGTCGGCGCAAACGTAGAACGTGAAGTTCGCGTTTGCCGAAACATCGGGACCATTGCGTAGGGTCTTCGAGCAGCTCGAACACCCCGCGGCCGCGGTTGTTTGCCAGGAAGGAATGGCAAAGCTATCCGGCGAAACCCCGCCGCCACCGTCAACCCAGGCAGTTTCCGAGGCCCATGGGCCAGCGGCACCGCTGGTTTCCAGATCCGTTCCGCCGACAGAAGTCACATATACATCGTCCGACGGATAAATTTCCGACGATGAGGTCCAATGCCCGCTGTCGCCCGCCGCCTGGAAAAGGTTTTGCCCCTGCGCCGCGAATTCCTCGAAATACGGATTGTCGGTGCTAGGATCGGCCGGGCTCCACGTCCAGGATGAACTCAATTGTGCGTTCAGAGGGCTGGCCGTTGCCATCGCGTTAAAGATAGGTGCATCGCTTGAACCCACGTACATCACCAGGCTCGACAACCCCGGAGCCATCCCGAGGGCCTGAGTCATGTCGAGAGTTTGTTCGGTGTCGTCGCATCCGCTGGACTCGGTGCAACTGGTGCTGGTTCCGTCAGTGGAAAGCAATGTGATGGGCACGTTGTTCGTTTGACCGACGTTCTTGTAGTACGTGCTCAGATCCGTCAAATCGGTTCCGGCGTATTCGAGCAGACCAAGCGATTGGCCGCTGCCCGTGAGGGTTCCGCCGTAGTATGCCGCACGCATATCGCTGCCGAGGAAGGAAGCGCTCGGACCAGACCCAGTGGTGGCATTCGACTTCGTACGCGCGCTTTGGCGGACCACCGCGGGCTTGGGAATCGAATAATTGTCGAGGCCGGCGATACGCCACAGCCGCACCGAAACGTCAGGCGCAGGCTCGCGATCGGGCGCGTAGAAAGTTCGATTCTCCGTTGGGTGCTGATACAACCCCAGGGTCACATGCAAGGCGCGCTCAATGCTTGAAACCGAACCGGAAACATCCAGATTCACCCGATTGCGCGAGGTGGCAAGCACTTTCAGGCCGCTGGCCTTGGCGAAGCGAATCACCGTGTCGTAGTCTTCTTGGGCGGGGCCAAACTTCTCAGTGAACTGTTCGACAGTGAGAAAGTTGCGGTACGACGAACTGGAAGGATCGTACAGCTCTTGCAAGAAGCTATCCAATCCCTCCTGATTGCGGAGGGGCAGCACCAGAGTGAGGCGCATGATTTGCGTTTCGGGAAGGCGCCCGACCAATGGGGCCTGGCCATTCAGCGTTACTTCACGCACGTGACGCGTCAGCAGAGTGGGAGACTGGGCATGGCAAATGCTAGTGGCGACCGACGCCAATACGACGATCGTTAGCACTGATGTACTGAATCTTCTCAGCATAACTTCTCCTTCGATTTTTCGGCTTTCCTTCTTGGTTTTCGGTACCTAGACAGAAAGTGGCAGTGAAGTCAAAACGGAGGGATTGTACATCTGTTTTGTTATGTCGCCGCTGTGAAAAGGTTTTTGTCACAAAAACGGAAAGTCGTGCGGGCACATGGCCGTTGGTATGAGTCCTGGGTCTACCCGGTACGCGGAAACGGACCAAGTGGTGGCGCGTTGTGGTCGACCTGGAAGGGAGCTACCTGGTCTCCGGTCAGCCGTAACTCGGGCAAAGCGAGGCCTCGTGAGTTAAGAAAAAAGAGGACCGGGCCATATCATGCGGAGTCCTGTGCGTTTCATTGGGCCCGGCTTGGACATCTCGAGTCCGACTGTAAGCCCTTGAAAATAAGTGAGGCGGCGAGAACGATTCGTAGTAAAGCAGTTACGTGCATTCGACTCACTCTCATTGAATCGTGCTTCTTGGCATTTTTTCAGCGTTTTGGAGCACAACAAGTGGACAAGTGGAAGCACCCCTGAACCGTCTAGAAGTCGACGATACCGTGATCCAACGCATTCTGCAGCACAGCACAGTCCAGGTCACGCGGGACCTCAATGCACGATTCGACTGCCTCGTCCCAGTCCTTGTCACAATTCGTCGTCACCCTAGAACTGGACCTGGAGTCGGACCTGGGACCGAATCTGGGGTCGGGCTTGGGACCGGGACTTGAACGGGAGCTTGTGGCAGCACCGTCGGGGCGATTGTCTCTAATCCTAGGGGGTCAGCGTAATTTGAGCAACTATCGCTTACGTAGGCATAGGGGTTCGCGTTTCCAGCACCAAACTCCAGCGGGTCCTCGGAAGTGTCGGCGGTCGGGAAATAGCGGCAGTTCTTCTCCTGCGCGTTCGGAAGCCGGGCAAGTTGGGCGGCATAAACTTCGATCCCAGTTACGCCATAGCAGAACTTGCCATCAAAGCGCGGATTATGCGACGGCCGACCGGGAGTTGGCTCTTCCTGCGGAGGCCCGACCGGCGAGATCCAGAGCGTGGAGTTACTCCATGGCCTCAAATCTGCACCCTTGTTACCGAGGCGCTGCTGGAGTTGCTTGATAAAATGCGTCAGCCACTTTCCCTCCCTTCTAACCCAGAGAGAAGCCGCGTAACTGTCCAGGTCAAATGCTTTCCCGTGGTCTGTCCCCGTCGCTTTGACATGGTAAGTGACTATGACCGCGTTCGTCTCGACTAGGTCGACACGGAATCCAGAAAAGTCGCAGCGGTCAAATCTTACGTCCGCAAGGTCTTCGAACGAAGGTTGGACTGGGCAGCCTTACTCCGTTTGACGCGGCGCGGGGTCAACTCCACCAAACTCGAGGATGTTCACTGATTCGAGGCGCGAATGCAGTGCGAGAGGTCGATCCGTGTGGAAATATTTCTCGTAGGCTGCAATCCAATCAGTGGCGATGTCGCGCTGAGCCGTAGATAAATCTAGTTCACCACCACAGACCATTTCGTGGAGGCGTTCTTCCAAGGCATCTTTAACGTGCGCATTCCACGTCCGGGATCTGTAGGGTTCCGGCCATAGATTGTGGATGTCTTCTGCACCGCCCAATCCCGGAGCAATCAGATAGTCAACCTCGTAGTCGTCCGGGTGTGCGTTCACGATGCCGTACTCCCGAAAGACCTCCTGACGCAACGGCGTTGATACCTCTCCCACTACTTCCTCATGAGCCATCGAACAAACGTCGCTGATCGTAACTTTCCGCGTTACTCCTGGTGTAAGACTGCGGTCCGGAAGGGCGCCGCGCTCAAATGCAACGACTGAGTTTTCTCCACGCCGCGAGGAATGGTGGACGAAGATGCCGCCAAACACTGCGGCCATGAGAACTGCGCTACACAAAAACGCCGCAGCCCGCGGGGTCAAGGTGAAGTGGAGTAACCGCCGCCACGAATTAGATTCATGGTCAGAGGCTAGTTCGGCTAATTGCGCTCTCAATAGTGCCCGCGGGCCGGCGATGGGCGGCAATTGGGGATCGAGAGTCTGTCGGTGAGCTCGCCCGAAATCGGCAATGCTCCCTTCGATTTCTGCCATCCGAGCGCGGCAGGCCCAGCACTCGGCGAGGTGGGCGTGAATTTGAGCGGCCCGGCGGGTTGAGAGTTCGCCGTCTGCCGCCAGAAGCATTTCTTGGTCCGACAGGTGAAAATCTTGGCTCCGCATAGCTATCTCCCGTCCGCACGGATCAACCGTGCCAGTGATCGTGTCAGCGATATCGATACCGCTCCCAGAGACATTCCGAGGACGGTTGCTATTTCCCGGTAGCGGAGACCCTCCGCACGAAGCCGGAGGCAGCCCTGATCCGCTTCCGGAAGAGCACGAACAACGGCCAGCAACCGGTGACGCCTTTGAGCAGACGACAACTGTTCTTCAGGATCGGGCGATGGGTCAAACGGCTCTTCCGCAATCGTCTGGTCGGAGGTTGTCTTGGCGTGCGATCTTTGGTTCGCGTAACGCTGCTTCAGCGCGAGATTATGCCCGACGCGGAAGATCCAGCCGCGAAGGTTTTTCCGAGATCTGCGTAATTGGAGATGTCGGAAGAGGGACAGGAACACTTCCTGGGTGACTTCCTCCGCATCATGTACGGAAATGCCAAACCAGAGTGCATAACGCAGAAGGGGGTCGCGAAACTGCTCAAAGAGCTCCATAACCTCACGCTCGATCTGCGAGGGCTTCGCCGAATGCGCCGCTTCAGCGGCGTTTGGCAAAGGCAGCGCGTTGACCGAATCTTTGGGAGGCATATGCTCGGGTCCCTAGAGTGTATATTCCATCTCTCCCTCTTCTGTTCAGGGTTTTTCAGATACCTCTTTTTTGAACTCGCTTCGTTGCGTTGGGGAAAAAACACTGAACAAAACGACCGGAAAGGTAATTTTCAGATTGAGGGGCGGAAAAGGTGCCATTGCCTCACCCGAATGTAGCTATAACAATTAAAGATGAAAAAGGCGCTTCTAGTTGCCGTACTCTTCTGGACTCTTCCCATGCTTGCGCAAAGCTTCACCGGGGAATTGCGTTTGACCGTCACCGATCCCTCCGGATTGGGCGTGAAGAGCACGGTTGAGCTCATCAGCCAGGCCAACCAGTATCACTATACATTCACGACCGACGCTCAGGGCAACCTCGACGCCAAGCGACTGGCTTATGGCATCTATCACATCCAGATCGAGGCACCCGCTTTTGCTCAGGTTTCCGAGGCCGTGGAAATACGTTCCGCTCTCCCCTTGGACCGTACGATTCGGCTGAAAATAGCTCCAGTTTCGGAATCGTTGAACGTGCGCGCGACCGCCACATTGGTCGATCCCTATCGCGCAGGTTCGGTCAATCAGATAGGGTCGGAGACCACACAGAACCGATTGACCGCGCTGCCAGGCCGCTCTATGCTGGACCTGGTGAACTCTCAACCGGGCTGGCTCTACGAAGGCAATGCGGTTCTTCACCCACGCGGATCGGAATATCAGACACAATTTGTGGTGGACGGCATACCGCTCACCGACAACCGTTCGCCGAGCTTTGGCCCGGAGCCGGCCGAAGCCGATGACGTAGAATCCCTCACGATTTATTCCGCCGGCATTCCGGCGGAATTTGGCAGGAAGATGGGCGGCGTGGTTGAGGTCAATACGCTCAAGAGCGAAGACCCGGGATTCCATGGCCAGCTCACCCTTTTCGGCGGGACCTATGACACGGCCGGGATCAACACCCAGGAGCAATACACATGGAATAAAAATACCTTTGGCCTCTGGGAACATGACCGGCCACTATCTCAACCCGGTGGTCCCTGAGAATTACACCAACAACGGTACCACCGGCAGTTTTTCGCTGAGCTATGAGCGGGAAGTCACGCCGAAAGACCGCCTCACTCTGATTGTCCGCCATGAACTGGCTCGCTATGCAATCCCCAACGAACTGGTACAGCAGAACGGAGCCTATCTGCCGAACGCGGACAACACCGTTGGCTGTCCACCGGTTCCGCCGGGCGACGAACCGAGCGACTGCGTGTTCATTCCTGGCGGGCGGCTCCAGACGGGCGACAACTTTGAAACCATGGGGAGCATCTCCTACCAGGACATTTTTTCTTCCGATGCGACAGGCTCGCTGCGCGGAATGGCCCGCGATAACTCCAACGATTTTTATTCCAACCCGTCGTCATGGCCCCTCATTGCAATCCAGCACAACTACTTCAATGAGATCTATTTCAACGGCAACCTCTCCGTTCATCATGGCAGCCAAGAATGGAAGGCGGGTATCGAATCCGACTCGATATTCCTGCACGAAAACTTCAGCTACTTGTGTTGCCGATGGATGGGCCGATACGTCGATGGGGAGGTACCGATGACGATCACCTGCGTGATCCGCTACGAGATTGATCCGTTCCAGCGAGATGAGTTCAAAAAGTACGCCGAGAATTGGGGACGTATCATTCCCCGATGTGGCGGCCACCTTGTCGGGTATTTTCTTCCTTATGAAGGCACCAACAATGTGGCGTGGGGTTTGATTGCCTTCGACGGTCTCGCCTCCTACGAGGCCTACAAGACGAGATTAAAGGCGGATCCGGACGCTCGCGCAAATTTCACTTTGGCCCAGAGCAAGCGGCTAATCCTCCGCGAAGAGAGGAACTTCGTGGAATTAGTCGACGGAACGTTCGGCCTTCCCTCGAACCTCGTGAAACCAAGGTGAATGCCATGTTGACGCAAGCTGAAAAGGGGCGAGCCTTTCGCGCACTTCACGGGCGCGAGAGTGCATTCATCATTCCCAACCCTTGGGACGTGGGAACAGCGCGCCTGCTGGCGCACCTGGGCTTTGAGGCGCTCGCCACCACCAGCGCTGGCTATGCTTTTTCCGTTGGGCGGCAGGACAGCTCGATTCATCGTGAGGAAACGTTGGCCCATGTGGCCGCTATTGTGTCCGCCACCGACCTGCCAGTCAGCGCCGACCTTGAGAACGGCTTTGGAGACTCCCCTGAAATTGTCGCGGAAACCATCAGACTTGCGGGAGCCGCGGGAGTTGCCGGAGGTTCCATCGAAGACAGGTCGCGAGAATTCGGCCATCCGATCTATGCGCACGAGCATGCGGTCGAGCGAGTACGCGCGGCGGCGGAGGTCGTGCGTGATCTCCCTTTTCCGTTCACCCTGACCGCACGGGCGGAGAACTACCTCGTTGGCCGGCCGGACCTCAAAGATACGATCAAGCGACTACAGGCCTATAAAGACGCCGGCGCCGATGTTCTCTACGCACCAGGATTGACGAGCAAGGACGAGATCATTGCCGTGGTCAGCTCCGTCGACCGCCCGGTGAACGTTCTGATGGGGCTGCAAGGCGTTCAGCTGAGTCTAAGGGTTCTCTCAGAGATTGGGGTCAGGCGCGTCAGCATCGGCAGCGCGCTTTCTCGGGCCGCTCTTGGCGCTTTTCTACGTGGCGCGCGCGAGATGCGAGAGCACGGTACGTTCGCTTTCGCAGAGGAGGCGGTAAGCTATCGAGACATCAATGCCATATTCGAGTCATAAGCCGCTACGGCGATTACAAAAGATGAGGCCTCAGAAATGTATGAAGGAAGAAGGATTGTCAGCGTCAACGTTCCGTTTCGCATTCGTCGTTTGACGGTGCACCAATTGTTCGACGCCGTGTTTTACAGGCCGTATCCGCGAATTGCGTGAAAAGGAGTACATATCGTGAATTCCGGACTCATAAGAGTCGGGCTCGTCGGGTGTGGTCGGATCTCGCAGGCGGCACATCTGCAACGTTGGCAAAGGCCGACCATGTGAAGCTATGTGGGGGCTGCGACTCCAGTCTCTTTCTGTCTGAAGCAATGACCCAACGATACAATGCAAAGTCGTACCCCGAGTTTGCAGATCTCTGAGACTCTGACGTCGACGCTGTAATCATAGCCGTCCCGGACCGATTTCACGTCCAACTTGCCCTCACCGCGATCGCGGCGGGCAAACATGTCCTCGTTGAGAAGCCGGTCGCCACCAGTGTTGAGAGAGGCTGAAAGCCTGTCGGGGGTCCTAGCGCATTCGAAAATGAAGCTGCAGGTTGGAAACGTGAAGCGCTACGACCCCGGTATTCAGTTCGCCGCAGTCGCTATAGGGAGGGGACAGATAGGGAAAATTCAGTCTGTGAGCTGCTGGTACCGTGTAATGGCTGCGCTATGGAGCCAGTCGAAGCGACCCTGTTCCCAGCTATAGTCGTTGATGAAACCGTCCCCCAGAGGGAAGCCGCGCTGAAACACGCTAACCGCGAAAAGCATTTTCTAGCAACGCATGGGGTTCACACCTTCGACCTCCTCCGTTTTTTAGTTGGAGAGTTCACCGTCTGCAGTGCAGAACTTGCAACCGACAGTACGGACTACAGCTGGCACGGCTTGACACGCTTGAAAACCGGCAGCGTTGGAAGTTTTGAAGTGAGTGCCAGCGTTCATGCCGAGTGGTCAGAGGGGTTTGAAATCTACGGAAGTCGCGGTCACATTAGCGTTCAGTTACCCTACGCTTTCTTCCGTCAAGCTGGTTCTGTGAAGCTTTTCGAACAGGCATCCGCGGTCGCCACGGTGCCGGTATTCGGCGACACTGATCCTTACGAACGCCAGATTGAAGGTTTCGCGGCATCGTTGCTAAACGACACACCGACAAGCCCAGGCCTTGCAGACGGTCTCGCCGCTCTTCGGATTGTCGACGCCGTGCACGCGGCCGTAGCACGCAATGAAGTCAACTTTCCCTCAAACAGATTGTACTCAGAAAATAAACATTGCATGCTCGACGAGTGGGCATCTACCTGACGAGGTGAGCAACTCTGCCGATGCTAACGAAGTATTCGGTCAGCGGGTCAAAACTCCTTATCCGGCCAAAAGCGTCATCGGCAGTGCCGAGTTGCCGTTGAGTGCCGCAGTCGAAATGGATGTTATCGCCCGGAAGGCGCGGTTGCGTGGCTTGCGAGTCTCAAAGCTCTCCGCGCTAGTTGGCAGGAACTGCCGTAGACTTGAACGAATCTGCAAATTCTCGCCCATTCGGCGTCCCTACCCCGGTTACGTTGTCCCAGCCAACTTTCGTATGCAGCGCAGTGGGACTGTTACAGGGCGTTCCAGGATTCTGCGCAGCCAGGGCTGTGCAATCGGTCCCGAACGAGATCACGATCTCCGTTTCTCCCAACGAAGGATAATCCCACATCGCACTGACAAACGCGTCGGGCAGAGCGGTCGGTATTCCGCTCAACACCCGGCCGGGCGTGTAGGTCCACGTGCCCGCGGAATCCTGGATAGTGGCCTTAACGTTGCCATTGGTGCTCACGGGAACGATGTCGGTAATTGCTCCGGCCGGCAATGTGTAAACGTATTGTGCGGCTTGACCAAGCGGCGTGCCTGCCTCCTGATTGGCGATCGCCCACAACGCGGAGAACATCGGAGTGGCAAGGCTGGTTCCACCCCACACTTGCCAAACCACCAAATTCCATGCATGGGCTTGTTAAAGTCTAGTGCCAATCTGTACTACCGACTGCGAACTGAGCGCACCGCCAAAAACTCAAATCAAAAAAGATCAGAGTAACTTGTAACAAGGCCCCTCTCCTACCGCCATTGATGCAACAAACATTGCGCCTGCCATTAGGGCACTAGGTTTTCACGACCATCCTCCTGCTGCGAGCTTCGAACCCCAGCATCCGAAATCCACAACCAAGCGCGGCAGCCATCTTCGCTAAGGACTCTGCGCGCTTCGCCATATCGCACGAGCCGATTGAGTACTACCTCAACCGAAGGAACCAGATTCTTCGGGATCACTGAATCCGGCGCGGCTTGCTCGATCTGCTCGCATACTTGACGAGTCTTCATGGCGCAGGCAGCCTTCATCAATACCGTGCGGCACGCCTGAGTAAGTCTCAGTCGCGGCACTCCTGCCATTCGATTCGCCACTTCGTCTATGTCATCACTGATTATGTCGTCGCCAACTAAAGCATGAAGTCCCACGATCAACTGCTTGATTGTGCCAATGTGCTTCATGAGCTCGGCGCGTCGTTGGAGGAGTCGCCGCAATTCTTCGTGTGCGGCCTCGATTACCGCGTGAATATGTGGAGCGCAGAGACTCTGGAAACCTAAGTTCTTGTTTTCATCATTACCGTTAAGCCCGGCTTCCATGGTCCCCCGAACAGAATTCACCGACCGCGCGCTAGTCTGCCAGCTGTGCTCTGGTCAACGCTTCGTTTTTGATCACAATATTGATGTCGCAACAGCTGCGATGTTTTGGGGAATTTCGCCTGATGCAGGTGAAGGTAGCGGAGCTGCAAACGACTTCCAAGATGCCTGTGAGCGGTGACCGGCTCACCCCCAAGAGTTACAGATTTCAATAAGACTCATTCCGATTGTTGTGAACCTAGGGAAACTGCCAAGTGAACTACTGCAGGAATCATTTGAACTTAACACAGGCTGCATCGGGCCGACTTGTCGCTCTTCCTGGAATCCACAATTTCGGTTCGCTTCCCTCTTGTAAGTCCTGCAAAACACTGAACATCGAATGTGGCCCCGCATCTGCATTAGAAGAACACACGGCGCCTGTATTAAGTGCGCGGTAACCTCGAAAACGTTTCTTCAGAGAGGATATAAAGTCATGCGATTTAGAACTGCAGCGGCTTTCCTCGCGGAGCCAAGACGAAGCAACACCATGGGCTCTACTGCGATCAAGTTAGGGTTATTTGCCGCCTACGTATTCTCTCTGCTGCTGGTTACGAACGTTGTCGCGCAGGAGACGACTGGCGGACTACAGGGAACTGTCAAAGATCCTAGCGGCGCCGTTATCTCCAAAGCAGCGGTGGAACTGACCAGCACCTCCCTGGTGGGTGAGAAGAGCCTCGAAACCGATAATAGCGGTTACTATCGCTTCGCGAATCTGCCGCCTGGCACCTACACCGTGAAGGTAAAAGCCGCAGGATTCTCCGAGTTGAAGCGCGAAGGCATTGTCATTGAAGTGGGCCACCTTCCGACCGTTGACCTGACACTGGCGGTCGGCGCGACTGGCACGGTAGTCGAAGTGACCGGCGCGGCTCCGGTCATTGACGTCACCACAAACACGAACCAGACCAACCTTACAGCGCAAACACTGAACGACACTCCTCATGGGTACAGCTTTCAGTCCGTTATCCAGTACGCGCCCATGGCCCGCAATGAACCTCTCGCGGGCAATTCGGCTGGTATGAGCGGCAACTCCGGCGGTTCGTCGCCGGGCAGCTCCGGCAACGGCATGTCCACGGGTTTCTCGATTGGTGGTGCTGCCGATTCCGAGAACTCATACCTGGTGGAGGGCCAGAACACGGAAAACATCTCCGGCGGCGCCTCCAACGCTAATGTTCCGTTCCAGTTCATTCAGGAAGTTCAAGTCAAGACCTCGGGCATCGAAGCCGAGAACGGCGGCGCTCTGGGCGGTGTAGTCAACGTCGTGATGAAGAAGGGCAGCAATGCTTATCATGGCTCCTTCTCCGGCTCCTACGAGGCCGACCCGTTGGATGGATCCGAGAACGCCTTCTTGCGTTACGATCCTTTGGGTAGCACCAACACGACCGCGTCGCCCGGCTTTGACGACGATGCGCAGCAATACCAGCCGACCAGAGACCATTTCCGCATCGTTCAACCCGGCTTCACTGTGGGCGGCCCGATCGCGAAAGACCGCCTGTGGTTCTTCCTGGGGTTTGCGCCGCAGTACAACTCCCTGGTCAGAACGGTGAATTTTGGTTTTTCCTCACTCGCGTCAAATTCCGTCCTAGGCATTCAGCCCATCTCCCGGGACAGCCAAGTGTACTTCAGCACCGCACGGCTCGACTTCGTAGCTACGCAGAAGATTCGCCTGTTCGGTTCGTGGCTGTACCAATACGCGCGCGAGAGCGGGGCCAGCTTGCCGGCAGCGGATTCGGTGAATGGTCTCCTAAACAGCGGCGTCTCAACTGGTGTGCTCGCATTGCCTGGGATCAATACGCCGATCACGCAGTTTTCACACAGCCTCGGCTTCTCCGCCCCGAACGCGACCTTCAACGTCGGCGCTGATATGAGTCTGACTCCGAAAATTGTTTCCACCACCCGCTACGGCTACTTCTTTACCAACTATCACGACTTCGGCTGGCCCACGCAGGGCGTTGATCTTGCTTGGAATACGAACGGCATCAACCAGAACGGGACGCCCGTGCTCGATAACTCGGGTGCTGGCCTCCCGGTTGGTCTGCAGCTGCCTGCGGGCACGACCACTGCTCCTTTCGACCCAAATTTCACCGAAGTCAATGCCAGCAAGCACTACCAGTTCGACCAGGACGTGGCGTTTTTCAAAGGCGGCTGGTGGGGAACCCACAACATTAAGGCTGGCTATCAATTCAACGAGCTTTCCAACCTGATTAATCAGCACGGCAACGTGCCCTTCGCCTTCCTGAACGTCGGCGCGGGGCAGAGTTATTCGCCGAGCACAACCTTCGGCGGCACCAACTGCTATGGCCCCACTGGGACCGCATCAGCGCCCGAACCCGGCAGCCTTGCTTACGAGTGGGGAACCTGCGCTGGCCAGTACGGCTATGTGAAAGTGCAGGACTTCGCAACCGTCTTGAAAACACCTACTGGCCAGGTTGTGCCTGCCACAGACCATAACCATGCTTTGTTTGTGCAGGACGCCTGGACGATCGGGCATGGTCTGACTCTCAACTTGGGCTTGCGGGTCGAGAAAGAAGACCTGCCGGCTCCCGCGGGAATCGGGACCTCAAGCATCAGCACCATCAACTTCTCATGGAGCGACAAGATCGAGCCTCGTCTGGGAGCTGCATGGGGATCGCGCGACGGCAAGATGAAGATGTTCGGCAGCTATGGCGTCGTCAACGATGTCATGAAGCTACTGCTCGCTCAAAGCTCATGGGGCGCTCAGGGATTCGACTGGTGCAGCTACCCGCTTGGTCCCGATGGGACGGCAGCCGGATTCACCCAATCCGATCTCAATTTTGCCTTCAACGCTGCCGGCCGCGCTTGCCCGACGGGTGTCTCCAACGTGGGAGCGGTCTTCACGAACGGCAACGTCCCGCCATCTCTGACCGACGCCAAGACCGGTATCCAGTTGCTTGAGAACCTCAACTTGCGTCCGGAGGAGCCGGTCGCGCCGGGAGTGAAGCCGTACCGGCAGCACGAGTTCGTGGCGGGGTGGGACTACGAGATCCGCAAAGATTGGGCTTTCGAGGCGCGATACGACCGTCGCCGTCTTGACCATGTGATTGAGGACGCTTCCTTGGCCGATCCCAATGCCTTCGAGATTTACACCGTTGTCAATCCCGGCCAGGGTGTGGACGCGACCTTGAACGGCTACGCCAACTACCTCACTTCTCTTGGTGATGCCTATGGTCCAGGGACAGCCGCGTTCAACCCCACCGGTGCGTTTTGGACGGGCAGTGGGCCAGGAGGTACGTGTGCCAACTGCCCGCACAACCCAGTGGCCACTCGCGATTACGACGGCCTAGAACTTCGGCTCACAAAGGGCACGAGCCGCGGCTTCGCTGGAATGTTCAGCTACAGCTGGAGCCGGCTGTGGGGCAACTATGCCGGCTTGACCACTACCGATCAGGTCGATGGCGGCGCGACCGGACGCAACGCGCCCGACATTACCCGTTCGTTCGACGAGCCCTTCTTCTACTTCAACTATAAAGGCCAGTCCGCTTCTGGGCCTCTCCCGACAGACCGTCCGAACACACTCAAGGGCTTCGTGTACTACACCTTGCCTTGGAAGGGCGACCTCAGAAATAACGCAACAACTTTCGGACTCTTCCAGGTTGCTTACCAGGGCAGCCCGATGAGTTCCTATGCTGACTTGGGCGCCGCGAACCCAAACCCTGGGTCCCCCTACCCGTATGAGGCCGCGTACCTTTTTGGCCGAGGCAACTGGGTCAATGCGACAGCAGACCCCACCACGGGAGCGGTCGCCATTGGCAACCCCTATGCGCGGCGCACGCCGTGGTATACCCAGACCGATTTCAACTTTCAGCACGCCATCAAGGTCAATAAGAACAACGAACATCAGATGCTCAGTTTCAACGCAACCCTCACCAATCTACTGAACCAGCACGCCGTTACTTCGTACTGGGAAAGTTTGGACACGGATTTCACTGCTACGCCGTTGTTCAAGAACCAGATTTACGGCGGAGCGAAGTTCTACCAGACGGTTGAGGAAGGGTACAGCCCGCAGCAGCAGATTACCAATGCTAACATGATATTGAACTCGCTCTATGGCAGGCCGAACCTGTGGCAACTCGCGCGCAACATCCGCCTCGGGGCAGCGTTCACCTGGTAGCGAACGGCAAAACAGTTTCGGGAGGCCTGGGTTTGGCCTCCCGATTTTTTGGCAGAAGTACCTGTTATCACAAACTATCGAAAGCATAGCCATAGAAAAGCACTTATCGCCCAAATGAGACCGATGCCGAAACCCTTTGCGTGCTTATAAGGTGACGACGCCCACGGAGCCCGCAAGAGAAATAGCGCCCGATGCCTCATCGCTGTAGCCCAAAAAAGATATCTAAATTGCGAGCAATCTCCAGTCGCACCGGTGCAGCTAACTGGATTCGCCACATGAGAAGGAAAACGTGGGTGTCCCGGATGCCCGCCGCAGATTTCTTCCGCGCAGAACTGGCGGAATTGTCCCGAGCTATCGCTGATGGCGCCAACGTTCGCGCTTTTCACGCCTGGAGTTTGCTCGACAACTTCGAGTGGGGCTGACGGTTACAGCCAGCGCTACGGTCTCACGTACGTGGACTTCCGCGACCAGAAGCGCACGGTGAAAGATTCAGGCTTATGGTATCGAAGAGTCGCCAATGCTAGCCGCTTTGGCGTTAGCAACCCGGGGGAAGGGCGCTGCGAGCTTCTACCTCAGTGGACTATCCTCGATGTGACTTTACGACCACCTTAGACGCAGCACGGCCAGACCGCGGTCTATGCACAATTGAGTAAACAATGAATAGGGCAAATCTAAACGCAGACGCTGAACCGCCGACTAACCCTTCCGAAAGACGCGACTCGCAGAGACCGTGGAGAATACGACGAAGTAGGCTGCTCGGTGGCCTACTTGCCTCTTTTGCGCTGAGTGTGGCGGCGATGTTGTCGTGCACTTTGCCAACCAAAATCCGCCTCGATGTTAGTTCTGGATCGAAGGACGGAATCTACGTGCCTGGGCCCGGAACACGCCCGCAACTTATATTTGCGTGCTGCGATCAAGGAAAAGAGGCACTGAGCGCCTTGTTCGCGGACCCCACCGTGTTCGCCGATCTGAAGGAACTGCATGCCGGGCTTGCTGTTCCGATAGATGACCTGAGCCCCGATCGAGCACAACTGATACACCGATTAAACGAGGCGGGCCTCCCCGCAATTGCTGGGCCGGGGTTCTACGTGAACGCGAGCAATGCTCCTCAGACCGGGCGCTGGTTTGCGGAATTCGAGAAATGGAGCAAGGAGAATAACCTGCGCTGGAACTCTGTTGTACTGGACATCGAGCCAGACTTCGGGGAATTCAAATGGTCAAAGTGGCGGCTGGCGTGGACCCTGCTGCGGCGAGGTTTTGACAGAGAGCGCGTGAGCGGCCCTCGGCGGGCGTATGCCGTGCTCATTCACGAGATGCAGGCACATGGCTACCGTGTCCAAACCGTCCAGTTTGTCTTTCTGGCGGACGAGCGCAAGGCGCACTCCACGCTGCTTGAGCGGCTGTTCGGGCTGGTGGATGTGCGCGGCGACGAAGAAGTCCTCATGACCTACTCCAGCTTCAATCACAAGGCGGGCGCTGCCATGGTGTGGAGTTACGGCCAAGATACGCAGGCTTTGGCTGTAGGGAGCACGTTGGGCTCCGGAAATCCAGCGATTGATGCGAAGTACGGTCCACTGAATTGGGAGGAGTTTTCGCGGGACACGATTGTGGCAAGTCATTTTTCACGTCAGGTGGGCGTGTTCAATCTGAAAGGGTGCGTGCGACAAGGGTTCCTGCCGCGATTGAAAGCGATGGACTGGGACCAAGGAGTGGAAATCCCGGCGGCGGCCTTGGCGAGAATGCGCAGGTTTCGCGCCGTGGTGCAAGGGATCTTGTGGGCTGTGTCACATCTCCTGTACTTCGCTGCAGTGTTTCTGATTGCGGTGATCTGGCTGGTGCGACGGCGGATTCGCCGGAAACACGGGCCATTAACAACTCGCCAGGCATGACATTTGTTTCTTCGTCGCCTTGTCGTCGCGCGAAATAGTGCATCCGTGGGATACGGTACAGTTCGACTGCTACTCAACTGGGGTTTGAAGCACTTTGTGATCATCAGCGCCGTTTACCTCCCGGACATGGAACAACAAGATCAGCCATTCGAAACGCTGCCCTGGGTAACCGCGGTCCCCACAGCCACCAACCTGCCGGTGTCGGCCATGATCATCGAAACTCGATTCAGCTGCACGCGGGGCTCGAAATAACCGACTCACTTCATGACTCACTTCACTCCTGATAATCAACATCTCTGTCTCTCGTCTCCGGTAACTTGTAACACTAAGCAATGAGGATGAGCTCGTTGAAGGCGCGTCGATGGTCTCCGTCATTGGGGAAACCATGGCATTCGTGTGGCGTTCAACATTCATATTTTTATCATGGACGAATTGTTCATATCCTCCACCTGATCCAATTATCAGGCTGTACCTGACGGGCTGGAGGCAGCCGAAGCAACTGAGACAGGACCTGAGTGTCGTCCAAACAGCGGTTCGACGCGCAAACAGTAGAGTGTTTGGGGTATGCCGAGTCACCCCTTGCATTCCTGGAGCACGAAATGCTTCCGACTTGTGAGTGCGACCGTGCCGTTTGTATCGGCACCGTAACCCGTGCAGACAGACCCTGTCTTCGCCTTCCCCGGCACCGTCAGTATGTAAAAGGATCGCCCTTTGGGTTGGGGTTGGCATGTTGCGCGAGAGCTTTGAGAGGGAGACGAAGCCAGTAAAAGTAGATGCCCATTGACGGTCACACGAGTCGCAATGGGCGTACCGCGTAAGCACCTAAGCGAGACAGCAGCGGAAACTTTCTGGACATCGGCCATATCCGATATCCATCAAGTCGCAACCGTTACGCATGAAGCACTGCGCAGCCAGTTCCTTGTTGTTTTCGCCCGGGATACAACATGCACACGCACTTGCGACATCTGGAAAACACATCTGATGGGGGACAGGAACTTCCCTGGTGACCTCGTGAGTGATCCTCTGACTAATGCATTCCCGGGAGCGGAGGCCAGGAGAAAGGCAAATCCTATCGAACGTTTACTCCAATTACGAACCTCTGCAAAGTGGAAATCTGGGCGAATTGCGATCAAAGCCAAGGGGAGAATTCTCCTTGTCGATTCCGTGGATGTCTTTGTCGTCGAAGCCAAGGAAGGCCATGTTGTGTTACACCGCGCTTCAAGCTCGCACGTTCTGCGAGAGTCAATAACGACGATGGAAGAGAAACTCAACCCCCACGGGTTTGTGCGGATTCATCGATCTGTCCTTGTCAATGGAGCTCTGGTGGAGGAAATTCGGCCAAGGCCCGCGGGCGAGTCTTTGGTGCGAATGAAGGGAGGAAAGGAATATACAGTCACGCGCACCTACAAGAAGAATCTGCAAGCACTCGCGCAATCCTGGATCGGTATGGACGGTTTTGTTGCCGAGTAGAACCTGTCAGCGTCTGCATTACCGATACTTTTAAGAAACCGCACACGTGTGATTCTTCGTTCTGCTTTAGGGCAGCGACAAACCTGCACTTGGCGAAGTTCCATAGCCCATTGCGACGAATGGGCTCACTCGAAACGACTTCTTCGCCCCCTCACAGCCTTCAGTATCTCCAGAAATGCGGACTTTGGGGAATTCCTCTCCCGATTGATGTACTCCGACTTGTGGGCGAGTCAGTCTTAACAGACGAGTAGTTGAGGCGCGGATAAGTGCTGTGCGGGCTGTTCGCTCGATCTCCGACATTTCATAACTGTAGAGTCGCGTGTCGATGCAACCAACTGAAAAATCGACGCCTACCGTCTGGTCTGCCAGTTGCTTAAGTTGGATCGTCCAGAGGAAGCAATGTACAACCTTGTCCGAAGGCTCGCTCCGCGTCAGTCTTTTGGCGACCCACACTTCAATCTCTGCCTGCTGCGTGTTCGAACTTGACTTACTCCACGGGCCGCCTGGCGTGGGTTCTGAACCTTTGGAACCTGGCGTTTTCGGCGACATCGGCTGTCAGTCGAACTTGTGTGGCAGATGCCGTTGGAATTGCTTCTCGATTTCTAACTGGGGACTAACTGCAAAAAGACGGGGCGCATGTGATAAGTGCCTCCCTAGTCAAGGATCCATTATGCTCTCTGCTTCACGTGTTGTTGCTCTGTTGGCCGCGTCTCTTTTCCTTTCCCAAACACTGGCGTTTGGCCAGTCGGCGACCACATCGCTGCGTGGTAGGGTATACGATTCGAAAGGCGCAGTTGTTGACGGCGCCTCCGTGACTCTCACCAATCCCGCGACGGGATTCACCCGCGCCCTCAAGAGCGATGGCGAGGGCAACTATCAATTTCTGGAGTTGCCACCGGCGAGCTACGAACTGACCGTGGCAGCCGCAGGCTTCGCAACCGTGAAGGAGACCGGCATCCAGTTGCTGGTAAACACACCCAGCACGGTGAATGTAACCATGCAAGTCTCTGGGGGTACGGTGACAGTCGAGGTAGCCAGTGCAGCCCCGATGGTCAACACCGTAAATGCGACGCTCGGTCACGCATTCGATAACGAACAAATTGCCGATCTGCCGTTCGAAGGGCGGGATCCGACAGGCATTCTGAGCTTACAAGCGGGCGTTGTGTTCACGGGAAATAGTTCTAATATTAATTCGGCCTCAGACAGCCGCAGTGGTTCGGTCAATGGCGCCCGCAGCGATCAGACCAACATCACCCTCGACGGGGTCGACAATAATGACCAGCTTCTGGGCACTGCCTTCTCCGGGGCAGTGCGAGCTCCACTCGATTCGCTCGAGGAATTTAAAGTCACAACCGCCAATGCCGACGCAGACACGGGACGCTCTTCCGGCGGGCAGGTTTCGCTCGTGACCAAGTCTGGCACCAATCAAGTTCACGGTGGTGTCTACGCGTACAATCGCAGCGGTATCGGAGAAGCTAACGACTGGTTTAACAAGGCGGCGGAGCTAGAATCCAATGAACCGAACATTCCGGGTCATCTGGTTCGCAATACTTTTGGATCATTCGTAGGCGGACCCATCATCAAGGACCGATTGTTCTTTTTCGTGGACTACGAGGGCCAGCGCCTGCGGCAAAACCTTCAGGTGACGCGCGTTGTTCCGAGCGCGAACCTCCGCAATGGCATCATCAGCTATCCGTCATGCGGTTCGGACCCGGACTGCGACAATGGGAGTGAAACGCCTACCACGACAACCCTTACCGCTGCCAATCTCGCCACAATGGATCCGAACTGCACAGCCCTTGGGACGTGCCCGCTGGGGCCGGGATCGAATCCGGCGGTGGAAGCTCTTTTCCAACAATACCCGGAGCCCAACACAGATGCCGTAGGCGACGGCCTCAATTTCCGCGGCTTCGCTTTTTCGTCCCCATTGCCGGGAAAGTTCGATGCCTACGTTGCCAAACTGGACTACAACCTCACAGCGAATGGGAACCACCGTGTTTTCTTGCGCGGCGTGCTGAACAGCGACCGCTCGGCGCTGAGTTCCAATGCGCTTTCAGTCACGGGCGATGGTGGTTCGGAGTTCCCGGGAGACCCGGCAAGTCGTACGCAGGTGAATGCCAGCAAAGCGTTGACTGTGGGCTACACCGCGACGCTCAGCAATACCCTGATTAACGACTTCAGGTTTGGCTATATCCGGCAAGCGGTGGACGTGCAAGGTCTGCAAAGTCAGCAATTTGTCCAATTCCGGGCGCTGGACGATCTCACCGCCCAGACTCCCACCACCAGCACTTCTGTGCCCGTCAAAAACTGGGTGGACGACCTGGCCAAGATCAAAGGAAGCCACACGCTGCAAGTTGGCATCAACCTGCGCCAGATCGATAACATCCGCGAGTCGAACTCGACGTCATATTTCACGGGTCTTACCAATTCTTTCTGGCTGGCCGGTTCCTGCATTTCAAACTGCGGTACCAGCCTGGATCCGGCAGCATTCGGCTTCCCCGCCGTAGACAGCTCTTTCGCGACTGGCTACGATTTCCCGGTAACAGCTCTCGCGGGTTTGATCACGCAAGTCGGCTCTAACTACAACCTGACAAAGACTCTCACCGCTCTACCGGAGGGAGCACTGGTTCCCCGGCACTTCCATGGTAATGAATGGGAGTGGTATGGACAGGACTCTTGGCGTTTGAAACCCAACCTCACGATGACTTATGGCTTGCGGTATACGCTGCTGCTGGCTCCTTACGAAACCAACGGGCAAGAGGTGGCTCCAATCTTCAGTCTAGACAACTGGTTCAATCAACGCGCCGCGGACATGCTGAAAGGCGAAACTTACGACCCCCTCATCAGTTTTGGCCTGGCGGGGAAGGCGAATGGAGGCAAGCCTTACTGGAATACCGATTTTGGCAACTTCGCGCCCCGCCTTGCTTTTGCGTACTCGCCAAACGCGGACAGCGGTTGGGGCAGGAAGCTTTGGGGCGGGCCCGGAAAGAGTTCCGTTCGAGTTGGCTACGGACTGTACTACGACCATTTTGGGGAGGGAATCGTCAACAGTTTTGACGAACTCGGAGCATTCGGTCTAACCACCAGCATTACCAATCCCGCTGGCATTCAGAGTGTGGACACCTCGGCCCGTTATTCCGCGCTGAACACCATACCAGCCACCAGCGCTGCCACCAGCGGAAATTGTCCCACAGCGCCCTGCCCGATTCAGGAGCCGGCTCCCAGCGGCTCTTTCCCGCTAATGCCGCCGACCAGCCTATCTGGAGGTGGGTTCGCCATTACCTGGGGGCTGAACGACAAGCTGAGAACACCATATTCGCATGTCTCGGACTTCTCCATTACACGCGAACTGCCGAACGGCTTCGTGTTTGAGGCCGCATACGTGGGACGTTTCGCGCACCGGCTGTTGCAAGAAGAGGACATGGCCATGCCGTTGAATCTGACCGACCCGAAGAGTGGCATGACCTACTTCCAGGCCGCCACGCTGCTAGCCAAGCAGTACCGCGTCGGGACGCCCATTCAGAACATCAGTGCTGCAACTGTCGGAACGAACTACTGGGAGAATCTGTTTCCCGGGGCGGCGGGTCCCGCATCATCTCAGATCGGCGCCGAGGTCGGCAAACCCGGTGTACCTTGCTTAGGCACGGCGCCCGCAACGCTGACCGCCACGCAAGCGATGTATGACTTATTCTGTCGTAACAAGGGCAACGAAACGACTGCCTTGGAATTCGCTGACGTCCCGGGACTGGTAACCGGGACTTGCTATCCGGCATGCTCGGCCACCAGTCCCAACGGATATGGCTATTACAATCCGCAGTATTCTTCGCTCTACGGCTGGTTTAGCGATGGCAACAGTTCCTACAACTCTGGCCAGTTCAGCCTCCGCCACCGCATGGCGCATGGCTTGACGTTCGACCTTAACTACACCTACTCCAAGTCGATCGACCAGGGCTCTAACGCAGAACGCATTAACCAATTCCAGGGAGGCGGTTTTGCCAGCCAAGTCGTCAATTCTTGGTTTCCGAAGCAGTTGCGAGCGGTCTCCGATTTCGATACTACGCACGCCATCAATGCTAATTGGGTGTACGACCTACCTTTTGGGCGGGGCAAGCCCTTCGGAGCTGGCATGGGCCGTTTAGTAAACGGAGTGATCGGAGGCTGGAAGGTCTCGGGGCTGTGGCGCTGGTCAAGTGGTTATCCGTTCACAGTAGGCAACGGCTTCGGCTGGCCGACGAACTTTGAGCTCCAGGGAGCTGCCATTCTGGATGGAACAAAGCCGCAGACGGGCAAGTTCATCCTAAACGGCATGACTCCGAATGTCTTCAGTGATCCCTCGAATGGCCCGAATGCAGCGCTCGCCCAATTCCGCGCGCCTTTTCCAGGTGAATCGGGAGAACGCAATCTACTTCGTGGACCGGGCACATTCAATATCGATATGGGCCTGAGCAAAAGCTGGAACATCACAGAACGACAATCGGTCAAGTTTACGTGGGAAAATTTCAACCTGACCAACAGTCCACGCTTCGACGTGGGGACTATGCAGCTCAGCGGGAACAATCTCATCACGGACAACACCACCTTCGGAAACTTCAGTTCAACGCTCTCCAATCCGCGCGTGATGGAGTTTGCCTTCCGCTATACATTTTAGTCTCTAGTTCTTGGGCGTCGACGTGCATCCATACTACTTAGAGACGGGAAACAGCTATGATATCAGCCTTCAGCCTCTGGCTTGCGATCCCGCTTGCGGTTTTGCCTCGCGCTTATAATCCAACGGTGCAGGAGATGTTCGATCACAGCCGCGCGGGCGGAGACGGGGCCACTTGGCTTTCCGCAGTTGAACGTGCTGCACTGCAAGTCGAAACCGAACTTAAGATCTAGCCCGGCGGCGTGTTGTGTCGGCAGTAAATCGAGATCGCTACAATGGATGGTTAGCAGGCCAGCGGTTCGAACGGAAGCCTCAGTTTCTTATAACCGGCGTGAAGCAACATCAATACCGTAATTCGCGATCCTTGGGCTTTGGGTCGGAGATCGTCTTGGTAGTGGACGGCGGATTGGCGCAGAATGGGCGACGTGTCCGTCCGGATCTCGAGTTGCTTTTTCCGCAGCCTGAATTGCTCTGAACCTGCGCGAATCGAGGCGTCAGCCGATGCCCGACAGACGCCTTCTCATGGGGATGCATATGCTCGATGAGATCGGCCACCGCCTCCGGGGAGCGAAATGCAGTTATTTCGCACTACTCCGGTTCGATCATTTTTGCCGGATTCTCGAGGTGCAAGGATGAAATCTCTTGAACATACAACGCTAGAGGCGAATGGGGCGAAACTGCACGTCGCCCAGGGAGGGCAAGGCAAGCCTCTCCTGCTCCTGCATGGCTGGCCTGAATTTTGGCTGACATGGGAACCGGTGATGCGCCGACTGGCGGGCCGATATCGGGTAATTGCCCCCGATCTTCGAGGATTTGGCGAGAGTGATAAACCATCGGGTTCCTTTGGAGCTAACGACCACGCCGCAGATCTCATGGCGCTTCTGGAGCAGTTGAGGATCGAGACTATCGGAGTGGTCGGGTATGACGTGGGTGGTGCAGCTATGCTGCCTCTCGCTCGTAAGGCTTTACACCGGATCAGTGGTCTGTTCTTTTTCGATTTCGTCTATCCTGGTATTGGGCCGCGCATGGGCGCACCTGACCGACTTAACGAGATCTGGTACCAGTCGTTCAATCAAATGGAAATGGCTCCGGCTCTGGTCGGCGCAACGCGGGAGAGTTGCACGAGATACTTCAGCCATTTCCTCCGACATTGGGCTTACCGCAAAGATGCCTTCGACGATGTTCTCGAACAGTTTATAGACAACTTTCTCAAACCCGGTAACCTGGAGGGAGGGTTTGCCCACTACAAAGCTGCTCACGAGGGACGCATCGCCATGATCAAAGGAGAAGCGCCGACTCAGCCGCCGATAGAGGTGCCTACTTGTGTTCGCTGGCCTGAGCACGACCCGCTCTGTCCCTACGCCTGGACCGACCGACTTCGAGAGACATTCAGCAACCTCGACTTGGCACCATTCCCCGGCGTAGGCCATTTCGCGCACCGCGAGAATCCTGATCGTGCCGCCGAGGAAGTAGCCGGGTTCTTTGGGCGGATTGGTTGGTAGGCTGCGGTTAATTTAGTACCAATCAATCGCCTGCTTCGCTCTCGATTAGTTTCCTTTGAGGTCCTCGCCATATAGGGTCACCAGAGACGTGAAACTCGCTCGTCTTACCAACAATTCAGCCTTACTGTTCGCTGAGAATTGTGGGATGCGAAATCCACGACAGGAAACGTGAGTTGAGACCAATTGGAGTGAGTTGACTTCAATGTAGTGATTACAGTTCGGAATAGGCGGGGACTATGAAGGCAACCTGCTCACTTGGATGATTATCGAGTCCGCAATTTTAGTGCCGTGATTTCCTGGCTAGAGCGGATTACATTCACTTCTTCACAACCTGCAACGGTGTCCGCTTCCATTGGCCGGTAATTTAATGCGAGGTCTTACGGGATGGCAAAACCGTCCATACCGATCCAGGATTGTGCGAGTGCTTGCAGATTCTTCTTGTAGGTGCGCGTGACTGTATATTCCTTTCCTCCCTGTAAGCAGACCACACATTCACCTGCGCGCGTTCGCCGAATTTCCTTCACCTGGGCCGCATTGACTAGCACAGATCGATGAATCCGCACAAACCCGTGCGGATTCAGTTTCTCCTCCATCGTTGTCATGGATTCGCGCAACATGTACGACGTAGAGGAATCGCGCAATGAGACATAAATCCCTTTAGCTTCGACGGCGATCGCGTCAGCGGCATCGATAAGGAGAATCCTCCCTCTTGCTTTGATCGCAATTCGCCGAGACCTCCACTTCACCGACACCGGTACCTCGGGCGACGGCTCGATCACTTTTGACGGTCGCCCCGTCTCCATTCCTGCAAATGGGACTGTTAGAGGCTCGCGTCCGAGTTCGTTCCAGAAGGGACCAATCGCCTCATCAGCGGTCTTTTGCGGGCAAACGCCCTTGGAGTCCGCTGGTGGAAACGACAGGTCTGTGTTGGCTAGGCAATTCTTCATCTGAAGGCTCGCGACTGCTCGAATGTCTGAATCGCTGCCGTCTAGCTGATTTGTACTTCTCGGTTTCGTTGAGATCCAAACTTCAACTCCGCTTCGAGTGCATCCTCATCGCTCTTCGCTACAACATGCAGAGGTCCAGCAGTGCTGCTCCTGGGCAAACAATGCGACCGTCGCAAGCAAATCACCTTCCGCCGGCCGCGGTTGGTCATCTGTCGGCCCCAACAGTCAACAGTCTGTCAATTGATGGATGTGAACACTTCGTCTGCCGTAAAAGTATCAATGTCAACACTCGTGAAGCCAAAAGTTAAATAATGCGGGCAACCATCAGTCTGGATCAAGCACGTGAAGGCTCCGGATCTGGCTGATCTAAACTCGGGAGTCGGCGGCGGACGCGGTTTGCCGAGCCTCAAAGCCCGTTGACGCCAGCTACCTTCCCATACCATAAGCCTGAATCTTTCACTGTGCGCTTCTGGTCGCGGAAGTCCACGTGCGTGAGACCGCAGCGCTGGCTGTAACCGTCAGCCCACTCGAAGTTGTCAAGCAGGCTCCACGCGTGAAACGCGCGAACATGCGCACCGTCAGAGATGGCGCGGGCCAACTCCGCCAGTTCGTTGCGGAGGAACTCGATGCGGCGAGCATCGAAAACGTGGCCGTTTTCTCCCTCGTACCGGCGTATCCAAATAGCTGCACCCGCCGCCCCCGCAATCTGCAGCAGGAAGGGCGCACTCAACACCAAAACGCCGAGCTTCTTCATGGTTCAGAGATTACACTTTGACAACCTGGAACATTTTGCCAGCGACGGAAGTATGTGATGAATACCCCGATATGCAAGTTTTTAGTCGCACCTGGCCTAGAAGTCGTCGCGCTTTGATTTGGCTCGAGGTGACAGGTCTTAACTCAGACATTGGCGCGTTCCTTACGACCCGATAGCGACACTTTCGGTGAGTTCATGGGTTTTGGCATGGTAGCGTCGACGATTGGCCGAAGACATACTTCCATCCTTCTGGCGTGTGTACGTATGTGTCACTGAACCAAAACTTGTGATCGAATGACTTCCCATTGCTTATAAATTTCTCCCACAGCTTCGCCGTAACCACGGCCGTGGCCCCCCAAACCCGAACGGTTTGGACCTGCTCATCGTTCTGCTGGTAGATGTCTCCCCTCCGCGCCTCCTCGAGCATGTCGGCTTTGGTGTAGGTCTTACCGGAACCCGTCACCAAAACGAAGTCGTCCGCCAGGATACGAGCCATCGTCGTCGTATCATTTTTCTTAACGGCTGCTTGATATTCCGTGTCTAATGCGGCCACTGTTTTGCGATCATCGTCAGGAGACGCGCAAGCTCCGCGTATTGCCGCGGTCAGAATCAAGGAGAGCGCTAGCGCCATCGTAAGAACGAACGACTGGTAAGAAAACCGGCGGACCCCCGTTATGGCACCAGCGCATTTGTTCGAAACGAGAGTGTTCTTTTCATATCCATCTCCTTGCTGGACCCCGCCCAGTGCTCGAACCCGAGTATGCCTCATGCGTTCGTTGTGCTTTTCAGCCTGCAACTGGCGGTCGAACGTCCCCACGCTACCGATGAACACGGGCTTCCACCTTCATCCAGTCGCCGCCATAACTAATCGTCCATACTCAGTTGGGCGAAATGTTACCGCCACACGGGCAGGAGACAATTCGCTTACCATAAAACTATGGATGTTGAGCATTCGCGTACATCGAGCGCCGTATCTTTGCTCAACCTGAATTCCTCCGCGATATTGTCTGCCCCGTTTCTTTCGATGTTGCGCTCCATAAGCCAAGCGAACGTGGCGATGTCAAGCAACTACCCGCTAAACCGATTTCCACCCCGTCATGTTAGCATCTATATTTTGATGGAGAACGAAGCGTTCATTCCCGGTGGCTGGCAGAGTGTTAGCCAACTCGGGGCAACTCCTCACGAAGGGCGGGACTTAGCAGATTAGGTTTCCCGATCAACTTGAAGCTTCGCTTCATTGACGCTTGAACGAATTGGCGCCACGATGGCCGTTGTCAAGTGACACCCGGGCCAGGAACGAATTCGAACTTTGGTATACAACAACAATTCGTCTAGCAAGAATATGGAAACGCTGACACAGGCCGACGACGCGGTTTCGAGGATTGCGGCGGCCATCGGAGAACCGGCGCGGGCTCGTATCCTTTATAGCCTGGTGGACGGTCATGCGCGAACCAGTACAGAGCTTTCGGTGGTGGCAGAGGTAAGCCCATCCACAACGAGCGTACACCTGGATCGGCTGAAGGCCGCGCACCTCGTCAATGTGGTGGTGCAAGGGAAGCATCGATTCTACAGTCTGGCGGGTCCGGATGTGGCGCGGGCGCTAGAAGGACTCAGCGTTCTCGCCGGCGTTCGCCCCGACAAGTCCGCGCCCAATACGCCAAACCGGTTACGTATTGCGCGGACCTGCTACGATCACTTGGCAGGCATGGTGGGGGTGTCGCTCCATGACCGCTTGAGGGAACTAAGATGGCTCTCCACCGGTTCAAACGACAAGGATAACGAATACGAGCTCACCACAGATGGAGCAATGGCTCTGGAAAGTCTTGGTATCGAAGTGGAGGGAATTCGCGGGCTCCGCCGGCGCTTTGCGTGCGCATGTTTCGACTGGAGTGAGCGGCGCCCACATCTCGGCGGCGCGCTTGGTGCTGCCCTATTGAAAGTCGCCCTGAAGAGAAAATGGGCGATTCAGGATCTCGATAGCAGAGCCTTGGATATTACGAGTCTTGGTCGACGCGAAATGCGGAGTCGATTCGGTCTTCAAGTCTGAGGAGCGCACAATTGGGATCTGCGAAGGGTCAACGCTCTCTGAACAATAGTAATTGAGCTTGATTGCACTGTTGAAATCCCGGCCAGGAGCTGGAATCACTGCTTTCAGATTTTCACAAATCTCCCGGACCTCGGCACGAAAGTCACTCGTAGCTGCGAGATTACCTGACCGATCGACCGCCACCTGTCTGGCTATGTACGCGATCTTGCCATCATTGACCTCAGTGACCTGTGAGTATCGGCTGTAGGTTTAGCGAGGGCATCCGGATGAAAGATGCGAAATGGCTGGCTATGTGGAATGGTTTGAGGTTGTTTAGCCTGATCGCGGTCACTCTCCTGATTAAGACCTAAGCTTGCAATAGTACGAACACAACAAAGATGATCATCCACATGAACATAGCTGCAGCCTCGCTCGACAAACCGTGAAAGTGGGACTCACCTCAGATCCCGTTCTGCTACCAGTTGAATGAATGTGCTTTCCAGCTCGAACACAGCACCGTGAGTGACTGTCGCTAATTTGATCACTCACGCTTGGCCGCAGATGCTTGGGGTGGAGGCGCAGAACTGCCCGGTGGTCGTTCCCCTACATTCTTCCCAGATTGCTGGCTTAGTCCCTCCAGCCAGTTGACGATTGTGCTCTCCAGAGCGATGCGGTGATCTGACCAGTTGTGATCGGTGGCGACGTGCATCACTGTGACTTCGCGGCCACCCTGCGCCGTGATGGTATGAACCAGTGCATCGGTGTCCGGTGCGAAGCCATCGTCGGCCGTAAGTGCGAGAAGTGGAGTTTGAGTGAGGCCCGCCGCCGCGTTTTCGAATCGGGACGTCTTGCTCAGCCCGTGTATCTCATCAGCCATATTTTCAGGACCAACGCCGGCCAGCGCCCCCATACAGCCTGCCAGCAGAGTGACAAGATCATCGTGGGGCAAATCGCCCTGCTTGCTCACATCGGCCGCGGAAATAAGGATCGCGCCAATCAACTCGTGGTCGTGTGCTGCGGTATGGGCAACGACCCAACCGCCCATGCTGTGACCGGCTAGGACGATGCGGTGGGCGTCAACGCCAAGCCGTGCAGCATTTGCTGGGTCACGGAGATAGGCGAGAACGGCCTCGGCGTCCTCTAGGTTCTGCGAGAAGCGGAAGCCTCCGGGGCTGCCCCATGAGCCGCGATAGTTGAAAGCCACCGAGTTCCACCCGGCACGTCGGACGGCTTGCGCAAGATCGAGAAGTTTTTCGTTTCCGGGCAAGCCATGGCAGATGATCAGAGTGGGATGTAAGCCTGCACCCGAAGCCTGGTAGATGATGCCGTTAATCTGCACTCCGTGCGTGGGGATGTGGAGGGCGATCGTTCGTGCGGGATGCAAGGGATCCGCAGGTGGATCAGTGAAGATTGCAGCAGGAACAGATTGGGAAGACATGATGCCTCCAAGGAGCGCGAAACTTAAGAAAAAGATGTATAGGCGCATGCCGTCTTCCCCATCTGGTTAGTAGATTGCCGATTAGTTCTCTCCGTTCCAGGTTCGACGACCAGAACCAGCGACTATGCGAGAATCAAACATACCTGCACCACAACAGGCCGGACTATAGCAATCACACCCTAATGTTCCGCAGTACGGTAAGGAAAGTTAGATTTGCGCCTCGTCAAACTGCTGGTGTTCACCAAGAGGCATCTAAGTCTTTGACGTTCGGGCCAAACAGCTGCCCGAGAGATTGCGCTCGTTATGGATTCCCGCGTCACCGACTTTCCTTCACAATCCGTCCGTTGAGCGACTGAAGGGGGCGCGCATCATTCGGATAAAGTTTGGCGAAAGCATCCATCTGCTCAGCTGAAAGGTTTATCGGAGTTTTCAAGACAAACCACGTGACGCCCTCGGTGCAGGGAGGTGCTGTCAGTGATCCGGTGTACATGAAGTAAGCCCTATGGTTGGGCAACAGTTCGCCGGGATTAATGTCCACCCCCGCAACCTCCTCCTGGCCCTCGGCCTTGGGCATATGATCCCAAACTCTCTGAACAGTAGGATTCGCGAGGCCAGGTTTCATAAAAACCGTGACTCCGGCAACCTTTCCGTCGCTGGTTTGGTACATCAAGTGCGCCTCCATCTCGTACGGCTTGCCGTGAATGTATTCCTCGCTCGGACGGTGAAAGTGAAATTGCGTGAGCTGGTATTTCCTGTCTCCCACGAGGAGAAAGTTTCCGTTTCCCGGGGGATGGTTCACTCGGATCGTGTAGCGGTTGTTGATTACATATCTGAGGGGCGTGCTTTTGGATTCAAATCGCAAATCAGGCAGTTCGGCTTTCTCTGCACTGCGAATGTCGATGGGCGACTGTTCCTTACCGTTGCACGCCGCGTATTCCGGATCGAGGTCGCTCCAATGAGCCGCTCCATCGTAAGTCCATGGTGTCCGCCACGGAGAAACATATTGCGCATGACCACCGTCCTGTGCCTGTGAACTTAGAATTACACCAATTGCCGCGACCGGTAGCAACCCAACCATCATGCTAGCTTTCTTCAAATTGCACCTCCGATGTCGAACAACGGTACAGTCGGACGCTTGACAACGCTTCGTTTGACGTCGAAGTTCTGATACCGGTTGGGTGTCTTCACCGGATTGTGCCGGCGGGCGCCATCATCTTTCTTCGTCTTGGTCGCCACCAGGCGACGCTGGGCGCCGGTCATGACAAGTTTCATCATTGCGAAATACCCGCAAATGGCGCAATTTCGGCGGTGCTGGTGCGGAATCTCGTACCGTATGGGAGCGATCCGGTGTGAAAAGCCTTGCACATTGACACAAACAATGGTTGGGCAGAGAATCGCAGCCCTTCGGAGGCAAAAAGGAAATTCCGGTTAAGATAAGCTGAAGAAGGTGCCACCGTGGATGACCAGCGAATCTTGTTACGACACTTTCTGGCTGCCCTAGCGTACAGAACCCAGAAAGCTCTCCGTGAAGCGCCGTCGGAATTCTCCGAGTTTCGAGCCCCACTCCTAGTTCGTACGGCTCATGAGTTGGTTCGCCATATGGATGACGTTTTGGGATACGCTCGGACTTTCTTTGTAGGTGGCACATACCGTGCGCCTCTGCTGCCCGACTTCGCCGCCGCCGTAGCCCATTTTCACGAAACGCTCGCAGATGTAGCGCGGCACCTTGAACTGGGAACGGAGCTTCAGGGCATTACGGCCGAAATCATGTTGCAAGGTCCGTTTTCCGATGCTATGACGCATGTCGGCCAACTGGCGATGCTACGACGGCTGGCGGGCAGCCCAGTTCCCCCTGAGAACTTCGTGTTCGCTGCCATCAGTCCTGCCAATCTGGGCGTCGATCAACCCCTTCCAGTTAAGCCCGACGAGAATTGGCCGGAGCGACTCTAACCTTTCGAGAGCGGGCGAAATGGAGATTAAGTGATCGTCGGAACGTCCCCGGACCGTTGCACATCGCTTCGCGTCGGTGCAAGCGTCAGAAGCACCTTTTACGTCATTGAGTGTTCCAAGAGGAATCCAATTGTAGAGCGCCCCGAACAGCACGACAAAACACCGAGGCGCCAGCAGTGCGACCATTGCAACGAAATGCATTATACGGTCCCGTTCTCTTTCTTATCCCATGCGGCTCGCCAAGCGCGAGTTAAGGATAACTCTTCCCAAATCTTGACAAGGAAGGTTTGCCGACGTGCGAACTGAAAGCTGTTGGAATGATTGTCTGAAGAAGGGAGAAGCACTGAAGCACTATCAGACCGTGCGTGCCATCGCAAGTAGCCTGCGAGGTAGGAGCGGGGCGACAACAAACCGTTCGAAGCCCTCGGACAATGTACCCATACCCGCAAGGGTAGCATCGGAACCGCGAGGCGACGGTGCATCTACTAGCACAATGTGGAGAGGGCCTCGGCTTGATAGCAAGGTCAGAATATACCCGGCCCGCCCGTCGCACACCCATCAAGCGACACGTTAAAGTCAAAGCTGACGCGAACCCCTACGACCCTGCGTTTGAGACCTACTTCGAAAAACGCGAAGAAGCTCATATGCAGGACACGTTTCGGGGTACTCGCACGCTTCGCTTTCTCTGGCATGAACAACGCGGGCTCTGCCCTGTGTGCAATACAAAAATCATTCGGATCACCGGTTGGCGCCTTCACCACTGCGTTCCCCGTGTGATGGGTGGTTCGCAAAGCGCCGAGAACCGCGTTCTACTTCATCCAGAGTGCCATGACAGGGTTCACCGTCAGCGCATTCCTGTCTCGAAACCGCGTCTCCCCGAAAGAGGCGTTCGAAGGGCTTGAGCTGTGTGAGGGGAAACTTTCATGCACAGTTCTTAGAGGGCTGGACAGGAGCAATCCCGTCCGGCTACTCGATCTTCCGCGCGGAAGGCACCTTGCCCCCCATTCGGCCACACACAGGAGCCAAGCGAACGCGGTTCAGCGCACCGGTGAAAACATCCACACACCTTGCTATAACATACGAATGCGCCTACACCGTTACGCCCCCCGACCCGCGCACCTCAAATGGCTCCTCGATTCTGACCCGGCCATCCGTTGGCAGGTCATGAGGGACCTGACCGGTGGAACCCCCAACGCGATTGCCGCCGAGCGGTCTCGCGTCGCAACTGAAGGCTGGGGAGCCCAACTTCTAGCCCGCCAATCTCCTGCCGGCAGCTGGGGAGGGAACCCCCGCGGGTGGAGGGACGATTTGCCAAAGGAGGACCGAGCCTTGCTGATTACCCTCTACAGTCTGACCGTCTTGATGGACCTCGGTCTCGACCCCACCAGCAAGCAGGCTCGCGAAATGATCGAGCGCGTCGACAAGCGGCTCGTGTTTGAGCGGCTGAACAACCGGCCTTACCTTCACGGCGAAACTGAGCCCTGCATCAATGGGCGAATCCTCGCCATCGGCGCGCATTTCAAAGAACCTAACGACGCACTGGCTGATCAACTCCTGGGCGAGCAGCTCGAAGATGGCGGCTGGAACTGCGAAGCACCCAAAAGCCCGCGCTCCTCATTCCATACCACCATCTGCGTGCTCGAAGGACTGCTCGAATACGAACGAGCAGGACGCAAATCGGCGGCCGTCACCAAGGCCCGCAAGAGGGCCGAAAACTGTCTGCTCGAGCGCCGCATGTTCCGCTCACTCCGAACCGGCGACGTCATCAACCAACGCTGGCTCCGCTTCTCGTTCCCGACGTTTTGGCATTACGACGTCTTGCGCGGACTCGATTATCTGCGGAATGCAGGAATCAAACCCGACAGCCGCGTCAATGAGGCCATCGAAACCGTGATCGACCGCCGCCACCAAAACGGGCGGTGGCCGCTCAACCTGCTTCATCCCGAATATATCCCCTTGGAGATGGAGACCGGTATCGGCACGGCAAGCCGCTGGAACACACTGCGCGCTCTCCGGGTTCTGCGTTGGTACACCAACTCAACGTGGGAGTTGTGACCTCGGGCCTGCTCGCGCTATGCGTAGGGTCAGAAAGTTGCGAATTTGCCATTCGGGGCGGATGACGGGCAACCCTGACTGCGACCTGAAAGCTGTTGGAACGCTTGTCTGGCAAGCAGGAAATCGATCAGACCGGCGTGCCATCGCACGTAGCCTACCAGGTTGGTGCGGCGAGGCAACAGACCGTTCGAAGCCCTCGGACAATGGACCCACATTTGTAAGAGTGGCGCCGAAACCGCGAGGCCATGCCTGCCGCACCTGTGCTGCCATCAATGCTTCTCGGCAGGAGGACGGCTGTCCGCTTTTGGTGCAGGTTGGCGCGGCGCTTGGCGCTGCTCCATCTGTTTCTGCTGAGTCGCATGCTTTTGCTCGACCTGTTGCGTCTGCTGAGCGTGGCGCTGTTCCATCTGTTGTTTTTGAGCGTCGTTGTAGTTTTTCTTGGTTGCTTGCTGGTGCTCTTTTTCCTGTTGCTGCTGCAGCTTCTGATGATCTTGTGCCTGCTTGGCCGCTAGCTTGTCCTGTTGCTGCTGATATTTCTTGTCGGTTGCAGCGTTGCCGGTATTTGGAGGCGTGAACTTATGCGGCTGCAATTCGCTTGCGTGATGAGCTTCGCTGGTGTTCTCAGGATGATTTTCCGTGCCGGGGCGAGCCTCATTTCCCGGAGGTGCTCCGTTGCCGCGTGCGGCATTAGCCGGAGGAGCCTTGTATTCGCCGCCTGCTTGTCTGGAGGCCACCACGCCGGTTTTGAAATCACCGGGTTTGGCAGTAGCCGCGATGGGCGGCTTGCCCTGGTTGGCTGAGGCACGCAGTTCGGGATTACTGCGGGCTTCCTGAACGTGCTGCGTTTGCGCGGCTACCGGGCCGACGTGGTGCTCGTTGGCGTAAGACTCTTCCTGCGGTGTGGGACGCGCTTCAACCCCACCGTTACCACCGTTGTAGCTGACATGATTTTCCGAGACGTTCGTCACCGTGGTGTTGTAGGTGTTGTGAATGATGGTAGTGTTTACATGATTCACGTACGTGTTGTAGGAGAAATGACCACCTTCCCAACGACCGCCTTCATAACCAACACCGCCGTAGCCGAAGCCATAATTAATGCCGCCGTAGAAGCCCACCTGTGGCCCCCAATATCCTTCATGGAAAATAAACGCGCTGCCTCCCCATCCCCAATAACCCGGAGTCCATAAGAAACCGACTTGCGGTGCCTCCACCCACGTGCCGGGTACCCAATAGTAACCATCGTCTTCGTCATACGCCCAATAACCAGGTGTCCATAAGTAGCCATCAGCGGGACAGATCGGCTGTTCGTAGACGGGAAGTGCCGGTGGGCCGAAGCTCACGGAAATGCCGACACCGATTTGAGCGAATGCTCCATGGGAGAAAGCCAGCAACACCAGGGAAATAAACAGCGAGCGAATCGCGATTCTAGTACGCATTGTATTTCCTTTTGCCTGCTCAACCTTGACTTATAGCCCGGTACGGCGAGAGGCTCGCGGGCATCGAATCGAGCGGCGATCTGTCCAAAGCTCAAACACGCCACTACAGTCTAGTGTTTTGTGGCAACTCGCGATAGGGTTTCCCCTGTAGGAAGAAGGGGACGATCTGGTACGCAGGACGAACCTGCCTTCGGAGACCATCATCAGGGGAATGAATCCCGCCGAAGCATCGCATCTCTGATAGGAAGCCGTCTCTTCGCTCCATTCACTGCTTCGTATAGGCCCAATGATCGCCCGTCATCACAAGCGTGGCAGTATCCGAAGGGTTTGTGCCCAGCGAGGACGCAAGGTCGGGATAAGCAGTCTTCATTTCCGACGAACTCGCCCATGAGGCGACATTTCCAATTTGATAATGGTAAGAGACCGCAACAGTTTTGGCGCCCTCGCCGTTTGTCCCTAGCGTCGAATTGTCGATTGAAGTTACCTCGCGGTTTCCGTAGCAGAAGTTGCCATAGCCCGGCTGCGACGAGTCCGGAGTCCACGCAGTGCGGCCCTTTTCCGAGAGGTCGTAATTGTTCACCTGTTTCGAAGCAACTATGAGTACCTTCTTTTCGGCGGTAGTTCGCGTCAGCAATCCTTCCTGTGTCAGTGCGTCATAGCCTTCCGTTTTCGCGTCATCGGAAGTGGCCGCCTGCACTGGAAACTTTTTCGGCTGGGTCCAAATACATACCGGATAGGCTTTGAAATGATCGTTAATCGCCGCTTTATAGCTCATATCCGTGTTGCTTCCGTTGTTACATCCTACTGACACCAGCAACGCCAGCGGTCCGGACAGAAGTACGTAACCACGTATTCGATCGATATCCATGAGACTCCTCAACGATCAAGATGAGACACGAACTGACCAGGACTATCGCCTACCCTAGGAGGCGATTGTTGCAGTGAGATAGGACATTGGGCTGCTGCTTGCGTCGGAGTGCTGCTCCCGGGTGCACTCATTCGAAATCTTTCCCAGGTCAGCACCGAGCCTAAGACTCCTTCCGGCCCCAATGAGTTGCTTGCTAAGTTTGGGTGCTCGATCTTTTAGCATCGTCAGTTGTTTTGACGAGACGGTAGATATCACGAAATGCTCACCACCGAGTTAAGTAAGGGTAGCTCGTCATACGGGAGGAACCGGTGTTGAGTTCTGGCTCATGCCGATAACACCTGGCTTCGTGGCACTTCGGGAGTGAGAAGTGTCGGAAAAGTTCAAATTCTCGAGAAATTGAAATGGCCAACATTATGACCGAAGCTGTATCGACCCAGACGTGACAAAGTAGAGCCGGATGAAGCGGGGTGACGGGCTTCTTCAGCATCATCTATGCCCTCAGCAGACGAAATCGTAACTGGTAACGCGGCTGCAACCGCCAAGCACATTCTCGCTTCCGAGAGGCTTTTCCGCGTCGGCATCGTCTCGGAACTGATTTTGGCGGCGAATTTGTCTTCCTGCTCTGGGTTCTTTACCGATTATTCGGCGCAGTGAACAAGACGCTTGCTTCGCTAATGGCGATCCTTGGTCTACTCCAAACTCCCATTATGTTCATGAATGGGCTGAACGCGATTGCTGCCCTTGCCCTTTTGTGCGGCGCCGATTTCCTGGCAGTATTCGACCAACCGCAACGGCAAGCCCTAGCCATGCAATTCCTTAATTTGCATGGAGGGTTTGTTGTCGCCGGAATCTTTTGGGGTCTGCGGCTTTTCCCCTTCGGAATTCTTGCATTTAAATCGGGTTTCCTCCCCCGCATCCTGGATGTCCTGCTGATCGCTGCATGTTTCGGCTACCTGGCGGATAGTCTTACGTCGTTGCTTCTGCCGAGTTGCGAAGATGTTGTGGGCCGGATTGCGAACATCCCGTTAACGTGGGGGGAACCCGCGATGCTCTTCTGGCTTTTGATTAGCGAAGCAAAGGATCAACCATTGGAAGCCACAGCATAAAGTGAGTCGAACTCCCCGCGTTGGGCTTCACGCTTGACCAATTCCGAGCGAGCAGTCGGCAACTCTTATCTTGGCTGATGATGGAAGGGTGATCCTCCCGCACGCGAAGGATTCTCGGATCATCCGCATTCGTCCACGCGATGCCACTTGGTAAGCCGCGTAGGTCGCTAAAAGCCGTTATGCGATTGATAAACAGGATTCCTTGCCATCGGCTCTATACCATGGACTGGCCTACGGGTAGAAACCCGGTATCGGTTTTCGGTCAGGAAAGTCGGTGGACATAGATTTCCGATCCCGGCTCATGCGGATGGATGCTTCAGAACGTCTGCCAGTGCACGCATTCGCATTGCGGCCGGGGTCTTCGCGGTGGCTGCGCTCTTCTCCAACGAAGAAGCCATACCGTTTAATTTGGCCATGCTGCTCTTGTTCATGTGCGACGTCTCTGCGCTGGCAATGGTCTTTCGCAGCCTTGCGATTCGGCTTGCGGGCAGAGCCTGCGCCCTCGATAACTGGTCCAAGTATGCTTTCGCGACCACGAGTTTTGCAGGCCACTCGATCTTTTGCTGGTCCTGTACGTTCAGGTCAGCTAGTTGAACTGCCTTGGCCGCGTCGATTTCGTTCTGCGTCAGAAATTTTGTCGGGGTCAGTTGAAACACGTCCAAGCCGCGCGCAATCTCCGAACCGTAAATGTAGCCGTTGTACCAATAGGCGGACCAATCGCCCCCGAGGATCAACACTTTCGGATCAATTGGCCCGCGATCGAAGTAGGCGATCTCGAAGGGATTCGCCGAGTCGGTGAAGTCCATCACCGAAATCCCGCCCTGGTACCATGCCTGCACTTCTATATCGCGGCCGGGAACTGGAATCAGAGAACCGTTGTGCGCAACGCAGTTCTCCGTATCGCCCTGCGCGGCCGGCAGCTTGTAGTAGTTCGCGAAACTGAACTTGTCGTCCTTCAAACGGAAGATGGCATCCGCACCCCACTTGTTCGGGTCGTTTAGACGGCAGCGCGCCCCCAGGCCACCGCCCCACTCGTCGGTGAACACGACTTTGCTGCCATCGTTCGAGAATGAAGCCGAATGCCAATAGGAGTAGTTCGGATCATTTACAGCGTCCACTCGCTTGGGATTCACCGGGTCCTTGATGTCCAGCAGAATTCCGTTTCCGGAGCACGCGCCCGCTGCCAACCCGATCGCCGAGTAGACGGTGATGTCATGGCACTGGTCGGTGTCCGCCGGCTTCTCCGCGCCCTTCTTGCCGTGAGTACCGCCGTTATTCAAGCCGTTGATCGCGCCCGTGCGTGGATCGATAAATATCCGCGGGCTCGACACGACCTTTGCGTCTTGCGGCGCAGCCACCGGAACCTTGATCACATCGATGCGAAACAGCGCCGTATTCGGATCTTTGTCGGGTTTTTCCCCGGAACACCCGGCAAGTTCTTCCGGCTGACGGACAAACGAGGTTCCCGACACATAGATGTAGACATTCTCCTTGTCGTTCGGATCGGTCACCAGGGTATGCGTGTGCGATCCGCGGCACGTCTGCACCGCAGCCACCTGCTTGGGATTCCTGATATCGGAAATATCGAAGATTCTTACGCCGCGGAAACGATCCTTTTGGGCCACCGGGATGTGGTGCTTTTTTTCTTTTCCCTTCTCATCTTTGTCTTTGTTTTGTTGGGTGTCTTTGTCTTGGTCCGTGTTTTTATCGCTATTTTTTACTTCGTCTTGGCCTTTATCTTTCTCCTGGTCTGCGGACGGAGCAGGTTCCGGGGGAAATCCCTCAACCCCGCAATCCAGACGTCCATTCGGCATCTCCACGGACATGAACAGCAGATTTTTGTATACCGATACATCCCCCTGTCCGCCCGGGCAAACCAATGACGTCAGCAATTTCGCGTTGGCCGGATTGGCGATGTCATAGATGCTCACGCCATAAAAATTTCCCTGGAACAAGTGGCTGCCTTGGAAGGCGAGGTCCGAGTTGGCAAAAGCAAGTTGCGCGATCAGCAAGTGCGCTGGTTTTGGAATCTTCTTGTTATTCCCCATGCCGAGCTGGCCAACTAGCTTTTCTACCTTCGGATCATCGGGATCCGAGGTTCCGAGTTGAAACGCGTCCGGCTTCTTGAGCAACAGGAGGTGCTCGATGCCCATCGAAGCTTCGCCCGCGTCATAAAGTCCCGCTGCAAGCTTGGCGCGCGGATCATTCGCATCAGACCCCGTCATCCCCGGCGGCAGCGTTGGGGCAGGCTCCGGAGCGAACAGGTCCTTCTCGTCGTCACCTCCCTCGTCCTTCTCGGACGACGGGGTCGCGAGCTTCTGCCCCTGTTCCTGTGGCGGAGCCGCGGGCGACTCTTGTGCTTGCGTCCGGTTTCCAAAGAACAAGAAAATCAGAGCAATCCACACCACACAAGGGGCAAGACTGGTCACTCGCTTCATCGTTTCTCCTCTGGTATTTCTTTCTTCAACATGGTCTCCATGATGCGAATCTCGGCTCGTTGGGTATTATCAGCATCAGTCGCAAAGCTAAACAGCTCGGCATCCTGTCCAGCGCCTGCGGTGTCGAACAGATCCTTCACCATGGCCAAGGCGCCGTTGTGATGTTGAATCATCCCCACCAAAAATAAGCGGTCAAACTCGGTGCCCTTTGCCTTCTGCAGCGCTTCCATCTGCTGTAACGTAAGCATTCCGGGCATCAGTGCCATCGTATCGCGCGACATATCCATGCCCGGCATTTTCGCTATCGCCTTTTGAGCTGATTCGCCCCGGGCGGCCAGCCAACGCTTCATCAACTTAATTTCGTCCGACTGGGAGCTATTGATACGCGCTCCCAATGAGTGCAGGTCTTTGTTCTGCGTATGCGACGGGATCATCGCCGTCATCTCCACTGCTTGTGCATGATGCAGGATCATGCCCTGCATGAACTGTACATCCGCTGACGACCGCGGTGGCAGGATTGCTCGGGTCGACGGCGGCAGCGGTTTGCTTGGTGCCCCCGGCGCACCCGGTTGCACCACCACGGGCTGCGCGAGATCAGTCTGCTGTGCGCGCACCGCCAGGGGGAAGAAAACTGCGGAAACGCTCGCGGCGAGCAATGCGAGCATTACAACTCCTCGTACAGAGCCGGGCTGGTCCTTGCAGCGAAAATGAACATGCTTCCGGTCGGGTGCGAGGGGGAAGATCTTCATTTGGACGAGGACTGATCTTTTCACGAAACAGGAAATTTTCATAGAGGGACGAAGACCAGGGCCCGAGTGGTACGAACTCGGACGGCGCTAGTCGCACCCCGGCCCTTTGCCCCAGACCCTCATCCCCGCTCAGACCGGAGATGGAACAAAAGGAGGTTGTCGTATTCTCCCGTAAACGAAAGCAGGGGGCGGATCACGCCTACGCTCGTCCGATTCCGGTGGAAATATTTCGATCCCTCTCACCGCCTACGGGCTAACGAACTCAACTGCGACAGGCCACCGTAGAAATCGTTATCGCGGTTGCTTTTGTCTCTTTGTCCACGAATGGATCGAGGAACTCTAGACTGTAAGACCTTCGACTGTGCCCTCAAGACTGTAACTGAGGCCTTCGGTAGCAGTCCGCTGACCATCGGAGAGAACAATCAGGGTGTCGTAATTCCAGCTATGGAACCCCCGCTCGATTCCGTCTAGGAGTTCCAAATGGAGACCAATGTCACTCCCGCGAGCGTTCAGACCGGTGCGGCCGGCGTCCAGCAAGTAGTAGACCGTGCCCTGCGGAGCTCCATTGATAGTGAAGTTGGAAACCTGATTACGTTCCGAATCAAGGGACGTGGGGTTGCCATCTTGGGGTATGACGCCGGGGACAAGTTGGACCAGCCCAAATATATCGCGGGTCAGTAGGGGGGCCGGTCGATAACCTCGGAGGTGATGACTTGCCCCGTTTCGACCCCAACCCATCCATCCCGCGCCACGGGCCGGGATGTAGGTCACACAAATACCCGAAGGAATCGAACGAAAGAAAATATCTGCCATCGGAGTCGGTGGTAACCCCGATTGTGCCGAGAAGAGAACCACATCCCGATAGCCTTGTGAAGTAGCGAACCGTGTCGCAGGGGACTGTATCCCGATACGACGCGCGAACGACTTCTGCATTTTCAGCGAAGTGGCCTTAACCACTGTCAAAAAAATATGCTAGAATGGGGCGCGGGTATGGTGCCCCATGTCAGAAGACACTCAAGCCCCCACTGTTGATCTGGTTGGAGAAATCAAACAAAAGGCTCACTCGCCCTCGGATGTCGAGGCAGACGCGGTTCGCGCCGAGCTAGGCCACATTTTCGAGATAGGACTTCAGTATTTGTGGAATCCATTTTTATAGGAACGACGGATTACACTCTCTGACGTTCTTTTTCGGGGTACTTGATTATTTCTTCCTTCCGTCCGTGTCGGGTTTGAGTTAGAAGTTGATCTGACCGGCCACACCCCGACACCATCAAGAACCTCTTTTTGAATCCCTAGATTGCGCTCCTGCAAGAGGTTAAGCACAAGTCGGTTATCATTCAATTGTATCGGGATACAGTCCCCAACGACAACCGTTAGGCACTTCACACCCATTCCAAGGCATGTTCCACTTCGAAGAAAATGTCGAGTAAGGTGAAAGTCCCCAAACAGGCAAATTTAGCTGGTCGTGAAATGTAAATATATTCTGAGGTCAGGATCAAATGGGCAGTTTTGGCACACGACGAAATTTTTTTGAACATATCTACAAAGCATTGGCAGGGTGCACGCTTGCTCAAACTCTGGCATTTCCAGTGGCTCGGGCCATGCCGCAACCACCCGACGAGGGTGAGGACTACTACGACAAGCTTGGTGTTAGCAAAATTATTAACGCTGCCGGCACCTATACGCACTTGACCGCGTCCACCATGCCACCGTCGGTGCAAGCCGCCGTCGCACGGGCGGCAAAACATCCGGTGCACCTAGCTCACTTGCAGAGAGCGGCTGGGGAATACCTTGCCCGACAACTACGCTGCGAAGCAGCGATGGTTACTGCGGGCGCAGCTTCTGCAGTAACTCTGGGCACGGCGGCGTGCATAACAGTAGGCAACGAATCTGCTGGTCATGCGATCCCTACCGACATGACGGGCCTCAAGAATGAGGTGGTCGTTCAGAAAGCTCACCGGTACGACTACGACCACGCTCTGCGGAACTGCGGTATTCGTTTCGTGGAGGTGGAGACATTGCAGGAGTATGAGTCGGCCATAAACAAAAATACCGCTATGTGTTTCTTTTACAACGCAGCCGACCATGGAAACATCAGCCGGGAAGACTGGATTCGGGTGGCTCACGCTCATGGGGTTCCATGCTTGAACGATGCGGCTGCCGACGTTCCGCCCATCTCGAATCTCTGGAACTACACGCATATGGGATTCGATCTAGTTGCCTTCTCCGGTGGGAAAGGGATAAGAGGTCCGCAGAACGCAGGCCTGCTGTTGGGCAGGAAAGATCTCATCGCCGCCGCCACCACGAACAACAGCCCTAACGATGACACGGTGGGCCGTGGCATGAAAGTCGCCAAGGAGCAAATCGTCGGAATGGTGGCCGCGGTTGATTGGTTCTTAAGTCAGTCCGATGCGGAGATGGAAGCTGAGTTTCGGAGGCGCATCAATCGGATTACCGGAGCCCTCAAGGATATTCCAACTTTGAAATCCGAGATATTTATCCCCCCGATCGCTAACCACGTTCCACACCTGCTGATTCGCTACAACCAGGAGCGCGTCAAAATCTCGGCTCTCGAAGTCGCAAAACAATTGCGCAGCGGCACGCCGAGCATTGAATTAAATCCGGCAACGGGTTCGACGGAGGGGAGTGCCGGGATGCCTACCGATCCCAATAAGGTCGTGGTCGGAGTATGGATGCTGGAACCCGATGAGGACTTAATCGTAGGACTCCGTCTGCGCGACGTCCTGGCGAAGGCAGCAACCAGTTGAATGTTTCATCTGTCAGAGTTTGCCATTCAATTTCGCTGCAGGATCGCGGAATCGAAATTCCCCGAGGAGCCATATCCATGAGAAAAATTCTTTGCAAAGCCGCTTGGCTAGCGGTATGGATTTTTCTAATTTACGTATTGCTTGCTGGCCCCGCAGACGCGGGTTCCACGCAAACGTCAAGCAGCTCGCGGTCGAGCGGATCGTCCATTCTCGAGCCCGCATCGGGTGCGTTGCTCGGACAATACTACGGCGATGGTAGCCTAGCCCGGACGGCGGTGAAGCTTGGGCGGGTACCCCCCATTCACCTGACGTACTACGCGTGGGACGCCGATTGGACCGGTACCGTCACCAAGGCAGACTTGGCGGCCGGACGTATCCCTCTGGTCAATTGGGAACCCCACAAGATCGACTTCGCTAAGATCATCGACGGCAGCCTCGACGCGACGATCGAGGCGCGGGCCCACGGCTCCAAAGCACTCGGCAAGCAGTTCTTCCTCGACTTTGCCGCCGAGATGAATGGTGACGAGGCGTGGAGCGGCAATAACGCACCCCTATACGTTTCCGCTTATCGACACATTCACGACCTCTTCGTTGCCGCAGGTGCCACCAACGTGGTTTGGGCGTGGTGTCCGAACGTCACGGATACCCGCGGAGGCAACCGCACTACCATGGACTACTATCCCGGCGATTCGTACGTCGATTGGACAGGTGTCGATGGGTACAACTGGGGCACGAAGAACGGCGGCTGGCAGACCTTCCAACAGGTGTTCAAAGACATCTACCCCCTCCGGGCAGCAAAGAAAAAACCGATCCTGATCGGAGAGATGTCGTCTGCCGAAGCTGGCGGAGACAAGGGCAAGTGGATCGACGAGATCATTCCCACACTCCGCGCCATCTTCCCCCTCATCAAGGGTCTCATATGGTTCGACATCAACAAGGAAGCCGATTGGCGCATCAGCTCGTCTCCCGCATCGGAAGCGTCGTTCATCCGCATGGCCAACGATCCCTATCTTAATCCCTAGGAATTCCACGACGAATGATGTGGAGAAGTAACGATGTTTCCGCCCGCCGTCCCTGAAGAACTCGAAGCCTGCTTTGATGAGCGGTTGCTTCTGCTCGACGTGAGCCTACATTCTCCACTCCGATTCGCGAGTACGGCTGACGCCGACACTAGAGACGTCTTGCCCACATGGCCCGGATTGCTGTGCTTCCCTAAGACCGTGCTACCCTAGCCGTTCAACTCAGCGGGGGTTCCCACTTCGGAAAGGGGAAATACAATGATGTTCGCGAAACAAATTGTGCTGCTTTCGCTCCTGGCTCTTGATCTGTTAGCCCAAGCCCCTCCAGTGCAATCGAAGTACAGGCCTGAATATTTCAACTTCCAAGAGGTGATGATCCCGATGCGCGATGGCGTCCGTCTTCAGACCGTCCTTCTGACGCCGAAGAATGCTGCGGGACCGCTTCCCATCCTCTTGCTGAGAACCCCATACGGAGTCCCCGAAAATGCTAATTCGCTGACCGAGTCGGGTTTATTCGACGATCTCATTGCGGATGGCTATGTGTTTGTCTCACAGAACATTCGGGGACGCTTTAAGTCTGAGGGGACATTCGTAATGCAGCGTCCACCCCGCGACAGGAATGATTCCAAATCGATGGATGAAGCCTCCGACGCTTATGACACCATCGATTGGCTGCTCAGGAATGTTCCGAACAACAACGGCCGAGTCGGCATGTGGGGGATTTCCTATCCGGGTTGGCTGGTGACGCAGGCGCTGCTTGAGCCCCACCCCGCGCTGAAAGCCGCCAGTGAGCAGGCATCCCCTGACGACATGTTCATTAATGACGACTTCCACCACAACGGCGCGTTTCGACTGAGCTATGGATTCGAATATTCTGCTTTGCTTGAAACCTCGAAGGAGAAGAACACAAACTTTGAGTTCGACCAATACGACACCTATGCTTGGTACCTAGCGCTCGGTGCGATCTCCAACGCAAATGCGCGTTACTTTCATGGAAAGCTACCGACGTGGAACGACTTCGTTGAGCATCCGAACCACGATTTCTGGAGGCAGCATGCCGTGACCACATATCTGAAACACACTACAGTTCCAAACCTGAATGTCGCTGGCTGGTACGATCAGGAAGACTTCGTTGGCCCGACGCGCATTTATGCCGCACTGAAGCGGACCGATAGGGAGCATTTGAACTACCTCGTCGCTGGTCCATGGAACCACGGCGGGTGGATGGATCCATCTGGGCGTAAACTGGGTGAAATCGACTGGGGCAGTGACGTCTCCCGTTATTATCGCTCGCATATTTTGGCTCCATGGTTCGCGCATTGGCTGCACGACAAACCGCTCACGGAGCCCGAAGCCTTGACTTTCGAGACCGGCACCAACGTCTGGAAGAGCTACGACGAGTGGCCACCCAAGAGGGGCATCACCGAGAAGAAGCTTTACTTACACGCCGGAGGCAATCTCTCGTTCGAACCGCCCTCTGAGCAGGATGCCTTCGATTCCTACATCTCTGATCCCGCCAATCCAGTGCCATACCGCAATCGACCGATCACGCCGACTTATCCAGCGCCAGCCTGGACGACATGGCTGCTACAGGATCAGCGCTTCGTGGAGCATCGTCCTGATGTGCTGACATGGCAGACTGATCTGCTGACCGAGGATGTTGCGGTCACCGGAGACATCGCCGCCGACCTGTTTGCTTCAACTACGGGGACCGACAGCGACTGGATCGTGAAGCTGATCGACGTGTATCCCGAGGACTACCAGAAAATCACGGAAGAAGATGCCGCTAAGGGTGCCGGACCGGTGCTCAACGGCTACGAGTTAATGATTGCAGATGACATTTTGCGAGCGCGCTATCGCAAGAGCATGGAAACGCCTCTTCCCCTTACCGCAAATCAAGTCACCGAGTACAAGGTAGACCTCCACCCGAACGATCATGTCTTTCTCAAGGGCCACCGGATGATGGTGCAGGTGCAGAGCACATGGTTTCCCTTATACGACCGCAACCCACAGAAGTTTGTTGAGAATATTTATAAAGCAGGAGATGCCGACTACGAGAAAGCTACACAAAGGGTATATCGCTCGAAAGATGCTCCGTCGAGCATAGTGCTGCCAGTGGCTGGGAGATAGAGAATATCAAAAAGTATCAGACAACGGTGCCGCGAAATCTATGCGGAATAAGGACTATTGCCCTCATCCGAGGCACTGGCCATCGCTTTCAGCGTGGCTCTGGGAACGACCGGATTTTGTGGGCCAAGGCGTCGGCCAGGGGGCTTCGACTGGGTAGCAACTGCGCTGGAGCAAAGTTGCTACTGCGCTGGGCATGAGAAGTTTAGGAAATGCCGCGGCAGTACTTACGCCGCTTTGGATTCGTTGCAGAGCTGCTGGTAATAGTCGCGGCCGCGTTTGTAGCCTTTCTCAAAGGCCTCCGCCGCGCTAATTCCAGGATACTGCTTCTCGATATCCTCGATCTGGCTGTTCATCTCCCCCATCACCTGATCGTATTCTTGGCAGCGCGTGCGGGCGTGCAGCGCAGACTCAAAGCCCATGCGGTAGAATTTTTCGTCGTTGCCGAAGTTGCGGCTGTGGATTTTATAGTGTTCTTCTTCCGCGCTGCGCAGGCCGATCCACCATTGTTCGCGCGCCGCATCTACGGATTCGGCGCCTTCTGTCGTCAGCAACTCGCGGAAGCGGGCCGCTTCTGCGTCGTTCTCGGCCATGGCAATGAGTACGCTGCGGCCTTTGCGCAGAGCGTCTTCGTAAACGAACAACTCGTCCTCCGGCAGACCCTTGGTCAGGAAGTTTTCGGATTTCGCTCCCGCCACCGCGCCCACGCTGGCCCCGGCCGCGGCCAGCACGGCGCCGCCTAGCAAGCCGACCGCGGTAATCGGGCCGACTCCCGGGATCAGCGCGGCGACCAGCAACGGGCCGGCTGACAATCCTGCGCCGCCGCCGATCAGTGCGCCGATTGCTTTGCCCATGCCGGGCTGCTCGGTGGAAACTATGGGGGCCGTATCCGCACGGCTGATGTCTGCGGGGGTCAACAAAGTAATGCGGTCTTCCGCGATGCCAATCTCGCGAAACTGCAACCACGCCCGTTCTGTGTCGGATGCAGAAGCAAATACGCCGGTGATGGCTTTCATTAAGCAAACTCCTTGGAGGTGCATTCAGCCCTCCGTTCTGATGAAGGGAGAGGAGGAAAGGTTTCAACGAGTTTCAAGGTTTCGACTGCGTCAACCGGAGGGAAGGTCGTCGCCAAGAAGGTCTCGGAGAAACCGACCCTCCTCATCGGCGCAGGCCTCGGTTGGGGTGGGGTTGGCACAACCGCGGATCAGTCCGTGGGCCGGGAGACGGGGCGACATCCCTATCGCGTGAAGGATTTGACCGACCCCGGTCTGGGCAGTCTGCACGAAGGCACGTTTAATGCGGAGAAGACCTACGCCCACGCCTACGCGGAATGCGGCCGCTTCAATCGGCCTTATATTCTTATGACCCTCTGGGCATGCCCGTGACGGTAAAATGCCAGGCAGACGGTGGCTGCAATTCTGTCTTGTAATCCCAGCGACACTTATTATCTAACCGGCGATTTTCCTAACGGGGGTACGAACCATAGCGCGATCTCCACGGTCGCACAGCCGACGGCACTAAACCCTGACCGACTGCGCACTTGCCCACAGGTTCTTGATTTGGGGAGGATGCAGCAAGGTTTGCATTACAACGCAATACTGCTCAGTTTTCTGCTGAAGAGCCATCAACTGTTCCGGCGTTGCCTGCGGCGCACGAACATCGAAATTGACCCTTATACTCTCAAATCCGACGGGCACCGTTTTGGACATTCCCAATGTCCCTTGCAAGTCCAGATCTCCTTCGACAGTTACCTCGATGTCGTCGGTAGGTATCCCCATGGCGGCGGCAACCATCTGGCAAGTGATCTGTGCACAAGCCGCCAACGCCCCGAGTAGCAAATCCCCGGAGCAGGCGCTGGTACCGGACCCTCCAACGCCTTTGTGCGCCTGTGCGTCATAGATCGCTCGCCCCAGGTCCACGGAGCAAGAGACCGGCGCGTCGGTTTGTCGACCGTGCGCGACCAAAGTGATCCGGGAACTGGCCGGAGACTGCCGATACGCGTCTTTCAAAGGTCGCTGTAACGATCGGATGTCCATAATCCCTCTCAAATCCGGGTCACATTATATGCCTTCCACCGCTACAGCAGAGCCCTAGCGCCTTAATGTACGGTCAATGGACAAGGCGGCGCGGCGACCGAGCCTATTAAGGTGCGCTCGATCGCCGCTGCACCTACCGTTCTGTCAGCACTGGGACTGTCTGGGGCACGCGCGCATCGAGAACTGCTGCTCGGGCCAAGGCTGGGTCGTAGACCAGCACTTTTCCCAGACTGGCTAGTTCCAGGGAATACACCCGCTTTTGTCCACCCTTTTCCTTGATGAGCAGTGCGTTCCTAGAACTTGTCTTTCCGCCCTCGATCGTGCTCATGAACCGGGCAACGGCGCGACCTCTGCTGTCCCTCACCAGCACCGGAGTCGGTATCGCGCTAGACCCGATGATGATGGTGTAATCGCCACTCTGAAGGACAGTCTTGCCCCACTGGACCTGATCGATTAACGTGAACTTCCCTGCGAAGACCACAGGATCGGTCTGGGCCTGGGAGGTAGCGATGAAGAAGAGGCTCATCAGCAGGGCTGCAGCCAGAACCTGACTTCCACGGATTCTTGAATTCCTTTTCATATGAATTCTCCTTTTCTTAGGGTTGGGATCACCGAGCTGCGGAACCCGAACCGCGTGGGTCGACAGTCTCAGGCAATCTACTAAGGGCCACAGCTCACGTGGTTGTTCCAGTCCACGAACGAGCCCTGCGGGTTGTCTCGCCACGCCCAGACGTGAAGCTCGAAGAACGACGGTATGTTGAAGCGGTTTGGGCTGTCGACGAGCAGGAACACCTGTCCCTCCAAAACGGGAGGACCAGCGTTGTGCGTCAGCCAAGTCACTGCGTCTGTAATAAACTCGACGCCGACCAGTTTCATTCGGCCGTTCGACGGCTCATAGATCAGAGCCTGCGGGTGCGTGGCGTCAATCGTTCCGTTGAGCAAACTAGGATTGACGTAATGGATGCCCATCGCACCATGGTCGGAGCCACTGACACAGCCAAGGAACGGTCCATACCCCGCCGCAATGGCGTTGCTGATGTCGAGGTACGGCTTCGTAGCCTCGCGAACAATCTGAACGAGGTTGCTTTGACTCTCCTGCTCAGCCGGCTGCATCGTGTGTTGAGCCAAGGCTAGAGAGGAAAGTGCGAAAAGGGTGACCGACAACACCCGGATGTGAAGGGCGATTGACGCTGTTTTTTTCATGCTCTGACCTCCTTTATGTGTCTTGCTATGTGTCTTGCACGGAAAATCCCAGAAAGGCCGCACCCGCTGAACCGCGAATGCCTCTATCTATCAATAGTTGCATAAATAACGTCAGTAGCCTACATGAGCGGCATACTTTGTGTCGGGAAGTTGGAAGAAAGAAAGGAGTAACTCCGTCGAACGCTGGATGGATCTCATGATCGAGAGCAGAGCCGCTTTGAATTCGTTCTTGGTGGCAACAAAGCGCTTGCCTAACCGACCTTTGGCATGATTCCAGACTTGTTCATCGGGATTCAGGTGAGGAGAATAAGCGGGCAGGTGTTCGACCGACACTTGCCCTTGACTCTCGTTCACGTAGCGCCGCACCGGGCCGCTACCGTGATAGCTGGCATTGTCGGCGATCACGATGATCTTGCGTCCTGCGTCAGCACGTAGCTGTTTGAGGAACGCGACAAAGCGGGTGCCGTTCATGCGTCCGGTGAAGCATTGGAATTTCATGTCGCCCCGTGGACTTACGGCACTGATCATCTTTAGGCTGAACCGATCGCCACTATCTTGCACGGTGGGCGTTTGGCCAATCTTGCCCCAGGTAGTACCGCGATGCGCGTCGGAACGCACCGCTGCCTCATCCACGAAATAGATGGCGGCCCTCGTGCGCCGCGCCTGTTCCAGTAAGCCGGGGAAGGTCTCTTCCAGATACTTCTTCATCGCTTGGGGATTTTGTTTGTAACTTTTATAGATCGGCCGCTGCGGACTCAGGCCCAAATGCCCCAGCAGGCGACTGACTCCACTCTTGCTCAGCTCGACCCCGAACTTGCGTTTCAGCAGGATCCGCACCAGCCCCAGGGTCCACAGGTTGAAGGGGAAATCATATTGCCGGGGATCATGTTTGGTAATCGCCTCGTAGAGCCAGCGCATGATGCTGGCGTCCACTTTGCGGGGACGGCCACTGCGCTGTCCTTCCCGTAAGGCATGATGACCACCCATTCGGTAACGCGCCAGCCAATGGAATACCGTCCGCATAGACACATGCAACATGCGAGCAACCGATTCCACCGTCGCTCCCTCCCGTACCGCATCGATGGCGATGCGACGTTTCTCCTGACGGGCTTGCAGTTGAGCGCTCAGCGGCCGAGGTTTGACCCCGTTACGCATATGCTTCTTACTTTTCTTCTTAGCCATGCGTACATTATGCACAATTGCTAGTAACTATGTAATTACTTTTGCAACGATTTATAGAACAGCCAATCCACCCTTGAAGGATGCCCGAACAACCTGAGCAGAACAGCAGTGATGCCGAAGACGACCACAACAATTATCACGCGGATGGTGCCAGCGCCGCCGATCGAATCGCGTGTGCTCATAGTGGCCTCTCCTGTGGGGAAAGGTTCAGAACGCAAACCTTATCTCGATGATGCCACGGAGTAAAGTCAAATAAGCGGCGGGCGCTACGAGGTCCATCTCCCCAAACCGTGCCGTCGATCTTCTTCATGATGGCCTCCGCCCTGGGGCAACGACGGGTGTCCGGCACGCCGGTAGTTGGCTACTTTGAATTTTATGAGTGCAACCAAAAGCCGACGATGGTTCCGACGATTCCGTATGCCCAATGCTTATCCTTGGGGCCATACTTTGTGTCGGTGATTATGAATAGAGCTGTGCACAGGAGAATGAGACTAATAATTATCGGCATCCATGATCCAATGTTGGAGGCAGAGAAATTATCCGGAACAGGGAATGGGGGAGAAGCCTTGCGGGGCCGCTCTACCGGAGAGTGCTCCGAAGGTGGGTGCCAAGAGTACTCGAGTTCAGAGGTTTTCCTGTGATATTCGAACCAACTAAAAGAACCTAAGAGCAACACTGTTACTATCGCTAAGGAGATCGTAAATCGTGTTGGCATGATCGTAAATACCAGCTTGCTATGCTAACTCTTTGTGCCATCCGATGCTCGTACGCTTCCGAGAGGGCAACCAAATCCTCCAACGCTTTAGCTTCGACATGGGCTACAGTATGCCACGTTGGCCGCCCGTCTCAAAATGAAAGTAGCCCCACTACCGGCACGCCAGTGCGCTTGACGCCGTGACACGGTCGTGGATCGCCGAGGTTACGGCATTCGGCGTGGTGGTGAGGATCGAGCAAGTCTCCAGCGTCGTACCAGACGGGTCCAGAGGAAAAAGCCGCGAAGGCTGGTGAGTAACAGGCTACTTGCGGTACAGGCGAAACCGTACTACGCTTTTCGCTAAGACGGGAGGACGCCGCCACTATGTTCTGCCCCAAGTGTGGAACCGAATCCACGGAGGATTCCCAATTCTGCCGCAAGTGCGGGAATGCGCTATCGGCAATGAAGCCGTCTACCGTGGCGACGCCCGCTGCTCCGCCGCCCGGAAGACTGAGCCGTTTGCCATTGTTACTCACCCTGTTGGTGATAGTTGCGCTTTTCGGATGGTACGTTAACCACACTTCACAAACTCGCGCTACGACACCTGCAATGTCCTCCTCCGATGAGATGGTAAGAGCTGCCGCGCAAAACCCTAAGCCCCAACTCCACACCTTGAACATCGGACAGGGAGCACTTAGCGTAGCGGCGATGCACTACAGTGTTTACACCCTTCCCGTTCCCGAAGGGGCTCGCGGAGTGAAAGTGCAAGGACACTTTCAGGCCACTGGTGGCTTGCGTAATGACATCGAAGTTCTCCTGCTTAATGATGAGCAATTCACGAACTGGAAAAACAGGAATGCGACACCTGTGTATTACAACAGTGGGAAAATTACTGTGGGCGACGTGCAGGCCACGTTGCCGGACGGCTCTGGGACTTACTATCTGGTCTTCAATAACAACTTTTCACTCATGACGGCCAAGGCAGTGGTGTTTACTGGCACGATGATTTACTACCTGTGACTTTGGCGGTGGTAGAATCCGGGCCGGCGATAGAATCCGCGCCGGAGGAAAGGTCCACTGCCCACCGCACCGATGCGGCTAGCTACCAAAAACCCCGCGCCAGCCAGAGCGGTAGCGGCTAGGAGTTCGCAATCCGATAATAGGCAAACCTGGGCTAGACGTAGGATCATTAGATGGCCCGCTCCAGAGCCAGCGATAGCCAGCGCGGACCTGACCTATGGCGATGTCGCTCGCCGAGCCAGTAACGACGTGCCAAGGCACCCAGACACAGCAGTAGACCACGAGCAAACAATAGAGAACGACGACGATTCGTTGTGATCGGTTCATAATGGACCTGCGGCGAAGAGAGAAATTTGCGTCGCGACTTAAATAACGTGGTCTGGCCTGTGGTCTGGCCTAATGTGTCTTCTTGTAGCTTTGCTGTGCTCGCTTCAATGCGTCAGTGATGTAGGCTGCCCCAGTGCCAGTGCCCAGTCCGTTGGCAAGTTGTTCGTCGAGGACATTGGCCATAGCGCCGAAGGCACGGGCGGGATCGATCCCGTGCATGATGATGCTACTGTGAGCGCCTATATCGTTAGCGTCGGTCTCACTAGCTCCGAAGTTATCCCTGATGTGTTGCAAGGCGGCATCAATACCGGTCATCCGAGTGCTGACTATACCGATTACCTTGCCGGTGACGAGCGATACGATTGGTGCGCCGGATATGCCCTTTATCGATACACCTTGGAAGTAAATGGTGTGGAGGAATTCAAGATTCCCCAGTGGAAGCGCAGTCTGCGCCGCTATTGTTCCACTCAGACAAAATCGCGGAACGGGGTTGATGGGAAAGCGAAACATGGCGCTGAGTGGCAAGCCGACAATAGTAATTGGCGAACCATCTTCGACATCGGCTTCATTCCCCAATTCCAAGGCGCGAAGTCTTGGTTCGTTGACTTTCAGGATCGCGAAATCGCGGACTTGTGCAGTCTTGTCGAGTGGGGAGACGATCTCAGCAGGAATAGGCTTCTGGTGTCCGAGAGCAGATACGGTGATCTTTTCACGCTTAACCAAAGTCTCGGGATCGGCTACGACGTGAAGGGCGGTGACGATCCAACCGTCCTCATCGACGATAAATCCACTACCGTGCATAGTCTCAGTATCAACTTGGACGACAGAGCTTCTTATTTTCTGACAGGCATCGACTTGAGTGAGTGGTTGCGGCAGGTTCTGGCAGTAAACTGTGGGGCAGACAAAGAACACAACGATGATCAGACTGCGCAGCCTCATAGGGTCACTCATGCGAGGGTGGATTAACTGCGCGGCAATATTACGCTGCGCCTACCAGCTCGGCAATCGACCAAACGTGATCGGCCAGCCCCGCTTCCATCGCGGGAACGCGACAGAAATTGTAATACTCAAAGCGCAAGACAATTCAGCGCGATTTGCCCGCGCGAGGAACGAACCGCTCCCCGCACTTCGGACACTCCACACGTTCAAAATCGACGCGGGCAATCTGAGAGGGTGGGATTGAGTACCCGCACTTCGGACACGAGGTATTGAGAGAGGCGTTCACGCGGTCGCGGTTGATCTTCTGTTTTTGGGGCATCTTCCGGACTACTCCCACAGTTGAGGCGCGTCAGGAATCGCAGCCATGATCCCGATCACGCGCTTGCGGTCGTCGTCCATGCTGAGCATGGTAGCAGATTCGTATTTCGTTCGCCATCTGACGAGAGCAAGACGTATAATAAGGCCCATCAGCATGATCGCCCGATATAGTCCTTCTATTCGGCCTTTAAAAGCGGAACGGCTTCTGATCTGAGAAATCAGAAGCCGTAAAGAATTTGGGCAGTGCCGCTACCCTTCTATCCCGTCAGATAGGAGTGTCGCGCAGCTATGCCTCGAAATCAATGCTTGATTTACATAAGGCAAGGATGCGCATGGTCGAAGACCAAAGAATCACATTTCTGGCGTTTCTCCGTCTCTGCATGTTGCAGACGCTTACGGGTTCATGGGAATTGGCTGATTATCTCAGCGTCTTTATTGGTTTGGTGCTGGGAGCGATCGCATACTTCATTCCCGCCGCTGAGGGAAAAGTGACGCGTCTCTTGCTTATAGTGCCGCTTACTTCCCTTGCCACCGTAACTATCGTTCGACTCTTCCTGTCACCATTCTTCGTCTACAGGAACAGGGATTGTTCTGCGAGCGCGACTGAACGGCAGTTGCAAGAGGCAATTAGAGTCAACGAGGAAAATATTAGGCAAAAGGATGAAAAAATAAGCGATCTCCAAAAACCAAAACGATCTCCGGCCGCGCAACACGATTACGACGCCGCAAGGGAAAAGGTTCTGAAATTGGATGCCAGATCAGTTGCAACCCTTAACAGGCTGCTGAAAAAGTACTGCTAATCCACAGCCGAGTATGTTACGAGAAAGCATGCGCGGAACAGATCAGCAGCAGAATCATATGTTCAGTTACTTATCACCCGAAACCCGTGTCCGCGAGGATCATCCGCTGCGCGCCATACGGGCCATGGTTGATCAAGTGCTGGCCCAATTGTCGCGACGGTTTGACAGCATGTATGCCACTGTGGGGCGGCCATCGATTCCGCCAGAGAAGCTGTTGCGGGCGCAGCTGCTGCAGATGCTCTACACCATTCGCAGTGAGCGTTTGCTGATGGAAGAGATGGACTATAACTTGCTGTTTCGCTGGTTTGTAGGTCTGAACGCGGATGACGAGGTATGGGATGCAACCACTTTCACGAAGAATCGCGATCGGTTGCTGCAAGCTGACGTAGCCAAAGAACTGTTGGCGAAGGTGGTGGCGCAAGCGAGCGCCCAGGGTCTGACCTCGGATGAGCATTTCACGGTAGACGGGACGCTGCTGGAAGCCTGGGCGGGAGCAAAGACTTTTCAGGCCAGAGAGAGTAAGTCGGACACTCCGCCGGATGATCCCGGCAACCCGACGGTCGACTTTCACGGAGAGCGGCGGTCGAACGAGACGCATGAGTCGAAAACTGATCCCGAGGCGCAGTTGGCGCGCAAAGGGCCGGGCAAGGAAGCGAAGTTGAGTTACTGCGGGAATTTGTTGGTGGAGAACCGCAACGGTCTGATCGTAGGTGCAGAAGTTTTCCAGGCCAATGGGACGGCAGAACGCGACGCGGCGCTGGTCATGTTGGAGCAGTTGGCGGGAACGCGGCCGGTGACGGTAGGCGGAGATAAAGGATTCGACACGCAGGGATTCGTGGCCGAGTGCCGGAATATCAATGTGACGCCGCATGTGGCGCAGAACCACAAACGGCCTGGCGGCAGCGCGATCGATGGGCGCACGACGCGGCACCCCGGCTATGTTATCAGCCAAAGAAAGAGGAAGAGAATCGAAGAATGCTTCGGTTGGCTGAAGACAATTGCGCTGATGCGCAAGCTGCGGCATCGTGGAGTTTGCAAGGTGGACTGGATCTTCACCTTCGCCTGCGCGGCCTACAATCTGGTGCGCATGCGAAACCTCGCGGCCGCAGTTCCTGCGATGTAAGTCGACGCCGAAGTGTGTCCCGCAGCGCAAAAAGATAGCGCTGGGGGTTAGAAAAGTACCGAGAATCGACCTTTCCGACATAGAAATGATGAAAACAATGAAAGATGTAGAAGAAAATTGCGCCCGTCGCTAGTTTTTCAGCAGCCTGTTAAGCATCTGCGGCTGCATGGTGAAATTATCTTTGGAATGTACCCACCCGCTCAACTGCCAGACGACATAATGGCAACGGATCTACGTTCCATTCTCGATAGTCTCGCTAGGCTTGGACTAGTGAGTCGCAGAGACATTCAGGACGTCAGGAATCCGCAGTCCATCTATGATATTCCCGTTACAATGAAATCAATCTTAGGAGAACTGCTCTACGAGGTTCCTGCGACTAGCTAAAAAGGCGATTCGCTCGCTATAATATTAATCTCGGGGATAACTTCTCTTCTTTTTTGCTTACCTCGACCTTCTCTTAAAGGATGTTCCCAACGATTGCCAAGCCGTTGCCGTGACGGATAATCGAGTCGAGAGCAATGCGGCGCTAGAAGAACGATTGGAAAGGCGTTCGTATCGGGGAATATCGTACGTCCGTCTCTAGGGGCAGGTGCTGCCCAAGCCGTTAAACAATATCCGGGCGGACACATCGACGAGCTTACCGATACGAACAATGACGTCGGTCCCAGTCCTTCGTCTACCGCGCAGAGTTCGAAGGGAAGTGCTGCCTCCACCAATCAGCAGGGGGGTCCAACAGCCAAACCTGATCCACCTGCTCCGCCGAAATGACACCGAGCAAAGGGAGTCAGCGCTAGTTCTTGGATGACTTTTTCTTTCTCGACCAGGTCGCAGCGATGTAGTCATCCATTCGATTCTGCTGATCGGGTGTCCATTTTGCGTAATGGCGCTCAGTAGTGGTTATGGATTTATGTCCCAGTGCGCGTGATACTTCTCTGATTGGCACGCCACTCTCCAGTAGGGTCACTGCGAAGGTGTCGCGAAAGCGATGCGGATGGGCATCTACGATGCCGGACGCGTCGAAGAGCATCTTAAACAGCTTATGCCAGTACTTGACCGCTGATGCTGGTTCGCCCTGCCCAGTCCAGAATACGTAGCGAGCGTTGCCGTTCAAGATCTTGAGCAGTTCTTCTCCGACTGCTTGCGGGATGGGATTATTAACCGGAACCGACGTCTTCGAGCGTCTGGTCACAAGCCGATAGCAAGCCTTGCCGTTTACCTTCGTCTTGTGGATTTGATCGCGTTCGAGAATAGCCGCATCTTGAATAGCCAGCCCGGCATGGCGCATTACCTGGATCATGCCATGAATTCGTAACTCCTGGCGCTTTGTCATCCCCACCTTCGCAATCGTCGCGAGGATGGTGTCGTACTCCTTCGCTGTGAACGGCGGCGTAGGCTCCTGATCGGAGAGGTCAATGGATTCGAGTTGCGCCGTGGGATTATACGCAAGACGGATCTCATTACTAGCGCAGCAGTAACGAAAGAATGCGCGAAGCCGTTCCTGATGATTGCGCCGCGTGAAGGCAGCATCGGAATTGAATGTAACCTTGAATTTTTGCAGGTCGGATTCGGAAACGGCGGCAACGTAATATCGCGACTCCCGATCACAGAAATCAAGCAGGCGGCCCAGCGTCTGGCGGTATTTTTTGAGCGTCTCCTTCGCCAGATCAGACTTCTTGGCCATAAACATATCAACCGCTTGCTGCACCGTCACGGGCGTACTCGGCGCGGGTTGGCCCTGCTGTGCGGCGTCGAATGAACTCTCAAGCTTGCGCTTCACCCGTTCCGCGCCCATCCACGTTCGGGACTTGGTTGGCTCACGGTGCAGCTCTCCATCCTGACGCCAGCGCAACCATTTCCAGCACATACAACGCTTCCAAGTTTCGTCGCCCTGGTATGCGCAATCTTTCGCGTGGCGCGTATATATGTGGATTAAGGGCGCTGCGGGTGGTATCGCGCCAGAAGCAGAAGCGGTGCTCTCGGGGCTCTCCATGAGCACGATATGAGCACAATTTCTAGAGGCTTGTCAATAACATGATGAAACAAAATGAGTTAAAAGTGGTTGCGGGGGGTGGATTTGAACCACCGACCTTTGGGTTATGAGCCCAACGAGCTACCAGACTGCTCCACCCCGCATCTCGATCATAATCAATGGTCACAACATCGTCAAACGGCCGCTATCTTCAACCTGGTGTAGACGCTTGTGCAGAATTCACCTAACGCTTTGTCGGCCGTTGGATCATGGGGCTACCTGAAGGAACGCACGATCGCCTTCCATCCCGCCGCTTTACATTCGGGGCCCGGCAATCGCATCTTCTAGGTCTGGTCAGATTGGCGCATCCAAGCCCCCAATCCGGGCATCGAAGAAAGGCCCGGGTTTTCGAGTGCCAGGAATCTCAGATTGCCGTTCAGTGAGGAGAACATCATCTATGCCTAAGAAAGATCTCAATGCGAAAGCACCCGCCGCCGAGCGACGGACGGTGAGCGCTCAGCCTCGCCTCCATCAGCGAGCCGCCGAAATTCAACCCTTTGGTACCGTCTCGCACATGTTGCCTCTGGACCTGGAGGAGCCTGTTCGCCTGGAAATGACCGAGCAACTCAACCTTCTATTAGCTGACACGATGACCCTACGCGATCTCTACAAGAAATCGCATTGGCAAGTCTCGGGGCCAACTTTTTATCAGCTCCATCTCCTGTTCGACAAGCACTTCGGCGAACAGTCGGAGATCGTGGATACCATTGCCGAACGGATTCAACTTCTCGGAGGAATCTCGATCGCCATGGCTGGCGATGTGGCCGAAACCACGCGCATAGAGCGTCCGCCGAAGGGCAGGGAAGAGGTGCCGGTGCAGATTTCCCGTCTGCTCGATGCCCATCAGATCATAATCGGCCATTGCCGTGAACTGGCACGGCGTGCCGACGATCTGGGCGATGACGGCACCAACGACTTGGCGGTTAGCGACGTGCTCCGCACCAACGAATTGCAGGTCTGGTTTCTCAGCGAGCACCTGGTGGAAGAGCCACTCGTACACGCGGAAGATCCGCAGCTGCGCAACGCAAGCTAGAAAATGGGAGCAGATGAAGGGAGCAGGCTCCCTTGCGGAGGCTGCTCCTTACTATTGTGTAACGCGCTCGGATTCACTACATTCGGCTGCCGGTTTGCAGTTTGTCATGGTCGTAGTATTCGTAAGCCGACATCGGTTTCTCGCCGCCCTTTTTCCACGTGCGCGATTCCTCCGGCAATTTCCCCAATACTTTGGCCATTTCGCGGATGTGCATTGCGACTGTACCGCAGCACGCGCCAATGAAGTTGATCCCGATGTCGCGGGCCTGGAGCGCATACTCTGCCATTTCTTTCCGCGTGAGTTGCAACGGATCCAACGCATAAGGAAATTCCGGCAAGCTTGTGAAGTCCGGTTTCGCCTTCGGAGTGCGGTAGGCGACCGGCTGACATGCCAGATAACCCGAAACCGCATCGCGCATCTCTTCCATTGGACCCAGGATATGCTCGGGCGGCCGCAGACAATTCATCCCGACGATATCGGCGCCGGCGTCGAACAGCGCCTTTGCCGCCTCAGCCGCGCTCTTACCGTCGGCGGTTTCATCCTTGTTCTCGAAGCAGATCGTGACCATGGTGGGCAAACCGGTCTTCTTCCCGCGTTCGACCGCAATCAACGCCTCTCCCAGCCAGGAGAAAGTTTCACCAATGATGAAGTCCACGCCCTCTTCAACCTGCAAAGCCAATTGTTCGTCAAACGTCTTGCGCACGCGATCGGCCGCCGCCGCGCTTCCCGGTTCGTACATCCACGTTAGACTCAGGTTGCCCGCAACCAAGCAGCGATCGCCTGCAACCTCGCGTGCAATGCGGACGGCGGCTCGATTTAAATCCTCCAATCGATTCTCCAGTCCCACGGTTGCTAACTTGTCTCGGCTCGCGTAGAAAGTTAGCGCCTGCAGCACTTCCGATCCGGCTTCGCGAAACTCCACGTGCAACTCGCGCAACGCCTCCGGATGAGTAAGCACCACGTCCGGTGTGAAAGGACCCGCGCGCACCCAGCCGCGCTTCTCCAGTTCCAGCAGATATCCACCATCTCCCAGCACCGGCCCTTCTTTCAGCTGCTCCAGAATATTTTTCTTTTTCATGCCTCGATCCTCTCTTTCATCGATCTACTAATTCAGCTCAGGACGACGCGGGGCGTTTAAGTCCCTGCTCACGCGGCCGCCTTGAATCTTCCTTTCTTCCAGTCGCGCAGCGCTTGCATCGCCGCGTTCCGGCCAGGAGCGCCGGTAACGCCGCCGCCGGGATGCGCTCCGGCGCCACAGAGATAAAGCCCGTGAATCGGCGTTCGATACTGCGCCCAGCCCGGTACTGGACGCATAAAGAAAAGTTGTTCCAGCCGCAAATCACCGTGGAAAATATTGCCCTCGGTCAGTCCGTAAGTCCGTTCCAGATCCAGGGGCGTGAGCACCTGTCGCGCCACAATTGCGCTCGGGACGTTGGGCGCGTATTCGGCGATTTTCTTCACCACGCGATCACCCACCAGTTCGCGTTTCTCATCCCAGTCGCCCTCGCGCAGCCTATAGGGGACGTATTGCACAAAGCAGGTCAAAATATGTTTGCCCGCCGGCGCCAGCGATGGATCCGCATTTGATGAGACCACGCAATCCACCCACAGCTCTTCTGGAATCTCGCCGAATTTCGCGATGTCGTAACATCGCTCGGCGAACTCCAGCGACGGCACGAGGGTGTAAAACGTGCGCTCCAGCGGCGTAGCTTGCGGCGATGTCCCGATAAACCGCGGCTCTTCCGCTAGGACGAAATTAACCTTCGCGCACGGTCCGTCCATCCGGATGCCACGCACTGCAAAAAGAAAATCTTCGGGCAGTGCGCGTGCCTCAACCATCTTCAAGAATGTGCGCTTTGGATCGGCGTTCGAGAGAATCATTCGCCCGCGTAACTCAGTGCCATCTTCCAGCACTACGCTATGCGCCCGGCCGTTGCGCACCTCAACTTTCACCACCGGAGCAGAAGTGCGAATCTCCACGCCCAGCTTTTTTCCCGCCGCCGCCAGCGCCTGTGTAATCGATCCCATTCCGCCCATGACGTGCCCGTAGAACCCTTGCAGTTCGTGCTCGCCGCCACTCAACAAATGAAAAAGCAATCCAATCGCGGTTCCCGGCTGGTATGGTCCACCATGCTTGCCGTACACATTGTTTGCCAGGAACAACGTCTTCATCTTGTCGGATTCGTAGTTATGATCGAGAAATTCGCCCAGGCTTCCCGTGAGAAACGAAATCAGCTGAGCAATCTCGGTGCTCGAAATCCCCCGAAATCGCTTGCCCACGCGAAACAAATCGCTCCATCCCCCCATGGTCGACGTATCCAATTCCGGCGGCGGCTCCATAAAAAACGGTTGCAGGTAACGCGCCAGCTTTTTCAGTTGATCATCGACCACGAGAAAACGCGCCGCATCCTTTGTCGATATCTTCCCGAATTCGGTTTTTGCCCGGTCGCGGTCCACCCACCAGGGAACCACCTGGCCGTCGGGGAAGGGAACCTGAATCGCCGGATCGCACGGAACCATGCGCAATCCATGATCGGCAAGCCGCAGTTCTGCGATCACCTCCGGCCGCAGCATACTGGCGATATACGATGTAGTTGAAACCCGGCATCCCGGCGCAATTTCTTCGGTCACACAACAGCCGCCCACAATTTCACGGCGCTCCAGCACCAGCGCGGAAAGCCCGCCACGCGCTAGATACGCCGCTGCGGTCAATCCGTTGTGTCCGCCGCCGATGATGATGGCGTCGTAAATGGAATTCGCGGCTGGTTTCATTGTGTATGACTAAAAGTCATCGTATTCGTCATCGAACGCCATAAGTTACTGCATCGGGCTTTAAAAATGAAGTTGAAAATTAGGGCACTCTCCGATATGCTTTCGTGACTTGGAGTCACTCATGAGTGGAATCGCGAGTAATCCCCTTCAACCCCCGCGCTACGGAACCCGCCACGCGCACCGGCCTCGGTCTGAGGCCAAGCGGTCCCGCATTGTCGACACCGCCATGAAGTATTTTGCCGAGAACGGCTATCATGCGGCGCGCGTCGGTGACATGGCAGCGGCGCTGGGCATTGCCAAAGGATCGATTTTCCAGCACTTCGGCAGCAAGGACGGCCTTTTCTTCGAAGTCTACAAACGTGCCGTGCGCTCGTTCCCTAAATATCTGGACGCGCCCGCCGAAGTGGGCTCCGCCGGCTTCTTCGACGTTCTCTATTATTGGCTGGTCCGCACCGAACATCTGGTGCGAGAAGATTGGATTCCCTATCGCATATCTCTCCTGGGAAATTACGGCACCGACCTCGTGCTGAAGCGTGAAATCAATCGCTTTCTGATTGCGGAGGATCCCTACGGCACCGTCGCGTTCGTGCGGTTCGGTCTCGAACGCGGCGAGTTGCGCAAGGACATGGACGTTGAAATGATTGTCTCCATTCTGGATTGGACCATGGAGCGATTCCAGGATGCCCTGCTCACTGCCGAACTTGATCCCGGCCTGTTCCGCCGGCAGGGCGAGATGCCGGAAAAGAAAGAAGCTCGCATTCGGCAGTTTCTCGACATCCTGCAGCGCGCGGTGGGTGCCGTTTCCGCAGTTCCCACCCGGGGGCGCGAAATGCGGCGAGGGACTGCTCTTGATCTCGTTGCCAAGCCGAGGTCGTCATCGCTCGACTAGCGAAGAAGAACGAGTAGGTAAACTCCAAAGTGAGAAAAATCGAGAAAATGCAATCTTCCATTGAGCAGATAATTTCCAGTTACGATGACCGCGCTCCGCTCTCACAGGCTTCCACCATTCCTGCTGCTTGGTATGTCGATCCACGCATTGCGGAACTTGAACGTCTGAACGTCTTCAGTAAGACTTGGCAACTGGTCGCGCGTACCGATCAGGTGAAAGGTTCCGGACAGTTTATTGCCGCGACCGTTGCGGGTGAACCCATCGTAGTCGTCCGCGGCCACGATGGCGCCCTGCGTGCTTTTTACAACGTTTGCCGCCATCACGCCGCCGCTGTGGTTACTGAACCGTGCGGCCACGCCACACTCTTGCATTGTCCCTATCATGGGTGGAATTACGGCCTCGATGGCACGCTCAAAGGCATGCCCGAGTTCGAGGGTGTCGAGAATTTTGATCGCGCGCAAAACGGTCTGGTTCCCATTCGGGTTGAAACTTGGGAATGCTTCGTCTTCATCAATCTCGACAAGCACGCCGCTTCGCTGGTCGAATTTCTCGGCGGCCTTGTCAAGCGGGTCGCGCCCCTCGGCATCAGCAAGCTTCACTCCTTCGACCGCCGCACCTACAACATCAATTGCAACTGGAAGGTTTTCGTCGATAACTACCTTGATGGCGGCTACCACGTCCCGCATCTTCACAAAGGCTTGAACTCGGTTCTCGATTACAAGCAATACACCATCGAGAACGAGGATCGGTACTGCCTGCAATCCAGCCCCATGGTCGCCTCCGACGAAGACGCCGCCACCGGAGCCGCGCGCAAGGGCGATCGCGCCTGGTATTTCTGGCAGCATCCCAACCTGATGATCAACTGCTACACCGGATATATGGACACGAATCTCGTGATCCCGGTCGACGTTGACCACTGCACTGTGATCTTCGATTTCTATTTCGCGGAAATCAGCGAGGCGAGCCGAGAATACAACGAACAATCGGTGAACGTCGGTAATCGGGTGCAAGAGGAAGACCTTGGCATCTGCGAAGACGTGCAGCGGGGTTTGAAGTCGCGAGCCTACCACGCCGGACGTCTCTCCGTTCGACGCGAAGCCGGAGAACAATTATTTCACCGTCTCCTCGCCGCCGACCTCAAGCAGGGCCTGGAGCCGTCTTCCGTGGCTGCCGATTAGAAGTGAAAAGGGCGGACGTGTTCACTGATGGTCTCGGACAATCGTCTCCTGCCACGATTTCGACTTGATCAGCGCCCCGTCCTTCCGGAGCTCGCGCGTGTATTTGTAATAAAAATTCTTTTGATCCGTCGTCACCAGCAAATGCCCGCGCCAGGTCAGTGTGCGGCCTTTCAGGGCGAACACCGTCTCTGCTTCGCCCCGCACCGAACTCGTCTCCGGATGCGCGTCATCGGCGTCATACGTCAGATTTTCATAATCTGTTTCCGTCCCCCACGGATACACGCCTCCTTCTTTTCCCTTCCAATGCACAGTCGTCGTATGCCGAGCCTCATCGCGCTCAACGGTCCACTCCCCGGGCCAGGGAAAGCCTTCAGTCTTCACGTCGGTGCGCTCCTCGGAAGGTTCAGGGGATGAAAACGGAGGCGGAAACACTCCGTGCTCCGGCACGACCGGCAACACGACGCGCGAACCGTCGCTCCCACCCAGCTCCAGAGAAGTGGTCATGGAGTACGGCGTAGGCAGCATCATCGGCCACAACGCATTCGAAATCGCCACGCGCATGCGATGGCCTCTGGGAAATACCCAAGCGGTCAAATGCATCGCAATGTCGAGCGGATACTTCTTGCCCGGTTCCAGATCGCGCGGTTCGCTCATCGACTCCCGTTGCGCCCCGTTGATCCCGGCTCCAGTGATCTGCGTGATGGTCCCATCCGGCGCCACGTCCGAGAGCCGTGCAAACCAATCGGCCAGCGGCGCGGTCGCCGAGGCCCGAAGCAAAGCATGGGGACATCCCAGTATCGCCACGTCTTCCTGCAACGGCGCTGAATCGTAAACCAGACTGAACGCGTCCACCGGCCGCACATCGCTCAACAACTCGCCCCACCAGAATCCTGCTTCCACGCCCACCGACGGCAGATACTTGAGCTGATGTGTATCCGGCTGTGTCGCAGTTTTCGCGAGTGAGTGGTCGGACTGCAGAAATAATGTCGACGGCCGCGCCTCCCTCGGCGGCCACACGTCCTCGCGTCTCCACTCGCCCGGTACGTTTTCGAGATTCGGATCTGGCGGATGCCAGTGCTGCATATAAATGACCAGCCGAGGGTCTCGGTCCACGCCCGTATCGCGTCCCTTCAGCCAATGATCAAACCAGCGTACCGCCTGATTGCGCCATTCAATCTGTGGACCCGGCACGGCATCATTCGGGAAGGTATGGTTCCACGGTCCAACGATTGCCTTTACTGGCCCACTTGCCTGCATCAGCATGTCGGGGATGTTATCTCGGTAACCATCGAGCAACCCGCCGATCAAGAAACTAGGGATCGTGATCTCCTTCAACGGACGCACTTGCTCCCGCCAGAAGGGCCCGTCGTGCTGATGCTTCAAGTAAAGCAGCGACCACGGTGCTGTTTCAAATCGCGGCCCCAGAACTTTTTCGTCCAGCGTGTACTCCGGTGCGCCTGTCCATCCCTGGGCCAGATCCATGTTCAATTCGAACTCATCGATATGCGCGATGCCATCCACGTAATGCACGTCATCGTGAAAGAGTTCCGCCGTCGCATCCACCGCTAGAATCGCCTTCAGCCCCGGCGCATGCCGCATGGCCATTTGCAGCGCGGTGAATCCTCCCCAGGAGATGCCGAACATTCCCACATTCCCGTTCGACCAGCTTTGATGAGCCAGCCACGCGATCACTTGCTCTCCATCGATCTGTTCCTGTTCGGAATACTCCCGCTCCGGCGGCGTTCCCTCGCTCGCGCCAAATCCGCGAATGTCCACCCGCACGCTCACATATCCGCGCCGCGCAAAATAAGCATGCTTGGGATAGTCGCCCGCCGCGGTGCCGTCATCTTTTCTATAGGGCAAATATTCCAACAGAGCGGGGAACTTTTCTTCCGGCTTCGCTCCATCCGGCATGTAAAGCGTCGCCGCCAGCCGTAAACCGTCTTTCATCGGAATCCACGCCTGCTCCATGCGTACTCCATAGGCAGGCGGATAAGGGGGTTCACTGGCAATGGCGGTGGGAATAAAAAGAAAGGTGATTGCGGTGATCAAAAGACGCGAGGCTATCCAACCACACGGTGTTGTCACCAACCCGATCTCCTGAACTCTGAGGTGAACCACGAGATCATTCCGGCGCTGAATCTTGCTCGCGCCGCAGGGCACGCAGATCAATTCCCAAATGCTCCGCCTTCTTGTAAAGATGACTGCGCTCCAGTCCCAGCGATTTCGCCGCCAGACTGACATTCGAATGGCTGCGCTTCAACTCCGCCAGAATTTCGTCGCGCTCGAAGGCATCTACACGATCTGCCAGCGGACCCGAGGACAAAGTGGAGGAACCGGCTGCTCCGCCGTTCCCGGTCTTCGGCAAGGCGAGTTCCACGGTCGCAAGGTCAACTAGACCGTCGGTGGCCAGCAGCATCAGCCGCTCTACCATATTGCGCAATTCGCGCACGTTTCCCGGCCAACGGTGAGATTGCAACGCCGCCATCGCGTCCGCAGTGAAGGGAACGGCTTTCCACCCATTCTGCGCGCTTACCTGCGCCGTAAAATGCTCCAGTAGAGCCGGAATGTCCTCCCGCCGCTCCCGTAACGGCGGCAGCACCAGAGGGAAAACATAAATCCGGTGAAACAAATCCTGACGAAATTTATCCTCGCGCACCCGTGCGTCCAGATCGCGATGCGTAGCAACCACCACCCGCACATCCACGCTTACCGGCCGGTCACCGCCGATGCGTTCCACTTCTCCTTCTTCCAGTACGCGCAGCAATTTGGCCTGCATGGCTAGCGGCATATCGCCAATCTCGTCCAGAAAGATGGTTCCGTGGTCGGCCTGCTCGAACTTTCCAATATGTCGTCCCGCCGCTCCCGTGAACGATCCTTTTTCATGCCCGAAGAGTTCTGACTCGATCAACTCGGCCGGAACCGCCGCGCAGTTCAAGGTTACGAACGCTCCGCCGGTACGCGCACTCCGTTCATGAATCGTTCGCGCCACCAGCTCTTTTCCTGTACCCGTTTCTCCCAGGATGCAAACCCGGGTTTCACTCGCCGCCACGCGCTCTAGTTGTGCCATCACGCGCTGCATCGCCGGGCCCTGCCACACAATTTCGTGTTTGCCCAGCCGTTGCTTGAGTTGCCGGTTCTCGCTTTCCAGCCGTTGCAACTTGAGTGCATTTTCCACCGTCAGCAAGAGTTTTTCGGTCGAGATCGGTTTCTCCAAAAAATCCAGCGCGCCCAGCCGCGTGGCTCGCACTGCCATTTCAATATCCGCCTGTCCTGACATCATCACGACCGGTGCCGTTACTCCTTGCGTCTTCAACTCTTCCAGCAAAGCCAGTCCGCCTTTTCCGGACATCACTACATCGGAAAGAATCACATCGAACTTTTGCCCTTTTGCTAGTTCCAAAGCCTTGGCGGCGTTATCGCACACCGTGGCCTCGTGCCCGGCGAGCCGGAACGCCCGTGACAACGACGCCAATGTATTCGCCTCGTCATCGACGATCAGCAGATGTGCTTTCGTAGGCAACCGTCCTCCGTCTCTGAATTACTTCACCCTGACCACCGGGAATCTCACCCTCGCTGCAACTCGATGACAAAAGTCGTGCCTCGCCCTGGCTCGCTCTCAACCCGGATTCTTCCCCCATGATCGCTCACCACCGACTGCACAATCGCCAGCCCCAGTCCGGTGCCGTGTTGCTTGCTCGTATAATAAGGAGTAAAGATTCGCTCACACTCTTCCGTCGTCAGCCCCGAGCCGGTATCGGCAACCTCAATCAGGACTTTCCCGTTCTCACCTCGAGAGCGCAAGGTCAGCGTCCCCCCCCTCGGCATCGCATCCATGGCGTTCAGCACCAGATTTGAAATAGCCCGGTGCAATAACTCCGCATCCGCCGCCACGGGCTCGAGAAGCGGATCGAGTTGCAGCACGCAACCGATCTTCGCATGGCCCGGCGCCTGCAGCTGCGCCTGAAACAGTTGCGCTACACCCCTCACTACGTCATTCACCTGTGCCAGCTGCAACTGCGGCTGCGGCATCTTTGAAAACTCACTGAACCTCCCAATGATCCCCTTCAGATTCGAGATCTCCGCCAGCAGTGTTCTCGAACTCTCGCGGAAAACTTCGTCGAACTGCTCGGGACTCTGTTGCCGCGCCCGCACCAGATTTTCCACCGTAAGCTGAAGCGGAAACAGCGGATTTTTCAATTCGTGCGCCAGCCGTCTGGCCAGCTCCCGCCACGCTGCCACGCGCTCGGCTTGCACCAGTCGCTCTTTTTGTTCCAGCAACTCGGTGGTCATTTGATTGAAGGAGTCGGCCAGTTGCGCCAGTTCATCCTGCCCGGATACCGCTACTTGTGCATTCCAATTTCCCGCTGCGACTTGCTGCGCGGCTTGCGCCAATTGTTCTACCGGCCTTGTGACCCGTGCGGCAGCCCAGCTGCTCAGAAGAATAGCCAGGACAATTCCTCCGGCTCCCACCAGCAACGCTGCCGAGCGAATATGCCGCTTCAATTCGACATAGGTTCGCCGCGAATTACCGATCAGCAGGATTGCCAGCAGCGGGCGATCCTTTCCCGTGCCCACGCCCCACAGAGGAATCGCATGGAATGCTTCATCATCGGCTTGATTTCCAGACCACGGCACCACCGCAGTCATCTCCCGCCCGTACTGGCGCACGGCATCAATCAGCGTCTCCAGTTTTTCTGATGTCGTCTTATCCGCGGAGGACGTAGAAGGATCGATCAGCGAATCGGCGGAGAAATGATCGCCGCGGTTCTGATACAACAAAGCTCTCATGCCTGCGGGCAGATCCAGTCCGGAGAGGAAGTTCTTATCCAGGCGTCGCCCTCCAATCACATACACCGGCCGATCTCCCACCCGCGTGGCATGCACTGCAAACAGACCCAACGCGGTTCCTTCCTGCAACGTTTCCTGTTTCAAGAACGGTCCTTGCCCGCTAGCCCCGGGAAAACTTCGGAAAGCCTCATCGGGATATCCAAATTTGGCCGGCCACTGCGCCGAAGAAACGATGGTTCCATCGCTCTCCACGAATTCGAGGAAATCGAGCTGGTTACTCTCCGCTGTGGATTTCGCCAACTCAAAATACGGTCCGGAATCGACCGGCGTGCGGCTCAACGCGAGCGCCATGCGATTGACCGCCTCCGATCCGGCAATCGCCCCCACTCTTCGTTCAATTTCATCGCCCTGCCGGTTGAACTCACGCCGGAACTGAATGAGCAGTGCTGCGGTTCTTTCATCATCGCTCTGTACGAACGCGCGCCGCGTCACCTCTGACACCAGCCAGGCCACGCCCGCTACTGACAAAAACACGGTCAGTGCGAAGACAGCCAGCAGTTTTCGGCGAAACATCATGGTCGATCTTTCTCCACCCAAACCTCATCCAGTCGCCAGCTTCCATCCGCTGCCGGCCGCCAATCGTTCAGCGCCGAAGACGTCGCATACTCTGCCGGAAGATGAAACAGCGGAATCACTCGCTGTGCCGCCAGCAGCGCCGCCTCGGCACCATAGAGATCGTCCACCGATTCTCCACTCGCCTTCGGCAACGCCATTCCCAGGGCCTCCGCCAGGTTGGCCAAAGCGATCCACGGATCAGCCGAAGCCAATGGAATTCTTACCAGTCGCATGTCGGCCGTCGCCGCGGTGGTCGGCTGCAACGCCAGTCCGGCATCCCTGGCGTTCAACGCCACCCTCTCCACCAGGACTCGCGCTAAGGAATCGTTGGCATCATATCTCACCGTCCAGTTCGGCGCTGTACGAGCCTGTTCGCGCTCGTGTCGCGCCTCTTTCAGATCCGCATCGGTTGAGAATACGAACCCGTATCCGCTGATCCAGTTCGGCAAAAGACTCGCGGTTGCTTGTCCCGCGCCCTGCAGAAGCACGCTCTTCATCGAACCTCGATCGATGCTGTGAGCCAGGGCAGACCGCAACCGCTTTTCATCCGCCGTCTTCGGATCGCTACTGAAGGCCAGTGCAACCAGTTCCAGCGGTTGCGAACTGCTCACTCGGCCTCCCTCCATGGCCACCCGATGCCCTTGTTCCGGAGCCACTTCCACCAAGTCCGCTCGCCCCAATTCCATTTCATTGAGTTGCTCGTGGAAATTTCTTCCCATCTCTACTTCAATTGCATCCGCGAACACTCGGCCGCCCCAATGATCTTCTTCCGCGGCCAATGTCAACTTTTTTCCGGGCTGCCAATCCTCAATATGAAACGGACCTGTTCCGCTTAACTTCCCCCCACCGTTTTTCTTCACAACGCTGTTACGGGTGAGCGCAACTTCCGCCGGCACATCGGCATCGGCTTGATCGCGTTCCACAATCAGGGCGTCTCCTTCGGCAAAGATTTTCCATGACGGATTCGCTGTCCGCAGAGAAGAGGCAGCGATCTCGGCGGTCAGCGGCGACCCATCGTGAAACTTTACGCCACGCCGCAGATGGAATTGCCATCGCTGGTCGCCCGGCGCGGCTTGCCAATCCACAGCTAGCCCGGGATGGATCCTTCCTCGATCATCCACCGTGACCAATGTCTCGAAAATCAGCGCCAGCAAATTGCGCCGGGCAAAAGAATCTGCTGGTGTCGTGTCGCTTGGATCGAGCGACATCGGCGCTTCCCGCATAGCAACATGTACCGTCCCACCATATCGCGGACGAGTCTCCGCCGAGCCCACATTTATGAGCGAGGCGCCGAGCAACAGGCTACTGGCTACAAGCCACTGCCAGCCGAAACGCTTCATATTCTCCTGTCTCGTGGTTGCGGACCACAGCGATAGCACTGTCGCCTTTCGCCTCCCTCCACAAAGCCGTGATCTCGCCGGGAAGATCCAACGTTGCACTCACCGGTACGGGATCGCGGTCCGCGATCTCATAAAGCCTTACAGAATCCGCCCCCTTTCCCGGCCCGTTCTGCGCCGAGCTCGTCGCCATCAACTGATCGCCCGATCCGCACGCGGTCTTCACGCTCGCGATATCGCTGCCCCATCCCAGCTTTGCCGTCTGATCGGTGACTCCATCCACCAGATGAATCTGTCCGTCAGTTCCGGCAAAAAGCCACAACACATATTTCTCGCGTGGCAGGGGGGCGGCTGAATAAAACTTGCCAACCGTTGTCAGCCGTCCCACTCCCGGCGCCAAAACCCCGGTAAAGAAATTTCGCGACGCCGAATAAAAAGCGCCCAACGGCGGCACAGGTGGACCTCCACCAAATGCCGGAAAACTCACAGCCGGCGTCGCCACCAGCGGCCAGGGATCATCACTCTCCCGGCAATTGAGAGCGAGGGGGAACCCCATCGTGCCGCAAAACACGCCCGGAAGATAAACATCCAGCAAGTGATCCTTCGCCGCCATAATTCGCCCGCGCAAATCCCGCGGCCAGGGCCGCAGATGCGTGATGCTCAGGCTTTGCTCCGGCTGCCACTTGCCATTCTTAAAACGGTAGATCGTGGCCTTCTCTCCATCTAGCACCGCTATCTGTTTCGGCGCGCTGTCTTCCTCTAGAACCACAACATCGAGGATGCGCTCCTCCTGCACCCATAGCGGAACCTTACGAAGACTCATGGGCATGGATTCGTGCGTCCACCCGGGTTCGTCTCCGCGTGGCACCGACACTAGGGCAACGGTCGATTCTCCTGTCCCCTGCTGAATTTCCGCGACCCAGACATAGGACTGAGGATTCTCCGAAAGCCACACGGCGACCGTCGCAGCCGCCTCGTCCGGTTTGGCGGAACGCGCTCCCAGCCCATCCAAGTCTGCTCGCAACCCACCGCTAATCGTGTCGAAGTCTTTCTTAGCGATCGATGATCGATTTTCCACCGTGACCGCAACTGCTCCCGGCCCGGTGATCGCGACAATCTTCCGCGCCAGCAGTTCGGTAGGATCGTTCCAATTCCCCGCTGCGGCACCCGCAGGACCACAGCACAAGAACAGAACCAAAATCGGCTTTAACCCTCCGAGCGAATTGCAGATCGCGAGGCGCATAACGTCACCCTAGACCTCATTATTCCGGAGTCGCGTGAAGTGGCCAATGATCATAGAGATACTGACTACTTGCCACTGATCACTCACCACGATCCACTATCTTTGCTGCTCCGCTTGCCCGCTCTGGTTCGCCACGTTCATGCTGCGTAGCACGTCGTTGGCAAAAAAGAATTTTCCGTCCGCAGGCACCATCATGATCTGCAGCTTGTCGGAAAGGCGCTCGGCCACGATTTTGTTAATGAGCAGCGGGTTGTCTTTCAAGATTGCGGCCTCACTTTTCAGCCGGTCTGCATCCGCCACCGCCGTTACCCGGATACGATCTGCCTCCGCGTCTGCCAGCAACTTCCGCCGCTCACCCTCGGCTTTGCTATCGATCAGCTTCGCTTGCGCCTCTGCTTCCGCATTCTGAATGGTCGCCTCCTTGCGGGCCTGCGCCTCCAGTCGGCTCTGCTCGATCTGCTTCTCCTTTAACGGCAGCGTGTATTGCATCGCATCCGCCTCGCCCTTGGCCTGCAGCACGTGCACCTGCGCTTGTCCTTCCGCCTGCTTAATCTGCTGCACCTTCGTGGCCTCAGCTTCCAGTTCGGCGATTCGCACTTCCTTGCCTTTCAGTTCTGTCTCCACGCCCATGCGGTCGTTCTCCTGCTCCTTCAACAGCAGCTCCTCGAGTCCCTTCGCATATTCCGGGGGCAACTGGATGTCGCGCAGCATCACCTCTTTCACCACAATCCCATCCGCCGCCAGCTTCTGCGTAATCATTCCCGCCACCCGCTGACGCACCTCCTCGCGCTTCGCCGAAAAAACCTCCCGCACCGTATAGTTGGGAACGATCTCTCGCCACACACTCGCCACCGTCGGCGGTACGATTTCTTTTTCCACCGGACGCGGCAAGTTTCCCTGGATATAGTCCAGCCGCTTCGCGTCCAGCCGGTAGCGCACCGTGATCGCCAGTCCCAACGTCAAACCTTCTTTAGCCTGCACCTGCAGAAGCTGATTCTTCGCGGAAGTATTCGCCGCCACACTCTTTCCATCTTCCGACACTCCAGTGGTAAAAATCTGATCCCGCGTATCGAACAACGCCACGTCCTCCACCAGCGGCGTTACCAGGTGTGCTCCAGGATAAAGCGTCCCCGGCACGGTTCCGTTCATCTGGCTCACTCGGACTCCCGCCATACCACTGGGCACGACCACAATGCTAAAGGCCAGCAGCAGCGGACCCCATGCCAGCATCGCCAGCGCCAGTGAAGTCCGCCAGCGAACTACCATCGGTGCCGCGCTCGCCGCCCCTCCCGGCGTTTCCGGGGTGCGCCGGTGCACCATTTCGTGATACAGGTCGTAGGTGAGAATGCAGACGGCCGCGGAGATCATTCCCAGGCCGCACGTGATCAGCAAATATTTCAACGCCAGCATCGTCGTTCTCCTTGTGCGCCTCAGCGCTTCTGTCCTGATTTCACCGGCACGGTCTGGCGGACAAAAAACAGACGGAACACTTGTCCGAAAATCAGCTCCTCCGCCAGCAACGCGACCGCTAACGAAAAAATCATGCCCCCCACCACCGCCACGAATGTGATCACCAGTTGCATAATGTCTCCTCAAAACCTCGCTCAGATTTCTAATCCACAACTCGGTGCTCGCCCTTCCTACTGCCCAACGGTCCCGGTCGTCACGGGTGCCATAGCTATATCCACCGTGTCTCCGAACACCCGCACGATCTCCGGCTCCCGCTCCCCGCGAATCTCCACAAGGTCGCCCACGCGCAGCATGGCGTAAAGCTTCTCCACGTCGCGATTTCTCAGCCGGATGCATCCATGCGAGGTCGCATGCCCGATCGACCTCGGCGAATTCGTTCCGTGAATCCCGTATCCCTTCACGTTCAACCCCATCCATCGCGTGCCCACCGGATTGTCCTTGCCCGTCGCCATCACAGCTCCTTCGTGGTAATAGGTTGGATTGGCCACCCGGCTCACGATCAAAAATTCGCCTATCGGACTCGGGCTCACAGCCGCGCCCACCGCAACCGGGAAATAAGCCAGCGCTTTCCCGTTCTCCAGCACGGCTAGCTTGCGGTCCGGAATGCTCACCAGCACCAACCGCCTTGCTCGCGCCGGAGTCGGGGAACTCTGGGCCAAACAGGACAGCACGGTCCCCAGAAAAAGAACCGCGATCATCCCCTTCATCGCCCGTCCGTTTGCCGTTGTGCGTGTCCGTTTCATGGCCCGATCCCCCTTTGCACATAGCTACAGGGCAGGACAGAAACCAAACTTCATATCGTTGAGTGCAAAGGAGTTAATGGAGTATCGTCAGGCGGGAAGGGTGGGTTGCGGACAACAGTGTGTCAGGATGAACACGTTCGAAACGGACTTAATGGTCGAGTCGCTCAGAAAGATTCTCGGAGTGGAAAACGGAAAGAAACGACCTCAAGAGAAAGGGGAGGCGGGGGAGGCCATCTCGCTCAATCTCTGTGATCTTGCCATCTTCGATCTTAAGGCGCCCGGCCCATGCCGTCTGGGGTAACGGATCTGTGGGTTAGGGCCGGGCGATCTCAACTAGGGCTCGGTTCAATGTCAACATTCTGCCGGTGTGATTTTTTCATGTCCGTGACCGCCGTCACGCCTCTGCGTGATCGTCATCAACTGGGCAAACTTAGGTCACGCATTTTGCTTCTCTGGTTCGCCGTACCCGGACTGTGATGAGCGTCACGGCCCAACCCCGTTGCCCCCTCTGCACTGACAATCGAGCTCTTATTACCACTTCCTTTCTGAGAGCTAGAAAGTTCAACCGCCACGGTTCGTTCGGCCGCGGTCTCCGTGGTGAAAAGCCTTTTCCCGCATTTGACTTCTCCTCCCCGCCGTCGCTATCGTTGCCCGCATGAACGTCGTTAAAGCCACGCGCAATTTCGAACAGTGGCTAGCCTTGCGCACTCGTATCGATGAGAAAGACCTCCGCCTCAAACACGCCCGCATGGAGGCGGAGCTTTTCCCGTTCTTTCGCGCCACCTACTACCGCTGGGCGCAGCTCTGGCCTCAGATCTGCCCCGATCTCGCCACGGCTCCGCACGTTCTCGCGGTCGGCGATCTCCACGTCGAAAATTTCGGCACCTGGCGGGATATCGAAGGCCGCCTGATCTGGGGCGTCAACGATTTCGACGAAGCCTGGCCCATGGCCTATACCATCGATTTGGTGCGTCTCGCCGTCAGCGCGCATCTCGCCGTCGAAGCCGGAAGCCTCCCAGTTAAACGCGAAGACATCTGCAGCATGCTGCTCGAAGGGTATCGCGAAAGCCTGCGAGAACAAGGCAGAGCATTTGTTCTGGGCGAGCAGCATTCGTGGCTGCGCCTCATCGCCGAGGGCGAACTGCGCAATCCCGTCCGCTTCTGGCAAAAAATGGATGCGCTCCCCACGCTCAGGGCCGAAGCTCCCGTCAGCGCCGTCGATGCCATCGAACATCTCATGCCCGCACCCGGCATCTCTTATCGTCTCGCCCACCGGGTTGCCGGACTCGGCAGTCTCGGCCACGCCCGCTATGTCGCCATCGCCGACTGGCACGGTAGCCGCATCGCTCGCGAAGCCAAGGCGCTCGTGCAATCTTCTGCCTGCTGGGCGGAAAGCATCGAGGCTCACAAGAAGGAGGGGCCCGCCGAAATTCTTTACCAGACCATCATCAACCGCGCCGTCCGCTGTCCTGATCCCTTTGTCCAACTGCGTGGCCGCTGGATCGTGCGCCGCCTCGGCCCACACTGCTCTCGCATCGAACTGGCTTCCTTACGCGGCTCGGACACTGAACTTCGGTTGCTCCATGCCATGGGATGGGAAACTGCCAACATTCATCTCGGAACGCCATCCGCGCGCAAAGCAATCCTCCGTCATCTCGATAAAGCGGGAAAAAAGTGGCTGCACCAAGCCGCTGAACGCATGCTCGAACCCGTGCGCTCTGATTGGGAGGTCTGGAAGAAGAAGGGTTACCGCTGATCCACTCGTGTGGGGGCGGACGCTGTTCTCCGTGACTGTACCCAGCTTATCGGAACCAGTGATACCCCAAGCTAACCTGGATCCCGTTGAACTCAGGATTATTGACTCCCAGATTCGCGTTGGAGATGTGCGACCAGCGCACGCCAACATCGATTGAATTCCGCGGTGATTGGAAGATCTGAATGCCGCCGCCGCCCCGCGCCGTAAAGTTGAAGTCCGAAGTATTCCCCGCCGGGAGATTCATGTTGGTTCGCAGCCCGCCCCCGGCTAATTCGATGTAGGGCGCGACGTATCCCGCATGCAAACTCGAATTCCACCGCAGAATGACCGGCTCAAAACCTCCGCCATATAGAGACTGTGGCCGAAATTGCCGAAAGACGGGAATGATGTCAAAGGCGTATTCGAACCGTCCGCGTTGCCAGCCATGGCCGATTTCATCGGTAAGAATCCTTCCGGCGGTAACTCCCGCCGTTAGAATCTGCGCCTCCGAAAAGCTGTTGGTGAGTTCTTCCCCGGTTTCCCCAGCCACCCACACGCTCACATCCCAATCTCGATGGTGCGCGGGCGCGGTCTGCGGGGATGCGAGCCGGGAAAAAAGAAATAAAGATATAAACAATATAGTTTTCGAGAACAAGAATCCGAAGCCACGCATGGGCTCTTACGTTAAACTATCTCGCCGCTCATGTCAGCCTCTTCTCACGATTCCAATCCGCTTCTCACCAGACTCGAGGGCGCCAAGAACCGCTTCAACCCCGGCCATGCCGCCCTTATCGCCAAACTCCTCGCACGCCTCAGAAAGTCTGAACTCAGCGACCCTCACCACCTGATCCGCTTCCACGAGTGTTTGCTGTTCCTGCGCGCTTTTCCGCACGCGCCATCGCACATCGCGCGCGTCGAAGGCCTCCTCAACACATTTCACGTACGCATCGAGAAACTCCGCGCCGCGAATGCTGACATGTCGCTGTTCGACGACTTCGACACGTCCGGTATCGCCGGCACCATCATGCAGGACACCCTCTCCTTCGATGTCGCGCAATGGCTCGTGCGCCGCGTTCCGCACAACATCCAGATTGCCTGGGATGATTATTGGGAAGATTACGAATCCGAGCGCGCCCGCGGCTCGATCTGGTCGCGCTTCATTCCGCTGCTCGAGGAAGACGCGGAGGTCGAAGCCAATATCCCCTGGCAGCGCTGGGTCGATGCAGCCCGCGGCCGTGAGAATCCGCTCCCCTGGCTCATCCGTCGTTTCGAGCAGCTTCCGCTTCCAGACCGCCAGCTTGCCGAACTCTACGACTCGCTGCGTCTTCCGCTTCGTTGGGAACTGGAAAACCTGAAAATTTCCCGCAGCCGCAACTGGACAGGCCCTCGCCGCGTCTACTTCCACCGGGCTCCACTCATCCAACGCAGCGAAGTTTCCCTGGCGCACGAACTAACCCAGCCCGCACCCAAGTTCGAAAAGCTCTCTCGCGCCGCTGGAGAATCGGTGATGCATGCCATCCGCGAAATCATGGTCGTCCGCTACCGCGAACTCTTTGGCACCACTCTCGGCGATCCGCGCACCGTCGTCCGCGCCGATCTCGGCCGTGGTGTCATCATGCATTTCTGGGGACTCCCGCCCGCTCGTCGTCTCCCGCTCCGTGCTTATCTTGCCGGTTACACATTGAAAAACGGGGTTCCCATCAACTACATCGAAGCCATAGGATTCTGCGAGTGGATCGAAGTTGGCTTCAACACTTTCTACACTTATCGTCAAGGAGAGACTGCCTGGATCTACGCCCATGCCCTGCGCTGCCTGCGGGCTCTCACGGCTGCAAAATGTATTTCGATTTATCCCTATCAGATCGGCCAGAACAACGACGAAGCGATCGATTCCGGCGCCTTCTGGTTCTACCGCAAGCTCGGCTTTCGTCCGGGCCGCGCGGATTTGCAGAAGGTGTGCGAAAACGAAGAAGAAAAAATCTCGGCCGACCACCAATACAAAACGCCCGCTCGCATTCTTAAGCGTTTGGCAGAAGCCCACATGTTCTATGAGCTTCAACGTAGCGAAGGGGAGGGAAGGCTCGGGGATTGGGATACCTTCGCGATCCGCAACATCGCCCTGCGAATCAACCGCCGTATGGCGCGCGACTTCGACGGCAACGCCCAGAAGATCCGTGAAGCCTCTACTGCGGTCGTGGCCCGAGCCCTGAACATAAACCCATCCCGCTGGACGCCCGTCGAGCGCCAGTCCCTCGACGACTGGTCGCTGCTCCTGGCTCTAATCCCCCGCCTAACTCGCTGGACACACGACGAGAAAATTCAACTCGCCAAAATCATTCGCGCCAAGTCCGGTCCTAACGAAATGTTCTATCTTCACCAGACCCAGCATCATCTGCGTCTGCGCTGCGAGTTATTGCGGATAGGTTCCCTCACTCGTATTAACAAGCGTTCCGGCACCCAGGGAGTTACCGACGGGGAAACTCCGAAAGGCGAGAGCGGTGTTGTCGCCACCAGTGATCACCTGCATTCCTCCGGCATCAATCGCCACTGACCAGTCGCTGGCGCGGCCTGTCGCCTCCCAAAGTGCTAAAGTCTTCGATGTCACTCAGACTCAATGCCCCACCCTATCCTTCTCTACGACGGCGTCTGCGGCCTCTGCAACCGCTTCGTCCAATTCCTTCTCCGTCACGATCCTGACGGCATCTTCCGCTTCGCGTCCTTGCAAAGCGCTTTTGCCGACCGCATCCTAGCCCGCCACAACATTAGTCCGGCCGACCTAGACACGGTTTATGTGGTCGTCAACCGTGATTCTCACCGGCCGCCAGAATTCTTGCTCTCGCGCTCCGATGCCGTGCTGTTCGCCCTCAAGCAACTCGGCGCTCTCTGGCGTTCCGTCGCGTTCCTCGTCCAACTCTTGCCGAGACTCGTCCGCGACCGTGCCTACAATGCCGTCGCCCGCCGCCGCTACCGTATCTTCGGCAAGTTCGAGAGCTGCGGGCTGCCGAGCGCGCAGGATCGCAGCCGCTTCCTCGATCTTTAAATGCCACAAATCGTGCCGGCAAATCAGTCTCTCGCAAATCAGTTTTACAAATCCCGGGTACCACTCTTCATTTCGTTACCTGCAGGCGCTTCTTTCAATCCTTCATGCAAATCAAGCTGCCGCTTGTACATTGCCAACCTCCCTCCGGATGCCGCGGCCAGCTTTCTTTCGCTCTGTCGCAATGGAGTTCCACTCCATTCTCATCCGGATCATTGAGATAAATCGATTCGCTCACGCTGTGATCGGCCGTACCCTGCAGTGGAAGCTTCGCCGCCAGCACTTGCTCGAACGCCCTCGCCAGCGCCGCCCGACTCGGATAAACAAGCGCCGTGTGATAAAGCCCGGTCGTGGCAGCAGGCGGTGGCGAACCTCCAAAGCTTTGCCCGTATACCACGCGATGTGATGATGGTATCCGCCCGCTGATAAGAATACCGCCCCGTCGCCATAGCGCTGCATCGCCGCCAGCCCCGACCCCCCCGCATAAAAAGCCACCGCCCTCCGCAAGGCGGATCAAGCACACGAGCCGCGGTCGTTGGCGACCCAATCTCACTCCTGTTTTCGCACCCCGTCGAACGCGGACCCTTTTTTAGCTACTGCGGAAAATGTTTTTCGTAATTCGCCAGTCCCGGACAGATGAGATGATGGGTCCATGTAAACCCGAAGGTTCTCATCTCGTTCATGGCCTCGTCCGCGCTCCAGCCCTCTTCCGCCATGCGGTAGGCCGCTATCATCATTCGGGTACGGTCGTCTCCAAGCCGGCAGTGTACAAAGACTTTCTTTCCGCTGCTCCCCTTCAAAACCTCGAGAAACTTCGCGAACACTTCGTCCTTCGGCAACGGACAGTGCCATGGAATCGCCACATATTGCATGCCCAGGCTCTCGGCTTCCCGTTTCTCCGTCTTGCTGTCATCGTGTGTCGACCACAATCCTCACTCCCATTCTCGCCAGCGCCTTAAGACCACTGCTCAGCAGCTCTCCGCGATAGAGCGTAGGCGTGACCTCGCCGAAATTCGGCACACCCTTCTCTTCCAGTTTGCGTCCAATGGCGCGGGTAGAAGACGATTTCGTACTCTGATTCACAGGAGCATCGGTCTGCGCCGCCCCGTTCTCCCCCCGCACACCACTAACAGCGCCGCTATGGCTAGCGTATTGGTAATACGACGGCCTCCTGATTTTGAGTTTGATCCTGCCCTTTGACCCCTCTGCGGACAACCCAAGAAAAACCCTCCGGTTCAAAAAACTGTCTCCAGCTCTGACTTTGATGCAAATCCCTAATTCGCGCCTAGGCCCTGACCCCTTTACGCTCTTTCCAGTTCCATCACATCGCTTCGTGACGGCCGTCATAGGACGACCGATCCCAACTGACTACCCTGAATGCGACGAAAGGGGAAATCCCATGAAGATCAGTCCAGTGCTTGATCGAGAAGGTGGAGACCGAGGTCGACAAGGAGACCGCGAGAGTCTTTGAGCCCAAGATTCCGGCGCCCTTGCGCCCGAAACAGCGAACTCTTCTGGAAGAGATCTTCGCAGGCCACCAGGATTTTCCCGGCTACACTCCCGACAGGAAAACTGAACCCGAGCTTTAGCGAGGTCCGACGGACAATCTCGGTCTTTCTGAGGAAGGCTCCGTCACCTTTTGTCTGGCATTGTCATCATGAAAAATGACCACATTTGAATCGGCTGATAAGATATTGCCCCGGGGGCTCCGATTGGCGATTGTTGTAGATTTCGACGCAAAGAACAATATCCTGCGCGCCACCGTTCATGGCCGCATGTCAGGCGCGATTCTGTTGGAGTTCTATGCGGCTATGGCAAAGTACATGGCGTCCCATCCACCCTGTCGCGGTATCTTCGACTTCTCCCAGGCGACCGAGTTCGAAGTTTCCAGCCACGCTATTCGCCAACTTGCCGCCGCTCCACCCGCATTCCCCGCCGGATACGCGCGAGTCCTCGTGATTCCTAAAGATTTCATCTACGGCCTAGCGCGCATGTTTCAGATCCTCAGCGAAAAGACTCGTCCCGAGTTGCAGGTGGTTCGTACCATGGACGAGGCCTACCGGCTCCTCCAGGTGGAATCGGCACAGTTTCACCCCATCGACTTTCACATCTGATTTCAAAGCGTGACCAGTCTCGTCATTCCGAACCGGAGGCCGAGCGCCGAAGCCGACTTTCAGTTGGCCGGTTTCCATTCCTTCTGCAGCGCGCTGAGGAAGTCGGTATTCCCTCCGGAGCGGAGGAATTCGTAGTCCTCGATCATGGCGGCGGTGCCAACGCGCAGGGAGGGCAGCGGAGATTCCGAACGGATGACGCGGGCACTAAACCGGACGCGAACCGCATCGGTCAGGGTGATGTGGGGCGGGAAAGTAAGCGTCACTTCACAAGCTGTGCCCTCGGGGACGAGCCGGTCCAGATAAAAAAAAACGCCGCGGGCGCTTACATTCTGAGTTTCGGTTTGAAACTCGCTTTCTCCATTGAGACGGACTACCGCTGGCAGACGCATATCGAAGCGTCGCATCGTGCGTCGTTCCTGAGAGCCGGGTTGCATCCGTGGCGTATTTTCCGAAAGCATGTATTCCCCACCAAGACCACATCTCGTGCGCAACGGAATCAACAGCCAGGCTGGAAGACACAAGCCCTGCCCAAGTTCTTGGGGCGGGCCTTGACAGCTTCACTTTATAGAAATGCCTGTGGTTTGCAAGAGCAAAAAGACCCATGGAATTGAGTCGGTAAATGCTCAAGCGCGCCGGGATGTTTTTGGAGGAGTGCGCGGCCGCCTTGAGTCCGCAAACAATCAGGCAATCCCGATGCCATCCGTTTTGCGGTACGCTAGCTGATTGTGGAGAAGAATCAAAGCTTTTCAATGCCCCGCGGTCGTGGGCGAGCTGCCGCCTGCAACGTTTTGCAGAAATCGTCCCTGTCCTGTTCACCAGGCAGATCTCTTCATTCCACTTTCGTGCCACGTCGCGGCATCTTTCCTCGGTCACACACGCATCTGAGGTGTTGGAGCGCGCTCGGGAGCGGGAGCCTCGCTTGACTTGGCTATCCGTCAGATGTTTAAGTAGTTGTTTATTTTCCGCCAGTTCCAAAGTGACATGTCAGCAGCGGGCGGTTTCGCCGGGGCCGGGGTAAAAACTCGCGCTTCGGCTCTATTCTCTCCAGAACAATCGGTGTGCGTCGGAGGAAAAACGTAATGGGAAATGGCCGTGAAGGGTTGATGGGGAAGACATCGGGAAGAGGTCTGCAGCGAGTCCGAATCGCAGGAGCGGTTTTGGTTTTGCTCTTGGCAGCCTGCGGGATATTGGGCTCGGGCTTCCGCCACAGCTCTCAGAAAGCGTCGGCGGAGGTTTTGGTCTCTCCCCTTTCAGCTGCCCTCGGCAAGGCTCCTGCGAAAGCGGCGCCGGATGCGCGCGCCCTCCTCAGCCAGCTTCCGATGATCTTCGAAGCCAACCAGGGCCAAGTTCCTTCTGGCATCAAATTCGTTTCGCGCGGCTCGGGATACAATCTCTACCTGGACCCAACTGGAGCGGTACTGGCCATCGAAACCGCGCAGCCAGCGCTTCACGGTCACAGTGGCATCCGTCGGAACCTACAGTCGGTACGCATGAACCTTGTGGGCGCTGATCAGGCAACGAATGTTGCCGGAAGCGTGCCGCTGCCCGGCAAAAGCAATTACTTCATCGGCAATGATCCGAAGAACTGGCATACCGGCATTCCACAGTTTGCCGGCGTTCACTACCAGAGGGTTTATCCGGGAATCGATCTGGTTTTCTATGGCACCCAGGGCCACTTGGAATACGACTTCAAAGTGGCACCAGGTGCGGACCCGTCCCAAGCCGAACTGCAGTTTGAGGGGGTAAACAAACTGCAATTAACCGGCGGAGATTTGATTCTCACAGGCGCAGGCGCCGATGTGCGCTTGCTGGCTCCGCGGGTTTACCAGAGCGTCGCAGGCCGGCAGCAACCGGTCGATGGGCGCTTCGTTCTCCGCGCCGCTAACCGGGTCGGCTTTGCGATTGGCGCGTACGATCGCACAAAAGAACTGGTGATCGATCCAACCATCAGTTACTCCACTTACTTTGGCGGGGCCAACGGCGCAGAAAGCACTCCTTCGATTGCGGTAAACGGTAACGGAAATATCTACATCGCGGGATCCACGACGTCCAATAACCTACCCCAGGCAACGGGCGTGACACCTTTCCAAGCCACCCTGAAGGGAATGCAGAACGTCTTCGTCGCGGAGCTTAGCCCCACGCAGGGCCTGGGTGGGTTGCTTGCGATGACCTACCTGGGTGGGAGCGGAATCGACTCCATCGCCGGCGACCCGGTCGTGGGCAACTCTGCAGGGCTGGCCGTGGACAGCGCGGGAAATGCCTACGTTGGCGGCACCACGACGTCGACGAACTTTCCCACCAGCAACGGATACCAGAGCGGGCCTGAAGCCGGCAGCGCGGGAACTTCCCACGTCTTCGTCAGCCTGTTGAATCCCACCCTTTCCGGGCTCACTTACTCGACTTATCTTTCCGGCAATGGCACGGATGTGGCCAGCGCTTTGGCAATCGACAACAATGGCGATGCCTTCGTGACCGGCACCACGACTTCCACCGATGTGGCTACCGGTTTTCCCGCCACCTTGCTGCCTACGGCATATCAGAAGTCGTCATTGGCGAGCATCCAGTTTTTTCTGACCGAGATTAATACCAAGACGATTGGTACGGGAAGCCTGGCTTATTCGACATATTTTGGCGGCGGCAACCCGAGTACGGGAGCGGTTGCGATTGGCGGCGGCATTGCGGTGGATACCACGGGGAACGTCTACTTCAGCGGTACTACAAATTTCTTTAACAGCGGCGAAGGTACGAACGGCACTGGCGGACTGACGGCCGGAGATTTTCCTATCACGAACGCCTACCAACCTTGCCTCGACACGGTTCCGCCAACCACCATCACATACCCTGTCACTTGTACAGCGCCAGGCAGTCCGGCACCGACGGACGCTTTCGTGGCGAAACTGAATCCGAACAATGCCGCCACCGGCGCCACACAGCTGCTGTTCTCCACCTACTTTGGTGGTATCAATAACGATTCCTCCACCGGACTTACGATTGATACGACTGCCCAGGCTGTCTACATTACCGGCGCAACCAACTCGACCGGTTTTAACATTCCTAGTGGAGCCGGACAGTTTCAGGCCTGCCTCAATGCTCCCACGTTAACGTTGGCCGCGTGTACGGCTCCCGATACCACGCACACTGATGCCTACGTCGCGAAGTTTACCAATCCCACCGAGACTTCCGGATCCACCACCACCACCAACGCCGTAGGGCTAAGCTATTTTTCCTATCTGGGTGGAGCTTTGAACGATAGTGGTTTGGCGATTGCGGTCGATACGGGAGCAGGAGCATTGGTCACGGGCGAGACCAATTCCACAGATTTCCCGGCCTCGCCGGGAGCCATCCAGACCGCGCTCAGGGGCACAGACAACGCGTTCTTTGCGCACATTGATACGACCACTCTGTCCGGTACGAACACGGTGGGTTCGTACGCTACTTATTTCGGCGGAAGCGGAGTGGATCGCGGCACCAGCATAACCGTGGATCAGGCCCTCAACACCTACTTTGCGGGGGATACGACTTCTACGAACTTGCAGGTGCAGGGAGCGTTTCAGCCAACCTTTCAGGGAACCACCTTGGACGCGTTCGCGGTGATGCTGCGGCCCGTGAACAGTTTGTGTATTACCTGCGTACCGATCGTGTACGCTCCGGGCTCACAAGTAGTGGGCGCGGGCAATCCCATCTCAATTACTTTTACGGTAACGAACGAAGGGCCGGACTTAGCCACGAACATTACTGTGGGCGCTCAGCTTTCCACAGGGATATCGGCTACCTTTACCGGTGCCTCCGGTGGAGCTGGCAGCAACTGCAGCAGCGCTACTGCCGGTTCGACCGCGGCCTGCATTATCCCCGTTCTGCAATCGGGTTCGATCGCGACCGTGGCATTTTCTGTTACCCCGACTGCGGCAGGGAATGGTTCGGTTACGGTAACGGCCACCAACGCTAACAACACGAATCCAATCGTCACCGCAACCGCCACTTTTACGGCTACCAACTTTACCCTGGAGCAAATCAACCCTTCCAGCCAGACTGTAGTCGCTGGCAACACCGCGACCTACTTCGTTCAGGTCACTCCTTCCATCACGTTTGGCAACAACGTCTCGCTGACCTGCGGTTCTACGCCGGTGGGTGCGAGTTGCGGATTCACTCCCGCTACTCTTATGTTCAACGGCCCGGGCCCCCAGTCGAGCACGCTCAACCTGACTACCACGGCGCGGCCGCCAATCGTGATCAGTTCACTTCCATGGGGCGGGCGGTTTTACGCTCTCTGGCTGATGATTCCGGGAATGGCCGTCGTTGGTCTGGGGGGCAAGGAAGGGCGGCGAAAGCGACGGCTTGGTCTGCTCGTGCTTTTGACTCTGTTCGCGTGCGTCATCCCGCTGCCGGCGTGCAGCAAGGCGAAGCAACAGCCAGTAGTGACCGGAACTCCCGCGGGCACATACACGCTCACGGTGACCGCGACTTCGGGCTCCTACACACAGAGTCAAGGGTTCAGTTTGACGGTGCAGTAGGGCAAGGAAGACTTCTTCAGAGGAGCCAGGCAGATCCGACACTGTCGTTTTTGTGAGAGCGATGGCGTCAGTTAGGCGCCGGCGGAGAGTTTGTGGTGGCTCTTGGCTTCGGCGATTCCGTATTGCCGAATCTTATAGAGCAGGGCTTTGTAGCTGATCTGCAGAAGCCCGGCCGCCTGTTTACGATTCCAGTTGGTTTGCTCGAGAGCTTGCCGGATGGCTTCCCCTTCGGCTTCGTCCTTGGCGGTGCGGGCCAGCGACTTCAAGCCACCGCCCGCCTCTTTGCCGGCTGGATCCGTGCCTCCAGCGCCTCCGTTGCCGTCGTGACGTGGCTGCAATTCGGCGGCGGCCAAGTTCTCGTCGCCCAGGATCAAATATCGCTTCAGGAAATTGTTCAACTCGCGCAGGTTGCCGGGCCAGGAATATCTTTGACAGGCCTCCAGCAACGGCGGAGAGAGCGGAAGCTGCGGCCGCGCATACTGTTCGGCCATATGCGCCATGAAATGCTTTAAGAGAATCGGAATTTCTTCCTTGCGTTCCCGCAGTGGCGGCAGTTGCAAGGTGAACGCGTTGAGGCGGTAATAAAGATCTTCTCGGAGCCGCTTGGTGGCGAGTGCCTGAGGAATGTCGATGTTGGTAGCCGCCAGGATGCGCACGTCGACTTTGATCACAGAACGGCTGCCCAGCCGTGAGAATTGCTGGTCCTGCAACACGTGCAGTAACTTGGCCTGCAGGGCTGGCGGCATCTCGCCAATTTCATCGAGCAGGATGGTGCCCTTATTGCACAGCTCGAACTTGCCTGGTTTGGCATGGGTTGCGCCGGTAAAGGCGCCCGGCTCATAGCCGAACAGCTCGCTTTCCAGCAAGTCGGCAGGAACAGCCGCGCAATTGACCTTCAAGAAAGTTCGATGCGCCCGGGGTGAGAGCTTGTGAATCAGGCGGGCCAGCACTTCCTTGCCGGTGCCACTTTCGCCGAGCAGTAATACCGGAATATCGACATTGGCGACGAGAGCCGCTTGCGAGCGGATCTTTCGCATGGCCGGGCTAGCAGCAATGAAAAATACATCGTCGGCCACTTCCTCGACTTCGCCTCCCACCGGGCCTTTTCCCTGACCGAGGCACTGATGAATGACGGCATCGAGTTCTGATTTTTGAAAGGGCTTGGTGAGGTAGTCATGCGCGCCGAGTTTCATGGCCTGCACAACCTTCCGCGTGTCGCTGACGCAGGAAAGCATTACGACCTTGGTTCCGGGACGCTTCTGGCGAAGTTGTTCCAAAGTTTCCAGACCGTCGATGCCGGGCATGAGCACGTCGAGCAAGACCAGATCTGGCTCCATACCTTTCTCCACGCATTGCAGCGCCTCTTCGCCTGTCGAAGCCGTCTCTACTTTGTAGTCGTCGACCTCGAGCAAGGTCCGGATATAGCGGAGCATGGCGGGCTCATCATCGACCAGAAGAATCTTGGCGGTGTCGCTCATCGACCCTTTCCTTTGACGCCAGGGCAGGAGGATGGTTTGAAGGGAATCAGAAATGAAAATTTGCAGCCAGCGCCGGGATCGCTTTCCAGCCAGATTTTTCCACCCATGCCCTGAACCAGGCGGCGCACGATCGCGAGACCCAAGCCCATCCCATCCTCATTTTCATTGTGCGGCAGGCGGAAGAAATCATCGAAGACTTCCTGATGAAACTCCGCCGGAATTCCCGGGCCGGTGTCGGAGACGCTGACCTTTACAGAATTGGGTTGAGAATTCATCTGCCGGCGCCGTTCGCCCGCGGACGCGGGCTGGGCAGCAGCGCGGCGCTCCCACATGTAAGGTTCGGCATGTAACCAAACCGTCCCGCCTTGGGGAACAAACTTAAAGGAATTCTCCAACAAATTGGAGATGACGCGCTCCAGCTTGGGAAGGTCAAACTCGAATTCTGGCAATTTGTCGTTGGCCAGAAAATAAAGCGCCAATCCTTTTCCCTGAAAACGCGTCGACCACAGACGGCAGACCTCAGACAGGCACTCGTTGATGTTGCCCACGGCAAACTGCATCTTCAGGCCGCCAGTTTCGAGGGCGCTGTAAGTGAGGAAATCCTGAATGAACTGCTGCAGCCGTTTGCCGCTCGACTCCATGTCCTGGAGTACTTCTCGTTGGCGTTCGCTGATCGGCCCCAGCTTTTCGCTCTGCAGCAATTCGACGTATCCATTCAGAATCGCCAGAGGTGTTTTGAGATCGTGAGCGGCGGACCCGAGGGCGTTCGTGGTGCGTTGAAATCGCTGTTGTAAGTCGGAATAGGCCTGCGGGAGATCGGCCGAACTAGGCATTCCCGAACTGGTCGCGGAAGGAGTCGACTCGCTCCTCCTTCCTGTACCAGCCTCGGGAACACACCCATTCTTTTGCACGCTGACCATAAGGGGTACGGCGGTCTAGCACAGAGGGAGGATGATGGAGCAAACGGTCGAAATCCTTAATAAAAATCGTATGCCAGGTTACTTTTCATTGTCAACGAAAAATGCAACCTGATTACCCAAGAGTAGCAAAACCTTGCACTTTACCCAGGAGTTGGAGGGCCGCCTCCCAGCCGCTACTTCGAATGGGCGCATGGCTCGAAGGTCATGGAAACACAGCACTTTGTATGGCTCGTGCGGTTCGGGGCGGGGGCTTGAGATGGTTTCGCTTGGTTTCCCAGGAGTGGGCTCCGGCAGGGTGCAGTGAACCCCTATTTTGGCCCCAAAGCTGCTGCGTATCTTCACGTAAATTGGATAAAGAAGGGGTGTGAGTGATCGCTAAGACTCCAATGGCTGAGCGCCGGCGATGGCCGCGCTTGCCTTTGGCCATACCCGTTTTCGTCAGAACCCGGCTGGAGCAGGATAAGGAGCATTTGGAGTTCGCCACTGCTTTGAACGTATCAGCGGGCGGCATGCTCGTGGCGGTTCGTCGTTTCCTCCCCGCGACGGCGGAAGTTTCCCTCGAAATTCCAAGCGCACCGTTGGCCGCTCTGTCTCGATTGCCGACCGCCTCACGCACCTTACGTGCCAAGGTACTGCGAACCGAGCATGCGGAAGCTTACAACCTGGTTGGCCTGAAGTTCTCCCGGCCACTGGTGAACGACCGCGTCGCTATCAAGGTACAGCGAAGGAAACAGGCTTCGATGGCATGAAGTTTTGGTCGGGAAGGGCTTCTCTCGTTGCCCACTCCAGCAGGTTGTACATAACTCGCCCTGATTACTAGACATTTCCCCCCGCATAGTCTTTAGTAAGTTGCTTTTCATCAATTACATAGACTAGCCTTTACACTGAATCGGCCGGCTCCTTCATGTTTGGCTCTCCGGATGCACGCATTCCATCGCTGGTGCGGCGGAGCCGGTAAAGCCCTTATGAGCACTTCACATCTAGTTAGTTCGCTGGTCCAGCCTCTGGGAGAAATGCCGCCCGAGGCGGTCGTTTTTGGGGGCACCGACGCCATGCGAGCTTTGCGCGAACGGCTTGCCAAATTGGCCAGCGCAAATGTCCCAGTCCTCATTCAGGGGGAAAGTGGCACTGGCAAGGACATCATCGCACGCATGATCCACGCCGCTTCGCCATGGAAGACTGGCCCGTGGGTGAAGGTGAATTGCCCCGCGATTCCTGGAACGCTGCTCGAGAGCGAACTCTTTGGCTACGAAAAAGGGGCCTTCACCGGGGCCTTTGGCACGAAACCTGGCCGTGTGGAGATGGCGCATCGTGGAACCTTGTTTCTGGATGAAATCTCCGAGCTCGACATGAGTCTGCAGTCGAAGCTACTGCAGCTCCTGCAGGACGGACAGTTCTGCCGCATCGGCGCCCAGGAAGACAAGAAGGTTGAAGTCCGTGTGGTATGCGCCACCAATCGAAAGCTGGAAGAGGAAATCGCCAACGGCACGTTTCGGGCGGATCTTTTCTATCGGATCAACGTCGTGAATCTTCATATGCCGCCGCTGCGCGAACGGGTTTCCGATCTACCCGATCTCATTGCCTATTTCCTGGACCGCTATAACCGGAAATTCAACTCGCGGGCCAAGCCAGTCTCCACCGACTTGATGAACTCGCTCAGGAAGTATCACTGGCCCGGGAATGTTCGCGAACTGGAGAACCTCATCAAGCGCTATGTGATTCTGGGCACCGAAGAGGCGATCTCCGGAGATTTGCGGCCGCGCCAGCCGGATTTCTTCAGCGCCGATATTGCCGTCGATGGCCCGATCTCGCTGAAGAAGATCACTCGCCAGGCGGTCCACGAATTAGAACGCAAGATTATCCTCAAGGTGCTGCAGCATCATCATTGGAACCGCAAGCAGGCGGCGCGAGCCCTGAACATCAGCTATCGAGCGCTGCTCTACAAAATTCGCGATGCTGGTCTGCCTTCCAACCGCACCGCTCGGCGTGCTCAGTCCGAAGACCCGGATAAGCACGATATCGTTGTTCTAGATTAAGCCTTGGCGGATTTTTGACAGAAATTCTTCGGCATCCGCGCGCGCCTTTTCGATGAGTTTTCGATTGCTGCCCGCTTCCGTCGCGACCTCGTGCAGCACGAGTTCCACGGCATCCTTCGGCTTGAAACCTCGCATAATCAGAATTCGCGCGCGGTTTGCGAATGCGGAGCCGGTATCCGTCTTCTTGTTCGCCGCAGGAATGCTCACTTCGGCTTCGCATGGATGCTCGCGAAACTTCGCGGCGGCGAGGCGGTCGTAGGCCGCCATAGCTTCTTCTTCTCCACTCAACAGCGTCGGTAGCGCGAATCGCCATCCACAGTTCGAGCACGACCAGCCGGCCGCGTCATCCTCGATCCAGATCAAGGAGCGTTCCATATTGCGACCTCTCCGCGTGATTCCAAGGAACCCAAGCGTGGGTAGGGTTCACTGCAGCAGTTGCAGGGTCTTGCATAACTGAGTAATCGTGTCTCGCTGGTAAGCCGTCGGATTCATAAACTCCACCCCGTAGCTGAACCCGCTGCGGTTTCTGACCAATCCGCGAATCGCCATGACTCGTGAGTTATAAGGCAGGGAGAATTGCATCAGAACGAGGATGCCCGGTTCAAGATCGCGGGGCATGAACAGTCGCAGTCCGCCTTGGCTTACATCGCTGGCCTCTCCGTAGAAGCAGAGCGTTTCACCGTTCGTGTTCAGAGTGATCTTGGTACGAATCTTTACCTGGTAGCGTTCCCAGCGCCGCTGCTGCGGCCGTGTTGTCTCCATTGTTCCCATCACCTGTACTTCGCGAAGAACGCGTACGCGATGTCGTCATTCTCAGCTAGCGGAAGAAATCAGCAATCCCGGTTTGCGCAATTGGCTCCGCCGGTGTTGATCTCCAAGGTACACAGGCGGACGGATAAATCATAGTGAATCGTTTCAGTACGATGATTGCCCTTGACCTCTGTCGTCCCGGTAAAGCAGGAAAAAGTACCAAGGGAGAGTTCATTCGCCGCGCCCGTGCTGGAGAACGATCTGGTGCGCTCCTGCTGGAGGCGCAGCGGCGTAACTATACGCCGTTGCTGCTGCGGACTCGCTATGCCGGTCCCTGGCAGGTGCGTGCTGCCCAAGAGTACTTGAGCGTCAAACCACATCGGGCGCTGTCTCTAGGCGAGGTCTGCATGGCCGCAGGGCGAGCTCGAGAACCCTCGAACAAAGCTCCCGGAGGAAACGCCGATACACCCCCATGCAGTTTCTGCGCCGATTGCCCCTGGAGCGTCTGCATCACGATCTTGCGCAACCGAACCAGGTCACGGCTGTAACCAGAGCCGCTTCGCGTTGAGGCTTCTTGCATTTCGGCCGGCTTCGCCGCGGGATACCAAGCGCGCTTTGGCAAAAAGCCGTCCGAGACCCGGCAGTGCTCCCGGAGGCAAAGTCGAACGGGGCGCCGCGGGCTAGCCGCGCAGCTCCGACAGCGCCTTGCGCGCGTCGCTGTTATTGGGATTAATCTTCAAGGCGCGCTCCAGCTGCTGTCGGGCTTGCGCTGGCTGGTTCACCTTCTGATAAGCCAGCCCGAGATGTAGGTGAACGGTCGGATTATCCACCTCGCCTCGCTTCTCGTTGAGCCGCAGCGACTCCTGGAACAGATCAATCGCAGATTTGTACACACCCTTCTGGTAGTAAGCCCAACCCAGGGTGTCTGCAACATTCGAGGAGTCAGGCATCCCACGCCGCGCCGTCTGGGCCATCGCCAGCGCCACGTCGACATTGCCGCCCTGTTCCAACATCACATAGGCCAAATTGTTTGAGGCGAGGGGATTGTCAGGCTGAATTTCGAGCGCCTTCTGATACATCGCTTTCGCGTTGTTCCAATCGTGTTGTGATTCATACATCTCGCCCGCAAGAATGTAGAATCCAATCTCGCGGGGATGGTCCTTGATCGATTGTTGATACGTGGCCAGCGCTTGGCTCACCGACCCCTCTGCCGCCTGCACCTCACCAAATTTCAAAAGGGCATCGGAATTATTCTTGTCCAGCTCAATCGCCTTGTGGAGTGCGCTATCCGCGCCGCTCATGTCTTTCTTTTGAAACAGCGCTGTGCCTAGCAGATCGTAGAAGCCGCTGGTTTCGGGCGACTTGGCGATTTGCGCTCGCGCCGCGGCGACGGCTTGGTCAATCTGTTTTTGCGACAGATAGACGTTCATGATGCCTTGCATGGCATCGGTGGACGCCGCATCCCTATCGAGAGCCTGGTAGAAGAACTTAATCGCCTCCGGGTACTGTCTCTGCACTTGATAAAGATTTCCCATCTGTACGTAAGGAGCCGGACTTCCCGGAGCGATGCCCATCGCTTTGGTCAAGTCCTGCTGGGCGTCGGAATATCTCTGGCGATTCATCTCGACCAGGGCGCGCATCAGGTAGCCGTCGGGTGCATAAGGCGCTCCGGTAATGATCTGCTGTGCGGTTTGTGTGAGGGCATCAAGATCGCCCCGGCGCAATTCCAGGGCGGCCAGTGCGCGTTGTGGTTCCGTGAGATCGGGCTGCAGCTGCGCGGCCTCACGCCACTCGGATTCGGCGCGGACATCGTTGTGCTGCATATCAAAAGCGAGGCCGAGTTGATAGTGAGCTAAAGCGTTATCGGGGTCGCTATTGATGGCCTGCTCGAGTGAGTCCACCGCCCCGCCGGCGTCGTTGCGGCGAAGCTGTATCTGTCCACGGTAGACCAGTCCTGCCGGATCATGCGGGGCCGCCTTCAGGATTTCATTGTTCAGCGTGCTGGCTTCCTCTAGACGGTTCTTCAGGATCAGAAGCTGGACATAATTTTTCTTGACCTGCAGGTCCTTGGGATGATCGTTATGTAGCGAGGAGTACTCCGCCGTAGCTTTGTCTAGGTCGCCGCTGGCGAAATAAAAGTCTCCCAGCATGTGGTAGGCCTCGGGATTATCCGAAAGGTCGCTCTTGGTCTGCTTCAACAATGCCTCGGCTTCAGTTTTCTTCCCCTCCAACATGTACAGGCGCGCCAACGCCTCGCGCGGTGTGGGATCCCGGGGAGCAAGTTCGATCGCATGCTTGAATTGTTGTTCGGCCTCAGGCAAGCGACTGCGCGACTGATAGTAGCCTCCAAGAGCCAGTTGAGCATTCGTGGCCTTGGGATCCAGTTCGGCGGCTTTTTTGAAATTAACTTCCGCTTGGTCGAGCAGGTTCGCGCGCACTTGAAGAAGCGCCAGGTCTAAATAAGATTCCGAGCGATTAGGATCGGCCGCGATGGCTTTCTGCAACTCCTGCAGCGCGGCTCCCACATTGTTCTGGGCTGCGTAATAGTCGGCCCAGGCCTGGATGACTTTAGGATTCTGGGGTTGCTTCTCGCGCAGCAGATCAAGGTGTTTGCGCGCCTCTTTCAGCACATCATTGTTGATCGACCCATCCGGACTCCTCGAGGCCGCAACTAACAGATTGGCGACATCGGTCTGGGCCGGATAATTATCAGGAGCGACGTCTATCGCTTGCGAAAGTTCCTGCAAGGCTTGGGTGCCGTTGCCGAGTTTGAGATAAGTTTCTCCCAGTTTGTAGCGTGCGTCGGCGAAACGAGAGTCCAATTTCAGTGCGTTGAGATACTGGATTCTGGCTTCGTTGTACTTGCCTTTGTCAAAATAGCGGTCGCCACTCTCAAGATATTTTTGCTTGCGGATATTGGGATCACGCGAACATCCTGTGAGCAGAGCGGTGATGAAGAACCCCACAAACAACAGACGTACGACCACAGAGCGGCTCATTTCTTCTCCACAAAAGGGGTGAACGCACCTGCGCTTACAACCCCAAGGATGCTACAACAAGCGACTGCAATAAAGGCTGTCAATAAAAGCTGCTGCTGCGTCATACGCGGCGGACATTCATTGTACGTGAAGGCCTGCGCCCCTTGTAAATGGAATATGACAAACCAGGCACCGGCTGGCCCATTTGGAGGCGCCTGAAGGTGCAAGTGGTCTGAAATCAATTGGTGAGAAGTGGCGCAACGCGAGGACTTTCGGTCGGTCGCGCCATTGAGTTGCCGCGTTTAAGTGCCGGTTTTTCGGGCTTGCGGCCGCGCCGGTGCCCCTAATACTACGGCAACCTGGCTCCCTATCGGCGATCCGAGCCCGGAACATGCATCCCATCCCGGACCGGCTGAATAGGCCCCATTGTTACCGGAAGTGATGTCACTGAAATCGCCGGCGGTTCCGGCATTCTGATAGAGCAATGGGTTGATAAATCCCGCCGGTTTTCCGATGCTCTCGTTGACCAGCGCGATCAATCCGGCCCAGAGCGGAGCCACGGCGCTTGTTCCCCCGATCACGTCCGGGTTCCCATCGACACGAGTCACGTAACCGGTGGTCGGATCGGCATCTCCCGCAACGTCCGGAACCCCGCGCCCCACATGTCCGCCGGGATTCGCCGAAGGCGGAACGCCCGCCGCGCTCTGGTAACTGGGAAGTGGAAAGACGTCGCTGATGCCGCCTCCGGTTGCACCTTCGTTGTTGGCCAGCTCGTTCCACACCGTTTCGCTGGTGATGGTATTGCCCGACGCCACCAGCTGTGTGCCTCCACAGGCGAGCACATTGGGACTGGACGCTGGGAAATCCACGTGGTTCAGACCATCAGTCACCCCGTCAGTCGAGCCGTCGTCTCCCGCCGCCACGCAAACGGTCACGCCCATTGCTGCCGCAGATTGAAATGCCTCATCCATCGAGGTCATGGCCTGCTGGGTCCAGGAAGATTCGGGTCCACCCCAACTGATCGACACGATAGAAGGGTTATTCGTGCTGTCATGCACGGCGGTGGTGATCGCATTCAGGAAACCCGCGTCCGTGTTCTCGGCAAAATAAGCGACAATTCTTGCACCCGGCGCGATCGCCCCGGATACTTCAATATCCAACATCACTTCGGCATCCGGGCCGTTAGGATCTCCCGTGGGATTGTTGCTGCCGTTCCCCACCGCGACGGCCGAAACTGTAGGAGTTTTCGTGAGCTGGAGTTGGCTCCAATAGTTGCTCAAATCCGTCGGGTTGTATCCGCCCCCTAGTTCGATCAGCGCGATGCATTCTCCGGATCCATCCACACCGGTGGGATAGTCGTAGAGAGTGGCGACTTGTATCGGCGTGTAGGACAGGTCTACGACCGCGGCACGAGCGCCGGTTCGTTCATGCCGTCTACGAAAATGCGGTTTGGCTTGGGGACGATTATCCAGGCCAAAGACGCCTTCGATCACATCCTGCAAATCCGCGGGAATGTGGATTGGTCCAGTACGGCCGCGATACCTGCCTGATGCATATTCATATTCCTTCAGTTCGACGCCAAAAGCCTGGTTCATGGCGGTGACGGTCCCGGACAGGACGACCGTCCGCCGTGCCACGCTCTTTTCCTTCACTTTGAGTTTGTGTTCGTGGGCAAATGTTTCCAGGCGAGCAATCCCTTCCGGGTCCGCCCCATGGTGTTTTTCGAATTCTCCGCGTGTAAAAATGGTCCGCTTCTCAATGGGTTTGGTAAATTCCTTCGGATTAACGGGCGGCTTTCTCCCGCCACGCGATCGCAAACGGATGGTCACGTCAACCGTCTCATTGGGATTCGCTGGACCGACTTCGCGCGCTCCTTCTAACGGCGCGCGTTCACTACCGGCAAGTGGAAGACTTTTCTTCGGAGTAGACATATATCTCCTTTCGATTGGGCCGAGTCTGGAGTCGAACAGGAGCAGAGCAGCATTACTAACGGAGTACTTCCCCGAAACCCAGGAAGGAGCCTAGCCCTCTGCCGCCCCCGAGATCAGTGCTGGCCCGTTAGTTGGCTGGAACGTAGCAGCAGACCGGCAACAACGCAAGTGGTTTCTGGCGTTTGTTACGAAAAACGAACAGCACGTCTTAAGTGAGGCCGGAGATATCTGACGCTAAGCTGTGCGCCAACGGACCCTTCGGGCATGTCGGAATGATCAGGAGATGGGAAGAAATCCGGTCGCTGACATCCGCTGCCGGTCCGCATCATGCGGCGACTCGAATCATACCCAGCGGCAGATCAAGCGGTGATCTTTTTCCCACCCGCCTTTGACGAGTTCGAAATGTTCCGAGTCTTCGGCAGGCGCAGATCGAAAGAAACCTTGCCGGTCGTTTTTCTCGATCCCAATGTCGGCGTTAGTGCGGCGCTTGGCCCGGTGCCGGATGTAAATGCGGCAGCGCTCGACCGATTCGTGAATCCGGTGGGCACAGCGGGCGATGCCAGGAAGGAGGATCGCACCTCCCGAGAGAGCGCCGAAGCTGCGGGTCCGAATGGCTTGGTAAATTCCTGGCATGGACTGCGTTTCGGCCGCCGCGGTGCGAGTTGCTGCCGAATGCCGACATCGGCTCCGGCTGCAAGCAGAAGTTGGGCCGCAAAGCAGCCTTCCTCGTCGAGCAAGCCAAGAAACAATGCTCGGTTCCGATGTGCCTGTGGCCCATCCGCTCGGCTGCGTCGGCCGCCTATTTTCACCGACTGGTTGACGGATGGCTAGAAGATTCGTTTTCGATCAGCCAAGGTGCAAGGCCTTGTTCGCGCGCAAAAGTCCGGGAAGCCGATGTTCCGTGTGAATTTCTGGTGAGCCATACTGACAGGCTTGGTAACGCGCGAAGAAGATTACGCGGCGTGCCTTCTTGGTAAATCGCTCGACCTGTTCTACTCCACTGCTGTAGCCTTCCGAGCGCTGCGCTTCCAATATAAATACCCCGGCACGCCGACCAGTACGATGGCGGTGCCCCAGAAGGCCTCGGTGGGTCGGGTGAGGATCGTATTCAGCGTCCAAGCGGCACCGACCAGAACGTAGATTGCGGGGAGCCACGGATATCCCGTGCAGCGGTAGGGCCGCGGAATCTCAGGTCGCTTCCAGCGCAGCAGAAACATGCCGATCACGGTCAAGGTGTAGGAGAGCACCATTCCGTAGATGACGTAGGTGTAGAGCTGATCGTAGCGTCCGCTAATGGTGAGCAGCGCGGCCCAGATGCCTTGTCCAATCAGGCTGAAGGCTGGCGTGCGCCACTTGGGATGGATGACGGCCATACGCTCGAAGAAGACGCCATCCTGCGCCATGGCGAGGTAGACGCGGGCGCCGGAGAGTGTGCAAGTCGCCGCGGCGCTGAAACATGAAACCGCAATCATCAGCGACAGCCACACCGCGGTACGCGGAGAAAACAAGGCGGCCGCGGCGGCATGGACGATGGTTTCATGTTGCGCGATCTCGCCAAGCGGCAGGGCGTAGAGATAAGTCACGTTCATCGCCATGTAGATCGCGCCGACCGCGACCACGCCCAGCACCATGGCGAGCGGGACATTGCGGCGCGGTTCCTTCACCTCGCCTGCGACCCAGGTGATGTACACCCACCCGTCATAGGCCCAGAAAACCGCGATCAGCGCGATGCCCATGGCGGAGATCAACTGGGTAGGGTGAAGTCCCATGGTGAGGCCGAGGCCGTGGGAGTGGAAATGCGACCAGTCGCCTTTGCCGATGGCGAATCCGAAAAACACGAAAGCGGCCATGGCGATGAATTTGGTCCAGGTAGAAAGATTTTGCAGCAGCGTCCCCCAACGCAGGCCGACGACGTTTACGTAAGTCAGGCCGGCGATGAGCAGCAGGCCGAAAAGATGGGCACGAGTGATCGTGATCCCGGCCAGCGAAACGACGACGTGCTCTTGCGAGACGATGGGGAAGATTTGTCCGGTATACGCCGCGGAGGCCACGGAGAGAGCGGCGATCGTGCCGCCGTTGGCGACCGCAAACAGCATCCAGCCGTAGAGAAACGCCACTAGGTCGCCGTAAGCTTCGCGCAGATAAACGTACTGGCCGCCGGATTCGGGGAACATCGATCCCAGTTCGGCGAAGGCGACGCAGCCGAAAAGCGAAATCACGCCGCCGATCACCCACACGAGGAGGAACAACATGGGTTGGGGCAGCGGGCCGGCGATGTCCTTGGCGGTGAGAAAAATTGAAGAGCCAATGATGCCGCTGACCAGGAGCAGAACGGAATCGAGCAGGCTGAGGCCGCGAACCAGCGTCGGTTGTGATGGGACCGCGGGAGCTTCAATCGTGGTCGTGACCGGGGATTCCATTATCCGATTCCCAGTTCATCGGGAGATTCGAGCGGTGTGCCACAGCTGCGGCAGATGACGGCGGAACAGTCGCCGCAAGTCAGGGGATCGCTTACCGGCTGGGCGCAATTCGGACAGTAAAGCGATCCCGGCCCCGGTTGCGGCGGAGGATTCTGCGGACGTGTCGCCATGAGGAGGAAAACTGTAGCATAGAGCAGTACAAAAATCACAAAAGGAAATGACCTTGCCTGACAAACCCCTTACCTCCGACGAGAAACTGCAACAGGAATTCAACCGCTGGGCTGCGGCCGGCGAAGGCGCGAAGATGGAGAGCCATCACTTCGATATCACGGCGAAGACGATTCGCCGCATGAATCTGCGCCCGGGCGAGCGCGTACTAGACCTGGGTTGTGGCTCGGGATGGGCGACGCGGCTGCTGGCGCGGCTGGTGGGCGAGGGGCCGGATGGCTTTGGCCAGGTAGTGGGTCTCGATGTCGCCGATGAAATGATTCGCGAGGCGCGTGCGGCTTCGAAGGATTTCGACAACGTCCTTTATGTCTGGGGATCGGCGCAGCAGATTCCCTGGGAAGAGAACTTCTTCGACAAAGTATTGTCCGTCGAATCGTTTTACTACTACGCCGATCAGGATCGCGCGCTGATGGAATTGTTTCGCGTCATGGCACCACGGGGACGGTTATTCATCCTGATCAATCTATACAAGGATAATCAGTATTCGTTGCAGTGGGTCGATAAGCTGAAGGTTCCGGTACATGTGCGATCGGCGGACGAGTACGTCGAACTGCTGAAGAAACATGCTTTCGAAAATGCCGAAGCATGCCGGATTCCCGACGACACTCCTACGCCCGATGACTACCAGACGAAGTCGTTTGATAGTCTTGACGATCTGCGGGCGTTCAAGCGGGAAGGCGCGTTGCTGCTGATGGCGACAAAGCCCGACCTCCGGACTCCGGCGCCGGGCTATACGATTTATTAGCCTCTTTTTCAGATTTTGCTGTCATCATCGTCATCGCTGTCGCGCTGCCCCAAGTCTTTGGCGGGGCTGAGAGTACGCCCGTCGGGAGCGTGATGGATTTCGATCCGGCCATTCACGTTCTCCAGTCTGAGGTGGACGCCACCGCTGCCCAGTTCCCCGCGCAGGTCATGCCCGACAAAGCTGCGACGATTCACATGCAGCCCAAAGTCATTCTCGATCCCGCCGGATACAGTGCTGGCCTCGATTTCCGCCTTGGAGTCGGATGGAATCGTCAGAGCCACCGAACCATTCACCGACTTCAGTTCGAGCGAGGAACCGGGAAGCTGGTCGAACTTGGCGTCTAGATGGCCGTTGATGGTGGAGAGTTCGGTGTGGCCCGCTAGATTATGCGCTTCCAGCCTGCCGTTGATGCAGGAGGCGTGCACTTCGCCAGCTACGCCCGTGACATCGAGCGAGCCGTTGATCAGCTTGATTTCGTCGAGGTGCGCGCCGCGCGGCACGGTCAGAGTGTATTCGACGGTTGCCGGATTGTTGTGTGAGCCCCGGTCGAAGGTCAGATCGTGGTCGGGGTATTTGGTGCGAATCGAAAGATGGTCTTTGTCGGAGTCGATGTCAATGTGCGCCTGATCAAGCCGCTCCTTCGAATCGGCATACTTCATCGCATCGACCTTGACCTCGTTCTGGTCCCAGCTGGAGATGTGAACCGCGCCGTTGATGTTGTCGAGCTCCACTCGTCCGTCGGAAGTGAAGGCGTAGGTTTGATGAAATTCTTCGGTGAATGCGCCGCGACGATCAGAGGCGCGCGCTGCGAGAGCAAGCATGAAAAGAGCGCAGGTGCTTAGAACGATTCGGGCCGGGGCGGGGAATTGGCGTGGGCGGTTCATTGCATTCCTCCGTTTCAAAAGGTTAGACGCGGCGATCAGAAATTGGTGAGAGCTGAAAGCGGACGGCTCTCGGCTTGCCAGGGTGCATGAAATTTGCATGGGGGAATGTTCCGGATCATTCTTGCGTGGAAGCGGGAGGTTTTTTACCCGCTTCGGTGAGAAGATAGACTCCAAGAATCGTCATTTCGGGCTCAATCGGATGGCGATAGCGTTGGCCGGGGTAGACCACATAGTAAATCGCGGGATATAGCAAAATCAGCCAGAACAGTAGCCATGCACCCGCTTTGTGCCGGCGCAAAGCGCGGCTCAGTCCCCAACACATTAACACCGACGACGCCAGGAAAAGCGAATTCTTTACTTCGGCCAGCCACCAGATTTGCGACAGCCGCGGGGGGCCAGCCCAGAAGTAGATGAAGCGTTTGAGGCAAAGGACGGCGAAGCGCGGGTAATCAGCTTTGATGTAATCGACAGCCTGACGTTCGCGCCTTTCGATATAGGCCAGTTCACCCATGGAGGCGTACTGGCGCATGGCGAAGATGTCCTGCGTCGGATGCAAATACTGCATCCAGGTGCCGTCGGCGCCGGGTCCATTACCCAGACGCAACTCCGCACCGAGGTTATCGCGGATGAAGATAAACTTGCCGAAGGTTCGATAGTTGCGCACCGTCCACGGGGTGACGCAGGCAAGGAACACGAAAGAAGCCAGCACGACGCCTGCCAGCGAAGGCTTGCCACGCTTGGCACGGTGATACCAAGCCCACAATCCCGAGGCGGGCAGGAAGGCGATCAGCACCGTGCTGTTCAGTGCGGCGACTCCCCAGAGCAAGCCGAATTCGATCCAGGGCTTAATTCCGTCGCGATGCTCCAGGGTAAATGCCAGCCAGAAAATCACGGCTAGCAACAGCGCCGAAAGACTTGTTTCCCACACCCAGCGCGTGCACCAGAACATCACGTAGGGCAGAAGAGCCCAGGTCCAGGCCGAACCGACGGCTACTTTCTCAGAGAAAATCCGGCGCGCGATAAGAAAAATCGGAATACAGGTCAGGGCGGAAAAAACGCTGTTGAGGGTAAGCAGAATGAACGCCGAAGCTCTGGAGTAGATGCCGAAGAAGTGAAACACGCCGGCAGTTAGATAGGGATAGAGCGGCGGTTCCCATGCGGTCGGCCCAGTGGGCGCTCCGAAAGCATCGCCGAAGCCTCGCCCAGAGGCGATTGCGGCGCCGATGCGTCCCATCTCCCAGCCGAAGCCAAAATTATCTTCCGCAGGCTTGAACTTGTACGTATGTCCGACGACGATCCAGCCCAGGCGCAGGATCAGGGCGATAGCGACCATCCAGAATAGCGAGGTGCGAATGTGCGTCCAGGCTTCGAGAGGCAGGGTTTGGGCGCGTTCGCGGTCGGCGGCCGCGGCTGGCTTTGAATCCATGGATATTCTATTTGTAGCTGAGTCGTGACCAGCGGGCAACTTAGGCCAAAGCCTTGATGAGTCCCATCAGGAATATAACTGCGCCGAGCGGTACCGAGCGCAATCCCGGCATCATGATTCACTACTCCGATTGGTGTACTGGGCCGCACGGGGCGACGCCAGGCAAGAAGGCACGGAAGACCGCAAGCATTCCAAGCCCGATCGTTAGAAGACCTTTCCTCCAGATCTCTTAATGCCGGAGATGCTTTGGAATTGCTTGACGTTCCCCGACGGTGCGGACAACTGAGATGCTCTCGCGCCCACGAAATGTATAATTGCATTCGTATTTGGACAGGGTTTCGAATCGAGGTTGCTCCATGGGCTGGCTGCAAAACAAGTTCGAAAAGAATTTCATGATCAGTACGGTGGACTACGTCTTCAACTGGGCGCGCAAGTCCGCGGTGTGGCCGATGACGTTCGGCCTGGCCTGCTGCGCGATCGAGATGATTGCGTCATCCACCTCACGATTTGATATTGCGCGCTTCGGTTCGGAGGTGTTTCGTCCCAGCCCGCGGCAGAGCGACTTGATGATCGTGGCCGGCACCGTGACCTTGAAGATGGCGCCAGTGGTGAAGCGCATCTATGACCAGATGCCCGATCCAAAGTGGGTGATCTCGATGGGCGCGTGCTCGTCGGTAGGCGGGCCGTTCAATACGTATGCGGTGTTGCAGGGCGTCGATAAAATCGTTCCCACGGATGTGTATGTCACCGGTTGCCCGCCGCGGCCCGAAAATCTCTTCTATGCCTTGCTCAAGCTGCAGGACAAAATCGATACCATGACGCTGGCGAAGAAGCCTACCGAAGTCCGCCTCGATCCGAACATGATGGAAAACTTCAAGCGCCAGGTGATGATCGCTCAGACTTTGCAACCTCGTTAGACGCGGGCGGGACAGGCGCCTTCGCTCCTATGGGCCGTGCGCGTTTTCCAATCAATGCCCGCCTTGCCCCGTTAAAATGATTTTCTGCGCGTTTGGCCTCTCTGATTTGCAAAGTCCTGCCCGATACGAGAACATACAAGGTTTGCACCTCCATACAGATTCTTACTGAGGAAGCGGCCCAAAAATATGGCGACACGGAATAAGTCCGCGAACGTGGTGCGGGTTGAGGTGAAGTCCGAAGGGAAGGGTCAGAGCCGATCCCAGGATAATGGCACGATTGACCCCGCGAAAGGGAAGCTGGGGGTGATGATCCCCGGCATGGGCGCAGTGGCGACGACGTTTGTTGCCGGCGTGGAAGCTATCCGCAAGGGGCTGGCGAAGCCAATCGGATCGCTGACGCAGATGGGCACGGTGCGGTTGGGCAAGCGTACGGATGGCCGCTCGCCCAAGATTAAGGAATTTGTGCCGTTGGCTGGGCTCGACGATCTGGTCTTCACTGGCTGGGATATTTTCGAAGACAACATGTACGAAGCGGCCTCCAATGCGGGCGTGCTCGATCAGAGGCTCCTCGACCAGTTGAAGCCGTTTCTTTCGTCGGTGACGCCGCGCTCCGCGGTGTTCGATCACAACTACGTGAAGAAGATCGACGGGCCCAACGTGAAAAAGGGCAAGACCAAGATGGATCTTGCCGAGCAATTGCGCGACGACATCCGGGAGTTTAAGAAGACAAGCGGGGCTAGCCGCCTGGTCACGATGTGGTGCGGGTCGACGGAATCCTTCATTGAAGCGACCGAGGCTCATCAGTCGGTGAAATCATTGGAAAAGGCGTTGCGCGAAAACGACGAGATGATCGCACCCTCGATGGTTTATGCCTACGCCTCGCTGATGGAAGGTGTGCCGTTCGCCAACGGAGCGCCGAACTTGACCGTGGATTTGCCGGTGATGCTCGAACTCTCGCGGCAGAACGATGCACCGATCTGCGGGAAAGATTTCAAAACGGGCCAGACATTGATGAAGACCATTCTGGCGCCCGGCTTTAAGGCGCGCATGCTCGGTTTGAACGGATGGTTCTCCACCAACATTCTGGGCAATCGCGATGGCGAGGTGCTGGACGATCCGGGCTCGTTCAAGACCAAGGAAGAATCGAAGCTTTCGGTGCTGGAGCACATTCTGCAGCCGGAGCTTTATCCGGAACTCTATGGCAATATGTGCCACAAGGTTCGCATCAACTACTATCCTCCACGCGGTGATAACAAAGAAGGTTGGGATAATATCGATATCTTCGGCTGGCTGGGATATCCAATGCAGATCAAGGTAGACTTCCTGTGCCGCGATTCGATTCTGGCGGCGCCGATTGTGCTCGATCTCGTACTATTGACAGATTTGGCGAAACGGTGTTCGGAGCTGCGCGGGTTGGGCATTCAGGAGTGGTTAAGCTTCTACTTCAAGTCTCCGATGACGGTGCCGGGTCTCTATCCGGAGCATGATCTTTTCATTCAGTTGATGAAGCTGAAGAACACGCTACGGCATTTGAAGGGCGAGGAACTGATCACGCATTTGGGGCTTGAATACTACGACTGATCCGGCCTAAAGTCGCTACCACTTCGGTCTAGCTTCTCCTTTCCTGCGCCCAACAGCGCAACGGTAGGCGGCCCTGCTGATGCTCCTCCGCCGTCGTCCTTTCTTCAATATTGGATAACCCGCGACGAAAAGGGGACGTCTAAACCAAAGGGAGAAGTTCTGGCCGGGTGTGTGCACGGTGGGCGTATAATGCGGGTATGAGTGGGTCGTAAAGGAGTTCCTATGAAGTTGCGTTGGTTGGCAATCACAGCGGGATTGGCGGCGTTCAGCGCAGTGCCCTGGACGATGGCGCAAACACAGCAGCCTGGTCAGAATCCCGGTCAGACGCAGAATCCGGGTCAAACTCAAACTCAGACTCAAACGCAAACTCCAGCTCCGGTTCCAGATCAAGACAAAGGCCAGCCAAAGGCAGGCGACGTGCAAAACGCTCCGGCGCCGCCGCCGGCAAATCTGCCGACGCAGGACGACAGCCAGATCAAGCACGATGGCGGCAAGACCGACGTGGATGCGGTAGGGAACCGCAATGTGGGTTGCGGCCGTGGGGTGGGCAACTGGTACAGCATCGAGAAGCAAGTAGCCATGGGACGCACCTACGCGCAGCAGATCGAGTCGCAGATCAAGCTGGTCAACGATCCGGTAGTAACGGAATACGTAAACCGGATCGGGCAGAATCTGGTGCGGAACTCCGATGCCCAGGTGCCGTTCACCATCAAAGTGATCGACTCCGATGTGGTGAACGCGATGGCGCTGCCGGGTGGGTTCTTCTATGTGAACTCTGGATTGATTCTGGCCGCGGACGAGGAAGCCGAGCTGGCGGGCGTTATGGCACACGAAATATCCCATGTGGCGGCCTGCCACCTGGCCCGTGAGCAGACACGTTACACGCTGATGCAGATGGCAACCATTCCTCTGATCTTCATCGGTGGCGGAATTGGCTATGGGGCGTATGAAGCTGCCGGGCCGGCAGCGATGTTGGGTATTTTGAAGTTCTCGCGCGGCTTCGAAGCCGAAGCCGATTATCTCGGCGTCCAAACCATGTACCGGGCCGGCTACGATCCGTCGGCTTTTGTTTCGTTCTTCGAGAAGATTGAGGCGATGGAGAAGAAGAAGCCGGGGACGATCGCGAAGGCGTTTGACACGCACCCACCGACGCAGGATCGTATCGAGAAGTCGCAGGAAGAAATTCGCAAGATTCTGCCGGCGAAGGCGCAGTACATTGTGACCACATCGGAATTCGACGATGTGAAATCGAGGTTAGCTTCGATCGAGAATCGCCACAAGGTTCTGGATCAAAGAGACGAGAACAAGCCTAGCCTGCGGCGAACTTCCACCAGCGGCGGCGACAAAACAGGCGATAGCACGAACGACGACGATCGTCCGACCTTGAAGCGGAGGGATGATTCCTCCTCGAATTAAGGCGGTGCATTTCAGCAACCGGCGGCCTTGGCCGCCGGTTTTGTGTTGGTGTGCCGAGCATGTCCGACAGCTTAGAGGTGCAAGTCCTCTTCACAACGTGATGGACGTGAAGTGATAGCGAAGCGCAACGGCGAAATCACACTCGCCGCGAGGCGGGGCCGGAAAGAAGC
>JBAUXO010000220.1:0-3336 GCA_049584315.1 Candidatus Sulfotelmatobacter sp. | reverse complement strand
GGATTAGCGGGATCTTTAAAGCCATCTTCCGGACAGTACTGATGGAACTCATTGTGCTTGAACTACATGGTGCATATTTAATGGGGCGATAGAAGGATGACCGATGAGCAGCAGGATTGTCATTCTCATTATCTTGTGCGAGGAGTTGTTTTGGCATCAACTGCTATAAACTCTGCGTTGGAAGATATGCCGACTCACGCCTTTTCCGAGCTGCCGGCAAGTGTCAAGGAAAATTGCGAAACTTACCAGAATGGTCCTGCAGCCTATCGCGGTCCGAAACAGCAAACCGGCGTCACGGCGGGGCGCAATAAATTGATTTGTCGCGTTTGCGCGAGCTTGGTTGTTCTGGTCGGCAAACCCTGCGAACTCTCCTTATGTTAATGGGTTCCGAGATGTTGATGCGGAATCGCTCAGGCAGCCGTGCTGCGAGGTGAGCAAATGCACGGTTGCCGTGCCTGACTATCGAAGCGATAGTCAACAACCCCATAAAAAAGCATCGATCATACCTAGGTCCAATTGCGTTCCTCCGGCTGTTCTGGTGACATCAATTCATGACACCCTCGACCGCACACAAGTCACTAGAAATTTCCACGCCGGCGACCGCCGAAAAGCGGTTGGCGGAACTGGGCATCACGCTTCCGATTCCCCCGGAGCCCTTCGGCACTTATGTCGAAGCGGTGAAGACGGGCAAGCTTCTCTTCCTCACCGGCATGCTTCCCACGCAAGGCCGCGAAGCGAAATTCATCGGACGGGTCGGCGCGGAACTTGATGTGCAGACAGGGAGCAAAGCGGCGCAACTTGCGGCCTTGAACAGCCTCGCTGTCGCGCGGGAACATTTGGGATCACTCGACAGAGTGACGCGCATCGTCCGGCTCGGGGTGTTGGTGGCCACTTCGGGGGATGTCCGGGAACAACCAAAAGTCGCCGATGGTGCTTCGGAGTTGTTGCAAGACGTGTTCGGAAAGGACAAGAACCCTTGCCGTATCGTCTACGGGGTTGCGAGCCTGCCGCTCGGCGTGCCTGTCACAGTCGACGTCATTTTCGAAGTGGGCGATTAGCCGCAAATGCTATGCAGCGACCCATTTTCGTCGTTGAGTGAGACTCTCAAGACGTTCAGCATCGCTGCATTGACAGGAGGGTTTATGGCAACGACGACAGTCGAAGTAGGGACAATGAAGGTTGCGCAGGTTTCCAAGCCGGGCGCTGGTTTCCAGATCGTTGAGCGCGAGATTCCGAAAGCTGGCGCGGGACAGGTACGAATCAGAGTACAGGCTTGTGGTGTATGCCACAGCGATGTTCTCACGAAGGAAGGGCTATGGCCTGGAATTAAGTTTCCTCGTGTGCCGGGACACGAAGTAGCAGGGGTCATTGACGAAGTTGGCTCGGGTGTTTCGGCGTGGAAAAAGGGCCAGCGTGTTGGTGTTGGCTGGCACGGAGGACAGGACAACACCTGCCGCCAGTGCCGTCGAGGAGATTTTCGCAATTGCATAAACCTGAAGATTCCAGGTATCAGCTACGACGGTGGGTACCAGGAGTACATGGTTGCTCCTGTAGAGGCGCTAGTAGCAATTCCTGACACACTAAGTGATACAGAAGCGGCACCGCTACTTTGCGCGGGTATTACCACGTACAACGCACTTCGGCATAGTGGCGCCATGCCTGGTGATCTCGTTGCGATCCAGGGCATCGGTGGTCTCGGTCACCTCGGAGTTCAGTTTGCCAGCAAGTTTGGCTACAAGGTTGCTGCGATCGGACGCGGTACGGAAAAGGCTGCCCTGGCGAACACACTTGGGGCCAGTCTTTATATCGACGGCAAAGCGACCAGTCCGGCGCAAGAATTGCAAAAGCTTGGCGGCGCACAAGTAATTTTGGCTACGGCGCCGGACTCGAAAGCAATGTCGGCACTGATCGATGGCTTAGGGCCGAACGGAAAATTGATAGTGATTGGAGCGGCCTTCGACCCTATTGAGGTTACGCCACTACAGCTGATCGCGGGAAGTAAAGCAATTCAAGGTTGGGCGGCTGGAACGCCGGCCGATTCGGAGGATACCTTGCGTTTCGCCGAACTCAGCGGCGTGCGTCCCGTGATTGAAACGTATTCTCTGGGAAAAGCGGATGAGGCCTATGCACGCATGATGAGCGGCAAGGCACGATTCCGAGTGGTCCTCTCGATGTAAATCGGGGCAAGCTGATACGCAAACGATACTCAAGCAGTTGCCGTTACAGGACGCGCATTGAGTGTCCTTTGATTAAAGTTGTTGGCGTCACGAGCAAAGTACAGGCTGGATTAGGAGGTGTAGGATCGCGTCCGACAAACCCAATATTCTCTTAGTGCACGGCGCCTGGGGCGACGCTTCACACTGGCGGCATGTTATTCCTCCCCTGCATGAAAAAGGCTACAGGGTCTTGGCAGTGCAAAACCCCCTCACCTCGCTGTCCGATGATATCGACCGAACCATCAAAATGGCCGCCGCGCAGGACGCGCCAACGCTATTAGTAGGCCATGCTTATGGTGGCGCAGTTATCACAGGGGCCGGCCTCACGCCAAATGTCGTCGGCCTCGTCTATTTGGCAGGACCTGCCCTTGATGAAGGAGAGAGCCTCAACAGCCTTTGGGCGCGGCGGGCACCACCTGCTGGAAAGGCAAATATCCGTCAGGATAAGTATGGGTTTCTCTGGATCGAAGTTGATAAGTTTCACGAGACATTCTGTCACGATCTCGATGACAAAACAGAATCGCTAGTGTGGGCTCTTACGCAGAAGCCCACAGCGCCGCGTTGCTTCGAAGAAAAGTCGGGAGCACCGGCGTGGAAAGTGAAGCCCAGTTGGTATCAGATCTCGACCAACGATCAGTTGATTCCTACCGAGACCGAAAAGTGGATGGCAGAGCGAATCAACGCAAGAAAGACGATTACATTGGACACGAGTCACGCTTCGGTAGCAACTCGTCCCGATGACATCGTGCAACTGATCGAGGAGGCCAGTAATACCGTCATCGCGAAGGCTGCCGGTTTCCGTTAGACAAACGGATGTACTACGTATGAAGGACATCACAATTCCATTCACGCTGTAATCCAAATACGAAGAAAGGAGTATTTCGATGTCAAACTTTGCTGATGTTTCCACAGACGTAAAGACAATTGTAGGTGAGCCGCTTGAGTATCCTTCCAGTCCGAATCCGGTGATCTCCTCGAACATCATAACGATAGTGGGTATTCCGGTGAAGGTGAACATCGATTCCGGAGGGAAGCCGAACGGCATTCCGGAGCGAAGGTGAACAGCAGTCGGAGCGAAGCGACGCTGGCATGGTGATTGTGGAGTAAGTGTTCGGAATGG
>JBAUXO010000219.1:0-2417 GCA_049584315.1 Candidatus Sulfotelmatobacter sp. | reverse complement strand
ATCCCTTCCTGCTTCTCTCGTTGCTTGCGCGTCCCCATCGCCATGGGCGCATCATACAAATAATGCCTGTGAATTCTTCAAAACTTTATCGGTTCGCGCATCAAGACTTGCACCACGGGCTGCTAGGTACTCCTTCATCGGTGTTCCACTCACGAATGTAGATCGGTTCCTGCCTGGTGTATGCCTGCCACGATGGCCGCTGCTGAACTGGGACATCCGCGTACGCCGACACGAGGCTCTTCTCTCGCCCGACCACAGCCCATTCGACTTCCGTGGAGTTCTCCTTGTAGACAACGATGTAGAACTGTAAGAAGTCGAGGAATTCGCGCAACTGCTCAGAGAGGATCTTCGTCAGGTCCTCGGGCTCTTGGCACAGCGAAAGAGCTCCGCTAAGGCGAAGCACTGCCTCATATCGTCGACCGTCTGTCCGCTGCGGAATGGTTGCCTGCACGCTCATGTGGTTCTTGGGCCGCAGTGTGATTGACTAAGAAGTTTAACGCATGAGACACAACGAGTGAGTGGTCTGAAGCCCCGCAAAATCCAGGGGACCTGGATGATAGCAAACCAGCTTCAAGCGTTGTCCAAGTCCAGCGGGGTCGGCTGCTTTGGTTAAAACGACGCAATTCTATTTTTTGTCGGCTCGCTCCCTCGCCCAGCCTCTCCTCGCTGAACACGCTTGTGTCAGGAATGCAAACCAAGTTGGTGGATTGTCGGCGAACCGGACGTAACCTACGTCTTCCTTCACGCAGAACCGCCGGGACCCTAGTTGGCTCTTTCAGCCCTAGCTGAACCAAACCACAGCCGCGCGTTCGGGAACGACCTGCGGCACGCATCGGACGGGGAAAACGCCGCTCTTGGCGCCGCTCGGCTCGGCCGTAAGCACTCAGACCCAAATCGTCCGCTTCGCGTGAAATCAAACGAGAGCGCTCTGAATGAAAGTGGTAGAATTTCGTGCTGGTGCTTTCTTATGACTTGGCAATGGACTCTTAGCCCGAGAATCGCTGGCAAAGCGCTTCACGAGATAAATGACAATGAACTGTCGAGATCGGTGAAAACTGACACACTTTCTTACACAGTTGCACATTCGTCATTTTGGATGAAAAGGGAACAGAGCCATAAACAGGTCGTAAAATCAGGCACTTGCAAGTAAAGCCGGGATGGCGGAACTGGCAGACGCAGCGGACTCAAAATGGCTGAAGCTGATGTGCGCAAATCCGAAACGTTGATGAGCCTGGAAACTGCTTCGCGAATTTCTGCGTGCATTCCCCGCAGGCCGGTGTGAAACAGCAATGGTTTATCGTCTTTCACCAGGAAGTGATTGAATTGCAGATCGAATGGTTGGGCGTATATCGAGATGCGATAGATGTTCGGAGCTATTTCCGTGGTTTTGGCCATGATGTCTTCCTCCTTGTGACAGCTTAAGCCACCGCGCGCACAGTACGTTAAATCGGGCTCCTCGGCAGCGGTGTCAAGGGCGAAATGGCCGCCCTCGCCTGCGCGAATTCCATGTCGATGGGGCGGCCGTAACATGCCGGCCAGCGGTCACGATGACGTGATCGATCATGGTCGGCAGGTCACCGAAGCACGGTTCGAGTAGCTCGGGATCCGTGGCGTCGAAAGTCAAACTTGACAGCTACCCTCGAGTCTGGTCACCTGAACGAAAAGTCGGCGTTGCTGACTTGTGCCGCTCGTGATGCGGAAGACCCCCTTTTAAACCGGCGCTAACACTCACGAAACCCATTACCTAGAATTCGCCCCGTTTTGCGGCCGCTTGCGGTGCGTGCTAAGCACCTAAGACTGTCGCCAGAACGTCGACTCCACGGCGTAGCTCAGCCGGAGTACAGCCCGCAAACCCAAGAGACAAAGCTCCGGGGTTTTCGCGCTCATGAGTACACTTTCTATTACCAATCCCAGCGCTCTCCGTGAACCCACCACCTCCGCAACCCCGCAACCGTCCGAATCGACAAGAATGTAAGTCAAATCGCCTGCCTGTCGCGCCGCGCTCTTTCTTTTTCCTGTAGAACAATTTCGAGGGGCGCGCTGGCCGCGGCGTTCGTGCTCCCCTGACCAAGTAACAGTTCCATCTGATGCGAATGTCACGCTATTCTTCGACGGACCGCAGTCCACACCAGTCTTGTTCCATCAATATTCGTTGCCGTACCAAGGCTCGGTTTTGGGTCTCTGTGACAGATTCCCCAACTGCGTGAGACAGGCTCTTTGGCGTATATCCGGTGAATTCCCTGACATCTTTGATGAAATGTGACTGATCCGCGTATCCGAGGTCATATGCGATCATTTGCGTCCAAATTCGGCGTTTGACAATATTCCCACATTGAAAACGTTGGGCATAGCCTGAGTCTGAACCTGGACACGCGTCTGCGATTCGGCCCCGGTCGAAGTAAGTGCTTCTCGCCATT
>JBAUXO010000218.1:0-23333 GCA_049584315.1 Candidatus Sulfotelmatobacter sp. | reverse complement strand
GTGCTCATACGACGATTTCACCCCATGTTGAGGCCCGCAGAGCTTTTTCCGCCGCGACTGAAAGGGTTGTCTTTTCGGCAGAGGACAAATCGGCTGAAATAACATTGTTCGTGTTCGCGGGGTCGATGATTCTTGTGGTGGCGATCTTTGCCTTTATATATTGAAGCGCGCGGAAGACATTGTCAGAAAGCGTCCCGGCCGCATGCCAGGGCAGCGCCTCGATGACGATGAGTTCCAGAAAGAAAGACGGGAAGTCCAATCGTTTTTGATCGCGCCAAAGCTTGAGAATGCGCATTTCGTTTTGCCTGCTCGATGCCGCGACATGATTGATATGCGTCACGACGTTCGTTTTTGTCCAGGTGCCGGTGCGCCTGGTGTAAAGACTATGATCGTCGCCGTAGCTGTTTTGCCTTTTGGCCGGGACAAGGTCGACGGAATAGCCATTCACGTTGAGACCGATAGACACGTTCTGGCGGGTCGGGAGGTAGCCGTTCGCTTTCATGAAGGCGAATAGCTTCTCGTAAATTTCCTTCAGCGTTTCGGTCGTCTGGTCCGACAACGATACGAATAAATCAATATCGGTGCCCGATAGGTTGGCCGTTCCCTTCATGAAAGAACCGCTCGGATCGACGCTGACGAGACGGTTGCCCGCCCACCGCTGCAAAAGAGGATGAAGAATCGCCTGGACGCCCCGCACTGGAGAAAGAAGCCCTGTATCGACTGATTCGCGGGTCAGGATGCCGCTCAGATATTGATCAGGCGTGATCGCAAACGAAGGTCTGGCAAAGCTCATCATTGCGGCCGCCTGCTTCCCGCCTGAAGTTGGTTTATGGTCATATGCCTCATGGAGCGCTCATGTCCGCAATGTGCAGCTCGGCACGTATCCCGGATCCTGGTATTCAAACAGCTGGATTTCACCGACGGAAGTCAGTTGCTGGCCGAGGAAAACGGCAAGGGCGAGAGGACCGTAGAAGAAAATCCTCGTGCGCCGAATATTATGACTCTTGATGAGTTTGGCGAGATGCTCGCGCACGCCACGCGCAAAGGCGCAGGCGTCCTCCGAGCCGCCGATGGCTTGGCTTCCGGGCGAGCGGGGGCCCATGAAGGCGAAGAGCCTCGGCGGATGCCCTATGCCGGTTATGTATCGGGATATATCTTCGCGTCCGTCGCCTCTTATGTTCAGCCCGAGCACTAGGTCGCCTTCAGCGCCCCCGCCTTCAGTGACCTCGACCGCGACATCGTAAGGGTTCGTCGGTGCCGCATCCGATCGCCACGGTTCTTTCGCCGGAGGCTGCGGTATCTCGAAGGTCCAGCCGCCGACGGCTGGAAAAATGGCTCCTAATGCGATGCCCGTCGACAACGCGCATTTCCCGCGAAAGCGGATCAGGCGCTCGGTCCGCTCAGCGACGATCCTCTTCTTTAGCGCTTCGAGCTCCGGCACGAGTTGCTTATTCCAAGTCTCCTCCAAAGGCACGCGCCGCGTCGCGCGATCGAAGTGACTCGACCAGTCCAGAACATAATCCGCTGGCACATCGAATTTTTCATTCGTCCAGTTTTGTAGCCAGATCGTGATGCTTTTTTCCTGCGCGCTCACCGACGCCACCGCTCCCCGCAGGATCTGCTCGATATCGGCGCGATGCAGGACGGCGCCGCGGCGCGCCTGTATCGCCCGCAAAAGCTCCGCAAATGCCGGCTGGACCATGGCTCGGATCATCCCTGAATATTCAGGATGACTCAGCAAGCGGCCGACGAACAGGTCGACGGCCCTGTCGTCATGATGCAGGTCGCCGTGCCCTATCTCGATGGATACTTTGGAGAGAACGAACTCAATATCGTCGTTGTCGGTCACGCCGACCTTTCGCAGCCGCTCTGTCAGTTCATCTTTTGTTGGCGTAAGGGCGTCAGCGGCGTCATCGTAAAAGGGCTTCGCGCTCCTGAACCGGGATAGCCCGGTTTCAACCGGGCGCAGTCTTGAAGATAACGTCGGGCACACCAATGTGAAGCACTTGTAGAGACCCGCTTGTTCCGCGTCGAGGCGCCGGAAGTGGATGATTACTTTCTTGAATTCTGCGGGTGCAACTTCATGATCTTTGACCTGGATGTGTATACGCTCGACCCGGTCTGCGTGGGTGTAACGAACATCGATGTCGCCGGTGCCCTCGTAAAACAGTTGATGGAATGCTGCTTCCAGCAGCCACGCAGGCAAGCGGCACGCCGTGTAGCGGGTCTGGAAATCGAACCCTTTGCCGGCATTGATACCGCCCATCGCTTCCGCTGAAAGCAGTGAACCGGCCTTCTTCTCCGTCCCGCGTGGCTTAAGAGACCCCGCCATGTATCCTCACTTACCAAAATTCGAGCCGAAAATCTGGCGCCAGAGTTTGCGGCTATCCGACTCGTCCGTGTTGTCCAATGCCCTGCGCGCGGTGCCGGCCGCTGATTTGACCTGCTCCATAAAGTCTTTGAAGTCCGCAAACTGCCAATGTTTCGCCACGCTGATCGACGCATATCCGGGGTCAGAGATTGTGGGCACAATTCCGAGGTCGCGAGATGCCCCATACGTGCGTTCCATACCTTCGAGCGCGTTGACTACGCCGGTTGCATGAGAAGTGGGAGAGCCGATACTCCCGTGAATCATGCTTTCCAGGATGTATGACTTAAGACGGCATGATTCGCGAGGCAGCCTGTCTCGCCAGAATTTCATGAGTTTGACAACCTGCACGTAGTATCCGCTGGTGGCCTTGTTCTTGTCGGTTGCGGCCTGAATCTGGCCTTTCGGATGAGTTTTCACCCACTGGTTCGACTCCCGATCCGGTATCCACAACGGCCCATCGTCGGCCTGAATCGGTGTCGCCGGAACAATGTCCAGCCATACACCTTTCCCCGCCTGGGCTCCTACCGACCGGCCTTGGCGTTTCGTCTCTTTGTAATATTTATCGAGAATCCCCTGCGTCCAGGCAAGAACGACTTCCGGCTCGGTGATGTCGGGATTGATGTCGACGACGCAGATTACGTCGACATCGTTGATGTCGTTGATCGCGGTGTGCCGCGCATAGGAGCCCGACAAGAAGGTGTCTTTGTGGGCGTCCTTGAATTCACTATCATTGCGCAACTGCTCGCGCACTTTCTCGTGGGCGGCCTTGGCGTCAGTCACATCTTGATCACCGGGCTGGATGGAAGAAAGGAGATCCTTGAAGTCTGAGGAGAGTTCCACGATTAGCTTTCCTCTCCGGGTAGTGTGGGAAGCTCCTTCAGCGAGGCAATATCCAGCCCGTAGTTGCCGGCAATTGCAGATAGAAAATTCCCGCAGGCGGGGCATTCGGTGTCACGATCGAAGTAGATGCCGTACCAGCGATGGATCGTCATTTCGTCGCTGCTCTCGCTCAATGGGGGCCAGGTAGCGTATTGCGTACCGGGCTCGGGGCGGTTCAGCCAGAGGTACCACGGCGCGTCGAAATCGCGGTTTAGGATATTCAGCGAACTCTGCCTATTTGCGAGAAGTTCTAGGAGCGCCAGCTTTGCGACCATGTTCGCAATCGGCAATACATCCAGGGAAAGACCCGGTTCGACGGCGACAGGCCGATCAGAATAGGCGATCGCCTCCGCGTCGGCGCTAGTCGAGACTTCGACATCCGACGCTTCATCCGGCATGGCGGCGACGAAACACTGATGACAGGGGGATTTCTTGGGGCGTACACGAAGAACCTGTCCGCCATATGCCCGACGAAAGGCGCCGCCGTAAACTGCGACTACCCCCGCGTCCACGCACAACTGATTGACAAGCAGTTTGCTGGGGCGGCTATCCGTTCCGCAGACCACGACATCGGCTTTCGACACAAGTTCCCGGATCACTTCCTGGTTGTCGTATTCCAAGGACACCGGATGCGTTGAAACCTGCGCGTCCGGATTCTTCTCAAGGATCAGATCGCGCACAACGTTCACCTTGTAGCGCCCGACCTGTGAAATGCCGCCGGGGTGACGAACAACGTTGCCCACCGAGAGCCTGTCGCGATCGACGAGAATAAATCGACCGACACCGCACTTTGCCAGCTCAATCGCTGCGTGGGCGCCACCGGTTCCTACGCCGATAAAGAGGACCGTCTTATCCTGAAGGATTGTTGATTCAAGGATACCCGCGCGCCGTGTTGCCAGTTCCGGCTGAACGTCGGCGAAGCATATGTCGATCACCTGCTTAACGCCGTCCACAAGCCGCCAGCAACTGGCTTGATGAAAAGTGCCGTCCGGCGCGGCGAATGTGGCTGCGTCGTATACCGGAGTATCTGCCGGCTTTAGAATGATGTAAACCTGAGTGCCGGCGGGAGGATGAACCTTCTCGTCGAGAAGAACGGCAGCGCTATTAAGGACACACGATGGCTGTACGCAGAGCTCAACTTGGGTCAGGGCGTCGCCGTCATCCCAGGCCCCGAGGGTGAGGGGGAGGCGCCCGTCTCGCTTGGCATCCTGCCAGTGCTCGCGCAACCAGCGACTCGACAAGGTCGCGACCGCGAACATGTCAGCGTCATCGGCCGTAATGTTCAGTGCGCGCGGCGCCTGTGATCCTTCCGCGACGGCAACGATGGTCTTCTTCGCCTTGTCATACACCAGTTTCGTGCGGCCGGGCCTGCGTTCGGCGATTGATTTCATCGCCTCACGAATCATTTGCTGTTGCTGTGGATCATTTGTCATGCGATCTCCGCCATCGTTAGAACGAATTCGGCCAGGGGACGGCCTGTAGCGAGGTGTTGCTCATAAGCCTCGATCCAGATCATGCCCTTGAGAAACACTTTTTGCAGCAGAATGCCTGAGTGCCAGCGTCCGTCCCGCCAGTGACAAATCTGCGGCCATCCCTGCGGGTGCGGTGCAAGCGTGTGCATGTTGTGCGAGACGCCCAGAGTTGAAACCAGGGTGCCGTCATACGTCCGCAGCGGGTTTGGTTCTGTCACGTACATGGGCGGGCGTTGCTGCGGATAGCCCGAGGGAATAGGAATGTAAAGCCGATACTGGCGACCGGAGTTCGCCGATGCGTTTCCCACAGCCCAATAGGTATCTGCTGATCTGTCCTGATACACGGTGAACTGATCAAATCCTTCGCGCTGGAGAACTTCGTGTTCCAGCAGCAGTCTCTTGCGTTGATCATCTCTCCACATGCGAAACCCCCTTCTTACCCTCCCGCATGACGCGGTAGATTTCCAAAATGCCGGCGATGTCGAGTGCAACCAGTTTCGCCGGAGCATCAATCGGTTCGGTCGAGCCGTCTGCGCGGTTCAAGCGATGCACTTCCAGAACCGGCATTGGCCAAGAGGACCCGAGCGCGAGCGCGAAGTAATGAGGTTCTTCGATCTTCGCAACGAGGATGTTCCCAAATCCGGTCACGTGATGTTCCACAGCGTCGCCGCTTGCGTTTTGCAAAGCTTCGGCAAGTTGGGCGAGTATCCGCTCCCGCGTTGCGGAATCAACGTCCGACGCCGCCTCGACAACAGGGGGCGCTGCATCCGTTCCGATTCGGATTCGCTGGAGCGAGATTTTCTCCCAGGCGTGTAGCTCTTGTTCGGGCAGGGCCTTTCTCGTGAGAAGCGCCTGACGAATCGGACTTAGTCCAGGGAGAACCTTGACCCGCAGTGGGGCGGGGTTCCCGTCCTTGTTGGACAGGTCATAGACCCACGGATGAATTCTGACGATCGGTTCGTCCCGGCCTTCATCGAGCGTCACGATGATCTCCGCCATGTTCGTAAACTGGTTGCGGCCGGCTAGACTGACTATGCGCCGCCGATCGCCGCCGCTTGGCGCCGAAAGACCGAGCTTGTGGTGGGAGTGCCAGTCACCGAAATATCGGAGAGCCCAATCGGATGCCATGATCTCGCTGAGCTGACGCAGGTAATCGACATCAAGACGAAAGTGTGCGTGGTCGCGTTGCGCCGCCGGCCCTGCCTTGGTGGCAAGAAGAATTGTTGGGACATCGTGCCATCGGCCGAATAGGTCGCCGCCAGTCTCGATCGACCACGCTGAGGCCTCGGCGGCGATGGCGCGTAATTCGGATTCCCATGTCACCAGGAAACCGCGCGGCGCTTGCGGTTTCGAGCGGCGATTGATCATGCGGCTAAGGCGGTGAATGAACATCTCGGACTCCGGGGATTCTCGCAATGAACGAAGCAGACTGGTGAGCTGCGGGCGTTCCTCGATCCAATCCCGTAGGTCGGGGGGCAGCCGCGTATCTGCCGCCGCAAGTTCCTCGGCAGGGATTTCAAGGACGGTCGCGATCCGATCCTTGAGCTCAGCACTCGGAAGGCGACGACCGGCTTCAATGTCGGCGACATAAGCCGGCGTCACGCCAATCTGCGATCCGAGCTGGCGCAACGACCAGTTCCGGCGCAGGCGCCTGTCTTTTACGAGCTCTCCAATGTCGGGCACGCAAACATTATCGGCAACGTATGCATATCTTGTCAAGGTGCATTCGTCGATCGTAACTTATAGAAAACAAGTCATTAATTTGTGCGGTGAATAACATGCCTATTCTCCGCATAATTTGCGGTTAATTTCTTGTCTGGTGCGGAGAATAACGTCTATAATCTCCGCAGGAGATGCGGAGAATGTACGTCCACGAATTGGCCGAGTGGCCCGGCTTTCACTGGAACAAGGAGCGGCTTGCCCAGCCCCTCGCCGACGTGCGTCATCGCCAGGGCGTGCTGATCGGCCATATGGGTGCCCTGGGTTTCAATCTCCGGCGGGAAGCTGTTCTGCAAACCTTAACGACAGACGTAATCAAGAGCAGCGAAATCGAAGGCGAGAGGCTCGACCCGGAACAGGTGCGCTCATCGATCGCCCGCCGGCTGGGCATGGATGTGGGAGCGTTAAAGCCCGCCGACCGGGATGTCGAGGGCGTCGTTGAAATGATGCTCGACGCAACGCGCAACTACAATCAACCGCTCACCGCCGAGCGGCTTTTCGGATGGCACGCCGCTCTTTTTCCAACCCGCCGCAGCGGGATGCGGAAGATCACGGTGGGAGCGTGGAGGGACGACAGAGAGGGACCGATGCAGGTTGTCTCCGGCCCCATGGGAAAGGAGCGCGTCCACTTCGAGGCGCCGGCGGCACCTCGCGTTGAAAAAGAAATGAGCGCATTCCTGGACTGGTTCAATGGAAACAGCGATCTTGATCCTGTCATGAAGGCGGGCCTCGCTCACCTGTGGTTCGTCTCCATTCACCCGTTTGACGACGGCAACGGCCGCATCGCGCGCGCTATCGCCGATATGACGCTGGCGCGCTCCGAAAACAGTCCACAGCGTTTTTACAGCATGTCGGCGCAGATACGTCAGGACCGCAACGCCTATTACGAGATTCTCGAACAGACGCAGAAGGGCGACATGGATGTGACGCCCTGGATGGAATGGTTTCTTGGATGTCTTGGCCGCGCGATCGATGGCGCGCAAACGGTGCTCGCCGCCGTCCTCGCCAAGGCCAGGTTCTGGGAACGCGCGCAGCGCGGCTCCATCAATGACCGGCAAAAGCTCGTGCTGAACAGGCTGCTGGACGGCTTCGAGGGGAAGCTTACAACCACGAAATACGCCAAACTCACGAAGTCCTCGCCGGACACGGCTCTTCGGGATATAACCCTCCTGGTCGAGGCCGGTCTCCTCGTCCGCAGTTCCGAGGGCGGCCGCAGCACGAGCTACGCCATCGCGCCCGCGCTAATGGGCGAAGAACCCGAGAAAAAAAGCGCGGCCTCAACAGGGAAAGATCAATGAATAGGAATGCGTTCCTTGCCATCATGAATGACGCCCTGGCATCGATTCACGAACCCCGATTGTTCGAAACGGAGCGGGGATACCAAGGCGAACTTCTTGCGATGCTCCGGCCAAGACTTGTCGGCGCCGCGCTGCCCGGCGATGCGATTATCGAACAGGAATACCAGAAACGGATAAACGATCATGGAATCAGAATTCGGCCCGACATCATCATCCATGTGCCATTCGAGCCGGGAGCGAGCCAAAACCGGCGTGAGGGCAATTTTGTCGCGGTACAGATCAAGAGAAAATCCGCTGACGTTGAACAGGCCTTTGACAGCCTCCGGCAGATCAGCGAAGCGCTCAACTATGCTCTCGCGATCTTCGTCAATATCGATTCCGACAAAACGCACATTGAATTGTGCCCTCCCGGAATCGCCGAGCGAACAATATGTTTTGCTGTTCGATTGCAGGACGGCGCGCCTGTCGTCAAAATGGAGGCGCGCATCCTTGAATGAATGGAACATAAATGCTCATGTGGCATCTGAAGGATTCGGCGATTGAATCGCTTCTGGCGCTGCCGGAAACCGGCATGGGCTTTCAACTGGTGGAAGCCGTGATCTGGGGAAAGAGCACGCCTTTGCTGGTGCTGAATTCCTCAAGCGCGATCGATCTCTCGCAGGCGGACCTGATCCCCGGCGATGACCCGGCGACCATTCTCAGAAACGGCGCCCGTATCGTGGAAGCGATGCGGCTGGATGTCGTGCAGACGCTGATGGCGGCGCCAGACCCTCACTCATTCAGGCTTCTCAGCACGCGCATCGGCAAGTTGCCGATGCGGATATCGACTTCCCCTCCGCTCCACGCGGCCAGGCCATCCAGTCTCGTGAAGCGAGTCACCTTGCCGGCGAACCGCGTGTTTCATCGTTTCTCCGCTTTCAATCCCGACCGCCGCGTCAATCCGATCACGGGCGATTTCCTGCCCAGCACCTACGCGGCGCCCGAATCGGAAGTGGCATTCGTGCCCACGGGCTTTGTTGCTGTGGGACGCTTCGCGCTGCCGAACAATCTGCCGGCGTCATACCACAATGAGATCGAGGCGCCGGCGGGCACCGTGGTGGATTTCGGGACCGTCGCCCCCGCTTTCGGGCAGGCGGGCGGCGGGGTTGAAGCTTACTTTTCGACTGCGGTCACGAACGCAAAGCATCCTCCGACACCCGTGTCGAAGATTCCTGACGAGTGAGTTTTGATAATTCAGCCGCCGGTCAGAGTTTGGTTGGTTATTGTTTCCACTGATCGTCCCAAGGGCTGAGCGGCATAGATGCGGCTTTCTTTGGCCCGGATTTTTTCTGACGCGCCTGCTCCTCATGACAGACTGACAGCGACAGGTAGATTATAGAAGCGCGCACAAGCTTCAACAGCCGCAACGTCGTGTCGGCAAAATCACCCTCATAAACCGATTGGCCGAACGCCCGCAGGCCGAATTTTCCTATTTCCTGATGGAGCTGCAGATATTTATGCTCCAGGTGATTTCGTAATTCATTCAGTGACTGCGCATCCGGCTCGGTTACGGCGGTGAATTCGTCCTCAAAGAGATCCTTGGAGAGCCAGAATAAACCGCGCAATGGCCAGTTCTGGCGTGACGCAAGCGAGGCCAGAAGAGGGCGGGGCGGCTTCCCTTTCGCTTCATACCAAACCCCTCTGAATGAAACCCTGTTGGGATCGTGTCCGAGCTTCAGATAATGGTTAGTAAAGTAGCTGATCTTGTCGAAGAGGGAATAGGCTAGGCGGAACGCCGCCCGCATTTTCTCGGTCGCGAAGGAATATGCCGGATAGTCGAGCGTGTTGAAGAGCAGGACGCGGCGGTCGGAAAAGTGGGTCCTTTTGGATTTCGATCCCTCGTAATACAGAAAGCGCGCGGAAACGAATTCCTGTTTCATTTGATTGAAGAACCCGATCACGCCTGGTACATACGCACCCTCCGCGATGCTCACCGTGAGGCTGGGCAAAGTCAAAACATCCTGTGCAGCTATTGGCATTGAGCCCAGATCATTTAGCGGATTTATGAACAACCTGTTGCGAAGGCACCAGTTGCGGTAGTGCTGTTCTGCAGGATTCCTGCCTGTGCGGTACCTCTTTCTTCGCAGTTTCGCTGCTCCGTTGAGATTCACGCGCGATTCAATTTGCTTCGCGCGTTCGCGGAAGACCTCCTGCGCAGGAGCGTAACCTAACCCTTCATAATATGCATCGTTTGCGACAGCAGCTTTAAGAGACTGATGGGCTGCGGCGAGCATGAACGCCCGTTGACCGTCGTCATAGAGCGCATGGGCGTAATGGCTGAGCGCGATCCCGCGATTACCCCGCGCCATCCCGAACCTACTGTTGAGGCGTAGCGCACGATCATAAGTCTCGACAGCATCGATGAAGCGGCCGATTTTATTGAGCTGATTCGCCAAGTTGGTAAGAATCTGGCATTGCCGGAGAACCGGCATTCCGGCAAATGCGTCATGTCGCACGGCGCGACGGAGTTCGAGTATTTGTTCCTGACACTCTGGCTGTTCCCACGCCCACTCATTCCTGCTGGAGCGTAACTGCTCTCGGTTGGCCCACGCATTCGCACGGAAGTAATGCATGAGAGGAATAATTCTTGGCGCGAGCTCTCTTTGCGCAAACTGGTCGAGAAGAGTGAAGGCGAATTCCGTATCTTGCGCAGATCGCGCATCGGATGCTGAATCGATCAGTAATCCGATTTGCTGCAGAGCCTCTCCCTCCGGGACACCATCATTCATTGGCGTTGCCGCGCCTTTCATTGTTTAATGGCGACCTCCTCCGCAGCGGGCATCGATGCAGGACCGGGCGCTATGGCAGCCGCGGCTTGTTTAGGAATCTGGAGCAAATGATTTTTCAGCGTCTCTGAAAAGTTCGCAGGGAGTTCAAGGGGCCGGCGAAGCTGGCGCCGGACCTTCCACCAGGTAAGCGAACCGTGCATCCATGCCAATTCCTTAAGCAAGTGTTCGAAGTGCGGTTGCAGATGGGCCAACAGCTCATCGTCCAGCTTTGCGAATGCTGTTGCTGAAGAGGTTCCATTGTTCGCGGCCGTCTCTCGTAACGTATCGAGCCAGGGCGAAACCAGGTCCTGAGAGCGAAGGCGGTACCCTAGCAAGGGATTAGACTCCGCCACGAGGCTTACGGCCTCGCCGTACCGCCGGCCCATTTCTGCGTCGAATGGAAAGAGCCGCGAGAAGATCAGCCTTATGCCCGTTTGTGCGTCAGGCGGAATCGGAAAATGCTGCGAAAGTATTTCCAACACCTTTGGAATCGCGAGAAGCCGAAGCCGCAGTTCCAACAATTCGGATAGTACACGGGCGATCGCCTTCTTCTCTTCGCGGCGCGCAACGAACCACTGCCCGATCTGGCTAAGCAGCCAACCAAGAACTGTGCCCACGAGGACGCCAATCAGCGGCAGATAGTCCTTCATTTCACCCCTCCTAAACTCCATAGAGAATCTTAGAAGAATTGCCCGTAAGAGTCCCGGGCAACATGCGATGGAAGAGGAATGTCGGCACGTGCGGAAGTTCCTGAAAGTCACAGTGTGATCAGCTTGCAGCTTGACTAGAAGCGTCCACGTCCTGGTGCAAGACCTTGAAAACGGGCGCAGCAGAGAACACCCGCTGCCCAAAACCACGTGAGACGGGCGACTCAAAGATTGAAAAAGCGGAATAGGCCTACCCTACGCAAGTACCTGGAGTTAATGCCAGGTGGAACAAACTCATGAGATCGTGCCCGTCCAACAATTCTCGACACCGGTAGCATTCAATCCCGGAGAACTTTTCCAATTCGGTGTTCTTAGCCGAAGACGTTTTTCTTTCCATTTTTTTCCCCACTCAACCCGCGCCTATGAAAACCGGCGTTATTCCAGCGGTGCTCCCTGTCAAGGGTCTTCGATGAACGCATAAGAACCGCGCCCTTGACAGGTCCGCGCCGCTGAACGCCCCCAAACCGTCGCGGGTTTCGCGAAGAAAAAAATTGTTTTTAAGGGGAAGTAAAAAATGCAGAACACAACCGAAAGAAGAGACGGTTACGGCGTGGCAACTGAATGGTTGACGAGCGACGAAGCGGCGATATACCTAAAAATCGAACGCCGCACGTTATTGCAGTGGGTACGACAAGGAAAGGTCCGCGCCTACATACTCTCTGGCACACAACGCCACGTCTGGAGATTCAAAACCCCAGACTTGGATGCTATGCTGAGCGTGCCCGCCGTGCTCTCAAATGATGGGAGGATCAAATGAGGAGAGTACGGCACAGAACGGGAAGTGTTCTATTTGACAAGGGACGTGGTACGTGGCGATTCCTGCAATGGGTGGACGGCAAGCGACGATCACAAACACTCGGCACGAAGCAGGAATTGCCGACCAAAGCAGCAGCGTGGAAGACAGCAAGCACGCTGATGCCGAAAAAACCTAAGAAATCAACCGGGATGACGGTCAGGAGCCTGGTTGAGGTCTATCGGGCAGAACGAATGCCGCAACGGTTCAGCACACGATATAGCTATGATCAGTGGTTGACAAACCACATACTTCCTCACTGGGGAGAGGGTTCGATCACTGACGTACAACCGCGCGCCGTTGAATTGTGGCTGCATTCTCTCACGCTGTCTCCCAAGAGCAGAGTTCACATTCGGGGCGTTCTGCATCAACTTTGGGAGTTCGCTATGTGGCGTGGCGATATGCCAGCCGAGCGCAATCCGATGACTCTGGTGACTGTGCGCGGTGCAACCAAAAGGACGAATGCTCCGCGTAGTCTTACGTTCGAGGAGTTCCAGAAGTTCGTTTCTGAACTCCCGGAACCATTCCGCACGATGGCTCTGCTGTGTCTGTGTTTGGGACTCAGGATCAGCGAATGCCTAGCACTCAAGTGGGCAGACATTGACTGGCTTGCCAGCAAGATCAGCATAGAACGTGCGATTGTTCGGCAACGAGTGGATGACGTAAAGACCGCAGGTTCCAGAAAACACTTGAGCATAGATGGCAGTCTGCTGGAAGTGCTCAAGACGTGGAAGCAAACAACGCAGTTTTCCGGACCGGGAGACTGGGTTTTCGCTTCCCCGACACGGCTAGGCCGTCTTCCGTGGTCCTATCCGCGAGTCTGGGGAGTATTCCAGGAAGCAGCAGACGCAGCGAAAGTCGGCAAGCTGGCTACTCACACGATGCGCCACAGCTACAGGTCGTGGCTTGACGCTGTGGGCACCCCGATAGCCGTGCAGCAGAAGCTAATGCGACATGCGGACATCCGCACGACGATGAATATCTATGGCGATGTGGTGACGAACCAAGAGTCAGAGGCACACAGCAAGATCGTGGGTTTGGCTCTGCCACGCGCTTAATGGATCGCGCTGCGGATCACAGCTCCGCTAAGTGGTTGAAAGTATGGCGGAGAGAGTGGGATTCGAACCCACGTTACCCTTTCGAGTAAACACGCTTTCCAAGCGTGCGCCTTCAGCCACTCGGCCATCTCTCCGGCGAAAACTGCGATGGGTATTTTCCGAAAGCTATTTATTTGCCGACTGGGCAAGAGCTGGCTCGCCTGCGGCTTGATTTCATTCTATGGGTGATAGCGTACTAGCGCAAATCGATAGCTAGCAGAGAATCTGGAGAAGTCGGAGAGTCGTGCTGCTAGGAAATCTAAGTCTTTTCCGGCGCTAAAGGGATGAGCCGTACGGAGGTGGTGCTCGCGGAAGCACCAGCTGCCGCGCCATTCGCCGCTGGGGCACCGGTCACAGCTGGGGCAGCTGAACTTTCCGTCCCGCTGGCAGCAACGGGAACCGGCGGTGGCTTGACGCCATCGACCACGTGATGGCTGAGGCAATAGAGTGCAAGCTCGAGGCGATCGGCAACCCCGAGTTTGTCATATACCTTGCGCAGGTAGTTCTTTACCACCTGCTCGGTGGTGCCCACGCGGACGGCGATCTCCTTGTTCTTCATGCCTTGGGTAACGCAGGAGACGATCAGCGTTTCCTTGGGCGTGAGCTGCACTTTGGGACGGGCTCCGGAAGGTCGCAGACTATGGCCGCGGAATGCTTCCATGACCCACTGAACAGCCTGGTTCTCAAGCCAGGGTTCGCCAGCCGCAACTTTGCGCAGACAATCGACCAGAACCTCAGGCTCAACTTCGCGTGACAAAATGCCGTGTGCACCGCGGCGGAAGAGATCGAGTGTAAGTTGTTCGTCCGATGCGGGCGTGACCACAACAATCTTCAATTCCGGAGCCTGGCGCAGGAGTTCCGTCACCGCTTCAACTGGATTCGCTGCTAAGGCTGCCTCAAATATCAGAACATCCGCGGAAAATTTTGTGACCGCAGATTGTGTCTGCGGCAGAGTTTCGGCTTGGCCGACCACGCGGATATCGTCTTCGAGGGCGAATATCTTTCGCAGACCGGCGCGGAAGATCGCCTGGGTGTCAGCCAGGATGACACGAATCAAGTGGTTCGTCCCACCGTCGTGCTGAACACCGTGATTTCCGCCTACGCTGACCGTGCTGGCCATTGGTTTCTCTGTGCCCTACGCTCGCTCGAAATGGTACTCGTCGATCACCACGCCCACGCCCCGGCGGCCTTTATCTTCAAAGCTGCGAACCACGCGTCCATGGCAGTCAATCTGAACATCACTACGGGAACCCACAACATCGCCTGGAAGCAGGATCGTGAAGTCGACCATTGAACCCACCGGGACGTCTCGATCCATGGCGAACAGGACTCCGTTTGCTGAGATGTTTTGGGTTTCCGCCAAGCAGTCGCCGGTTTGCGATTTAAGTTCCACGGGCAAATGCAGCGGAAAACGCGGAGCGCTTTGCATTTCCGCATAGTGAGTGGTCGCAGATTCTTGCTGCGCGTCCGGCGTCGACTGCTGCTCTGATGCTTCGCTTTGCACCGTTTCTGACGAACCTTCCTTCCGCGGCGCGCTGTACGCACCTGGATTTACCGGGAACTCTTTTTCGCGAACTTATGGGCAGCGTACACCCACGAATCAGCCTCTCAAAGTTACGGAAGTCATGGAACGATGGGACGTTAACTGCTTGAGGATGATAAGATTACAACGAATCAGAGGTGACCCTGGATGCCGATTTTCTGGACTGCGGTGTGGTGCGGGACTTGGCGGCTTAGAACTTGGTCACTTCTGTGAAGTTAAAATCGCGGACCTTCATGGCAGGCACGACCATATCAAACGACTCCTCGCCGCAGGCACGAACAGGCACGCTCATGCCTTCCACGCAGGAGAGCATGTGGATGAGGCTTTGGTTGAAACGGAAATTGCGGACACCCTGCCGGAGTTGTCCGTCTTGCACCAGAAACGTGCCGTCGCGGGTCATGCCGGTGACAATTTTCTCATAAGGATCGACTTCGCGAATGTACCACAGGCGCGTGACCAACACGCCGCGCTCCGTGGAGGCAATCATCTGCGGGAGCGTTTGCGGATCTTGCGGCGTCGCGAAAACAATGTTGACCGGCATCTCTCCCATTTCGTTGGGCAGCGCAAAGCCGTGCCCGGTCGGTGCGATAGGCCCAACCTTCTCCTTCTGTTCTGAGCGTTTCATGCGCTCTGCGGTTGCGCGGGCGTACACAACGCGCTGGACGATCCCGTTTTCAACCAGCGGCACTGTCTGGCGCCGCATGCCTTCGCCATCAAACGGACACCCGGTTTGCAGAGGATGAGTTACATCGTCCGAAATAGTGATGTTCTCGCCGAACGATTTCTCGCCGATGCGCCCTGTCAGGAAGGAGCGCTGATCGAGGATCGCCATGCCCGAGTAATCCCAGAACATGAAGCCGACGATATCGAGCACGGCCGCTGGTTCCAGAATTACGGTGTACTTCCCCGCTGGAATCTCCGCCGGATGTGCGGAGTCAATCGCTTTCTTGGTTGCAACCTCGGCTAGAGAAGAGGGGTCGAGGTTGGTTGCGTCAGGCGAGTTGGCTTTTTGCCAGCCCGAGGAATCGTCGGCCAGCATGGTGATGGAAACTTCCGCCAAAGTTTGCGCGTGCCATTTGTTCAGACCTCGCGAGTTGAAGATACCCTCCACCGATTCTGAACTGGAAAATATACCGGCGGTGGTGAGCTCGTGCTTTTTGGCAACTTCAACAACGGTCCTGACGCCATCGGCCCGGAGCTGGGGAGTGATCGAAGCGGTCTCCTCAAAACGGCGAGACGGAACCTGCCCACTCCCTTTGGGAAGATCGCCGCCAGCATTGCCCGCTGCTTCCCGCGCGTCTGGCATGGGCAACATGTCAGGGTCGGGATGCTGCACTTTTGCCAGACTTTCCGAGGATGCAACTACCCGGCGCAGGCTATCGTCGTCAAATCTATTGGTAAAAGCCCGAGCCGTGCGTCCGCCGAAGACCGTGCGGACCGAGACCACATGGTTTTCTTCCTCAACATTTTGATGAATCGTATTGTTCGCAAAACGGGTGAGTGCAAATCTTCCCCCGGAAATGAGCACTTCGGTTTCATCGGCAGTCGAAAACTTTCGAATGCGGTCGAAGATGTCACCGGCTTGTTCCCTGGTTAGCATTGGATGGATTTTGATTTTTCTCCGTGCCTTTGTGGTGATCAGCTTCCCTTGTAAGCGCTTCCTACCTTGATGTTGCGAAATCGCGACGGCGCCGCACCGTGGCCTGTACCCATCACCTGTTGTGGCTGCCCTTTGCCGCAATTCGGCGTGCCCCAGAGCGTCCACTCATCGCGCGAACAGATTGCGTCCAGCGAGTTCCAGAACTCAGTGGTGATGCCCGAGTAGGACGGGTTCTTGACCGTGCGCACGCGCTTGCCATGCTTGATCTCCCAGCCGATCTCGCAGCCGAATTGAAAGTTGTAGCGCTTGTCGTCGATAGACCAGGAGCGATTGGTCTGCATCAGCATGCCGTGATCGGTGGAAGCGATCAGTTGTTCAATTGTTAGCGGCTTGGTGCCGGGCAGCAAGCTGATGTTGGTCATGCGAATCATGGGCAGGCGATTCCAGCCTTCCGCACGCAAAGTTCCACCGGATCGATTCTCCCCGATGGCATGTGCGGTCTCGCGTGAACTCAGGTAGCCGGTGAACAACCCGTTGGTGATGATCGGTGTGCACTGGGCGGGAACTCCTTCGTCGTCAAATCCGAAAGTTCCGAGGCCGGGGCCGTGCTCCTGGCGAGCGTCGGCGACAACGTTCACCATCTCGCTGCCATAGCGTAGCTTGCGCAGTTTGTCGAGAGTGAGGAACGAAGTACCGGCGAAATTCGCTTCCATGCCGAGCACGCGGTCGAGTTCGATGGGATGTCCGATCGACTCATGGATCTGCAATCCGAGCTGAGAACTGTCCAGAATGATGTCGAACGTACCTTCGGGGCACTGCTGCGCGTGATGCAAGGCAACCGCTTCTTCTGCAATACGGCGAGCATTCTGCGCAAGTTTCAACTCTTCGATCAGCTCGTAGCCTTTATTTTGCCACTGTCCGCCGTACGAGTTGGGATACGACCGTTTCTGAATCTCGTTGCCGGCAAATGCATACGCGGTATAGCCTGCGCCTGCGGAGTACTTAGTTTGATGGATATAACTTCCCTCCGACGAGACAAACCACTGCTCTTCACGATTGAAGTTCAGATTGGTCTCGGCTAGCGTGATCCCGGCAACGGATCGCAGTTCGAAGTCGATGTTCAGAAGTAGAGCGATGTTTTGTTCGACCGAAATTGAGAACGGGTCGATCGTATGCGGCGTGGTCCACTCGGCAGTCGCCGGCTTTTCCGTAGCCAGGCGGACGTCATGTTGCTTCACTTGCGCCGAGGCACGGGCGATTTCGACCGCGCGCGCGGCCGTCGCTTCAACGCCGGAGCGAGAGAGGTCTTCAGAGGCAGCGAATCCCCAAGCGCCATCGGCGATCACGCGCATGCTCATGCCGGTCGACTCGGAATCAGACGCGCTACCCACCTTGCCGTTCTTGGTAGTAAGCGCTCGGCTTCTCTGGCTTACAATGCGCGCATCGGCATAGCTCGCACCACGCATTGTGGCTACGTTCAAAGCCCAGTTGGCGATTTGCTTCATGGGGAACTTCAAATTTACCACGGAGACGCTGGGTACGGAGAAAGGCAAAACAAAATGTCTACGGAGTAGCGCGAGCCGTGTCCAGCGCGTTTCGCACCGCCAGCAATTCCTTCAAAAGCTCGCGCAGCCTGGTAGACTCCAGCGCATTCGCTCCATCGGACTTCGCCACTTTTGGATTGTCATGCACTTCCAGGAAAACTCCATCGACGCCGGCGGCCACCGCCGCTCGCGCGAGAACCGGGATAAATTCTGGCTGTCCGCCACTGACCGCGGGCCCATGGTCATCGGCCGGCGCTGAAGGGAGTTGAACGGAATGGGTCGCGTCGAACACGACTGGGGCAAACTTACGCATCACGGAAAGCGAGCGCATGTCCACCACGAGATTGTTATAGCCGAAGCTGGTGCCGCGCTCGGTGAGAAAAACTTGCATGTTCCCTGCCTCGCGACATTTTTCCACCGCATGCCGCATATCCCAAGGCGAAACAAATTGTCCCTTCTTGATGTTGACGGCACGTCCACTGAGCGCCGCCGCGACCACAAGATCGGTCTGGCGACAGAGGAACGCGGGGATTTGCAGCACATCGACAACTTCCGCCACTTTAGCGACATCCGCCACTTCGTGAACATCAGTGAGGACTGGGATCTGAACTTCGTTCTTAATTTTTTTCAGGATGCGGAGGCCCTCCTTCAAACCGGGCCCGCGAAAGCTGCGAATTGAGGTGCGGTTGGCTTTATCGTAGCTGGCTTTAAAGATGAACGGGAACCCGAGCGCTCGGGTCACGCCCTTGATGATCTCGGCCATGCGAATGGCGTGCTCTTCGCTCTCGATCACACAGGGGCCGGCGACGAGGAAGAGACTCCCTGCGCCGATGCGAACATCGCCGACTTGGAAGGAAGAAATCAAGAAACCAAGCCTCTCACCCCTGAGAACGCAGAGAGCGCCGAGGTTAAATCAGATGGAACCGAGTTCGCTGTCGCTCCTCGAGCGCGCTCGGCGACTCGGCCGCAATCATCTTCCTATCTTCTCGTTACCTTTTCTGGACGATGAAACATCTCGACCGCGGCAACTTCCTTCTCCACCCGCCTTTTCGAGCCATGCTCATACGCAGCCGCGATGAACGTACTGAACAGCGGATGCGGCTCGAGCGGCTTCGACTTGAACTCAGGATGAAATTGGCATCCAATGAAATGCGGATGGTCCGGCAACTCCACCATTTCAACATAGGTGCCATCGGGTGTTGAGCCAGAGATTCGCAGGCCCGCGGCCACCATTGGCTCCTCGTACTCACGATTGAATTCGTAGCGATGGCGGTGGCGCTCGCTGATCTCGAGTTTGCCATAGATCTTGTGCGCCAGCGTGCCGGGCTCAATTTGGCAGGTCCACGCCCCCAAACGCATGGTGCCACCAAGTTCTTCCACACCGCGCAACTCGCGCAGTTTGTAGATTACTCGATGGGGAGTCGCGGGATCGAACTCGCTCGAATTTGCCTCCGCCAAGCCGACCACATTCCGCGCGAACTCCACGCAGGCGGTCTGCATTCCCAGGCAGATCCCGAAGTAAGGAACTTTTTTCTCGCGAGCATAACGAATCGCAATCAGCATTCCCTCGATGCCGCGCTTCCCGAAACCGCCCGGAACCAGAATTCCGTCGTAGTCCTCGAGCTGTGCGTCATTACTATTGCTGTTGCTCTGGTCGCCGGTTTCCAGTCCCTCCGCTTCAATCCAGTTCAACTGAAGCTTCAGATTGTGCGCCAGCGCTCCATGTACCAGCGCTTCTTTCAGAGACTTGTAAGAATCTTCATACTCGACATATTTGCCGACGATCCCGATCGTGACCGTATCTTTCGGGTTGTAGACCCGGTGCACAATGTCCTCCCATTTGGAGAGGTCGCGGTCTTTGGCTTCCATGCGCAAATATTTCAGGACCAGCGTGTCCACACCTTCATTCGCGAACACCAGCGGCACTTCATATACCGAAGCAACGTCCTTGGCCGTGATTACGGCTTCCTCCTTCACGTTGCAGAATAGTGCAATTTTCGACTTAAGCTCCTTCGCCAGGAAGCGATCCGTACGGCAGAGCAAAATGTCAGGTTGAATTCCGATGCTGAGCAGTTCCTTCACGGAATGCTGCGTGGGCTTGGTCTTCAGTTCCTGCGCGGCGGCAATAAATGGCACCAACGTCACATGTACGAACAGCGTGTCGTCGCGCCCAAGTTCCTGGCGCATTTGGCGAATCGCCTCCATAAACGGCAGCGACTCGATATCGCCCACCGTGCCGCCAATTTCCACAATCGCCACGTCGACTTCCTGCGCCACCTTCTTCATTGCGGCCTTGATTTCGTTGGTGACGTGGGGAATCACCTGCACAGTCTTTCCCAGATAATCGCCGCGACGTTCCTTGGCGATAATCTGCTCGTACAGGCGGCCAGTCGTCCAGTTATTGTCGCGAGATAGTTTGGCGTGGGTGAAGCGTTCGTAATGTCCGAGATCGAGGTCGGTTTCCGCTCCATCGTCAGTCACGAAAACTTCGCCGTGCTGAAACGGCGACATCGTTCCTGGATCGACGTTCAGATAGGGATCAAACTTCATCAGGTTGACTTTCAAACCGCGGCTCTCCAGCAGGCAGCCGATAGAAGCCGCAGCCAACCCCTTGCCTAGAGAAGACACAACTCCGCCCGTTACAAAGATGTACTTCGCTGGCATCTCTTCCTCGCTTTAGATTGTGTTTGAAAGATTGTGCAGGTGGGGTGCACGGTCAATTATGGCAGAAGTTGCCTGTGGAAACAAACAGAAGAATCTGCGCGCGTTGACTATCCCAGTAATGTAGGCGAAAATGATTCAGCCATTACGTGAATCCGAGTTGTCTCGTCGAGCTTCGGATTTTCTGTTTTTATCGTGGGCCTGTGGCGCAGCTGGGAGCGCGCTTCCATGGCATGGAAGAGGTCGTCGGTTCGATCCCGACCAGGTCCACCATATTTTCAAGTACTTACGGATACCCCGGTTTTCAGTTTGGTGTCATTTGGTGTCAAAACGCTCTGACTTCTTCTAAATTGAGGGGCGGTCAGCCGCTCGTTCACCACGGTTGGTTTCCGCTCACGCACAGACGTTGATTTCTTCCTCAACTCCGAATTGATGGAATCGACCGTCGCCTGCACGCTCTTCGGAATCTCCTGCATATACACATCCGTCGTGGTTGCAGCGCGAGAGTGCCGGAGCACGCCTTGCACGTCCTTCACCGTACCTTTCTTTTGGGCCAGCGTCGCAATTGTGCGCCGTATGACCTGGAAGGTGAGCTTTGGGAGTTCCAGCTCTGCCGCGAGCTTGTGCAACACGCGCTTGCGATAGTTGCCGGTGTCCATAAAGTCGCCGTCCTTGTCCGGGAAGATGAACGCTTTCGGCGTTGGATCAGGACACTGCCGTTTCCATCGCAAGAGGTCGGCCGCCAGATTCTTGGGGATATGAATAACCCCTAGACTCTTTCGGGTTTTGCCCCACGGGCGAATCTTGCCCATGTAGGCGGTTTCGCTCACGCTCATGTTGGATTCTGCGAGGTTGAAGCATTTCCATCTGAGCGCGAACAGTTCGCTGGGACGGAGCGCATTCGTCATGTCGAGTTCCAATAGGACCCGGTCGCGAAGATCCAAGCGGAAAAGCGCTTTTCGGAGTTGTTCCCAGCTCAGCGTTGTTTTGTCGGTCTCGCGTAGTTGGGTTGGAACTCTAACCTTGCGAGCCGGATCCTTGGCGAGGAAGTCCTGATCGACGGCCTCAACAAAGATGTCCCGCAAGTACGCCCTCATCTGAAGCACTCTGTCCCTGGATCTCGTTTGCGCCAAATTGTTCAGGTGGACCTGCAGGGTGAACTTGTCGAAATTCTCCAGCGGAACCTTGTCGAATGGATCGATAAGGTCCCTTTGGATAAGCAGTTTTTTCACCTTGCCGGTTTCTTCCTTCCAGTTGGCCTCTTTCAAGGGCAAAAAGCGATTGCGAACGAACCAGCCGAAGCTCACAGAGCCGTCGTTCATCACCTTGCCAGCGTCGCCCGTCTGCCCGTTCTGTTTAGTGATTTCACGTTCCAGTGCTTCCCGAGCTTCTGATCTCTTCATCTGGGATCTGGGCCCGAGAATCACCGCGACCCTGACGGTCTTCTGCTCGGCCGTCGTCGGGTCATTTACGGTCTTGCGAAAATACCCGTAACATTTCTTGCCGCGAGGGGTCAGGTAACCCCTCTGACTCGATGTACCCATTTATTCCTCAACTTCTGTGGCGGGAACAATTGGGCCTGCACCTATTTTACCCGCGTTTGCGACGCAGGTTGCTGAGACGTTCCCGCTCGTCGATGAACTCCTCTATTCTGCTGGCCCGATAACGTAGAGTCCCGTCGCCCATACGGATAACAGGGAGATGCGGAGTTTTGCGTGACGAATGGTCCCAAACCCAGTCCTTCGTCACATTTAACCGCTCAGCGACTTCCTCGGCGGTGAGGAGAGGATCCTTCAAAGGGCTGCGGCCGACAGTTCGCGGAGGAGTGTCAGATTCGATGGTGAAGCCACCAGGGCCTGGACTGGTGTCTGGAACAGGTTCAAATTTGCCCGGTTGTTCGCCCGAGCTTTGGAGCAGACGCAGGCCTGATCCTGATTGCGAGTTCGACATTGCGGCACCTGCCAATAAGCACCTCATTTGAGGTTGCATGACTGGAATGCCTTTTAAGTCATTTCCCAAATTCGGTCAAACAGAACTCAACCCATCTTGGCTGCGGCGTTTCTTTCGCTCAATCCCGGCGTTGGCGGAGCACCGCAGAGGCATGGAAACCGTTTTGCGAGCCTCTGGCACTTCTGATTTGACCGAAATTTCGATTCGACTTAATTTCTTCACAACTCACAATGGCCACTACGGTCTCGGATAAGGAATTGAGCATGTTTTCATCCCTGGAAGAGCTTAAGCAAGGGTTACGAAAAAGCGGCTACATCGCCGATTCCGTAGCAACGACCACGGCTTACCTGGCTGCGAAGCTACACAAGCCGCTGCTGCTAGAAGGCCCCGCGGGCAGCGGAAAGACTCAGCTGGCATATGCAGTTGCGGTCGCAGCGGACACCACCGTCGAACGCCTGCAGTGCTACGAAGGCATCAACGAGGAGAAGGCCATCGGCAAGTTCGATGAACCCCTTCAAAGGCTTTGCGTTGAACTCAAAGCCAAGTCCGTCAGCGTGGATTGGGAATCCCTGCGGACGGAGTTGCACAGCCAGCAGTTCTTCGGCGCCGGGCCGCTTCTGCGCGCGTTGCAGTGCGAAAGGCCTTGTGTCCTGCTGATCGACGAACTGGACAAGGTGGACCACGCATTTGAGGCCCTGTTGCTGGAATTGCTGAGCGTGTGGCAGTTGAGCATTCCGAAGCTGGGCACCATCAAAGCTAGGAGCATTCCGTTCGTTGTGTTGACATCGAATGAAGAGAGGCGCATCGGCGATCCCCTGCGTCGGCGCAGCTTCTATCTCCGTGTTGAACACCCCACCGCGGAGCGAGAAGCAGAGATTGTGGCACTGAGGAC
>JBAUXO010000217.1:0-1827 GCA_049584315.1 Candidatus Sulfotelmatobacter sp. | reverse complement strand
TCAACGTGATGCGAACAGTGTGAATCACGGCTTTCTGCGGAGTCCCGACGGAAAGTTTACGACGTTCGATGCTCCCGGCGCAGGCACTGACAGCTACGAAGGCACGGGCTGTTTCTCCGATTGTCCCGTAAACCTGAACGACTGGGGGGCGATCACCGGAATCTACATTGACACGAATTTTGTCTACCACGGCTATCTACGGAGTCCCGAGGGCAACATCGTGACGGTGGATCCTGTGGGCTCAACCTTTACTTTTCCCGTCGGCCTCAACGACTTGGGGACGATGGCGGGCTATTATGTCGACGCCAACGGCGTGTACCACGGCTTCCTGAGGATTCCTTGTGGCCAGTGGTGCGAGGATAACGAGCAGGGCACAACGGCTGCAACTCGCGTAAGCCCTGCGACAAGTGCAAATCGGGTTAATCCGGCTTTCAATCGTGTGCTCAATCCAAAGCTGGGCTTGATTCCTTTGAATCGCAGTGCGGGAGTGCAACCATCGAAGTAGCTTCGCCGGAGATTCGAGACGATCACCGCTTATGAATTCGAATGATGTGCCTGAGATTTTCCTGTGCTGGCGCGTCATGAAATCGAGGGAAGGGACGCTGCCCCTCCCTCGCGCACCCCCAAAAACAAACCCCCGGTCGTTTAGACAGAAGAGTTGACACACCTTAGGTGTCCTGGTGAGAGGCTCCGGTATCACGCTGAGATTCTATTGCAATATGGACTGGAAGAACTTAAGCCGCCGCTTCCGGGCCGAGCGGAAATCTGTTAGTTGTAGCTCGCCAAGCTTCGGCAAGGCAAACCACTAGTTCTCAGAGCGTAGGAGAGCTGTTTTTCGATGGGTGATTAGCTCGCCAGCCTGCGCGAGCCTGAAGCGCACGGCACCGTAACCGACCCCCAGCTTTTCCGCAATCTGGCGAAAGCTTGCCCCCTCAGACCGCAACCGCCGCATCTCGTCCTGATTCACGGCCCGGCGCGGAGGCCCCAATTGCTTGTGAAGCGTACGGATTGTCCGGAGCCTGTAAATGATTGATAATAAATTGGTTACTACCATTGGATAGCGCAACCGGAAAGTCGAGGAGGTTTGATCTCCATGGTATACTTAAACGATGTCAACCGCAGCAGCACCTAGGTCAATTGCGGTTTCTGAGAGTCTTCACCGTCGCGAAGCGGTGGAAAACGCTGTCGCGGACCTCCGCTTGGAGGGCCTTGCTCCCACCTTCGACGCGCGACTCCTGTTTGAACAGTTTGTCCAAGGCGAACTGACCGAAGAACAGTTGGTGAATGCTATCCTCGCTCGATGAGCGATCCCTACGTCGATCCTCAATCCGGGATTCTGCGAAACAAGTTTGGTTTGATCAATCAGGAATCGCTCAACCGCGCAGAAGCCAACGCAGTGTCACCACGTTCAATTCTGATTCAGCTTAACCCGCTGAGGGAGAGCTAGGTCACGGGGCGACCAATGTGCTGCACATACAAAGCTCCACAAGCACATGCGTCCCAATTTCGTGTTTGCTACTGCCTGTGAACAGCACTTTTCGCGAGAGGCGATGTTATCCTTGGACGGAAACGTTGGTTTTTGTGGCCTTAGAGGCTGGAATCTGAACACGGGGAATAACGGTATAATCGTGGCATGGCTGACCATGTGATCCACATCTCGGAAGCGGAAGCCGCCAATGACTTTGCTGGGCTGCTCGCGAGGGTGCGTGCGGGCGCGGAAATCGTGATCGAGAGTGGGAAGCTGCCGGTGGCGGTGATCCATGCACCAGTCCCGCCGCGCCGGTCCATCTCGGAGTGCATCGCGTTGCTACCCGAGGACTCGACGGC
>JBAUXO010000216.1:0-58707 GCA_049584315.1 Candidatus Sulfotelmatobacter sp. | reverse complement strand
ATCTATTTCTCAGCCGAAAGAAGCTGCTGCTGTTGGCGACCAGCGCATAGCTGGAAGATGCCGCTTCGCGCTGCCGTGAACGAAGGCGAAGGCAAGAAACCTGAGGGAGCCGAGCTTCACCGACCTGCAATTTCCTGAGGTACTACATTTCAGGGATCAGAAATCTACTTGTTCAGACAGTCTCTAGACACACTGGTATTGATCCCGGATAGCGCTAAGAACGAAGTGCTCTACCGCGAATCTTCGGGTGTTACGTACCAGTCTCTCGCGTACCTGACAGCCATTCGCAAGTCCGAAAGTTTCTCGTTGGGGCTGGATTTCTTCGCCGCAATTGTGGCCAAGTTGTACCAAAATTCCTGAGCACTCACCCGCGTCACAATTTGTAATTGCGGCCAACGTATTGCGGGATCCGTCAATCTTAAGTATCGAGAAAAAAATCACCGCCGAGTTCGACTGGTTTCGATGGAGATTCTGCTGTTTAGTAAACTCAGAAATCTGGGGGCCCGAGGAGGTTCGCATGATACACCTCGCCGAACTGTTGAGGTCGTCTCTCCGCTATTTGCTTTTCCTTTGTTTCTGCCTGATTGCAGTACTGGCAACCGCACAAAGTCCGCCCCCGGCGAAAATTACGCCGGCGAACGCAACCCGCTATACCCTGCCGAACGGATTGCGCGTGGTGATCGTTCGGAACGATTTGGCTCCGGTTGTGACGGTCCAAGAAAACTACCTGGTAGGCGGCGACGAAACCCCAAAAGGATTTCCCGGCATGGCTCATGCCCAAGAGCACATGGCGTTCCGCGGTTGCGGAAATCTCACAGTCGATCAGATTGCCGCTGTTTACGCGCAGCTCGGCGGCGACAACGACGCCGATACGCAGCAGAACATCACGCAATATTTCGAAACGATTCCGGCGCAAGAACTTGAAACTGCCCTTCGCATTGACTCCGAGTGCATGCGAAATATCTCCGATACCCAAGCCGAGTGGGATCAGGAGCGCGGCGCGATTGAGCAGGAGGTTTCGCGTGACCTTTCAAATCCGACATATAATTTTCTTGTTCGGATGAATAAAGACATGTTCGCCGGCACGCCATATCAGGAAGACGCGCTGGGCACGCGGCCATCGTTCGATAACACAACCGGCCTGATGCTGCAGGACTTCGAAAAAAAATGGTATGCGCCCAATAACGCAATTCTCGTGATTACTGGGCAGGTTGATCCGGCACAGGCGATCGACATGGTCAAACGACTGTACGGAGATATTCCGAAGAAGAATCTCCCGCCGCGCCCGCGAGTAGAGCTGCAGCCGGTCAAGGCCGAGAATTTTACGCTGCCCAGCGACCTTCCTTACACCATCACAATCGTCGCCTATCGCATGCCCGGCAGCGACAGTCCCGATTTCGCTGCCAGCCGGGTGTTGAGCGACGTCCTCGCCAGTCAGCGCGCCGATATTTATGCACTTGTGCCTGACGGCAAAGCGCTTGACGCAGGCTTCGAGTTGGGGGAAACCTATCCAAAAGCCGGAGCAGCATTTGCTTATGCTGTCATTCCTACTACGGCGGATTCGCAAGCGATGCAAAAGACTTTGGAGTCAATCATCGCCAATTACGCCATCAAAGGCGTTTCTGAGGATCTGGTGGAAGCGGCTAAGCGCAGCGAGGTGGCATCGTACGAATTTGAAAGAAATTCAATCTCGGGACTCGCGTCTTTGTGGTCGCAGGCGCTTGCCGCAGAGGGTCGCGATTCTCCGGAAGAAGATGTGGAAGCCATTAACCGGGTGACTCTCAACGATGTGAATCGCGTTGCCAAAGAATATCTCGTCAACCAGGACGCGATCGTCGCCATGCTTGTTCCCCAGGCCTCGGGCGAGGTCGCCGCCAGCAAAGGATTCGGCGGCGCGGAGAAGGCCGCCCCGGCAGCGACCAAAGCCGTTGCCCTGCCACCATGGGCGCAAGTTTTAACCAAGTCGGTCGAAGTGCCGAAGTGGAATCTGCATCCGGTTGAAAGCACGCTGCCGAACGGCATTCATCTGATCGTGCTAACCGAAACGCTTACTCCGACCATAACGGTGGCGGGCGAAGTTCGCCACGAAACGGCGCTCGAGGTTCCACCCGGACAGGAAGGGCTTTCGAGTGTGCTTGATGGGTTATTCAGTTACGGCACGGGCAAACTCGACCGGCTCGCATTCCAAAAAGCGCTCGACGACATCGCCGCGAACGAGAGTGGAGGCGCAAGTTTTCAGTTACAAGTACTCAAACAATATTTTGATCGTGGTCTTGAACTACTCGCCGGGAACGAACTCGATCCCGCGCTCCCTGAAGCAGCCTTTAAAGTCGTGCAGCAACAAACGGAAGACTCCGTGGAAGGCCTGCTGAAAAGTCCCGACTACCGCGCACATCGAACCTTGCTCGAAGGTCTGCTGCCCAAGGGTGATCCCGAACTGCGCCAGCCGTCGCCACAAGAAGTTTCTTCGCTGACGCTGCAAGATGTTCAGTCTTATTATCACAAAACGTTTCGTCCCGACGTTACGAAAATCGTCGTGATTGGTGACATTACGCCTGAAGAGGCCCAGAAAGAAATAATGAAATGGTTTGGAAGCTGGAAAGCGGAAGGTCCGAAACCCGAACTGGATCTTCCGCCGGTTGCACCCAACAAGCCGTCTGCAAGCCAGGTACCCGATCCGACACGCTTGCAGGATCAAGTGACTTCGGCCGAAGAACTCCCGATGAATCGCTTCAGTCCGGATTATTATCCGCTACAGCTGGGGAACAACGTTCTTGGCGGCGGATTCTACGCTACACGGCTCTATCGTGATCTGCGCGAGAAGAGCGGTTATGTCTATACGGTCGACGAAGCGCTCGAAGCGGGGCGCACGCGCACTCAATTTGTCGTTTCCTATGGTTCTGACCCGGTGAATGTTTCGAAAGCCCGTGCACTCATCGTGCAGGATCTCACCGCAATGCAGACGACTGCGCCCAGTGCCGACGAACTGGAGCAAGCCCGCGCCATGCTCATCCGCCAGATTCCTTTGCGCGAGTCGAGTGAGTCACAAATTGCTGGCGGCCTGCTGGCCCGGTCGCTGATGGGATTGCCGCTGGACGAGCCCGTGCGCGCTGCCGAGCGCTATGAAAAGCTCTCGGCAGAAGACGTCCGCGCTGCTTTTGCGAAATGGATTCGCCCAGGGGATTTTGTCGAGGTAGTTCAGGGCCCAACTCCACCCTAACCGCCGGTGAGGCTCTCCGAGGGCAAGTGGGAGCGATTGGGGGAATCTTGTGCTCGTGATTTCTCAACCAAACTACCAGAAGAGCTCGCCGTTTCCAAGTTAGCGACCACTCGCCCAGAATTGGCCCCTCGGCTCGGCATCTGGCATTTCTCCGCGGTCCTGCACATTGACCAGGCTGGAGCTGCGGACCTAGTATGACGTTGCTCATTTGCATACACTTGGACGTGGGACATTCCATGCGGCACCGCGCGAACGCCATGTTTTTCCGCCTTGCTTCCTGCCTATCCTGGGCCGCGCTTCTGACCGCTTTCACGACGCCGGCCTGCGCGCGGCTCCTGACCAGCAGCAACCTTTCTCGCCTGCGCTCGATGGATCTGAGCGCAGAGAAGAGCGTCCGCTTTGGCGGTGACAAGCCCGGCGATGGGCCGCTTTGGTCTGCCGACAGCAGGTGGATCGCATTCCGCGGTGCTGATGGGGACAGGCGCGGCCTTCGGATCGCGCATCCCGACGGCAGCGACGCAGCCTTCCTGGCGGCGCTGGCGGGCACTACTTCCCCGCTTCGTTTGATTCTCGTCCTTAGGAATGCTCTCCTCAGTGAAGTGAGAAGCGTATCTTATGCGCGAGCAGCCGATTTTACCGTTCCGCCCACAGTGGACGGAACGGACGATGTTCCCTATGAGCAGAGGTTTTCCAGCGGAGTAACGGGTGAATTGAAACCGACTCCGCAGCTCCGCGCGAACCGTCGTTTTGAGGAGGCAGGCGACAAAAAATGAACCGCAGAAAATTTATCCACAACACCGCAATAGTTGCCGCAGGCACAGCTGCCCTAAGCGGGACGGCGCTGTCCTACGGGCGCATACTGGGCGCGAATGATCGCATTTCACTCGGCCACATCGGGCCCGGGGTCCGTGGGATGGAACTGGTGGGCATGGTGGGTGCGCTCAAAGATAAGTTCAACGTTGAAATGACGGCGGTTTGCGATCTCTGGACCCACAACCTGGAGCGAGCAGTGGACGCCAACAAGAAGTTGTACGGAAAGGCGCCGCGTGCTTGCCGCCATCCGGAAGAACTAATCGCCCTGAAAGATGTCGAGGCCATCATCATCTCCACCCCCGAGCATTCCCACTCCTTACTGCTCAAGATGGTCGCCGATGCGGGAAGAGATGGCTACTGCGAAAAGCCCATGGGGAACGTTCTCGAAGAAGCAAAGGCCGCGCGCGATGCGGTGCAGAGCAAGAACCTGATCGTGCAGATCGGCACGGAGCACCGCAGTGAGCCTTACCAGCTCGCCGTACGCGATCTCATCCGCGGCGGCGCGCTGGGAGACGTCAGCAAATACGAAATCGCCTGGAACTATCATGGACCACGTTGGCGCGGACGTCCGGAAGTAAAGCAGATCCGCGAGCAGGACACAGACTGGCGCGCCTGGCTGATGAACAAGCCGTATCGTCCGTTCGATCCGCAGCTTTACTTTGAGTACCGGTTGTACAAGGACTTTTCCAGCGGGATTCCTGACCAGTGGATGAGCCATGGCATCGACTTGGTCCATTACTTTATGGACGAGACATACCCGGAGTCGGTGGTCGCTCATGGCGGAATTTTTGCCTGGCACGATGGCCGGGAAAACCCCGATACGTTCCAGGCTCTGCTGACGTATCCGAAAGGCTTTCTGGTCAGCTACTCCACCAGTTTTGGGAATGATGCGACTGGGTACACACGCATCATGGGAAAGAAAGCCACTATGTACAACACGGGCGGTGAAGGTAGCCCGCGCTGGCAGATGGTCCAGGAAGTTGGCAATCATGAGGACGACACCGAGATCGATCACAAGCGCGTCGCTAAAGATATTCTGTTGCCTGGAGACACCGGCCTGCCACCGATAGGCATCGGGGATGAGGATCTCTCGCACATGACGAATTGGCTCAGTTGCCTGCGCACGCGCAAACAACCGAACGCCACCGTGCAGAATGGATTTTCGCATTCCGTAGCTTGCATGATGGCGACACAGGCGTACTGGACCGGCAAGCGAATCTATTTCGATGCGAAAACGGAGCAGATTCTCGACCATCCACCCGTGGCGTAAGCTTCCTCTGTTGGGGCAACGACCGGCGGAAAAACTAGATCGAATCTTTTCAGATCGCCTTGGGGCAATTGGGAATTGTTCTGTTACAAAAACGTGGTGCGGAAGGAAACCGAAGGTGCTTATTAAGGTGTTTGAAGAAAAGCGAGATCTCGGCCGAGCGGCGGCCGAGCAGGCTGCTTCTTCCATTCGCAACGCGATCCGCGAGTCGGGGCGTTCCCGCATTATCACTGCCACGGGCGCGGCCCAGTTTGAGTTCCTGGAAGTCTTGACCCAGGCTGCGGATATCGATTGGCGGCGCGTCGAGATGTTTCACCTGGACGAGTACATCGGTTTGCCGATGTCACATCCGGCTAGTTTCCGCAGGTTTCTGCAGGAACGCTTGCTTCAAAAAACCGGCATAACCAACTATCACCTTCTCGACGGCGATAGCGATCCGTCAGCGGCGATCCGGAGTGCAAGCGAAGCCATTGTCGCTGCGCCCATCGATATCGCCTTCGTTGGCATTGGTGAGAACGGCCATCTCGCGTTTAATGATCCGCCCGCTGACTTCGAGACCGAAGAGCCTTACTTGATCGTGAATCTGGACGAAGCCTGTCGGCTCCAGCAAGTCGGAGAGGGATGGTTCGCGAATATTTCCGAAACGCCCACGCAGGCGATTTCGATGTCAATACGCCAAATCCTGAAAAGCAAAGAGATCCTGGCGGTCGTGCCTGATTCACGCAAGGCGAAGGCAGTAAGAGCTTGCCTCGAGGGAGAGATCAACCCTATGGCTCCAGCTTCGATTTTGCGCCGTCACGAAAATACGACCGTGTACCTCGACAAGAATTCAGCGGCCTTGCTGACGCAGGCGACGCTTAGCTTTGTTTAGCACCGGCGAGTTCGCTTGCCAGGGCGGAGATTGACGACTGAATTCGCCAGAACTGAGATATCCGGCGTGACTGCCCCGAGGCGTAGTCGCATTCCGGCGTTGCGCTGGTGGATCGGCGGGCTCCTGTTTGCATCGACCGTCATTAATTACGTTGACCGCCAAACCCTCTCGTTACTAGCCCCTTATCTCAAGCTGCAGTACCATTGGACCAATTCCGACTACGCTGACATAGTCATCGGATTCCGCGTGGCCTACTCGATTGGGCAGACGATCTGCGGTCGGTTGATGGACCGTGTTGGCGCAAGACGGGGCTTGACTCTGACGGTAGTTTGGTACTCGGTAGCATCAATACTCACTTCGCTGGCAAGCGGCTTCTACAGCTTTGTAGGATTTCGCTTTCTTCTGGGAGCGGGAGAATCCGGGAACTGGCCGGCTGCGACCAAGGTTGTAGGCGAATGGTTTCCCAAGCGTGAACGCGCTTTGGCTACTGCGCTATTCGATAGTGGTAGCTCGGTAGGAGGCGCGATCGCACCATTTATCGTGCTCGGAATTTATTTCCGCTGGGGCTGGCGCCCGGCCTTCGTAATCCCAGGCTTGTTGGGTTTGCTTTGGCTGTTTGGCTGGCGGTGGCTTTATCAGCCACTGGAAAAACATGTTCGCGTGTCCACTGCCGAGTTGGCCCTTATCCAGGCGGAAAGAGGTGACATCAGCTCTCGACCGGCTGGCGGGACGGTCCCGCGCTGGAAAGACCTTCTGCAGCTGCCGCAGACGTGGGGAATTATTATCGCGAAGACTTTCAGTGATCCGGTCTGGTTCTTCGTTACCGATTGGTTCCCCATCTTCCTGGTCGCAAAAGGGATCGATCTCAGGAGCGGCCTGATCGCGGTCTGGATACCATTTATCGCTGCTGACATAGGAAATTTTTTCAGCGGCTGGATGTCGGGCCATTTGATTAAGGGTGGGTGGTCACTTGGCGCGGCCCGCAAGGCCCTGGTTGTATTTGGGGGGGTGGGCGTTACGCTGCTCATTCCCACGATACTCACTACGAATCTCTACCTGATTACATTGCTGTTCGCCCTCTCGACCTTTGCCTACGCCACCTTCAGCACGATCGCCAACGTGCTTCCATCTGATGTATTCAACAACGAGTCTGTCGCATCCGTCAGCGGTCTGAGCGGGACTGGGGCTGGCATTGGGACAATCATCGCTTTCAAGTTAGTCGGGCATTTTTCCGACGCTAGACAGGCCGCTGCGACGCACGCCTTCGATCCGATTGTGATAGTAGCCGGGTTGGTCCCATTTGTGGGAATGATTCTGGTTCTGCTCCTTGTCCGTAACACGAAAGCCACGGATGAAGGCCTGGTACGGGAACTCTAGAACTGCGCGGGATGCCATAGTTGTCAAGGAGGAACGCGGCCAGCGGGAGCAATGGGAGATGGAACATCATGCCGCATTCTCACGCGGCCTGGATTGCTTGGCAAGCCCACGCCCATTGGTGTTCCACCAAAGTCGCGGGCAAACCGAAACCCATCCAGAGCGAGAAGTCTTCGAGCAGATCCCGATTGATCGATTGATCCCTGGCAGCGGATACTTTATGAAGGCGGCATTCAGGGTGATTCACGATGAACCGTAAGGGGTGCGTAATCGGTGCAGGTCCGAACGGACTAGCAGCGGCCATCGTTCTGGCCCAGGCCAGACTCCAGGTGGACGTGCTGGAAGCGGAGTTGACGCCAGGCGGGGCTGCGCGCACGCTGGAGTTAACTTTACCGGGCTTCCGGCACGATTTCGGATCCGCAGTGTATCCGCTGGGCGCCGGGTCGCCATTCTTCTCGTCACTGCCACTGACCAATCACGGCTTGGAGTGGATCCACTCGCCGGCTGCATTGGCGCACCCTCTCGATGACGGCACGGCGGTGATGTTGGAACGTGACTTGGATGAAAACGAGGATTCCCTCGGGATCGACGGGCCGGCGTGGGACAAGCTCATGCGTCCGTTTGTCGAGCGCTGGACTGAATTTGCTCCGGAGGTGCTAGGGCCGGTTCCCTTCATCTCCAGACATCCGTGGCTGATGGCGCGCTTTGGAATGGTCGCGCTACAATCGGCCCGAGCTGTCGCTTGCCGGTTTCGTAACCAACGAACCCGGGCACTATTCGCGGGCTTGGCCGCCCACTCTTTCCTGAGCCTGGACGAACCCTTAAGTGCGGCCTTCGCAATCCTGATGGCGGTGCCAGCCCATGCCGTTGGTTGGCCCATTCCTCGCGGCGGTGCGCAGTCACTGACAAACGCACTATGCGGGTTTCTCTCGACCTTCGGAAGCAAGGTGAGCACTTCAACGCCGGTCCAGAGTTTAGCGGCGTTGGCGAACTATGACCTGCTACTCTGTGACCTGACTCCGCGACAGCTAATCAAGGTTGGTGGGCAAAGATTATCTGATAGCTACAAACGACGATTGGGCAGATACCGATACGGAGCCGGTGTCTTCAAAGTGGATTACGCGCTGCAGGCACCCATTCCTTGGAGAGCCCCGGCTTGTTTGCGAGCAGCGACGGTGCATCTGGGCGGCAGCTTTGAAGAGATTGCTGCTTCGGAAAAAGCGGTTCGAATGGGCTATGTCGCCGAGCGTCCGTTCGTTCTGCTGGCCCAGCCCAGTCTTTTCGATGATTCAAGGGCTCCGGCAGGCAAACACACAGCTTGGACTTACTGTCATGTGCCGAATGGGTCGAAAGTAAACATGCTTGAGAAAATGGAAGATCAGATTGAGCGTTTCGCTCCCGGCTTCCGCGACCTCATTTTGGCGCGGCGTGTGTTTTCCCCCGCCGACCTTGAGAGCATGGACGCTAACTTGGTAGGAGGCGATATCGGAGGCGGCACCGTGGACATTCGCCAGTTTCTGTTTCGCCCGACATGGCGCCATTACGCCACATCGGCGCGGGATGTTTACATTTGCTCCGCATCTACTCCACCCGGTGGAGGAGTGCATGGCATGTGCGGCTATCATGCGGCGAAGATGGCGTTGTCGAAGCCGGCCGGCGGCTAGTCCGAAGACGAGACCTGTTGCTCGATTGCTGCTGGGAGTCATTCGGTTGGACGAACCGTGGGCCATTCGACGCCACGGATCGTGCCATCGGGTTCGCGCTCGATCGTCGGTGCGTAAAGTCCTAGGAATTGACGGTGCCACCATAGACCTTGTATCCGTTTTTCGGACATTGTTGTGAACCAATATCGCCAAATCACGGCGCGCACCTCGCGTGGTGGCCCACTGGGAAAGGGATTCTTCTCAAAAAGAGTGAGAACGTCGTCGTCTTTGGAAAGCAGCCGCACTTCGGTTTGGGGCACAATCGGATAGTCCCGCCAAGAGCCGAGCGAAGCAAACCACAGGTTCCAGTCGAATCGCGGCTGATAGGGAGCGTAAAGCCCAGGTGGCGCACTGAGGTCCTGGGGCTTATAGCGGAACGGATATGCCACCCAGGTTTTTCCATCTTCGGACCCTTGGAACTCGATCTCGTATCGGCCTCTGGTCATGATGCCAAAGAGGCCGTATCGATTAGCGATGCGAAAAGGCTCAAGCGCCTCCACCGGCGCGGTTGGCAGTGGTAGCGCGAAGAACATCCCGATCAACTCCACCGTCGTGGCATAGAAAATCCAGCTGAGTAATGTGCCGCCCACAGAGAGCTCCAGAATCCTGAAGGGTCGACGGAGGGCGCGCCTCCAACTCCGTAGTCGGCTTTGCCCGGCCTGTCCTGCTTCTGGCGACGTCTCCCGCACCTTGTTGGGCTCACTGGGTTCAGAACTCGAATGGTCCTCGGCACCGGATGTAACGGTCGCCCCGAAGCTCGCTCTCCATCGTGGAGGAAGAAACCGCAGCAGAAAGCGATCATCCAGCAAGAGGAATCCCAATGTCAGGACAAGGTAGTTCAGAAACGTATAGTTGGCGGTAAGAATAACGCCGAGTTGCCAGGGGGTTACGATAAAGAAGCACACGACTCGCCAGCGTCTCGGCAAAAACAACATCCAGACCAGGATCAGTTCGAGCGCCAGCGTCGCAAAGACCGTCGAGGCATGGAACCAGTGCGGCAGATGCTGCAGGTACCAGCCGATCCAGGTGGGCAGCGGACCATCTTGATAGTATTCGTCCATCGCTGTGAAGTTGCGCCACTCAGGATCTCCACCGATGATTTTCGCAACACCGGACTCGAAGTAGATGCGAAACCATTCCCATTGCAGCAGAAACAAACTGGCGCGCGACGGCGGCGATGCGGAGCCAAAGCTCGGACGTAACCCGGCTGGAGCAAAGAAAAGCGCAATAAACCCCGCTTCGAGCAGCATGCCGTCCGACTGATAACCGGAAAAGTCTTGTGCAGCACTCACAAACGAAAGGAAGCAGATAAAACAAATCAGCAGCATTGCGCGCGGCCACGCATTCACAGTCAACAGTAGTGACGCTCCCATGCCCACCCAGCACAGCGCCGTTAGCATATGCGGGCCGCTCGCGAGCCAAAGCAGCGTGGGTGCAAACCACAGTCCGCGGCTGTAGCCAAGGGAATGCGCCACGGCCTGCAGATATTCGTTTGCCGGCAGAATTCCTTCCGACCCAACGAGACCACTAATCTGAAAGACGAGCGAGAAAAAGGCGGAAAAATAGATACAGCCGAGCGCCCGCAAGAAGAGCCACCGTGAAATCAGGCGATCAAGCGCGCCCTGTTCGGAGTCGAACAGCCAGCGAAGAGCGGACGGAACCCGGTCCATGAGCGGCCACAATTATACTGATGTAGGAGAGGGAGCATCCGTTTGCGAGCTCCCACCAACGCGTTCAGCAAGAGGTATAGCCGTCTCAACGCGTGTTCCAAAACCCTCGCAGATCTCCCAGCGGTAAGTCTCTAGTTCGTCAACGACCCAATCCTCGATTCCAACGCCAAAAAAGCGCCTCAGGCTGAAAAATCTCGGTGGCTCTAGCCGTGACCACCGCTTCTGCTCTCTCTTCTGCGATGGGCTGTTGGCAAACTCTGATTCCCTCGCGGCGGCACGTATCGAGGACTCCGGCGAATCGCCAACGGATTTGAGGCTGATGGATAAAATCCTTCATCGGATCGAGCTCTACATGAACTGATCGATCCATCTAGACAGGAAAGCATGAAACGCATTTCAGATCGCCCACCTCTGGTGGGGAGCAGGGAATCACGGCAGCCCGGGACCTCAGGCTAGCTATAGCTAGACATGTATTAGTGAAACTGCCGGACGGCGTGTGCCGGGTTTGTGGGGAGCCAGTGATCCACTTATGTCAAGAATGTGGGAATAGGTGAGTTCACGAAAGCCCGGAGATGTGGGCTGTGCCCGTCGTGTTCAGTGCAGAACTCAGGGAGACAAGCGATTCCTGCTCTTTGACAACCGTCCACAGCAAGGTCGAACTGTAACCAGTGGCGATTTGTCGCAGATCCGAAGGAAGATTTGACGCGATCCTCTTCTGTGATACTTTTTACTTCCCGACCCCTGGCAGCACCAGGCTCGATGCACTCTCCTTCGAGCGGTACAGTTTCTGCGTTGCTGTCACGTAGTCGGCGTCGACTGCCTTGTAGATATTGTCGACGAACTTCTGCGATCCAGGAGTTACTGTGGGTTAGTTTCCTGGGAAGCTTCCGATATCACGGCGGGAGTCAGAGGGATGACGCGAAAAAAGGAGCTACGGAGACACGAGAAAATGGCCAAATACGTGATTCAAGCTAAACGTGGTGCACCGCCGGGAGGAGCTTATTCTCAGGGATGGCGGGCCGGGGATTTCGTCTTCGTTAGCGGAACGGGTCCGATCGACCCGCTCCATGGCGGGCTGGTCGGCGACAGCATTGAGCAGCAGGCGGAGCAGACCATTGATAACATTGTTGCCATTCTCGAAGCGGACGGAGCTTCTCTTCGCGATGTGGTGAAGGTCCATGTGCACCTGAATGATACGAGTTTGTTCGCGCGCTACAACGCGGTTTACGCGCGACGTTTTTCGCCGCCGTATCCAGCGCGCACGACGGTAGGCAGCGATCTTGGTCACACTCCAGGCATGCTGATCGAAATCGATTGCGTTGCCTACAGTGTGAAGAAAACGAGCCCGAGACCAGTGCCGGGGGCAAAGAACAAGACAAAGAAGAAGGCGATCCGCCGGAACAAATAAAATTCCCGCCTTGTCGCCAAAAAACGCCACCAGGGCGGGCCACCCTGACCGAGGCCGCGGCGCGGTATCTCTTCCCTAGACTGTCCGCCTAAACTGGCTCGGTAGCGGCAAGACCCACTGAGGAATTCTCCAACGCTAACCTGGGCAGCAGCGGCGCTTCGCGTCCGCGAGCGGTAACTTTCTCTACTGATGCGATCTGGCCGTCGCGCACGAGGAGCGCGGAATCAAAGTTGTTCACCGTGGGGCAGACGTGGCGCGGTAGGAGATAGAGCGCTTCGCCAACCTGCGGACCTGCGGTTTCGCGCTTCAATGCCATCGGAAGATGCTCTTCACTGGGCGCGAGAGGCGCCAGTTCTGGATGTCCGGCGACCACGCACGTGGGCACGCCAGCATCGGCCGAGACAGCTTTGTGGCCCGCGTCGCAGGTGATGATTCCGTCGTGTGGCCGGCTGACCACACGTGTTAATACCAGCGCCGCTGGCGCGTAGCCGTATTCAGCGGGCAGTTGCGCCAGACTTGTGGCATCGCAATAGACAATTGTTCCCGGCGAGACACGGTGGGTGAACCCTACGCCGTGAAAACCTTTGTACGCGAGAGAGCAGGGGAATGTCGGCGTCCCTGCGGTGATGACCTCCGGCACGCTCATCCCATTGTCCTGGATCGCGATCACAAGTTTCAGCAAACCATCGTAGCCGGCATGCGCCGCTGCGGTCCGTTCGGGCTCGTCGAGCCCCCCGTGCTGGCCGTCATAGTAGTGCAGGCCCCTGAATTGCAGCGCCGCTTCTTCAGCAGCACGTACCAGCCGGACCACTTTGTTGGTCTGGCCCTGTTCGACTCCGGTTCGATTCATGCCAGAATTTATGTCGACAAACACGCCGACTGAGCTGCCTCGCCATTGCCGCACCTGTTCTTCGTTCTCGACCAGGACAGAAATCCGGACGCGCGGGAACTGATTCGCTATTTCGAGCACGCGGCGTACATTTGCGCCCACCACCGGGTAGGCAAGAAGGACGTCGGCTACTCCGCTGTAGCAAGCTACCAGCAGTTCGAGCGTGGTGGCGCACTTGAAACTCCGGACACACCGCTCGACAAGCATGCGAAGCGTGTAGGCCAGCTTTGCGGTCTTGATGTGCGCACGCCAGCGATCCGGATCGCCCCCGAGCAGATGCAAAGTCCGCGCAATGTTTGACGCCACGATTTCCGGATAGACCACAAGCGCAGGAGTAAGGACGTCTTCAATGCCGGCCACGCGGTGACGTTCGTCCCAGGGAAACTCGCTCAACATGAATTGATGCGCTGCCATCGCGGCTTCGATCATATCGCGCAAACCTGAATCAGCGCTATGGGCTCGTGTATTTCCCGTCCGCAACGAAACGACAGGACCGGTCGGGATGCGTCGCGGCTCGGGTAGACCCTTCCGGTGGGTGGGATCACTTCGCGCCGTTCCGAATGCTTTGCGCGCTTTACAGTTACTCTGACTCTGCGTTCTTCGCGGTATTTCTTTGGCGACTGATTCTTGCCTTGGAACTGCGTCACCGGGAGGGCAGTGGGCAATCTCTAAAGGCGGCCCCCCACCTGGCGGTCGTTGACCATCTTCATTGCAGCTAGTAGGCTCTGACTTCCGCGATGTTGGCTAGCAATCCATCTGACCATTCCGAGCGAAGTGATTTGGTTCGTGGCCTGGGTCTTGGGTCGGCGATCGCCATCGTCATTGGCGACACGATCGGGACGGGGGTTTTTCTTGTCGCTAGCGACATGGCGCGCGCCGTGGGCTGCGCCACGCTGGTGTTGATCGCCTGGATCCTCGGCTTGCTCATCGTGCTCTTGGGCGCCTTCTGCTATGCCGAACTCGGTGCGGCTTTTCCGAAGGCCGGCGGACCCTACGTCTACCTTGGCCGGGGGCTGGGCCCTCTCTGGGGATTTCTCTTTGGCTGGATGAGCTCATTTCTCGAGCGGCCAGTCGCTATGGCCACTCTGGCGGCCGGTTTCGTGCGGTTCCTGGGATTCTTGTTTCCCATTGTGACCACGCCTTTGTTCAGCAGTCACATCGGGCGCTACGAATTCACGTTCACGACGGCCCAGCCGATTGCGGCGTTGATCGTGGTGATCGTGACGGCGGTAAATTATTTCAGTGTGCAGATGGGTGGCGCTATCCAGGTGCTGCTGACATCGCTTAAGATGGGCACAATCCTGGTCATTGTTATCGCAGGAGTAGTGTTCGGAACAAAACATGCCGGCAACACTGCGCCAGCGATAACATCGTTCAGCTGGGGAACGATTGGCGCCTTGCTGACAGCGCTCGTTCCTGCGATGTGGGCGTACAACGGCTTTAACGATCTGGGCGATCTGGGGGAAGAGATTGTCCAGCCGCAGAAGAACATCCCCAGAGCCATCATTTTTGGGTTGCTCACTGTGGGTGGGCTGTATTTGATGGCGAATATTGTGTACTTTCATGTGTTGCCATTCGCCCAGGTGGCGTCGTCCCAGCATGTTGCGTCCGACGTAGTCCAATCGTTGAGTGGTTCGCGCGGCGCAGCTTGGCTCACTGTCGCCATGGCCGTGTCGGCTCTTGGGGCGCTGCACGTCGTGGTCTTGACCGGTGCTCGCATCCCGTACGCCATGGCGCGCGACGGTTTGTTCTTCGGTTTTGCGGAGCGCCTTCATCCTTCCCTTCGTACGCCCACCGGCGCGTTGGTTTTCCTGGGCTCGATCGCTGCGCTGCTGGCGCTCAGTGGGACGTTCGAGGAACTCTATTCACTGTTTGTCTTTGCCATGTGGATCTTTTTCGGGTTAGTGGCGATTGCCCTGATACGTTTACGCCAAAAAGAGCCGAATCTGATCCGGCCTTACCGCACCTGGGGATATCCCTGGACGCCGCTCATCTTCTTGGCTGCCGCGATGGCTTTGACGGTCAACTTGTGGATGGTCCGGCCCGTACGTTCCTCGCTGGGGCTGGGAGTGATTGTTCTCGGTATTCCCTTCTTCTACCGCTGGCACAAACGGCCTCGTGCCGCAGGCATACATTCCGGACGCAACTAGTGGATTCGAAGGCACCGGCGGCCCCGTTTCGGGTAGGTTCCGAGTGGCAGACCACACGCGAAGCGATCGGCCGATTCGCGGGGGCATGAGTTTCTTCCAACCGCTGCGTTTGGCCGACCAACCGGGAGTTGTGTCGCCAGCTCCGCGGCTATCCCTTTACAAAGCATTCTGGGCTCGACATGCTCCCGCCAGAGTCGCCATTCGTTGAGCGGCTGGCCATCAGATTACCAAGTTCAAATCCGAGCAAATCTCGTCGTTCCATTGGTCGCCGGATGGGAAGAATCTGGCTCTACGGCGCTTCCAATCGAAGTCTGACGTGGTTTTCCTGCAAGAAGCGAAGCCGTAAGATCCCCTCCCGCCTACAGCGAATCACTTGCAACCTGAACTAGTCCCAAGATAAGGTTTGCTGACAAAACGCCCAGAATCTCGAGTGTCGATTCCGACATAATCAGTTTGAGTGGCATGAGTGGAATTGCGGCAGCAACAACAAAGATATAATCGCCCGGTTGCCGGAGGTCATCGATGCTGCAAGTGATTCGTTCGCCGAAGGTCTATGACGTCTGCATCATCGGATCGGGAGCTGCCGGTGGCGCCGCCGCCAAGGTGCTCACGGAGGGCGGTGTTAGCGTCGTGATGCTGGAAGCGGGCCCGCCGCTCGACCCGGCGAAGGACTTCAAGGAGCATCTTTGGCCTTATGATCTTCCCCACCGCGGTGGTGGCGTGGGTGGTAAGCTGCGGGGCGAGGAGGCCGACGAATTCATGGCGCCAAACGGCGCCTGGGAAATTGACGGCGAGCCCTATGTGTTGGCGCCAGGGTCCACGTTTCGCTGGTTCCGTTCGCGGATCGTCGGTGGGCGTACTAATCACTGGGGCAGAGTGGCCTTGCGCTTCTCTCCGATGGATTTCAAACCCCGTTCCAGAGATGACCTGGGCGATGACTGGCCGATTTCATATGAAGAATTGGCTCCTTACTACGACAAGGTAGAGTCCTACATCGGGGTGTTCGGAACCAAGGAAAACATTCCCAGTTCTCCGGACGGCATTTTTCAGCCGCCGCCCAAGCCCCGCTGCACAGAAACGATCCTCAAAAAAGCCTGCGCCAAGGTGAATGTTCTTTGTGTGCCCGCGCGCATGGCCATCATCACGCAGCCGCTGAACGGACGCCCGGCGTGCCACTACTGTGGTCAATGCACCCGTGGATGCAAGTCGTCCTCGAACTTCAGCTCCAGTCAGGTATTGATTCCACCGGCGCTCGCTACGGGCCGTCTGACTGTGATCACGAATGCCATGGCGCGGGAAATCGTCGTGGGCAAGGACGGCAAGGCCGAAGCCGTCTCTTATATCGACCGAACCACAAAAGAGGAAGAGCAGGTGCGTGCCCGAAGTTTTGTGGTCGCGGCCAGTACGTGCGAGTCCGCGCGTCTGCTGCTGAATTCGCGCTCCACGCTGTTTCCCCAGGGATTGGCCAACTCGTCGGGCGTGGTAGGGAGAAACCTGATGGATAGCGTAGGGAGCTGGGGTTCGGGTTACTTTCCCCAGTTGGAGAAAATGCCGCCTCACAACCACGATGGCAGTGGCGGAAATTATCTGCCTCATGTGTACATGCCTTGGTGGAAATTCGACCGCAAGAACGAATTCCTGCGCGGCTATCACATTGAGCCCGGCGGCGGCCGTTTCATGCCGGTGGTGCAACAATTCGACGACGTGTGTGAGCACGTCGAAGGCTATGGCGCTTCCCTGAAGCAAAGCTGCCGTCGTTCTTATGGAGCTACGATCGGCATGGAAGCGCTGGGAGAGATGATTCCCAATGAGAATACGTACTGCGAAATCGATCCGAGCGTTGTTGATGAGTGGGGCATTCGGGTACTGCGTTTTCATTGGCGGGCAGGCGAGAACGAGACAAAAATGGCGAAAGATATGCAGCAGACCTTTCGCGCCATTGTCGAAGCCGCGGGCGGCGTGTACTCGACGGACGTCACCACCGACGGCCCATCCCCTTACGGCCTCTACGACGGTGGCACAGCGATTCATGAATCAGGCACGGTGCGCATGGGAGACAATCCCAAGAACTCAGCCCTGAACAAGTATTGCCAGGCCCACGATGTGAAAAATCTATTTGTCACCGATGCCGGAGCATTCGTAACCAGCCCTGACAAGAACCCGACGCTTTCCATCCTGGCACTATCCTGGAGGGCGTCGGAAAACCTCCTGGAGCAAGCGAAGCGAGGCAATCTGTAGTATCAGGAACTTGATAGGGAACCCGAGGAGCACCACTCATGTCCATTTCGCGCCGTGACCTTATCAAATCCCTCAGTCTTACTGCCGCCGCCGGGTCCATGCTGCGGGTGGTTCCGCTCGCAGCCGCAGAAACGGCTCACCGCATGGTGAGCGCGCATAAAGCGGCGTCATCCTCCGGAGAATACGCACCCAAATTTTTCCCCGAACATCAGTACAAAACACTGCGGGCCTTGTGCCAGGCGATCATCCCTCCCGACCAGGAGAGCGGAGGCGCGGTAGAAGCGGGCGCTCCCGAATTCATTGATTTGCTTAGCAGCGAGAACAAGGATCTCCAACTTCAACTCGGGGGCGGGATCATGTGGCTTGACGCGACCTGCATGGAACGCTACGGGCAGACCTACCTGCAATGTGCTTCGGGGCAGCGGACAGAAATGCTGGATCTCATCGCGTTCCGCAAGAACACAGACAAAGATCCCAGGCTCAGCCCTGGTATCCAGTTCTTCTCGACGCTGCGCAAGTACACCGCTGACGGATTCTTCACTAGCGAAATCGGAATCAAGTACCTCGGTTACATCGGCAACACCTACCTAAAAGAGTTCCCAGGGTGCCCGGTGATACCGGAGGCCTAGTGCGGATCTCGGTCCCCTTCAGCGACAGGGCTACGACCATTGGCAACCGTGTTCGGCTGGAAATCCATTTCGGATTTCGGATTGCTCCCGAGTCACGCTAGTGGTTTTTCGGAGCCGCGCCTGGGTGAGCTGAGTGGAGCACAACGGAGGATGGGGGGCGCGCGTTCGAAAAAGCCGCCACAAGGAAGCCGCTGGCACGCTGGACGCGGTCCTTATGCAAATTGAAAGGAGCGAAGGAGAGGTGTGCACTGGCGGTGGCGTGCAAGTGACGTTGCGAAAGATGGAGATGGATGGCCGTCTCTTTCAGATCGTGATGGCCTAGCAGAATCTGAATGGTGTGCCGATCGGCACCAGCTTCGAGCAGGCTTTTGGATGGCGGGCATTAGCGAAGATGGACTGCCCTATCTGGTGATGAAGTATGTCAATGGCGTTCGTCTCGAGATCGTCCAACATGTCGAAAGCAGCGCCGTAGGAAGTGCTGATGCCCGGCGTGATGGCTTTGGACTCCTGTAGAACTTAGCCGGGGCCAGAATATTGCTGCCCCCGGGGGATTCGGGCGAGACTCACGTCTACGGATGGACACTCTCCGATTTCCAGAATGAGTACCACACTTTATGGACAGAGGGTTGGCGGCTTTACATTCTCAATGCATATGTGCTGCCGGGCGACGAGGTGCGTTACGACTCGGTCCGGCGGCAGGACACGATCGATCTCCCCTTGTAGTATGGCGCAGCTTTTCCGCCGTGAACGACTGGTGGCTTCTCAAACCCAGTAGACGGCATTCTCAACCGGTGCGTCGTGCCTGAGACTGTGCGCCTAATCGTTCTCGGTCGGATTAATAGGCTCCCCAACGATGTTGTAGTAGACCTCTTTCGGAGGCTTGGGCTTCGCAGGCTTGGCCGGGGCTACATCGGGAGGTGGTGCCGGCTTCGACTGCTCCGGAGGCGGCCCCGGAGGAGCTGAAAAAACGGGTGCCTGCGAAATCTGGGCTACCGGGAGTGAATTTACGGGCAGTTGGGTCGGGGCGGCAACTGGCTCTGGAGGAGCTGCAATGGATAGCGGCGCTCCAGTCGGCTGCGAAACCTTCTTCGTCACCCGCACCATTTTCACTCGTACTGGCGCGCCCTTCCTCCTTGACCACTCGTGCAGCAGCACAAACGCAATTCCTGCCAGGCAAAGCGCGAGCACCGAGTTGAACAGCGCTGGAACGTTCACCTCACCTTTGCCGAGATACAACGGAGACTGAGGGTCCACTTGCATGACCCTGGCTAGCAACGGCACCAGTAAATTGCTGGTGAGAGAAGCGAGGAATCCCCAAATCCCCTCTGCCAGAATTAAGGCGGCCACCAGCTGACCGATCCATTTCCCTGGGCTCAAGGTCGATTCGGGAGCGGAAGTCTGCTCTTGGTCCATACCTATGTGATGCAGATTTTGGTCTATCGGAGAATCCACCATCCGTCATAAATCTTTCCAGGTTTTCGATCTCTTGGGAAGGGAGAAATCTCCTGACTTCTTCCCAGGTCCTTCTGCGCTGGGTCGTGTCCTCGAAATGTCACTGCGCGGAGGGATTTCCACCAGCAACCAAGATGAAGACATTACTTGAATTTTCGAGGGACATTGGCACGGCTATCATACGGCGAGTAACAAGCAGTTCAAACCTAAGAACCGGCTTGAGTGGATGGGATTTCACTCAAGCCGATCAAACCACGGGAGTGAAGCGATCAGTGACCGCTACGCCGTTTTTTTCTTCGCGGCCTTCACCTTCGCCCATCTCGCCTTTTGTGCAGCAGCGATCCTCCTACGCCCGGCTGCGGAGAGTGTGCGTTTGGTACGTATTGGAACAACCTTCGCTGTTTCCCGAGCCTTTGCCCAACGCGCTTTTTGGGCAGCCGCCATCCGCGCCCGAGCTGATGCGGATAGCTTTCTGGTGCCTGTTCCCTTTCCATATGCTATGCCAAAAGCTGCGAGCGCAGCCCCAATCCCGCGAAGTTCCCTGATCAATCGATCCTGTTCCTTCTTTAACAACCGCACGACTCCAGTTAAATCATTCATTGAGTTCCCCCTCGCGATGGATTGTATCAAGATGTTGCGGTGGTCGCGGAGCCTGTTAGCATTACGGAGTTTTATACGGAGGGGTAAGTGGCAAACTTAAATGAGATTGAGCACGTCGTTGTACTTATGCTTGAAAATCGCTCCTTCGATAACGTGTTCGGCTGGCTCTACGATCCCGCGAATCCTACTCCGTTCAATATGGTACCTCCGGCCAATTTTGATGGCCTGTACGGCAAGAAATTGTCCAATCCGGCATCGAAAGGCGACGTTCCGGTCGGAAAAGGGCAGAGGCCAACAGATCCGTATCCAGACCCCGGTGAGCCGTACGAGGACGTGTACGAACAGCTGTACAACAAGCCGGCTTTAGCCCTGAAGGACACCCCGTCGCCCCCCTCCACTCGACCCAACATGCAGGGATTTGTAAATAATTATGCTCGGAAGAATGGACAAAATCCCGAAATCATCATGAACTGTTTTACACCAGCGACTCTGCCGGTGCTGTCCAGTCTTGCTCATCACTACGCGGTGTGTGACCACTGGTTTTGCTCGATTCCCTCGCAGACTCTTTGCAATCGCTCATTCGTGCAGGCGGGTACTTCGTCCGGCTACGTAGATAACGAAGGTGATGGAGTGATCTTTGTTAACAAAACACCAACTATTTATAACCTGCTCTCTGACGCCCGTCGTACCTGGAAGGTCTATACGGCTGGATGGACAGTGACGAGCCTCGTCATGATCACGCAAGAGAGAGTCTGGGACTATGCCCTGCGCCCTGAATACTTCAAGTTCATGCACGATTTCGAGAGCGATGCGCAGAAACCCGGTGGGCTACCGAACTACGCCTTCATAGAGCCTAATTACATGGACTCGCTTCGGTGGGGTCCTGAGAACGATATGCATCCTGAGTCTCATGCAGTTCAGCTTTATGGCGTATCGAATGTGGAGGAAGGCGACAGACTGGTCCATCGAGTCTACTCAGCGGTCAGAAGTAGCCCTGACTGGGACAAAACTCTCTTGCTCATACTCTTCGATGAACATGGTGGTTGTTACGACCACGTTCCTCCGCCTACAACGATTGCCCCCGATATGGCTTTGATTTCGAGTACGCAACCGGGAGGAAGCACGTTCGCTTTCGACCGACTGGGCGTTCGAGTACCGGCCGTCGTTGTATCGCCATTCACCAGTCCAGAAACCATTCTGAACGAAGTGTACGACCACACCAGTGTGCTGAAGACTGTAATGAAATGCTTCGGGATGGGAACTGATGGATTGGGAAACCGAGCCGCAGCGGCGAATGATCTTGAAAAGGCCCTGAATTTAGACGCTGCCCGATCGGACTATCCGCCGATTCCAACCCCAGGCGAGCCAGAAGTGGGCGCGCTACAGAAAACATTGGCGCTTGGGAAATTACTGATGCACGCGAGCGATAAGCCAGTTAGCCCGCTGCATAAAGCCAGTCTGTCCGAAGCCGCACGGCGATTAGGGCGCCAGGATCTTGCGGAGCAAGCTGAGAGAGCAACCTCTGCTCTCGACGCGGAGGCGGTCGCGGTCAAACTGGAAGCAGAACTCTGGAAGCGGCGACATACGGCATCACAATAGTCCCGAATCGCCAGGGCACTCTCTTTCTGGCTGACCAAATAGTGTAAGGACAGCTCAATGGCGAGTGCTTTGTCAGCCGATCTCGTTCCATCTTCAACAACATATGATCCACCTAGGTTGTGTATTGAGTTCCCCCTGGCGTTTCGGTACAAATCTGATACGCCCGCATTCACCATTCTTAATCGAAGCTCAATGAGCAATCCGCTCCGGACGACGACCCAGATTCTGCAGTTCGTTCCTGGCGCGATTCACCTGGATGCACCAGCCACTCATGCCTTCTGTCTTGCTTTTCAACCGATACCCTCATAGCCTCATCGCAGACCCACCGATTCCGTGGCGCAACTCGATATAGAGCCTCACCGCATGATCGCACTCCGATCCTCGGTCATTTTGCTGGTTTTCCTGGCCACCGAATTCAGCCTCTCCGCCCAGGACCGTTCCTACGGACGTTCCGTCGTCGCGACGCAGTACGGTATGGTTGCCACCAGTCAGGTTTCTGCTTCACAGGCCGGGGCGCTCATCCTCGAACAGGGCGGCTCCGCCATCGATGCCGCAATCGCAGCCAACGCTGTACTCAACGTCACCGAACCCACTTCCAATGGTATGGGCGGCGATCATTTGCCATTTATTGGGAAGCAAAGACAGGCAAAATCTACGGCCTGAACGCTAGCGGCTGGGCACCGAAGGATCTCACGATTGAGCATCTCCACCAAAAAGGCGTCACGGCGATGCCCCAATTCGGTATCGATTCCGTCACCGTTCCGGGTGTAGTCGACGGATGGGCTAAGCTGCATAATCGCTGGGGAAAACTGCCCTGGCGCGACCTGTTCGACCCCGCTATCTTTTATGCCGAGCACGGGTTTCCGGTGGCGGAGATCATTCACTACTGGTGGGATGGAGATCACGATGGCCTGCTGACGAATAGAGAAAGCCGCCGCGTATTTCTCCCCGGTGGCAAGGTCCCCGAGACCGGGGAAATATTTCGCAATCCCGATGTCGCCCGTTCGCTCACGCTCGTCGCCAACCAAGGCGAGGCTCCGTTCTACGAGGGAGAGATTGCCAAGGCCATTCTCAAGACCTCCGACGAACTCGGAGGAACCATGACTGCCGACGATCTCGCATCTTACTCCGCTGAATGGGTCGAGCCGATTTCCACGAAATATCGTGATTGGACGATATACGAGCTCCCGCCCAACGGGGACGGCATCGCGGCGCTTGAGATGCTCAATATCATGGAACAGTTCAAGCCCGATCCTGCCGGTCCACACAGCCCAGGCGAGCTACACACTCGAATCGAAGCCATGAAACTTGCCTATGCGGACGTGAAAGCCTACGATGGCGATCCGCGTTTCAGCAAGATTCCGGTCGATCAGCTTCTGTCAAAAGATTACGCCGCAAAACGTGTCTCACTCATCGACCCAACCAAAGCGAATTGCACGGTCGCCCCTGGGGCGCTTGGCACCAGCGATACCACTTACTTCACGGTCGTCGATCGCGACGGCAATATCCTTTCCGTCATTCAGAGCAACTACAATAATTTTGGATCGAACGTGACCGTGCTGGGTATGGGATTCGCCTTACAGGATCGCGGAGGCCTTTTCTCGCTCGATCCCACGTCTCCTAACGCCCTTGCTGGCAGAAAGCGCCCGTTCCACACCATCATTCCCGCATTCATGCAGCGAGGCGACGAGCACATCGGATTCGGCATCATGGGCGGTCTGAATCAACCATTGGCTCACGCCCAATTTGTCTCGAACGTCGTCGATTTCCATATGAATATCCAGGCTGCGATGGAAGAACCGCGTTTTACTGATCGCCAGCAACTGGGCTGCAGAATCGTGATCGAGTCACGTGTGACGCCTGCCACCCTCCAGGCACTGAGCAAGATGGGACATGTGTTGCAGGTGCACGCCGATTACACATCCCTGATGGGGCGCGGCCAGGCGATCCTTCACGATAGCAAAACCGGTCTGAATTTCGGTGCGTCCGATCCACGCGCCGACGGCGCCGCAATTCCGGAGCAGCCGAAGTTCTTTGGTGCATCGGCCAAGCATTAGTCGGCGCAATTCTTAATCGGTTCTCTATATTGCTGTAGCTGACCAGCCACGCAATTGGTTCTGGCAATAGGGGTAAGAACCTATTGGAGGGCGGTGAGGGAAAACCGTCGATCTGTCCCGTCCTTTTTCTCAACCAGATCCGTTCATTCCTGACGGTCGCTGCCCTCTACGATGATTTCGACATTGATGCCGCAGCGGCAGCTGAAGTACGGATCCAATTCAGGCGGATCGCTCCAAATGTACCGCAAGAGTCTGGATCGGCAGTTCGCACAGCTAACTCCAGTAAATCGCTAAAGATTCCGACAGCGGCTCTGCTGCCATGCGTGGCCTACTAGCTTCACTCGGACTTTCGGGTATGGGAGAGTGATGTTATGGCTGACAAGCTGCTTGTGGTGATGGGTATGCTGGCGATGGGATTTTTTCTGTGCGCGTTGCTGCGGGGCCGTGCAGAAGCTGAAACTTGGCCGACCCGGCACAGCGTGCAGACTGCGTCGGGCCGAATTAGCTATCTGGAACAAGGGAAAGGGCCGGTCGCGTTGTTCGTACATGGTGTGCTGCTCAATGGGTATTTATGGCGCCATCAGTTAGCCGATCTGTCTGATTTGCGTCGCTGTATCGCCGTGGACCTGCTCGCGCACGGTGACACTAAAATCAGCCCCGAGCAGGACGTATCAGTAACTGCGAATGCCGAGATGCTCAGGGAATTTCTGGACGCTTTGAATATCGATCAGATCGATCTCGTGGGCAACGATAGCGGCTCTGGTATTGCCCAGGTTTTCGCAGCGCTATATCCACAGCGTGTCCGCAGTCTGACGCTCACCGATGGCGACACTCACGATAACTGGCCACCCGAGGCTTTTAAGCCGTTCCTGGCAATGGCGGCTGGTGGCGGTTTACGTGGGACACTCAACGCCATGCTGGCGGACAAGAATATCTATCGATCACCGCAAGCCCTGGGGCCAGCCTATGAACACCCGGAACAGGTCAGCGACGACACCATCAACAAATATCTGTGTCCGCTGGCCGCTGGCGACCAGCGCACTCGTGATCTCCAACGGTTCCTCGCGGCGTTCAACAATAAGCACACACTCGCCATCGAACCACAGTTGAAGACACTGAAAGCACCGACGCTGATCGTGTGGGGAACCGATGATGTGTATTTCGATGTCAAGTGGTCACACTGGCTGGCTGACAACATCCCAGGGACTCGGCGACGAATTGAGTTTAAGAACGCCAGAATATTTTTCCCCGAGGAACGCTGGCAGGAATTCGATAAAGAACTGCGCACACACTGGGAGGCAGCAGAACGGGAAGTGGCAAAGCAAAATCCTCCCAAGCCGGCTTTGCCAGCTTCGACGGAACTGCTGGAACGATGGAACGACATCGGGCGCAAGTTGATTGCGATCGCCGAAGACTTACCAGAAGACAAATACGACCACCGGCCGAATCCTCAATCTCGTTCGTTCATTCAGCAATTGCTGCACGCTTCCGGGTGCATGTATTTTTTCACGGACATAGCGCAGTCTAGAAAAGCCCGCTATGACAACGATCCGCCACACAATGTGTGGGTGACCAAGGGCGATGTTGTGGCATTTGTCGAGCAATGTGTCAAAGATGGAGCCGACCTCATCAAGGCCAGCGGCGACCGGGGCTTGAACGAGAGCGTGAATGACGGTTCGGCGCAGCTGATTCGCCTCGGAGGTCTTGCTTACGCCGTGATCGAACACTCCGGGGAGCATTACGGTCAACTCGTAGCTTATTACAGAGTCGATGGAATGGTGCCACCAGAATCGAAGCCGAAACAATAATGCAATGACTCAAAAAGGGCTGAGCGGAACAGAAATGTAAGGCGCGGATACGGAAAGGAGGAAAGTTGATGGATCGTAGACGATTCCTTCACCTAAGTGCTGGCATGCTGGCCACGGCTTCCCTGAACACGAGCAGGCGTTCCTTTGACGCTTATGGATCGACGCCAAGAACGAGCGTGAGGGAAATGACAGCCCTGGAATTTCGTTCGACACGAAAGTTCATCAAAACCGATCAGGGTCGCATCGCTTATGTGGAGAGGGGCAAGGGGCATGGAGCGTTGTTTTTGCACGGTTTTCCACTCAACGGCTTCCAGTGGCGCGGCGTGATTCCGCGACTTTCGGATGGCCATCGGTGTGTCGCTCCGGATCTATTAGCTCTGGGCTACAGCGAAGTCACCGCTGGCCAGAGGGTGGCACCTCAGGCCCAGGTGGAAATGCTCGCACAATTCTTGGATCAGCTTTCTATCCCCTCAGTCGACGTTGTCGCGAACAATAGCGGCGGCGCGATCGCGCAGCTCTTTGTCACGCGGTATCCCGGGCGCGCACGTTCGTTGCTCCTCACGAATTGCGATACCGAGCCCGATAGCCCCCCGCCAGCAGTTCTTCCGGTGGTCGCATTGGCGCGCGCTGGAAAGTTCGCTGACGAGTGGCTCGTTCCGTGGCTTGCGGATAAGACGCTCGCGCGCTCGGAGAAAGGCCTCGGAGGGCAATGCTACGCAAATCCAACGCATCCAACGGATGAGGCGATTGAAATTTATTTGCGGCCTCTGCTGAGTTCGCCGCAGCGGAAAGCACTGACGAATGCGTACGCCATGGCCCTCGATCCGAATCCGCTGGCGGGTATCGCATCTGCCCTCAAGCATTGTCATGTTCCGACGCGGATCGTGTGGGGAACCGCCGATAAGATCTTCTCCCAAGCGAGCCCCGACTACCTCGATCACACGGTTGGCAACTCTTTAGGTGTGCGGCGTGTACCCGGTGCGAAGCTCTTCTTCCCGGAAGAAATGCCGGACTTGATCGCAAAAGAGGCGGCAAGGCTGTGGAATGACGAATCGCTCCTTACCAAAGGAGACCTCCGATGACATCGAAGCAGAGCGTCACCGTTTTTGGCGCCTACGGCCACACCGGACGCTTTGTCGTTTCCGAGTTACGGCAACGCGGATGGATGCCGATCCTGTCCGGGCGCGATCCTGACAAGCTGCGTGCCCTTGGGGAAGTGCATCCGGGGCTGGAATTGCGCCCCGCCTGTGTCGATGACCCGGCGTCGCTCGGTCGCGCACTTGCCGGAGCAACAGCTGTTATCAATTGCGCCGGACCATTTGCCCGAACTTCCGCACCAGTAATGGAAGCGGCGTTGAGCGCGCAGATTCCATATTTGGACGTGGCGGCGGAGGTAGAAGCCATCGCGGACACGTTCGACCAATACGCGGATCGAGCACGCCTGGCGGGCATTGTGATTGTGCCTGCGATGGCCTTTTACGGTGGACTTGGGGATCTACTCGCGACGGCGGCCATGGGAGATTGGACGACCGCTGAGGAGATTTGCCTCGCGTATGCCCTCAGTAGCTGGAAGCCGACTCTTGGGACGAGGGCCACGGCCCAAGTTTCGAGACAGCGGAGGGGCGGGCGGCGAATTGTCTACTCGAACCAGCGAATGGAATTTCGCCCAGACAAAGCGCCGGTCGTCAGCTGGATTTTCCCTCCTCCCATCGGAACGCAGGAGGTTGTTGGAGAATTCACCATGGCGGACAGCGTGACCATTCCGCGCCACTTAAAGGTGTCAGAGATTCGAACCTACATGACGCTCGCGCCACTCAAGGACTTGGACGATCCGGACCTGTCGCCGCCGCCAGCGGCCGATGAGACCGGACGTTCAGCGCAAACTTTCCTCGTTGAAGTAGTGGCGCGCGCCGGAAGCGAGGAACGTCGGGCAGTGGCACGGGGGCGCGACATCTACGCATTTACTGCACCCCTCGTGGTGGAAGCCACTCAGCGCGTCGCGAGCATGCGAAGTAAAAGGGCTGGCGTGTTCGCTGCCGGCGAAATCTTTGATGCCGGGGACTTTTTGAAGTCGCTTTGTCCCGCACATCTCTCGGTTGAGATTCAGTGATGCAGTTCGGATCTGATGACGTGGCAGGCCGAACGGACTAAGCCACTGTTTAGGAGACGTGATACCTTGGATTTAGTCGTTCGTTTCCGTCACACGAGGAAAACCGCTCATCCGCTTCGATCGAGAGTATGACGTTAAGAAACGCGACTCAACCCGTGCCTGAATTGGTTGTTGAATCTCTGCTGAGATCTCCGACGATTACGATTCGGGACACGTATTGTCGGGGTACCTGCCGACATCAGAGCGCCGAAGAGTCGACGACTACGACGCAGTTGGTCTTTCCCTATCGCGGTGTCTACGTGAGGCACGTTGGAAATGACCAAGCCGTAGGCGAAGCGAACCAAGTGCTGTTTTTCAATGCTTTCGAAGGCTACCGGATCAGTCACCCGGTGCCGGGTGGGGATGCCAGTCTAACGTTGGTCATCAGTGAAGCGATATTGCGTGAGCTGGCTCCGGCTGGTTTCTTGCACGACACCACAACCCTCTCATTTCGCCGACCGCGCTTGCGAATTGATGCGCGAACCCAAGCTCTTGTGGCCCTGCTGCGGCATAGCCTCCGGCAGAACGTCGCTGAGCCTTTGGAAGCAGAGACCCTGACCTTGACCCTGGTACAACGGGCGCTAGGCCCGCGGACCACGCACGCCGCGGGAGCTACCCTCGGACGGCAGCGGTTGGTGGACCGAGTGAAGCTTGTGTTGGTGAGCGATTTGTCGCGACGCTGGACGCTGGCCGAGATCGCTGCTGAGGTACGTGGCTCGCCGGTCTATCTCACTCAAGTCTTCCAACAGGTAGAAGGTCTACCGTTGTATCGCTATCAATTGCGCCTACGACTTGCACGGGCACTTGACCTTCTCGCCCAGTATGACGACCTGACGGATTTGGGCTTGGACCTGGGGTTTTCCAGTCACAGCCACTTCAGCGCCGCATTCCGCGAGGCTTATGGCCGCTCTCCCTCGGAGTTCAGGCAATCCGCACTGCATCGCTAAAATCTGTTGTCCATCCCCTGAAGATTCTGACAGCGGTCCTCCCCCGCGGCACGACGAGGCAGTCTCAGCCGCGGGCCTTCGCCATACAACCCGCCACAAAGTTTGTGCAACTAATTTACTAGTTGACAATCCAATACCCTGTACGTCTAACACAACGGGTCGAGGAGGATGGCATTTGCCCCCGAGAAAGTCCCCAACTCTTACGGAAGCGGAATTACGGCTAATGGAAGTGCTGTGGCAGAAGGGCGCTTCGACCGTGCAGCAAATGCAGGAGTTCCTCCCCGAGAAGGAGCCTCTGGCCTACAACTCCGTGCTGACCACGGTCCGCATCCTTGAGAAGAAGGGCTATGTGAAGCATGTGAAGGACGGTCGCGCGTTCGTCTACACGCCGCTAGTAGAGCGTCAGGAAGCTACCCGCTCCGAGATCGGGCGTCTGGTCAACCGCTTTTTTGGGAACTCCCACGAACTGCTCGTCCTTAACATTCTTGAAGACCGCGGCATGGATGCCGCCGAGCTAAAGCGTCTGCGAAAGATGCTGGAAGGGAGCAGGTGATCCGATGGCGCTAGCAGGTCACTGGCAGACCTTAGCCGAGATTTTTGCCGGCAGAGTGCTGAACAGCACGGCAGAAGGTATCATCGTTGCTCTTTTCATCTGGGTCATGCTCTTGGCCCTGAGGCGGCAAAATTCCAGCACTCGTTTTGCGATGTGGTTTTCAGCTTTAGCGGCCATCGCGCTCCTGCCCATCGTCGAGAGCCTAGGATCCCATGCCGCCGGCGTGGCCGCGACGGCGTCCCATTTCACCTTCCGGTTACCCGGTTCTTGGGCGCTAGACGCCTTGGCCGTCTGGGCCGTGATCGCCGCGATAGGCCTGGCGAAAGTCGGCGTGAGTTTTTGGCAGCTGGGCAGATTGCGCCAAAGTTGTGCGGCCATCGATTTCTCTATTTTGCATCCGGTTCTTCGCGAAACTCTGAACGAATTCGGTTCTGGACGGCGCGTGACTCTCTGCACCTCGGACCGCGTGCGTGTGCCAACGGCAATCGGTTTTCTGAAGCCGGCCGTCGTGATTCCGGCGTGGGCGCTCGCGGAACTCTCTCCCGTCGAACTCAACGCCATTCTCCTGCACGAACTGGCGCACCTGCGACGTTGGGACGACTGGACCAATCTCGCGCAAAGAATGTTGAATGCGCTTCTGTTTTTTCATCCCGCGATTTGGTGGGTCGGCGATCGTCTCTCGCGCGAGCGGGAGATGGCCTGCGATGATTTCGTGCTGGCCGCTACCTCGAATCCGCGTGGCTACGCGCAGTGCTTGGTCACCGTCGCGGAGAAGAGTTTCTTGCGCCACAGCTTGGCGTTAGCCCAGGCTGCGGTCGGAAGAATGCGACAGACCGCGCACCGTGTCGCGCGAATTCTGGATGCCGACCGCCCGACTGCCACCAAGGTCTGGAAGCCGGCGCTGGGCTTGGTCTCCGCGATTTCCGTGGCTTGCTTGATTTCGATGCCGCGTGCGCCAAGGCTCATCGCATTTGACGGCGCAGCCCCCAGCTTTTCACAATCCGCTTCCCGGCTAACTCCTGCACTGGCGGATCATTCTGTCGCCATCGGGGCGCGAGTGATTCCGGCTTCGCTCCAGGTTTCGAGGGCAACTATCCGAAGAAACGATGCTCTTGCGCGAACTGTGAAGGTACAAAGTCGAAAACACAGCGAACCGTCAGTCGCGGCTGTCGTGCCGCCAAGAGCCGCGCAAGGTCAAACCACAATGATCAGCGCGAGCGCGAACAGCTCCCACGACAAGGTCAATGAGCCGAATTCCGTATTGCTCGTGATGCGCACGCAGCAAATCGACGCGTATGGCCAGGTCTGGAACATTTGCGTTTGGCGCTTGACCGTATTTCATCCCGTGGATCGCGAAGTTCACAAAGCAATAACTCCAAAATCCACTTAACCAAGTTTGATGAAGGAAGAGCATTTGTCCGTCTTTAGAAACTAAATAATTAGTTGTTGTACAAGGAGAAAACTCGCATGAAAACCTGGGTTACCAAGACCCTCCTGACCCGCCGCCTGATTGTTCCTGTCATGGCAATCGCGCTGGCGTTGTCGTTAACCACTTACGAATTCATCAAGCCGGCTTATGCCAAGGGAGCAGCCGCCTCCCCCACCGCGACGCCGCTCGATGACAACAGCGTCAGCGCTTTGCTCTCGCTCGATCAAGCAATGGAAACGCTGGCGGCGCGCGTCACACCTGCAGTGGTGAACGTAGCCGTCACCTCGCATTCGAAAACCGAAGTGGCGGATGGCCAGATGCCTGACATGCCCGAGGGCATTCCGCCGATGTTCGCACCGTTCTTCAACCATCCCGGAAGGCAGCAGTCGCAGATTGAGCACGGCATTGGCAGCGGCGTTCTGATCTCCCCCGATGGATATATCGTCACCAACAACCACGTGATCGACGGTGCCGTCGATATCCGCGTCACGCTCAAGGATCGGCGGATTATGACGGCCAAGCTGATCGGAGCCGATCCGCTCACCGATCTCGCGGTGATCAAGGTCGACGGAACCAATCTTCCAAATGCGCCCTGGGGCAATTCGACTTCATTGCGCCCGGGACAAACCGTTCTTGCCTTCGGCAATCCCTTCGGTTTCCGCTTCACCGTGACTCGAGGAATCGTCAGCGGTCTGAATCGTCCGAATCCGTTCTCCCGCAATGGCCGTGCGCCGGGTAGTTTCATTCAGACTGACGCCGCCATCAATCCCGGAAACTCTGGCGGCCCGCTGGTTGATGCCCGTGGTGAAGTCATTGGCATCAACACTTTCCTCGTCTCGAACTCGGACAGCTTCTCGGGCATGGGCTTTGCAATCCCCAGCCAGATCGTCCGTCCTACAGTGGAAGCTCTGATCCGAAGCGGCAAGGTGCATCACGGTTACATGGGCATCGGAATCAGCGACGTGACGCCGGAGAACGCGAAGTTCTTTCACGTCGAGAATAATGAAGGCGCCGTGGTCACTCAAGTCGAGGATGGCTCTCCCGCCGCGAAGGCGGGTTTGAAAGTCGGCGACGTCATCACCCAACTCGATGGCCAACAAGTCAGCGATGCCAGCCAGCTTCAGATCGAAGTCGGACAGAAAGAACCCGGTTCGAGCATCAAGCTGGGAGTTCTGCGCGATGGCAAAACCATCGAGGTGCCGGTGACCCTGGAGGAAATGGGCAGCCGCGACCATGAGGGCAAGGAAGTTGGCAGCAACAGCAACGGCAAGCCGCGCTGGGGTCTCGGTCTCACCGACATGACCCCGGAGCTGCGCGAGCAACTGCAGGCGTCCGGTGACATCCACGGCGCGGTCGTGGAGCAAGTGCAACCCGGCAGCGCCGCCGACAACGCTGGTCTGCAAAGCGGAGACGTGATCGTGGAAGTGGATCGCCATCCCGTGCAGAATGCTGCGGACGTTCAGAAGGCCTTGTCCGCAGTGCCCAAGGGACAAGACGCGCTGGTGCTGGTCTGGTCTAACGGCGGAAACACCTTCCGCGTGCTGCACTCAAACCAAACCGCGCCGGGTATGTAGGTGCTGCTTCCAAAACGGCCGGATGCCCCACTTCTCGCGCGCTTTTGCGCGAGAGTGGGGCTCTGCGGGCCGTTTGGAGCCGTGGGACGAAACATTTTAAGCCGCTCGCCGTATCTGCGACTAGACGCTTAGACTAGGGTCCTTACCACAAAGGAGCGCACATGCGTCCAGTCCACAACCCAGGCAGAGTCGCCGGACTCTGGTACCTGTTACTTGTCATCCTTGGCCCACTGCGCTTGATCTACATTCCCAACAAACTGTTCGTGCCGGGGAACGCTGCCGCAACGGTTCATAACATCGCCGCTCACGAGTTGCTTTTCCGAATCGGTATCGCGGCCGACCTCGCCGGCGCGGTCGTGCTGATCTTCCTCACACTCGCCTTTTACCGCTTGTTCGCGGGAGTGGACCGGAACCTTGCTGTGCGGGTGGTGATCTTTGGGGGCGTGATGCCAGCCCTCATCTACTTCGTTGGCGTGGTGGACGACTTTGGCGCCCTGATGGTTGCGCAGGGCGCCGATTTCTTGTCAGCATTCGACATATCTCAGCGCGAAGCCCTGGCCATGCTGTTTCTCAAGCTGCGAGACTATCAAAACACCGCTGCCGAGATCCTTTGGGGAGTATGGCTTCTCCCCTTAGCTGTGCTTGTCTACAGATCGCATTTCCTGCCTCGGTTTCTGGGGGTGTGGCTGGTGCTCGGCGGCTTCGCCTACATTGCTTTGAGCCTCGCCGGTGTACTGTGGCCACAATATCAGGCCAGGGTATTTACGATTTCCCAGCCCGCCTTCTTCGGCGAGATGGCGCTCATGCTGTGGCTGGTAATCAAGGGCGCCAAACCGCCAGCGGTAGCCGGCGCCCCATCGTCCGCGATTACTTAACCTTCATTACTGGCGTTTGAGAACTCCCGTGCCAGACGAATGAGGCCCGAGAGCCCAGCAAATGAATTATCGAGGAGACAAAAACGTGAACACCTCGATCTGCTTTGCGACATTGGCGGCAGCGGTAGCCTGCCTCACACTTACGGCCGCATCCCCGGCGCAAGCAGCGGCGTGCTCGTATGCGTCCCTAAGAGGCAAGTACGCCCCAACCATCTCAGGCGAAATTCTGCTTGCACCCGGCATCGTACAACCCCAAAACGGAGTCGCAATAACAAAATTCGACGGAGAGGGAACCTTCATGCAAGAGGATTTTGTGGTGATTGGCGAGGCTCCCGTCTCATCAGGATTTGCTACCGGCGAAACCGGCACATCTGCGCGCTCAACTCCGACTGCACTGGGACCGCCACTGTTAACTACCCGGACGGTTTGTGGATCGATCTGGAGCTCGTGATGATCAACCAGGGAAACGAATTTCGGACAGTGGTATCAGTTCTGAACCTGCGCGGAACCGCGATAACAGCGAACATCGCCAGCAGCGGTCGGAGCTTGGAAAACTAGGAAGTAGGCGAAACTGGCCGCCCAACCCCGTGGGTATTGACCATCCCACACGGGCGCGGCTCAGAAAGAAACCAGAGTCGCCAAGGTGAATGAGTGATTGATGATTGATCGCCAACATGGGCTACCCGTTGGCTCGAATGACTTCCGGTTTGTCGACGTCGCCGACGTATGATAGGGCGAGGGGTACGGAGCCGTGACCAGGCGTCAGCCCAAGTTTCGCCAACCCAAGCTTTGTCCACCCGGGGTTCAGACGCAACTCGCCCGGGCCGCGGTGCAAATATTTGCTGCCCATGAACGCATAAACCAGATCCTTATCGAACATCTCGACCCTGCCGCCTGGACGGCCAAACCGCCCGGCAACGCCCGCACTATCGCTGCGATCTTCACCCACGTGCACAATGTCCGCTCCAAGTGGGTTAGGCTCACAGCTCCGCATCTGAAAGTTCCACCCCGGCTTAACCGCCTGCGCTGCACCCCGCAGCAGGCCCGCGCAGGATTGGCCGAGAGCGCCGCTCGCTGCACGGAAATGCTCGAGGAAGCGCTAAGCGGTGGCGACGGCCGCGTCCAGAAGTTTCTCAGAGACGGCTGGGCTCGGCCTTGGCCGGTTGGTGTGGAAATGCTGTGCTACATGCTGTCTCACGAAGCCCACCATCGCGGGCAAGTGTGTATGCTCGCGCATCAACTGGGATTCCCGTTGCCGATTGAAGTGACGTCCGGCATGTGGAATTGGGAAAGGCTCTGGAAGGAGTGCGGATCGCCTGGCGGTCCCGGCCACGATTCTTAAGTAGTTTAGTCAGGGAATCAGGCGACCACGCTCAGATTTGCATGGCTTGGATAGCGTCGATTCGCCGAACTACACAGCAGCGCATCTGCCGCGCGCGATGGTATCCTAGTTGGGATTCATCCCTCGATGAGGCTGTAAACCTTTCATGCCCAATTCAACCATTCCCAAGCAAGGCATTCCTGAAGCGCAATCCGCCAACGAGGCTACCGAATCCTTTAGCGACATGCTCTCGCAGTATGAGAAGAGCCACGTGCGAAAGCGCGAAGACGGCAGCAAGCAAATCCAGGGCACCGTGATCACCATCTCTGCCGACTCCGTATATCTCGACATCGGCTTCAAGAGCGAGGGTGTTCTGCCGCTCGCTGATTTCCAGAACGCCGGAGAAACTCCAAAGCCCGGAGATAAGCTGCCAGTCTCGGTCAAAGGCCGCGATCCGGAAGGCTACTACCAACTCACGCGCGCCAAAGTCGAGCGCCCGAAAGACTGGGCGGCGCTGGAGAAGGCGTTCGCGGAGAAGGCGACCATCGTCGCTACCGTCACCGGCGTGATCAAAGGCGGACTTAGCGTCGATGTGGGAGTGCGTGCATTCATGCCCGCCTCGCGCAGCGGAGCGCACGACGCCGCGGAGATGGAGAAGCTAGTCGAGCAGGAAATACTCTGCCGCATCATCAAACTCGACGTCGCCGACGAAGATGTTGTTGTGGACCGTCGCGCGGTCGTCGAAGAAGAAGAGCGCTCGGCCAAAAATCGCCGCTATTCTGAGATGAAGGAAGGCGACCTCGTCAGCGGCACGGTTCGCAGCCTCACCGACTACGGTGCTTTTGTCGATCTCGGCGGCGTGGATGCATTGCTGCACGTAAGCGATATTGCGTGGAGCCGCGTCGGCAAGCCTGCGGATGTGCTTTCCGTAGGCCAAGCGGTCGAAGCGAAAGTGCTGAAGATCTCGACTGACGCGGACAAGCGCCGAATTTCTATTGGCATGAAGCAGTTGCTGGCTCATCCCTGGGATGCAGTCGCTGAAAAGTACAAAGTCGGCGAGCGTGTTCGCGGTACAGTAACTCGCGTTGCCGAGTTCGGCGCCTTCGTGGAACTGGAGCCTGGGGTTGAAGGCTTGATCCACATTTCGGAGATGTCGTGGGGTAAGAAGTTGAGAAGCGCGAGCACGCTGGTCAAACCGGGCGAAAGCGTGGAGGCGGTAATCCTGGGAGTGAACGCGACCGAGCGGCGAATGTCGCTGGGACTGAAACAGGCGCTCGGAGATCCGTGGGCCGATGCGGGGGAGAAATTTGCCGCTGGTTCAGTGATCGAAGGCCCGGTAGTCAGCCTCACCAAGTTTGGCGCTTTTGTGCAGCTTTCCGAAGGGGTGGAGGGCATGATTCACATCAGCGACTTGAGCGCGGAGAAACGAATCAATCACCCGCAGGAAGTGCTGAAGGTCGGGCAGATAGTTAAGGCTCAGGTACTGGCCGTTGATATGGAGAAGCGCCAGTTGCGCTTAGGAATAAAGCAACTGGTTCCGAGCGGTCTGGATGAATATATTGCCGAGCATAAAGAAGGCGATATGGTTACGGGCCGCATGACGGAAGTTTCGGATGGGCACGCGCGTGTGGAGCTAGGCGAAGGCATTCAGGCATCGTGCCGAATGGAGGCATCCACGCGGTCGGACGGCGAAAAACGGCCGGCCGCATTGGAGCCGTCAAAGTCCAACGCGAAGCCCGACTTGTCTTCCCTAGGCTCCATGCTGCAGGCGCGCTGGAAGGGCGCAACGCCTACTGTTAACGCGAAGCCGGAGCCGGTTCGCGCCGGGCAGATCCGCAAGTTCCGGATCGCGAAGCTCGATCCGGCTACAAAGAAGATTGAATTGGAATTGGCCTAGCCAGCAGCGGGAATCTAAAGGCTGCGCCGCCAGCCTTAGTCCATCTCCCGCATCTGTCCTTCTTCTCGCCGCATGCCCGCCCCAGCCGCCGCGGAAGACTCGTCTCTCTTTTTCTGCCAGTCGGCTTCGGCCAGAACGCTGATCACTTCCAGTTTCTTCTTCTTCAATCCGGCGTTGATCGCTGCGAGTTGTTTCTGCGTCAGTGTGTGGAAGTCATCAATCACATCTTGCAGTTCGTGACCCAGCGACTCGGTGCGCGCTACCTGGTAGTCCGTCGGCTTGCCGTCGTATCCAGTGACCGCGCCGTAGAGCTGGCCCAAGTGTTCGCGGATTCGTTCCTCACCGGTAATCATGCCGCCTTCCTTCGTCGCCACAATCTTCCCGCGCAGCGCGTCACAATCCGCGGAAAGTTGCTGCAGTTGTTTGTGAAGAGGATCTTTCTCCGTCAGCTTGGCGGCACGCGCCTTGGCGGCGTCGCGCACTCCTTCGATTGCCTCCACTCCGTATGTCATGTGCTCCAGTTCTTTATAGACCTTCATCGAGAGATCGAATTGCGCCTTGCGCTCCTCGGTCGAATATTTCGCGCGTGGATCCATCGCAACGTCCAGTTCTTCGGTGTAGGTGTGATCTCCTTTGGTCAACTTCACTGTGTACTTGCCGGGCAACACCCGGGGCCCCTGCGCCGCTTCAAACAGGGCCGACGCCGCCGGCGCAACCGCCGGAGGCTTCACGCGCATTCCCCACCCGGCACGGTTCAATCCTCGATGCTTGCTTCCCGCCACCGTGTCCACGAGTTTGCCGTCCTGATCGAAAATCTCGATTTTCAAATCGCCGAAGATGTGCCGGCCTTTTTGGTAGTAGGTAATCTGCGCGTCCGCAGGCCGGTTGCGTCCGTGGAAAGTCTCGTCCCCCTCCGGCCAGCCGCCACTCACATCGAAATACTGGATCGAAGGCCGCCCGGGCAGCAGGGTTGCCTCTTTGGCCATCACGTCCGGAGTGAGCGCACGCAACGGCGAGATGTCATCCACGATCCAGATGCCACGTCCGTGTGTCGCCACCACCAGATCGGATTCGCGTGCCTGCACCGCGATGTCATCCACCGGTGCGGAAGGGAAGTCCGTTCCCTTGTATTGCGCCCAGCGCTGTCCGCCATCCACCGAAATATAAAGCCCAAATTCGGTGCCCAGGAAAAGTACGTTAGGGTCGACCGTATCTTCCTTGATCACATGAGCAAATCCGCGCACGCCGCTTTCCTCCGCTGGAAGCGCCGTCCACGTCTGTCCATAATCCGTGGTTTTGTAGACATAGGGCTTCATGTCGCCGAAGGTGTGCCGGTCGAACGTGGCGTACGCCGTCGCTTCGTCGAAGCGGCTGGCCTCGATGGTGGAGACCCAGGAGTTCTTTCCCAGGCCGCTGACATTCCCAACTACATTCGTCCACGTTTTAGCGCCGTCTCGCGTGATCTGCACATTGCCGTCATCGGTGCCAACCCAGATAATCTGCCCATTCTTTGGCGATTCCGAAATCGAGTAGATGGTGGTGTGCATTTCCGCGGAGGAATTGTCGATGGTCACGCCGCCGGACTCTTCCTGTTTCTGTTTCTCCGGATCGTTGGTTGTCAGATCGGGAGAAATGCGATCCCAAGACTGGCCGTGATCGCGAGAACGGAATAGGAATTGCGCTCCGATGTAAATCGTCCCTTTCTCGTTGGGGCTCATGTGAATCGGCGTGTTCCAGTTGAAGCGCAATTTCTTCTCGCCATAATTCGGCCAAGGATGGATGTCGCGAGTTTCGTGCGTGTAGCGATTGACGCGACCGATCTCCCCGCCCTGCGCCTCCGCGTACAGGTAGTCGGGATCGGAGGTGTCTTCGAACATCCAGAAACCGTCACCACCGAACATGTTTTCCCAGCGCGAGTTGGTTACGCCGCCCGGGTAGGAAGAATCGCCGACCCACGAACTGTTGTCCTGCAAGCCACCATACACATGGTAGGGATCTGCATTATCCACGCTCACGTGATAGAACTGCGAGACCGGCAGGTTCATCTGATGCTTCCAGCGATTGCCGCCGTCTTCGCTGCGCCACAAGCCTCCGTCGTCGCCCGCAATTACAATGTTGGTATTCTTCGGATTGATCCACACATCGTGGAAATCGCCGTGCGCCGCACTCGAAACCACGTTGAAAGTCTTGCCTCCGTCGTTGCTGAGCAGCAAAATGAGATCGGGCTTGAAGATCTTGTTCTCATCCTTGGGGTCAACAATCAGGTTTCCGAAATAAAAGGGACGCCAGACCATGTAATTGCTGGCATCGAGTTTGGTCCAAGTCCCACCACCGTCATCGGAGCGATAGAGTCCTCTTCCTTTTTCCGCCTCGATGTTGGCATAGACAACGTTGGGTTTCGGCTCCGCTACCTGCACCGCGATTCGTCCGTAGGGCTTCGGTGGTAGGCCTTTGGCGTTGGTCTCGTTGATTTCCTGCCAGGTCGCGCCGCCGTCGATCGACTTGAACAATCCACTGCCGGGACCGCCAGAGCGAAATGTCCAACCTTGCCGCCGAAAATCCCACAGGGCCGCATAGATCGCTTTCGGTTCCTGCTTGCTACGCGCGATCATCGCACAGCCACTCGAGCCGTTCCCCCCCGCCAAAACTTTCTTCCACGTTTTCCCCCCATCGGACGTCTGGTAGACTCCGCGCTCGTCGTTGTCATCCCAAAGATGTCCAGTGGCGCAGGCCAGCACGTCATTGCTGTCGCTGGGATTCACCAGAATCTTGGCGATGTGCTCGCTATCCTTCAGGCCAACGTTGGTCCAATTCTCGCCGCCGTCGGTCGATTTATACACGCCGTCACCCACGGAAACGCTGTTGCGCGTCCAGGCTTCTCCCGTGCCCACCCACACGATCTTCGAATTCGAAGAATCAATCGCTATTGCGCCAATGGATTGCACGTCTTCGCGATCGAACACCGGCTTGTAGGTCGTGCCGCCGTTCACTGACTTCCACACTCCGCCGCTGGCTGCGCCCACAAACACAGTGATGCGGCCGTTTTCTTCAACCGCATCCAGCGCGGCGATACGTCCACTCATGGTGGCCGAACCGATATTGCGTGCCGGCAATCCGGAGACCGTCGCGGAGTCAAAGCGGTATGGTGCCTGTGCGCCGGCCTGGACCGCAGCGAAGACCATGGCAGCTCCAGTTAACCCTGCACTCAGCTTGGTTGTGAATCCTGACTTATGAGCGGATGCTTTCATGTTTACGAATCCTCTTATTTATTGGCAGATGATTTTTCGTCGCGACTTTCACGCCGAGCGATCAATGAATCCCGACCAGCCCGGACTTCTTCTCCTCGGTCTTCAGCGAAGCGGGGAGGGCAAAATCCGCGGGATCGATGGTGACGTTCGCTTCCATCTTCTGTACGGTCGTGGTCTGGTCGTCAGGATGACTCTTCGGTCCTTGTGAAATAGAGAAGGGATACATCACTCCCGCAACCGGCTTGTAGGAGCCGAGGCCCACCACGCGATCCCGCACCGAGCCGCGGATAAACTGCTGAATTTCCTTGCGGATCTCGATATAGGTATCGGGATCAAGATAGTCATAGATGATGTCGCCATTCTTGAGCGTAATCTTCAAGCGCAGGGCGTCGTCGCCATCCACCACGTCGTGGCCGAGATACTCCACCGTGCTGCCCTTTTCTTTGTAATCCACGAGCGGTCCGTCAAAATCGGCATCCAGCAGCAAGTCGCGCAGATCGTCTTCGCCCATTAACTGGGGGTCTTTTTTCCCGCCAAAGGGCTGGATCTGCCAGCCCGCGGTGCCATCATAGGCCTGCACCGCCGTCATCCCCTGCAACGTAAACGTCTCGCGAATCAGATCGGGCCGCTCGTTCTCCTGGCCTACCGACGCGGTGAACCCTCCGCCGCCTTCGAACTTGCCCATCATGCGCATGGTTTTGATGGCCTTCATCTTTTCCAGTCCACCCCTGGCCTGGATGTTCTTAGCAATCAGTTCGTCCGCGGTTTGGGAGAAGGAAAACGTTCCGCAGCAGCAGACAGCAATCAGCACTATCAGGGCGTGACGCATCGAGCAGACTCCTGTTGGTGAGGGACTGAAAGAACCCGAAAACGGAAGACAGTACTCTACTCGGTAGTAGACGGGTTGTTCAAGTGATGGTGAGCAACAAAGGCCCGCCGGACAGGGGCCGGATTGATCGTAAACGAAAAAGCCGCCTTCGCGGGCGGCTCTTCGACTGGTGCTTGGGGAATGATGGTTAGTGGGCGAACGAGAAGTTCAGCCCGGTGGTAAAGATCACGTCGTTATCCTTCCTGCCGATCGGCGGGTTCGACACATAGAGGTCAGTGAACTGATTCTGCCAGCCCAGCCATTTGCTGATCTTCGTCACCGTGCCCAGGTCGAACTCCCCCCGATACTGGCCGCTATATCCGCTCGACAGGTCTGGATAGAGGTAGAGCTTCTCCGTGATCACCGTACTCTTCCCGGCCTTGTGCATCAGTTCTTCGCCCAGAGTGAGCGCGGCGAATCTGTTCGTCACGCCATAAGAGACGTAGGTGGGAGGAACCGTTACCGGTGTATTGACTGCTCCATTCGAATAGGTTTCGTGGGTGTAGTTCAAGCCGGCCAGCAGGTCCAACGTAGTGTTGTCGGACTTGATCGCATGGTAGCCCAGGCCCCCCCCGTACACGCCACGCAGATCCAGGTCCTGTAGCGCGTTGCTCATGAAGTCAGCGCCCACGAAGCCGAACGTACGCGGGTTAATATTCCGATCGTAACGAATTCCAGCCGTGACCAGATTGGCCACCGTACTGGGAGTTGCCAACTCGTTGTTGGTCTCGATCGAAGTCGTATAGATCGTAATCTTGTCGTTCAACGAGGCGTGAACGGCGTTGATCGCCAACGCCAGGTTGCTGGTTTGGCTGTTGCCGCGGGCCAGCGAGAACCCAACATTGGCACCGCCATTCCAGCCATGCAGCAAGCCGGGATGCAATGACTTATCGTAAGCCGCCTGCTCGGCGTCGTTGCGGATCAACGCGACATTTTCGGTTGGCACTTCCACCGTGCCATTGGCTTTGGTGGCGACTTCGATTTTGCCGTCGCTGGTGGTGACGGGGCCGACAACAGTTTTCTTGTCCGATGTGGTTACGTGCAGTTCTTTGTCAGTCGTGATCTGCGCGATTGCCTTAAAGTCGACCGTCACGTCGCCCGCGAACTCGGTGTGTAGCACTAGGGTCTTGCCGTCCGACTTCACGACGGTACCAGTCAAGTGATCCCCATTCTTCAATGTGATCTGATCGGCAAAGACTGCTGAACTTAATCCCAAGAACGCAATTAGAACGACAAACTCGACTTTACGCACCACCACCCACCTCCACTTTCAAGAGTCAATTTTCAGCTCAAACGCTTAGATGGCCCGGAATACCTGGAACAAAATGGGACAGGAAACAGCACAAAGCGGCGATTGAATGAAAGAAGATTACTGCTCGCGAAGCAAACTCACTCAGCCCTTGGTTTCTTTGGATTCGGTGCTCTTGCTCTGCTCGGTCGAGGCTGGCGTGGCCGGAGTATCCTTCATGCCTTCTTTCAAGGCACGAATCCCCTCACCCAGCCCTTTGCCCAGTTCAGGCAATTTCTTGGGACCGAAAACCAACAGGGCAATCGCGAAAATGATAATCAGGTGCGTCGGTTGAAACAAACCCTCAAACATCGGAACCTCCAAGGACCACACTACAACCTACTAATACGCTACCGGATGGGCAGGGGGAAGTCAAACCCCTCCCCGCACAGATTCTGAAATCTGTACTTGAAAACCACCCGCACTGATATGCTGCCATCCGCGGAGACGGCGCTGTGATCAAGATCACGCTGCGTCGTGACGGTCAAAACCCGGTTAGGTCCCCCAGTCATTTCTCCTGCCTCAAGCAATTTTCAAAACGCCGCCCTACCTAGTCCCCCTAGGTTACCTCCGTGACCTTACCTCCGGTTCAGTGGTCACGCTAATGTGAATCAGCGGCTGGACATCGCCGCTGAAATCATCGCGGCAAGAGGCGCTGTGGTGAGCGCAACCCCGCAAGCCAACCGACTCCGGAGAATCGAGTGAAGCGCAAGGGCCTTGCAGTTTTTTTCTTTTTTCTCTCGGCGGCCCTCGCTGCCCATTGCAGCGAAAGCCAGCCCGTGAATTATGTCCAACTCATGGCTTGGCTCATGGCGGGCGTTCCCAGCAACCGCCTGGTGCGCATCGTTCAAGAACGCGGCATCGCCAGCGTCCCCGGTAAGGATCAGATTCATCAATTCGAAGCCGCTGGTGCTAATGCAAATCTGCTTCGCACCTTGACCGAAGTGAAATCGTCTGTTACTCCGGCAGCCTCCGAGATACCTACGCCGCTGTTGAAGGCTGCCGCCGATGCCAAAGCTCAGCGCTTCCACGAAGCTGAACTGGACTTGCGCCCGGCCGTAATTGCTGCCCCGCAGAACTCCGCGCTGCACTTCGCACTGGGTGGTATGCTCATCCGGCAGGAGCGTTGGGATGACGCCTATGACGAGATCACACAGGCGGCGCAACTCATGCCGGATCTCCCGGAGAACCACAGCAGCCTGGCCTACATCTTCTATCGCCTGGATGATGGCCCCAACGCGATCGCGGAAGCTCGCACCGCCCTCAGCATGGACCCCCAGAACGCGGAGGCGTACCAGTTCCTCGGCCTGGCTCTTTATTCCAATGGACAATACGCGGCTGCCGTCCATGCTTTTGATGAGTCGCTGGCTCGCGATACCGCTAACCCCGATACTTACTATGATCTGGGGATTACCTTACACGCTGGGGGGAATCTGGCCGCCGCTATCATTGCGTACCACCAGGCCATTCATCTGAACCCATCATTTTGGGAAGCCCATTCCAACCTCGCAGTGGTCTTGCACGAAGAAGATAAGCTGGACGAGGCGATCACTGAATATCGCGAAGCCAAGCGTCTGGCGCCCGAGGAAGCTTCCGTCCGTAATAATCTAGGCAACACCTATTGCGATAAGGGCGATTTTGATGCCGCCATGCTCGAACTGCGCGAACTTTATCGCCAGCATCCCGAGTGGCAGCAGGGTCACGGCTGCCTGGCGCGCGCCTACCTGTCAAAGAAGGATTACGGTAACGCCACGCAGGAATTGCAATTAGCGATTCTCCAAAATCCTACCAGCGCTGCCGAACACCGCATGCTGGGGGAGGTGTTCGTCCTCAACGACAAGTTAGAGGAGGGTGTGCACGAGTTGCGCCTGGCGATTACGCTCAATCCCGATTCCGAGAGCGCCCACCATGTTCTGGGCAGCGCGTTGTTTCAGCAGCAACAGCTGGAAGCGGCGGAAAAGGAATTCCGCGAGGCCCTTCGTTTGAATGCCTCGCCGGATAACCACTACTCACTCGCCGCCTGCCTCATGACCATGGATCGCTACCAGGAAGCTCTGGCCGAGCTCGATGCCGCTGCGCGCCTTGATCCGGACCGCACTCTCTACCGCGCCCGCCGCGAAGAGCTGCTGAAGCTGATGAAAGAAATGAATTCCCGGTAACCACGGGACAGTGCCGGTTGTGTACTCCCGGCATTTTCGCAGGGTCACGGAGTTCCATAGACTGGGTATCTGGGAGTCTCTGATTCATGGATGTAACCCGATCGGCACAAGCCGCAGCCGCAAAAGCGGCGCGCTCAGAGAACGACGCGCGAGCCGACGTCCGAAATGACGTCCGCCATCCGAATTCCGCATCGCCGGACCGACGCACCTTCGCCGCTCCGGGCGAGGCCGCGTACAAGTTCTCGGGCTACGGCTTGCCCTGCGCCAAGTGTCGTCTTTACTATCCCGCGGACCTCGACGTTTGTCCCACTTGTAACACCAAAGAAAGAGTTTCGCCCCACGTGGTTCCTGCCGTTCCGAAGTCACAAGCCGCGGGTGAGCCGGCGCCCGACACTGCTCTCATCGAGCAGGAGCGGGAAGCATTTCTGAAAGAGTTCAAGTCCCAGCTGTTTGCGGCGCATGCGGAGGTCGCAAGTGCACCTGCGGTTTGCACTTTGGGCGATTATCACGTTCAAGGCGCGGAGGTGGCTTCGATCTGCAAGCCCTGCTATGACCGTCTGCAGGAGCGGCTGGACGTGTGCGAAGCGGCTTTGCACATGGACGTGAAGGAGGCGGCTCAAATCGTCTACGACGCCGTCTGGGCCGATCCATCCGATCCCAGCAAAACGTACACAAACGCGGCCAGCGCACTCCTCGCCGAACTACGCAAGCGTGCCGGTTTCTCCAGCATGATCGGCCCCTTCCAACCTCTGGGCAATTAAGCCTGGAGCAATCAGAAGGCACTCGTCAAAGCCCTCCTTAAAGATGGGGAGGAAGTTCTACGCCAGCACGTTCAGGCCACTCTGACTGGCATACACGCTTTGGAGTATCGAAATCGTTTTTGGGTGGAAGAAGCGCTATCCGAATTCAACGTGCTCAGCAGTCCTTCGACCGGCGGCAGGGACTGCGAAGCGGCGGTGGCCTGGTTGACCCATGCGGCTGAGGCCGAGCTTTTCTGACCACCCCAGCGCGGTCGCAAACCGCACTGCCGAGGGCGGAGAGGTCAGTGGAGAGTTGAGAATTGGCCGACAACATAGTTCCCGAGGACGTGGCTGAATTTTGCAGGATCGCTTGCAGCGCCTGAAACGTCGACTGAGCGCCGTTCAGATCGCCCGGCGCAAGGCTGCTTCGCAGCGTTTGCAATTCCTGCTGCTGAGAGGACTTGCTGGACGAGAGCCTATGCGGACCGAGGCCTGCGGCCGAAATCGAACTGATCGACGTTATTCCCCCGGCCAAATCCTCACACTCCCCGGCCAAAGCCTACCAGGGGGCCGCTTAGCCAGGCTATCGGCAATCCTGTCGGGAACTTTAGGGTGTGTTCGCCGGCATTCTCCAGGTGGCCGCGGCAAGCAAACGGTTTTATCAGCCCGTTTAAGCAGGACTCCCCCTCAGTCTCAACCGGAGCAATTTACTCAGGCTTTACCGCAACCCATTTCCTTCCGGCGTACAGCTTGTATGCTCCGCCTTCCTCAACGAACTTCAGAGGAACCGGCCGCTTCAATGAGGCGTCTGTTTGGAAGGGAACGCCGAGCAAGTCTTCGTTCACCACATTCATTACTACGAACTTGTCCGCTTCAAACCCGAAGCCGTAAGCCCCTGAAGCCAGTTCGGATCCTCCAATATTCAGCTTGGATTCGGTGACAAACAAACCTTGATACTTCTGCTGTACCGCCGTGGAGTATCCTGAGGTGTCGACCAGAGCGGCGAATACTACCTTTCCCTCGGCCGCTTGAAATCCCGTCGCGTTTCGCATCTGCGTGGCCGCCTTCTGTCCAGCAAAGAAAAACTCTGCAGGCACCACCTTCTTCAGTTCGTCGGCGCCCAGCAGGTGCTGCGTCGGCTGCTGTGCCAGGCTCGCGGTCAGAAGCATCGCTATCAGAATCCCAATCCCGGCGAAACGTATGTTTTTCATGGATTTATCCTCAATCAGTTATGTTCCCAGAGCCCCCAGGAAATCTAGTCGCTTCCCCCTACGAGTGCAAATCTCTTTTGCCCGCAAGAATCGGATAGTCGGTTCCCGACATCTGCTCAATACTCTTCCTATTATGACTGCGACTAACCTGCCTTTCCCAAGCGTGACCGCCAATGCCATACTTGTAGACGACGTGACCGTGTCCACGCTCAACTCCAACGTAAGGACTAAGCCCGGAAATGCCCAGCGCGGCGACGATCAGCTCTGGGATGCCGTGGCCGCACGCGACTCCCGCCGCGACGGGCAATTTGTTTTTGCCGTGGCCACGACTGGGGTCTATTGCCGGCCGTCGTGCGCGGCGCGCCGCCCGCGGCGCGGGAATGTAACGTTCTTCTCGCGTCCAGAGCAGGCGGAGGAGGCCGGATTTCGCGCCTGCCTGCGCTGCCGGCCGAAAGAGTTCAGCGGCAATCCACAATCGGATACGGTCAAAGCCATCTGCCGCTACATCGAGCAACACCTGGATGAGTCCATCACGCTGGAACGTCTGGGGAAAGCATTCCGTCAAAGTCCCTTCCATCTGCAGCGCCGCTTCAAGGCCGTGCTCGGAATCACGCCGCGGGAGTACGCCGATTCTTGCCGCCTGCGCCAGCTCAAGCGCAACCTGCAGTCCGGCGACAATGTGACTCGCGCCATGTACGACGCGGGTTACGGCTCGAGCAGCCGCCTCTATGAGAAGACCGCGTCGCAACTGGGCATGACGCCCGACAAATATCGGCGGGGCGCAATCGCAGCCGCCATTCGCTATGCCATTGCCGATTCGCCCCTGGGACGGATGTTGATCGCAGCCACAGACCTTGGCGTCTGCGCGATTCAGTTTGCGCAGTCCGACGCCGAATTGATCGAAGGCCTGAGGCACGAATTTCCTTTTGCCGTGCGCAAGGCTGACGAAAGCGGATTGCAGGTATGGATCGAAGCTTTGCTATCGAAGATGACGGGAAGGGAATTGAACGCTTCGCTTCCGTTGGACATCCGGGCCACCGCTTTTCAGCGGCGGGTGTGGACTTATCTCCAGTCGATCCCGTTCGGCGCGACTCGCTCTTACCGAGAGGTAGCGAAGGCGATCGGCCAGCCCACCGCCACCCGTGCCGTGGCGCGCGCCTGCGCCACCAATCCCGTCGCGGTGGCGATTCCCTGCCATCGCGTGGTCCGCGAAGACGGCAACATCAGCGGCTACCGCTGGGGCGTGGAGCGCAAGAAAATGCTTCTGGAAATGGAGCATTCGTTCTCGGAAACGAAGTAATTTACTGCGTCTCGAAACCAGCAATCCATACGGCATTGGAAGCATCGCAGGCGAACGCGGTGCTATCTCTACCGAAGTGAATCGCTGGTCTTGCGGTTTCGAACAACCGCCCAGTTCACAAAGGCCAGCGCGACGGTTCCAACCAGAATCAGCGACTGGCCGAAGTCCACGCGGGTTACCAGAACCGCACACAGGAGCACGCCCAGCACGGCGAGGAAATTCCCTGCGGGTAGGTGGAACATCGGGTGTGCTCCTTCGGGCTGATTGCGGCGCAGTACCGGCAGAGCGGCGCAGCCGACGCCGTAGTAAAGAAGCCGGGCGACGGCGGAGAGCGTGACATTCCATTTGAATTCTCCCATGAGCGCAAATCCCCAAACCAGCCCTGCAAACACGAGAATCGAAACGTAAGGTGTGCGAAAGCGGCGATGCACGGCGGCAAAGGCTTTGGGGAAGTCCCCCTGCTCGGCGAGGGCGAAGTGCACGCGTGGCATGGCTAGAATTTTGGCACTGAGATATCCGTAAAAAGAGATGAGCGCGCCGACGGCGACCAAAGCTGCGCCCACAGGTCCGATCGCGATACGCGCCACATCGGCGAGAGGGCGCTGGCTGTGCATGGCATCGGGCAGCACTCCGACGACCACCCATTGGATGGAAGCGTAAATCGCTGTGCAGAGCACCAGAGCCGTGAAGAGCGCAAACGGAGCGTCGCGGCGAGGATCTTTCGCCTCGCTCATCGGAGCGAGGGCGGTCTCGAATCCGCCATAAGCGAAGACCAGAAGCAGCACCGCTTTCATCCACTGATCCACGCTGGGCGATCCGGCGGACGCCTTCGCGCCGGTCCAGTGATGGTTGTATAGCACGAACAGACCTAAAATGATCACGGCAAACAGCGGCAAGAGTTTCGCTGCGGTGAACAGGTTACTGACCTGCGCTCCGGCGCGTACGCCACGAATGTTGATGAAAGTCAAAAAGCCTACCAACGCGGTGAGAATCACCGCCCGTGGAATCGGGTCCTTGGCGTGCGGGAAGAACTCGCCGAGATAAATGACAAACAGGTTGGCGTTGGCAGCAGGCGCTGCCACTTGGCCGAGCCAGAGCATCCACGCAGTTTGAATGCCCATAAGGCGTCCGAAGGCGACGCGCGCGTAGAGATACGGACCGCCCGCTTGCTGGAAGCGTGAGGCCACCTCGGCGAAGCAGCCCATGATCACGCTCATCCCGAGGCCGGCCCCAATCACGGCGTACGGACTGTAATTGCCGATTAGACCTGCGACCGTCGAGGGCAATCCGAAGACGCCGCTGCCGATGATGGAGTTCACGACCAGCGCGACCAGGCTCCAGCGGCCGATGGCCCGGATCAGTTCTTGACTTGGCGCGTTAGCAGAAGAGAGTTGGAGTTCCATTACCGCAGGTTTGTATCACAAACCAGCGTCACTTGGGCAACAGTTGCGGCTTTGGCGCTGGCCGCATGGCACATCTAGATCTACGTCGCACCTGTTACGCCGGTGCGGGGGGTGGTGACCTTGGAACCGGTTGCGACTGCACTATTGGCGACAGCGCTGAGCCAGACGTGCGGATGACGCTGCACACAGGACAAAGGCGCTACGCGTGAAAAGCCTTGCTAGACGCCGATTTCGCCCTGCCTCGAAGCCGGGGGGTGGCTATCAGACCAAAGTAATTGCGTGAATTACCAAAGCGCATGATCGTGGGACATCTATCCGCTCGGCGCTGCCGATGAGATGTTCTAACGGCACAACTTAAACTCCACAAAAATGGCCTCGGGAATCGATTCACAGATGGACGACCTTCATACACGGATGATGCGAGTTACCGAGGACCTGCGAGTGATTCAGCGGGAGCTGAATTGCGCCGCCATGCAAGCGCCCAGCGATCCGGAGTTGATGGAAGCCCTGAGTGCGCTGCCCGAGACCGAAGCGATCCAGGTGTTGTGCAAGGCGCTCGACCAGATGCGGCACTTCCTGTGGTTCTACACCCAGGTAATGAGCAACGATCCGGAACTCGGCGACAAGCTTCGGCAGTCAAATACGTCGAAGACCGTCGAAGACAGCAACGTGGATACATCTTTCCTCGATCAGCTAACTCGCGCCGATGAGGCCTTGCTCTTGCGCTACCTGGCAGAGGCAAAAGAGCGCAAGCCGAATTAATCCTGGTTAGACTTCTGTTGCAGCAGGGAGCGCGCATCCCGAGTTTGACATTCAAGTCCTCTTTCTCTTCCAGCACCGTTTCGGATTCGGAATGACGACCGCAAGGGGCTGCGGCAGTGACGCAATGATCTGGTGAAGCCTCGCCCGCATAGAGGGTCCCTGAGTGTAGTCAGATAGGCCTGAGTCACTTGTGCCGACGGCGAAGGCCTAACTGGCAACACACTCAGGAGGTCCAACTCTCCTTTTACTGCAGATTGCCAATCCAGCGGGTTCGTCCCAAGCTGGGCCAGAGCGTTCTGTAGCATTAAGCGCGGGGAGGCAGCGATCCCATTCGTGTGCAACACAAATGCCATCGCCCTGAGATGGGTTGTCGAGAGCATCCTTTGCGAGAAGTGTAGAAATAATTTCGGTGCGGTTGTGGCGAAAAGGGTGCAGGTTGCGATCTCAAGGATACGACAATCGAGCCTGGCAGATTTGTCTGTAGCGGGAGAATATTCGGGGAAAAAAGTCCAGAACAGGTTTAGGCAACACGCCCGCGGACGATCGTCCTCTTTACGTTCCCATCTGGACTTAGTACTACAAGGTCAGCTTCTGCTCCAGGCATCAGCCGCCCGTGTTGTAGGAGGCCCGTCGCGCTCGCCGGATTCAGCGTGGCGGCTCGCACGGCGTCTCGCAGGCTCCAGGTGGAGAACTGCGTCACGTTTCGCACGGCGCGATCAATCGTCAGGACGCTGCCAGCAAGTTTACCATCGGACGTGCACCGGCCATTCTTGACCTCAACTTGGATGGGCCCGAGCTGGTAGGTGCCATCGGGCATGCCCGCTGCAGCGATGGCGTCGGTGATGAGCACCGCGCGCTCGACGCCCTTGGCTTGCAGGAACAGTTTCACGATTTCCGGAGCCAAATGAATTCCATCCACAATGATGTCGGCGCTGAGTTGGTCGCTGGTCAGCACTTCGCCGAGGATCCCGGGTTCGCGATGATCGAGCGGACGCATGGCATTGAAGGTATGCGTGGCGTGGCGGGCTCCGGCTTTCACCGCGGCGCGGGCGGTGTCGATCAAAGCGTCCGAATGGCCAATGCTCACGCAAACCTTGCGCCGTGCCGCTTCCGCAATCACCTCTATCGCTCCGGGCAACTCAGGCGCGATGGTCATCATGCGCACATGCCCGCGCGCAGCCTGCCAGAGGCGTTCAAAAATCTCCAGGGTAGGCTCGAGCAGATTTTCCGGGGGATGAACGCCGCGCCGCTTGTGACTGAGAAACGGACCCTCGAGATGAATACCGAGTGGCTGAGCCTGAACCTCGTCCCCCATGGGACGGAAATCCTGAGATGCTTCGATGGCGCCGGCAAGCGTCTCTAGGGCGGAGCAGGTCTGATCAAACGGCGCGGCAACGGTGGTAGGGAAGTATCCGGTCACACCGTGGGTAGTCAGGAATTTGTTCAGCCTCGGGAGTTCCGCGGGCGACGCGCGCATTAAGTCGAGTCCAGCACCCCCGTGCATATGGATATCGACGAAACCCGGAGCCAGAATGGCATCGGGGAGATCGCGCGTGAAATCAATGACGGTCGCATTCTTCGGAACTTCCTGCTCGGCGCGCGACGAGACGGCGGAGATGACTCCGTCCTCGATAAACACAAGCGGGTTTAGTATCTCCTCCCACGGCGTGTAAAGACGATGAGCGCAGAGGACGACCATGTTTCGTTCGTTCATGAAGTGTTCGCAGCCGGTGCGCCTCCAGTGTAACGCGAAAAATGTATCTCTACGGCCGAGAACCAGCCTTGGGTACAGCCGCAACTGACGTAACTCCTCGCCCTTGGACGGTCAATAGAATCGGGTTAGCTGGAGCACCAACCGGGATATGGAAGCCTCTCCCCTCCAATGCACCTCAACCCGCCGCCAGCCAAAAAGTTGGAAACTTCTTGGACCCTAAGGTGCATCTGAGCTCAGAACACTTTCCCGGACCCGGGGGCACCCCTGTGACCTGTGCCTTTTGACGGTTCGTTATGAAGATGGACTATGCGGTTCCACGCCAAAGGCACTCTGTTTGTCCTCTTGCTCTACCTGGCTGCCGTTCGCCCCGGGTTGGCGCAGGAGCGAGAGCAAGGGAAAGAGAAGCGGATAAGCCCCCACGGGGCTGATCGAGGCAGCCACAAAACTCCTGATCTTATGGAGCCGTCGACCGTGCCCCGCCTCTTAACTCCGAATGAGGGTTTGGAGATTCTGGGCGCCGCGCTGGATTCGCACCATCATCATTCGGACGTCTCTTCCGATTGCTCCCATTTGGTCCACGGACTCTATGAGCGCGCGGGCTTCCATTATGAGTACGCGAGCTCTTCGGATCTTTATGAGGGGACCGACGAGTTTCGGCGAGTCGCAACGCCGCAACCAGGGGACTTGGCTGTCTGGCGCGGACATGCTGGGATCGTGGTGAATCCCACCCAGCATTCCTTTTTCAGTATGTTGCATTCAGGTCCTGGTGTTGATTCATACGATTCGCCATATTGGAAACAGCGCGGACAGCCCCGTTTCTTTCGCTACCTCAAGCCAACGCCGAGTGGTGTCCTCAATACCTCGATCCGGACTGCGAGCTGGCAGCCCACCGTTTCTAACGAGGCGGAACCGTACGGGCCGGCTCCTGATGGCCCGGTGTCTGGGATAGCGGGGAGGCCATCCAGTGAGGCCACAGCTTCCGCAAAACTTGCGAAAAATATGCCCGTGGACGCGGGGGCATTTCCCGTTGTGATTCTAACTTCCGGTCGGCCCGACTCCGATCAGGTGAGCTCAGCATTCTTGCAAGCATGCAATGATTCGGAGGAGAAGCTGGTTGGGCGTGACCTCTTCGTCTTCGACCATTTTGAAGTGAAGAAGGTGCATATCACAGGAAACCAGGGCTGGATTGAAATTCAGATCGATGAGCTGTTTTCTCTCACCGAAGGCGAAGCAGAGATTCACAAGCAGTCGGAACGGCAACGATGGGCTCTCAGGCGCGAAGATAAAAGGAGTTGGAAGCTCACGCCTTCACGGAACGCGATATACCTTCCTCGGCACACAGCCGAGCGCGTCTTGGCACACGAACTCGCGCAACTCACCGAGGACACTCCCGACAACGCAAGTGGAACACTCGAGAAGGCCAAGCTGGTGCGACTGCTGGATGTGCTTTTCGGAAAATAGCCAAAATAACAGCTCTCTTATTTCCGATCGGTGCGGATCAGTGCTGCGATAGTGGTGACCCAAGGACTCTACGAGCGCTTATCGATCAAGACGCTCGAGGTTCTTGTTCTTGCGGGATCAATCCGGGTCTTCTCTTCTGCCATGCAAACAGCGGAAGCATCTGTAGTGGCTTTGTTGTTGTACGTCCAATCGGTATCGGGTCGATAGGTCGCAACGACCTTGCCACCCAGATCCAGGAGACACTCCACGCCGCCCGTACTTCTCGAATGACTCCTTGGGATTGCCGTTCCTATCGTTCAGAATCATCCCTCGGGCTGCAGGAGAGCCAGTGGCGGCTCGTGACGGATTTCTCCCGCTCGGCCGCGCAGATAGGTATCGAGCTCATGGCGGAGATAGCGATCCATCACGTCGGGGCCGTACTGTGCGCCATCACCTGGAGAGCGGAATACTCGGCCAGGCTTTCCGACATACTGGAACCTTCCACGTCAGCGCCGACGACCTGATGGGCCCACCATTGATGGCACAAGTATCAGAATCATCGCTCACTCCACCCTCCTGGCACCAAGCTCAACGTAAGGTCGAAAAATCGACCGTAGATGTTCCAGTGTGAGGGACTGCAGCGGATTTTCCGCACGACTCGGACTGCTTAGCTAACTCGGTACGATTCTTTCGCGACTTAGGGTAATTATTTTTTGTAGCGTAGCAGTCACCGGCGGCCGGTATCTAGCAACTTCCGTCGCCCCCATTACCATTACAGGTACCATACCCAGTGAAGTAGCCGTTGCCGTTGATATAACCACCACAAGCAACATCCTCATATTCAGCTGCTCCGCAACTGCAGGAAACAACGTAATGGCACAGTGATTTTGTGCACGCGCTAGAGAATGGAGCCAACCCGATAAACCCGAGAGCTACAATTATAGTGAATGTAGCCTTCACCTGACACTTCCTTATCAGATGCCGAAAATCATACCTACCGCTAACGAAATCGGTACTAAACACACACTGAGCGGAAGGTTTTGCGGCGCGATATCGCGCGCTGTTCCAAAAAACGGAATTCCGTCCCAGTGGAGGAAGTGGTCCATCTAAGATAAATGCTTTGAAAGCATCCGGTTGCTCAGACGCGAGGCGGGCACAATCGGTGGCACGGACGCTATCACGTTGACATTCCCGGCGAGGAAAAAAGACGGAAGGCTTCGGTGCCATTAGGCTCAATTCATACCATGAAGAAACCAGAAGCTAGGCGGAAACTCAGGACGCTACTGCAAGACATGGGGCTGAATGCAGACAGTCACCTTGAGCGCATTGAGACCGGGGCCAGTAATTTCAGCTCGGAGGCCGCATGGTGGAGTCATAACCGGCTGCCCATCTTCAAGGAGCGGGTGGACTTCAAGGAAATTCCCGTTCCCAGTCTTTTTCATCAAATGTTTGAGCGCGGGTTAAGCGAAGATGATGTCGGGGAGTTGGAAGAGCTTTATGACACGCTTCAGACCCGCACTGAAATTGCGCTTCGCGAATTCGAAAAAGGTATTTTAGTGGCCCCGAGTGACGTTGGCGTCGGTATCTCGCAGATGGTACCCGTCGTTGTGAGCGCGTTACGTCGACAAGATGGGTTGCTCGCGATAGAACAGCCCGAGTTGCACGTTCATCCTGCGATTCAGGTAAACGTCAGAGGAACTACACGGTTGACGAGCGCCGCGATTGGTGAGGTTCTCAATCGTGTCTGCGACGTGATCATTTGGTTGATGAGCGCAAACGCGATTTGCGACAGTTAGGCGAAGAAAGAGCAGCGTGCGGAATCGCGCTGACAGGCAATCAGTGGGCGCTCGCCCCCGCTAGGGATCCAAAGTCCGGGCCCAGCTTCGAAATCGCTGACTGCAGATCCTTCGTTTCGTATCCGGCCGCATAAAACCTTATCGTGCCTTGCGCGTCAATCAATACCCCCAGAGGGATGCTGCTGCGTTGGAAGGCGGCTCCCATTGCTCCATCCAGGTCGTGGTAATTGCGCCACGGAATGTGTTCTTGTGAGATGAATTTCTCTGCCGCTTCGGGATTTTCGTCATTGTCGATTCCTAGCCACACAAGTCCCTTAGGAGCGGTTTCGTCATACAGTTTGACTAGATCAGGAACCATCCCTTTGCAAGGGCCACACCAGGTCGCCCAAAAATCCAGGAAAACAGGTTTGCCACGCAGGCTGCTCAGGCTCGTCGTCGCACCCACTTTGGATTTGAGCTGCAGTTCCGCCGCAGGTTTTCCCACCAGTTCAGGCCGAGTTCCCGAGCCGATCGGACTTGAGAATGCTTCCACCAACTGCGCATCTCCGGGCGCAACAAACGTGAACGAGGTTGCGGGCTCCTGCTGATTAAGTTCCACGACCGGGTAGGTGACGGCGATTTCTGTCGTTGAGCGAACCTGGGCACTTGCGGGAAGCCTGGTCAATGACTGCGATCGCTCCACCTTCTTGACGATGATTCTTTGCGACTTGTCGATCCAGATTGTCGACTCCCGGCTCAGCGAAAGCTTCCGCACTTTGAAATCGTCCCTATCGTCGGCAAAGCGCACCACGAAGCAGGCGACACTCTTTCCTCCAATCGAAATAACTTCGTCCGGCATCAACTCGGCCGATTTCAAGCCGCTGGCGAGGAGCGCCAGTCTGGTGACGATCCATCTCGCGTTCATAGCCGCTAACTCGTCCTGCTGGTGGACGCGCTTCTTTTCCGCTTCTTCGCTCAGAACGGGCACTTGGGTATAGGCATTTCGCTCGGGAAGATAGTCCCACTGTCGTACTCCATCAGAGATCAGGACTGCGGCTCCTCCGAAGAACCGCCCTTCATAACGGTAACGCCCGCCCGGCATCACGATAGCTGTCATGAACGTCTTGCGCCAGTCTCGAAGGAGCTCACTGCTGCTTGTCTCCTCTTCGACCGCTTCGATGTGATAAGACTTCGCGGCGGCATAGCGTTGTCCGACCTCGCTCAACAGAGTGAGCGCATCTGTCGAGGGCACAACTTGAGCAGATTGAAGGAGGATCAAACCCAGAGGCAGGGCTGCTAGAAAAAGCATAGGTCTCTCCCTAGGATGTGATCGGTCAATTCTAACTCTCAGCGCTTTGATTGCGCCGTCCTTCGTCAGTTGACGAAGGCCATTGATCTCAGCACCTCTGCGTTGCCATCGCTGCGGGTGTGAGTTCAGGAAGTCGTTGGATCGGGCAATGAGCGAGGCCGGGAAGAACCGCGGCTAGATAGTCGCGCACTGGGAGTTTCAATCTGCGGCAACTCTCCACCACCGAAAGAATCGCCGCGATCTTCGGTCCCGCCTGCGAGCTTCCGATGTGGATCCAATTCCGTCCGATTGCGACAGGACGTATGGAGTTCTCCGCGAGGTTATTGCTCAGTTCTAATTCAGGATATTCCAAAAAGGGGTTAAGTTTTGACCAAAGCGTCAGCGTGTAGTTGCAGGCCTTGGCCAGCGCACAACCGGGCAGTGCCGTGGTGCGTGCTGCTTCGATCTGTTTCTGGATCACACCCAGCAGCGGTCGCGATTGTTGCTGACGCAGAGCATCGCGTGCCGCTAGGCTGAGTGCTTGGCGCCGGGCTTCGGCGTCGATGGCAAACAGTTCATCGATCAGCGCTACGATCGCTCTCGCCACCGGATCTTGGGGATTTAACTGCACCGCCTCGGAAAAGTATCGTTCCGAATGTGACCAGCAGCCGGCATGAACGATCTTCGGTCCTCCGATCTGATCGTAGGGCGCATAACCGTCCGTCTGCAGAAGACCTTCAAACTGTCCCAGAAACTGTTTCGGTCCATCCCGTCCTCGGCCCAAACGGAAGTCGAACAGCACCGTTCCTCGTGGGCGACTGTACTGCCACAGATAGGCTTGATGATTCTTCCCGCGGCCATCGTGCATCTGCACGTCCACCGGGGTTTCGTCGGCTTGGATGTAAGTGCCGCGGGGTAACTCTCGCCTCATCGCCGAGGCCCTTGGGGATCAGCAACTTGCCTACTTTCAGCACCCAGCCGTCCAACGTCGCCCGGCTGAGTTCCACACCGCTGTCCCGTTCCAGCATCCTGCTCTGTCGATACAGCGGCTGATGATCCGAATACTTGCTGACGACCGTGTCGATCACGATCTGATCACTGGCTAAACACTTTTCAATGATTCGTGGGGACAACGGAGCCGAGACCACACCCTGCTCCTCGCATGACTTGCAGGCGCGCTTCTCGCGCTTGCTGATCAACACGAAGTACTTCGCCGGCTCCACATCCAGTTGGGAACTATCCTCGTAGCCGATCACCACCGTCCCTTTGCCGCAGCCCTGGCAGACACATTGCTCGGGCGTGCACTTCAGGATCCGCTCTACACGCGGAAGGATTGCGGGCAGTTCCTGCCTTCCCGGATGCTGGCGCTTCGTTTTCGTCGAGGGCTGGACCGGCGGGCGCTCGCTCTCCGCCTGCACTTCCGCACTGCTGACTCCCGGCTCCAGTTCCAGCAACTCCAGTTGTGCGTCCGAGAGTTTTTCGCTGCCGGGCCCGTACTTCGCGATGCGTACCAGTCGCAACCGTTCTTCCAGCACCTGGATCTTCAGTTCCGCATACTGCAGCTTGTTTTGATAGGAGAGGACAGTGTCTTGAAAATTGCTGAACTGATCGCTCACCGCTGCAAACAGCGGCCCGGCAAGTTGCTGCTTCAGTTGTTCGATCAGCTCAAGCTCGGAAGACGTCGAAGAAGTTGCGGCCCTGGACCCCGACGATGGATGAGCCGCCTCACTCACGATGAGTTCTTAAATAAACGGAGCGGCTTGTGGATTACAAGTGTTTTATGCGGCAGCATCTCCTTCGGCGTTTACTTTGCGGCACCACCGTTTGCTTTTCGTTTTCGCCAGGTCGATTCCACCCAATAATAAGGACAGTTCTTCATGACTCAACACTACCTCGCCTTGTGCATCGCCAGACTGCGGCCAAGTGAAGCACCCTTTGGGTAATCGTTTCGCGCACACCCAAAGTCCGGTTCCGTCCCAAAAAAGAATTTTCAGACGATTACGCTGCGCGTTACAAAATAAGTACAGGTGGCCACTCAAAGGGTCGCACGACAATCGGTCGCGCACCAGACCGTAGAGGCCCTCAAAACCCTTCCTCATATCAGCGGCTCCGGCCGCCAGATAGATCCGTGTCGCTGGGCCCAATCCAAACACGGCTTACATCCGCTCCAGCGCAGTCACCAGACGCTCGAAGGTGTGCACATCAAAATCGCGCTGCACTTCGATCCGCCGTCCGCCCAACAACACTACGGCCAGCCCACAACTCTCTCCGTGCTCCGCCGGCAGTTTCCTGATGGCCAATTCCACTGGCACCAACTGGCCGGCTGCGGAAGCGCTTCTCGTCTTCCTCTTCCACCGCCGCTGCTTCAGATGGCGATCCAGCGTGCTGAAGGTCAAACCCCGACTGCGGCAAAACTCGCTCCGCCGCATGCCACTGCTCACAAACTCTGACACTAACTGTCGAACCTGAGCTCGTGTCCGTCGTCTCCGTGCCGCTTCCTGCTGTTCTCCGTTCATCCATCCAACTTAAACACAGACTCTACGTATCGAACAGGTGCGTTGCTCGGACGCTTACAAAGAAGCAGCACAAGAAAGCATTGAGGCTAAGCCAGGTCCGCCCTTTCGTTCTTTACAGCCTGCGGCACACGTTCCTAACTCGATTGGGGGAGTCGGGTTGTGATGCGTGGACACTGGCGCGAATCGCGGGACATAGTTCCGTGGCTATGTCTGCCAGATACGTTCACCCGAGCAAAGATGCAGTTCTCGCCGCGCTAGATCGGCTAAGTGGGCACAATTTTGGGCACAGCGCGAGCACAAGCGAAAATGCACTTGCGGTCGCACCGCCGCTATCTGCTTCAAACGATTAAAGAAAAGATGGTCGGGGAGAGAGGATTTGAACCTCCGACCCCCTGGTCCCGAAACAAAGGAAAAGAGCCAAGTTGTTGATTTTTCAATTCATGTGAGTGGTGCTTCAACCGCATAGACTCACGTCATTCCTGCTCGGCGCTCCCAGTCATTT
>JBAUXO010000215.1:0-9975 GCA_049584315.1 Candidatus Sulfotelmatobacter sp. | reverse complement strand
CGGAAGCGCTTCAAATAATGGGGGCGGCGGCACTCAGTAGGCATCGAGTGCTGAGTTGAGTGATAGGCACGAAATTGAAGGGGCCGCGTTTTGTGGGCAGGCTAACCGGTATGCGAAATGGCCAATAGTTGGTCCGGAATCGTCGTGAAGTCGGATACAGGGAATGGAATCGCTTCCGTTTCCGGGCAATGGACCGTACCTCAAGTCAATCGTGCCGCCTTGGGCGATTCCAGCTGCTATGTTTGGATCGGCATCGACGGCTACGGCGACGGCTATCCCTATGTGTTGCAAGCTGGGATTTCACTGGATTTGAAGGGCGGAAGGCTCAGCATGAATGCATGGTGGGAGTGGACTCCTGACCCGGTGCAACCCATTCTCCCCATTGGCTCGTTCACAGTCCTAGCGGGAGACCTAATCTGGTGCAAGATTGAGGGGCAACTTGGCTCTAACACAGCAACAATAACGTTGCAGAATCGGAGAACCAATCAGGTTGCCAACTTTCCCAATCCGGTCAGAGCGAGAAGGGGAGTTGTGCTCCGGGGAAACTATGGAGAGTGGATCGTTGAGGCCCCCATAGAAAATAATTCTCAGGCGACGCTGTGTGACTACGGACAAGTGCAGTTTTCCGAATGCTCCGCTTTCGACGCCAACCAAACTCCGATTGATCCGCTTAAAGGCACCCCCCTGACTTTCGAGCAGAATGGTCACACGTCAACAGGCTCATCTCCAGGATCCGGACAAGTCACCTGTGCATATGGACCCGTAACCAATGGAGCATTGGCGCAGCCTAACATAATTCGGTCCAGAGTTCTTCCGCCTCAGAATGCCATCTCTTCGCAGTCGCCTTAGAAAAACATCATGCGCATTCGCGAAGCTCAATAGGCCTTAGTGCGATTCAGGGATTGAGTTTTTGAATGGCGGCAAGCAGATCACGCGCAACAGGAGCAAGAAATCCGGCGATGGCCGCCCACATGAGCGTCGCTGGAATGTTATGCAGGTTGAACTTCATTGCCGATAACGCGAGTATAAAGCTTAGAACGAAGGAAGCGATCTGGAACATCCACCTCCAGCGAAATGACGTCTTTATCTGGAATGCATCAACGGCTCGCTGAATTTGATGTATGACCCGGTAACGCGCATCTGTGTATCTCTGCGTCCGCATAAGGTGAGATTTCTCGGGGTCCAGATTGGCTTCTGCGTCGAGGGGCAATCGCGCGTCATAACTGTGCCGCATCACCTCCTCAAAGTCGCTCTTCAACGCCCTCGCAGCGACACAAGAGAAGAAGTCCGGGTAACTCTTTGGCGAGTCGATCGCAATCTGAATCGCTGCGTTTAATTGCCCACAGAGCTTTTCGACTTCGAGATCATAGAAAGCTCCAAAATCCCCATCCGTCGACAATAGGACAATCTGGTCTTGGGCTTTCGTCCAGCAGGGTTCTTGTCCTAGGTTATTCTGCGCTAGTGAAGCGTGCAATTTGAGCCACTGCTCCATTTGATACTGCTGAAACCAGCGCCGAATTGGGAGACCCTGCTTCAACGCTTGCAGGATTGCCATGGTAAGGGCGCCGAGTCCTGCAACGGCCAAGAGAAAAGCGGTCCAGAAGTTATTGTTGAGTGCTTCATACAGCTTATTCAGTCCCGTGCTGAGCAGATCCATCTTTGCTTTCCCTCCCGAAGCGGCCCCTAATCGCCTAATAACCGTTACGCTTCGATAGAGAAGACCCTGTTCTCTCAACGAGAGCGTTGCGAGGAGGAGGACCCAGTTGAAAGTGACCTCGCAATTCTGCACCTTAGGAGCACTGATTGCAATAGTTTCAATAATCTATCAAACTGACATACGAAGGCACTCTAATGAAGAGATTCACGACGCTTCTGTGTTTGTGTGCGTGTACCTTCGTTACAGCCCTTGCGTCAACTCCTAGCGGTTGCCCCCGCCTCTATCGTTTGCCCCACGTTTCTCCTTGGTCATGGACAGACCGCAGTCACAATGTGCATACACGTGCCGAACTTGACTTGATTCTGGCGAACCACAAGCAATGGATTGCCAAATACAGCCGGTACTTTACTGCGGGGGGAGTCTCCGATCCGAAGGCCTTCGATGACCCCTTGCGAGCGGATTTGAGTGGAGCTGATTTGATATGGGCAGATCTTCGAGATGCCGACCTTTCCTATGCTGATTTGTCAAGTGCAAGGCTGACCTTCGCTGACTTGACTGGCGCCAGTTTATACGGTGCTTTTTTGGCCCATTCAGAAGGGCCAAGTTGCCTAGTTAAAGCAGATGTTAGATTTGTTGACTTTACTGGGATAGATCTCTCCGATGCGAATCTCGCCGGTGCCCGTCTGTATAAAGGAGATCTCTCAGGTGGTGTAAACCTTCAAGACGCCGATCTAGAGGGCGCAGATTTGGAAAACGTCGACCTGGGCGGCGCCAACTTGAACTTCGCTGATCTGAGTTCTGCGATATTGAGGAACACAGAGATGGATAATGTTAGCGTCACGTCGGCCAAGTTCTGGGATACATTGTTCGAACCAAGAGGATTGCCGCTCACGAACACCATCGCTCGGGCCGACGGTCTCAGGACCATTCGATGGAGTCAGCAGTCCGATTTAAGAAACAGATCATTACCGGGCATTTGGGAAAGTTATTTGACTTGGCTTAGTCGAGAAGATAACGCTCCGAGGACGTTCAGACAGTCTCTCTCCTATCTATGGAAACAGATACGAGAAGCACTAAAGAGACCTGCGGAACCACACGTTCCCGACAAAGCTGTGAAGAATCCTACACTCTATTCTCTTGACTCCCGTGTGTCTTCCGAAAGAACCGACAGGGCAGGCGAAGAAAACGCTTATTCAATCGTCGATCTGCGCAAAGCGCTTCATGATTCGGGATATCGTGGTGCCGAATTAGAGGTGAATCTTGCATATCAACGATGCGTGCAAAGCAGCTGGCAAATGGTCCTTCTCGATTGGACCTGCGAGTGGGGGGCAAACTGGCAGCGCCCTATAGTCGTCACTGCTCTTCTCAGCGTGACTTGCGCTTTCGTTTATTGGTACTTAATCAGATTCACACGCAAGAACAAGCTCTTCGTGGTCGGGGTTAGGGGAGAGCGGCAAGCAAAATATGCGATCGGCAATCTATATGCTCAGCCACACTGGTTGCCGTCTGAAACGGAACTCAGGGGTCTGAAGCGAATCGAGAAGACTCGTAAAGTGATCCATACGATTGGGCAACGTTTACGCTGGGAAGCGAGGCTCGCAAACGCCTGCGTACTCTTTAGCGCTATGAGCGTACTTAACCTTGGGGTGCAAGGATTAGATCTAGGACACTGGGTCCGCCTATTGCAGAAACGCGAATTTGATCTTTGGGCTAAGGGGAATATTCGAAGGGTTGCAGGGATTCAGTCGATTGCTAGTTTTGTGCTGTTGGCTCTGGCAGCATTGAGCTATTTCGGACATTCCTTCGAATAACATTTCACGCAGCGTGAGTCATCCAGGAATCGGTCCCTACAAGCGAGTTTGTCGCCATCAACTTCCGGATCGTTGGCCACTCGGAAGTTGGATGCGATTTCGGTGGTGGCTATTCCGATCTGACGGTTCAAGTCTACGAGGGAGAGGTCTTGGGATGTCGCCGTGCTGAACAACTCCCGCACAATCGGGATCGCCTCTTGGCATCTTTGGAGGGACTGGCAGACAGTCGAAAGGCCGAACCGCAAATATTGTGGGAGTGAAAGAACAGGAAGAGCGTCTTGCTGTCCTTCTTCGAGACCAGCTGCTTTCGTTGCTGGGCGCAGGGTGGTCAGGGCACAAGGTTTGGAACCGGCAGACGCAGAGCACTCAAAACTCTGTGAGTGCCAGGGATTGGCTCTCGCTGACAGCTAGAGTTCCCGGTCTCGACCCGGTTCCAACTCTCCCGACCATTCGTGGACCATTGGAGCCGTCCATGCTTTCGTCGAGTGTGCGCCTTGGACGAATTGCGCGTGCCATAGCGCTTCTCATTCTGCCCGGTAGTACTTGCATTTCGGCGCTTGCGCCCAATGTTCCGACCACCTTCGTTGGCGCTGTTCAGGTGATCACTCAGTCGTGATCCGTTTGTGATCCGTTAGCACTGATTACCACTGTCTTCCATCGCTCTTACGGTGCCCGCCGTGCGCTCTATGTTGTTGAAACTACGTTTTCGAGTAAATTCGAATCCCACTCTCTCCGCCAGTTTTCTGTTGAAGCCAATAGACTTATGCGATGGGCTGACGTCCACTGACGTCAATTAACGCGCCATCGCCTGTTTTACGACTCTCCCATGCGCCTCTCACATTGAATCCATCATCCCTCTACCGTAGCTCATTGGCTATAGCGGTCGGACGATCGGTCGCGAAGCTAGCACTGGTGCCCACACCACCAGCAACCGAAACCCACCGTCCAGTACCGCATCACGAGATTGTCCAGGCGTTGATTGAGACTCTCGGATTTCGCCACATCGGAGTCGTACACGACGAGTATGCAGTCTCGCCGGACGGCATGAAAGGGTTCGGCGTTCTCGATCTCGCAACCGAGATGGAAGGATGCCGTTTCTCCATCGGCTTGCGGAATTCCCATGACAAGAGCATGCGTCTGGCGAATGACCTGTGGCTATCGCGTGTTCGTCTGTTCAAACATGGCGTTTGCCGGGGACTTCACTCCTGTGCTCGCGAAACACTCGAAGTCGTTCTCGCTCATCGACTGCATCTCGGTGGGCGTTGATCGCATGCAGCGAAACTTTGAGCCGATGCGAAAGCAAGTAGAAGCCTGGCAGAGAAGTGAATTGACGGATGTCACTGCCAAGGTGGTCACTACGAGGCGTTCGTCGAGGGCAAACTGGAAGCTCCCAAGCACCTCGCCCGCACCGTGCATGACCTGTACTTCTTATGTGGCGCAGAGATTTATGTGGCGTCCGCCTCGGGACACACATAAAGATGGGTCGATCACGGCAGACAGCGCCACATAATTGTGGAGTAGCAGAGTCAGGGTGAGAGACTCAGGATGCCTTGGGAGCCAGGTTCAACAGGCGGCGAAGCGCACTAATGTCAGGGCGTATCTGATTCGGAGAAACATCTCTTTCATCGCGGCGCTCCCAATCGAGAAGCAGTGCTTCCACCATTTCCTTGCCGTCTGGATCACGAACGGCTTCCAACGGCGTGCGCCCGCCCAACGCAGGGATCTTCTGGTGGACCCAGCTTTCGACTTGCTTCTGCATGGTGGCTTGCAGGAACTTCCTGGCTTCCGGATCGGCCAACAGCGCCTCCATCTCGGCCTCGTGCAATTCCGCTTCCTCTGCATCTTGTGGCGTATTCTTCCGGATCTGTTCCAGCGTTTGGGCGAGCGTGCTCTCGTGAGTCGCCAAGGTCCCGAGTCGTTTCTCAATTTCTTTGCGCATTCGTTTGGCGCGATTCTCCGAGTTCACTTCCGCGATCACACGTCCCTCGGAAATCTTGATGTGGCCCAGGATGGTGTTGTCCCAAGTCTTAAACTTACGATTGCCTTCCTTGATCCAATCGATGTCTACTCTCCGCAGCTCCCCGTCGTCGCTCAGTTCCGCATGGTCGAGTAACTCCTCACGGGAATGTCCCACTGCGAGCGGAGCCAACGCGTCGAACGCCGCTTCCGCCGACTCAATCCGAAACGTCAGCGTGTGAAACAGCAGCAGGTCGCCGTCCGTATTGCACAGCATCGGCGGAGCGAATAGCCGGTCCCGAATGTCCAGGTAGGTGGCGCGAATCAGATCTGCATATCGCAACAGGTCGTGAGGCGCCAGATAGCGATTCTGTTTGGCGATTCTCTTCTTCAGTGTTTTTCGGAGTTCGATGACCTCGATCTTCTTGTCCGGCGGAATGCAGATGGGAGCCATACTGCCGAACACGGCAAGTTCCGGCTGGTGCCAGATCTGGGCAAAAAGCAGGTCTCCCTGCCGCAGGTCTCGCGACCCCGATCGCTCGATGACTTCGGTTTCTCCGCCAACCAGAACATCCCACACCCTCATGCGCTCACCGGGTTCATTCCAAACGACCTCGTAGAAGCTCAGCGGCTGTGTTGTAGCCTGCTCCAAAAACATCCGTTGCATCGCGGTGAGCTGCTTCGACTTCTCCAGCATGTACCAGCGAGCCACTACGCCGCCCTGCCCGCGCGCGGTAGTCCGCCGAGCGTGCGGATTCCACTGGAACAAGAAATAGGGCATGAAGATCTGACGTTCGTCTGCGGCCTCTTCCAGCGGCTTCGGAACGTCACGCATGTTGAAGTCTTGCCACGCCTCATTGATCCGTTCCCCGAACTTACGCAAGGCAAACCTGGTGATCTCCCCCGTCAGGCGGTCCGACTCTTCGTGCTGCCGCGCCCACACGTTCTCGATAGATGGAGCGTAGCCGGGCAGGCAGCAGTGTTTGTACTTCTTGCCGCTACGGCAGGGACAGGGATCGTTTCTTCCGATCTTTTCACGCGCATGAAGGGGCATAACGTTGCGACATTATCGCGTGGGGTTGTGGAAAGGCAAGGGGCATACTTGATGGATTTTCTTTCGCGAGGAGAACCAACATGTCCCGATCAAAACACGCTGCACAAGGCGCCTCGTTGCCCTTCAACCACCACTTGCATCCGTTCCTGACCTTCCTCAAACACGAGAGAGGGTTCGCCGACGCTACGATTGTCAACCGCGAACGTTCGCTGAATCCCTTTTTAGGCTGGCTGGTCGCACAAGACGTGCCACTGTCCACAGTGTCGCCGGTGACGATTACCAAGTACTTCACCAGTGCCGTGGCCGGCAGGTGGAAGCGGACCACCATCTCGTTCCATGTGTACTCTCTGCGCTCGTTCTTTCGCTTTGCCACCAATCGAGGTTGGTGCGCGGCCGGCATTGCTGAGTCCATCGACGCACCCCGGGTCTACACGTACGAAAATCTGCCGCAAGGGCCGACGTGGGAAGAGGTGAAGAAGCTTGTCACCAGTGTCAACGGCACGTCGCCAGTTCAGATCAGAAGTCGCTGTGCCATCCTGCTTTGCTCGGTCTACGGCCTGCGCGTTGGCGAAGTCTGTTGCCTGCGTCTTGAGGACATCGATTGGGCGGAAGAGAGAATCTCCGTGCGCCGTCCCAAACAGAGGAAAGCCCAAACTTATCCCCTGACGACCGAGGTTGGGAATGCACTTCTGCGGTATCTGAAGGAGGTGAGGCCCCGGTGTCCCCACCGGGAAGTCTTACTGACACTCAGGCGACCATACCGGCCCGTTTCGGTTGGCGCTCTTTCCACGATGACTCGGAAGCTACAAAAGAGGCTCGGCCTGAAGCTTAAGCGATATGGCTCGCACGTGTTGCGTCATGCTTGTGCCACGCACCTTCTGGCCCAGGGTCTGACACTGAAGGAGGTGGGCGATCACCTGGGACACATGTCGGTAGCGGCTACTCGAATCTACGCCAAGGTCGATCTGGTTGGCCTGCGCGAAGTCGCCGCCTTCGATGTGAGACCGCTCGTTGACTGTATCCAGCAGTGTGAACAAAGCGCCGCTCCTTTTTACCGCATCGGAGAGATCCAGGCTCTGCGGGATGTGGGCAACCTCGGGCTGGGAGGTGTCGCGTGAAGATCACCGATGCCATCCACGAGTTCATCCTTTATAAGCAGTCGCTCGGCATGACCTACAAGAACCGGGCACTCAAACTGACCGCTTTCGCCCGCTTGGCCGGACCCGTTGAAATCGACGGCATAAGTCCGGAGACGGTTCGCCGGTTCCTTGACGCTGGCCGACCGGTGACTGCGGAGTGGTTCAATAAGTTCTCAACCCTGAAAATGTTCTTTCGGTTTGCATTGTCACGCGGTTACGCAACACGAAATCCGCTTCCGCTCTCCCAGCCAAAGAATCCGCGGCAGTTCCGGCCCTACCTCTACTCCATGGAAGAAGTGCAGAAGATGATCCGAGTCGTAGACAATCGGTATCGTGGGAACTGGCACCTTGAACCATACACCATCAGGACGTTAATCCTTCTTCTCTACGGGACCGGCCTCCGTATCGGTGAAGCGATTCGCTTGCAGCACCGGGATGTGGACCTGAATGACGCGATACTGACAGTGCGCGAAACAAAGTTCTATAAGACAAGGCTAGTACCCGTGAGCTCAGATCTCACCGGCGTCCTTCGAGCCTATTTCGAGAGGAAGTGGAAAGAGCATGGCTCCTCAACCAGCACTCCGTTTCTAGCCACTTATGATGGACGCCCTGTCACGCGTCTGACCGCAGAGCTGGCGTTCAAACGCATCCGATATGAAGCCGGTGTGAAACGCACGGACGGTTTCTACTATCAGCCCCGTCTTCATGACTTCCGGCATACGTTTGCCGTCCGAAGGCTTGTGACCTGGTATCGAGAAGGAAAGAATGTCCAGCGTCTTCTTCCGCACCTGGCGACCTATCTGGGCCACGTAAGCCTTCGGGAAACGTCGCGCTATCTGACGATGACCAAGGAACTCCTGGACGAAGCGAGCCATCGCTTCGAACTTTACGCGTCCCCAGGAGGCAAGCAATGAAGAACGACTCCCTTCTTGGCCCCTGGATCAGACGTTTCCTGCTGGAACATCTGGTGGCAGAGCGGAATCTTTCGCGGAACACCCAGCGCAGTTATCGGGACACGTTATGCCTGCTTCTTCCACGGCTTGCGCTTCAGTCGCGGACAACTGTCGATGTTCTGGAGGTCGAGGACTTATCCGCCGATGCTGTACGGAAGTTCCTCGCGGGCATCGAAGAAGAGCGTGGCTGCAGCGTCGCAACTCGCAACCAGAGGCTGTCGGCCATACACGCCCTTGCGCACTTTATCGGGGAACGCAGCCCTGAGCACTTGATGTGGTGCGGGGAAGTCCAAAGCGTTCCCTTCAAACGCACGGGAAAGAATCCGCTTACCTATCTGGAAAAAGCTGAGATCGATGCGCTACTCGCGTCACCGGATCCGCACACCCAGCAGGGTCGGAAAGATCACGCGCTCCTGCTCTTCTTATACAACTCTGGCGCGAGGGCGAGCGAGGCGGCAGGGGTAAAGATCTCCGATCTCGATGGGGATAACAGACGCGGCGGTGCAGTGCGGCTGTGCGGGAAGGGTGCAAAAACAAGGCTCTGTCCGCTGTGGCCGCGAACGATGACCGTTCTGGCTCCCTTGATCGCAGGCCGACCGCAAGACAGCCTTGTTTTCCTGAACCGCTATGGTGCTCCGGTGACCCGCTTCGGAATCCATACGCTGGTCGAAAGGCATGCGAAGCAAGCCAGGGAAAGCGTGCCGTCTCTGGCGAAAAAGCGAGTTAGTCCGCATACGATTCGGCACACGACGGCTACGCACCTTCTACGTGCTGGCGTAGACATCAACACGATCCGGGCGTGGCTGGGACATGTTTCCATCGACACCACCAATGTCTACGCCGAAGTCGATCTTGAGATGAAAGCGAAGGCGCTGGCGGCCTGTGACACGGGTGGGAAAGGGCACGAAAGAAAGATGTGGCGCAAGAACCCGCGCGTTATGGAGTTCCTTCGCAGTCTCTGAACCGAAAGTTATGTGGCGCTTGTCTACGCCAAACGGTGGCCCTTACGCGCATCCGAGGCGAGCGCCACATAAATCTCTGCGCCACATAAGTGGGCGATCTCATGTACCAGCGTGGAAAACTCCTCGGCTGGCGGCATCCCCGGGAGCAACGTGATTTTTCCGCCCTGCGAAAGACCCTTCGCGGGAGCAATTCGTTCTGAGAAGCTAAACTCGACTTTTTGTGATTCCACGAACTTGAACAGGCGTTCGCGGTATCCACTCGCATCGCCATTAACTTCGGTGAGCGCAGGGAGGTCTTTGCCCTCGGTTTGGGTAATGTCGAAAACATAGACGGCTCGGAATCCGTACAAGCGCGACTCGCCATCGCTCTTGCTGTCTGCGTCAGGTGTGGCCTCTTCTTCTTTGCGCTTTTTGCCGATCATCGGGGCGAGAATGAAAATGCC
>JBAUXO010000214.1:0-16076 GCA_049584315.1 Candidatus Sulfotelmatobacter sp. | reverse complement strand
GAGCCATCGATTCCAATTGACTTTTCTGGACCTCGTCGACAGGCAGAGCAGTAGCGCGAACGAACATGCCACTATTGCATCACGAATCCGGGATATTGTAAATAATTAACTGGGACGGGACACTAGCCACGGTTCGGGAAGGGCAGTCTATCTTCTATTCCCAGCGCAACCTTTCGGTGCGCGATGATCCTATCTTGGCCAGTACCAGCCACGCTAATCGACTGCGTCCGTTTCTTCTTGTACGCTTTGTAAAAGAAGTGGTTCGTAGTGCAGTGTTCACCAGTTCGGAGATGTTGAGGTCTTGCGGCGCAACGCCATACTTATGGCTGAACAAAACTGGAACTCCAACGAAAAGAGTGCAGGCGAGAGGGCCCGAACGGCAAAAAAGCAATATCAAGAACCTGCGTTCCGGCATGAGCGGGTTTTCGAGACCATGGCGCTGTCCTGCGGCAAAGTCCAGCCCACTACGTTACAGTGCAAATTCAACCGGCATACTTCGTAGTTGCGGGCCGTCAATGCGATACACGCTGCCAGTGGAAGATCGCGAGAATCCTAAGCTTGGTCTTGCGGCTGAGATGCTTCGGTGCCACGGGGCTTTTCAACTCAAGGCGTGGGGAACGAGCATGCTCCCCTCGCTGTGGCCCGGCGATCTGCTCACGATTCAAAGCGCAGCGTACGACGAGTTCGTTTCTGGAGACATCGTGTTGGTTATGCGCGACAACCGCTTCTTTATTCATCGACTGGTCGAAAGGCGACGAGTTCAGGATTGTCTTTCATGGATCACGAGGGGCGACGCTATGCCCCACAACGACCCCCCCGTAGGCGTATCTGAGTTGCTGGGTCGAGTGGCCTGCGTTCGCCGTGGCAATCGCACCTTCGTTCCCAGCCGGCGAGTCTCCCGGCTCCATTCCATGCTGGAGTGGATGTTATGTCGCTGGGACTGCTTCCGCAGTCTCACGTTGCGTATTCACGCGGCGTGTCTGCAGGTAGGCTCGGCACCCGCCAACCAGTCTCTTCGCGCCGGGCCAGTGCGCGGCATTCCCGGCACGTCTTCATCCCATAATTCTCAGCCATGACGACTGCCCTGCTTACCACCGCGGAAGAGACCGTATCCGTCGAGATCGGCGGAATGCCGATTGAACTGCGCACTCTCGACCCCTCTTTTCGCGGGCTAATCGAGAATCGTTACGCCGGGTTCGTCGGGACTTCGCCGGACTCGCATCTCGAATTTGACATCGACTTGTGTGAGCCATCGCAATCCGCCGCTGGCGATGAGCTTGAGGTGAAGATCGATGCCGGCGAATGGCTGCTGAAGCGAGGCGACTTCCGCGCGCGCTGGAATCCGGAGACCGGCCATGGCCAGATCCGTCAATCCGTCAGCCCCTACGCCATCGATTGCGTCTTGCGGATCGTTCACACTCTCATCCTCGCCAAGCAGGGGGGATTCCTGGTTCACGCCGCCAGCGCGATTCGCGGCGGGAAAGCTTTTCTGTTTTCCGGGGTCTCGGGCGCAGGCAAGACGACGATCTCGCGCCTGGCTCCACCCGATGCGACGTTGCTTACCGACGAAATCTCCTACGTGCGGCGCGAAGGCAATCGCTACCTGGCCTTCGGCACGCCTTTTGCGGGAGAGTTGGCACGGGTCGGCGCGAACCAATCCGCTGCCGTGTGCGCTCTTTTCTTACTGGAGAAAGGTTTGGAAAACCGGGTCGAGCCGGTGAGCAGCACGGAAGCCGTGCGGCGGCTGCTTCGGAACATCCTATTTTTTTCCCATGATCCGGCGCTGGTCGAGTTGGTTTTTCAGGCGGCGTGCGAGTTTGCTAGTTTGGTTCCCGTCCACCGCTTAGTATTTGTCCCCGACCAGCGAGTCTGGGACATAATACGTTAAACATGTCAGCCACTGGAGAATCACGATGGCCGAAAAATACGTTGCACGAAGCAGGGCCATCGCCGCCCGCATGCTGGGCGGCGAAATGATGCTGATGTCGGCCGCAGATTCGACTTTTTTCACGCTCAATGAGGTCGCCTCTGTGATTTGGCAAGCAGCCGACGGGCGCACGCCTCTGTCGGAAATCGTTGCGGGCAAAATCTGCCAGGAATTCGACGTCGATCAGGAACGAGCACTGCGTGGCGCCGAGCGCTTCGTCGACGATCTCTCACAACACGGCATCTTGCTGATATCGGACCAGCCCCTGCTGGATTCTTCCGGTTCCCCGGAGCGCCAGTGAGCCTCCTCGCCGAGATGAATCAAAAAGCCCTGAACTTGGGAGTGCCCATCAGCGTTCACCTCGATATCACCTATCGCTGCAATGAGCGTTGCGTGCATTGCTACCTGGATCACGACGATCACGGCGAGATGACGACGGCGGAGATCGTCAATGTACTCGAACAGCTCGCCGATGCCGGCGTCTTTTTTCTCTCCCTCAGCGGGGGAGAAGTTCTCATGCGCCGGGACTTCTTTGAAATCGTCGAACGGGCGCGGCAACTGTTATTCAACTTAAAAGTGAAGACCAACGGGGTCATGATCCACGAGAAGGAGGCCGCCAGACTCCGCCAGCTCGGCGTCGAACAAATACAGATCAGTGTCTACTCGCATCGACCCGAAGTTCACGACGCCATCACAAAGCTGCCGGGGTCGCTGCAGCGAACCATACGGGCGATTCGGTTCTTGAAGTCCCAGGGGCTAAAGGTGAGCATCGCCAACGTTCTTATGGCGGGCAATTTCTCCGACCAGCAAGGCGTGATCGAGCTGGCCAGGGAACTGGGAGTGGTTTACACGCTCGACCCCACCATCACGCCAAAAATGGACGGAGATAGATCGACCCTCGCCCTGCGAATTTCGGGCTCTGATCTCAAACAGGTCTTCCATAACCGGGAACTGGTGGGCAACGTGGAGGAATTCTGCGCTCCTCCGCCTCCGCCCGGCGAAGACATCATGGATGGTATTCCATGCAGCGCCGGTCACACCGCCTGCTACATTTCTCCATACGGCGATGTGTTTCCCTGTGTGCAATTTCCTCTTCCCAGCGGCAATGTGCGGCGGCAGAAATTCCTCGACATCTGGCGCCAGTCTCCGCAGTTGAACGAAGTGCGATCCATCCGCGCCAGGGATCTTCCGATCTGTTCGAGGTGCGCCCACGTGGGAACCTGCACGCGCTGTCCAGGTTTGGCTTATATGGAGGGGAACATGCGTGGGCCGTCTACGGCAGATTGCGAGAAATCCTTCCAGAGGACGGGGATCCCCTCGGCAAACATGCTCCGACGGCCGGGGGCAGCTTACACAGGTCCGCTGATTCAGATCCAGGCCCTGGCAAACTCATCCCCGATTGCGCTTTTTCAGGGTGAAGATAGCCTGGTCACCGCATAGGCACTGATTGGATGGGTGGGAATAGAGCGCGTTGGATGGCTGAGTAAGCACTCGTCGCGCCTTTGAACTACAGGGACAGCAGTTCAGTCTACACGTTAGTACTCTGTACTGGGAGTGTACCAGTGAGGAACACTATAGTTCCCAAGACGGAAAATACCCCTAGTTCATTGTTCATTTCGTGCACTAGACATCGCTCCCCGCTCCATCGCAGGCGAAACGACAGGTGTAACTATTTGCCGGGGATTGGGTATATCGATTCCGTTTACGGGTTAGATCGAAGATTCCGTTCTTACACACGGAGGCGCATTAACCGTGAATAGGTTTAGAACTCCACGAAGCCGGAATACGGCCTTTCTTGCCAAGTGCACCGCGCTGCTGCTGTCGGCGTTTGGCCTGGCGGCGAGCTTTACCGGATCGCTGTTCGGGCAGGCCTTTGCCCGGCCGGATGGTTCGATCCCCGTGCCGATCGATTGGAGCTCAAAGCATGTCGTTTTCACGGGCGACTACACGCCGGAACAGGCGGTGAAGACGTGGAATGAGCCGCGGGCTTACGCCCAGTGGCTTCTGCATGGGAATGCGCCGGCAGGTTCAGGCCTGGTGCGCTGGCGGCCAACGCCAATACGGCGAAGGCATTCAAGGCGGCCCATCAAAAAGGACTGGGCCATCTCGCTCGGCGCAGGCGGCGTCGCACAAGGCATGTCGCCCGCCAAGTTCTCCTTCAACGTGAACGCGACGCCAAGCTGCGGCGCGGATTTTGCGGTCTTCCCCATCAATGCCTCCACCGGGAACACGCGCGCCAATGTGATTGGCACCTTCACCGGCGAACCGACGTCCGGCCAGACTACGGCAATCACCATAACTCCGATGGGTGGAACCGCGGTCACTCTGACCCTAACCGCATCGTCGACCACGAACACAGGCCTAAACTTCGAAGTGTCCACCACGCTTGCCACGGATGTAGCCAATCTGGCGGCGGCAATCAATCGTAATCTCAGCAGTACCGCTCTCGACCGCATCGTGGCGGTGGCATCGGGAGCTACAGTTACGGTGTACGCGCTCACGCCAGGAAACCTCGTGACGCTTACGACTACCAACAGTCTTACCAATTTCAACTGGGCCACCGCCACTGCTGGGACGAATGGCTCCCAGGCCAACATCGTGGCCTTCAATCAGCTCTACAGCGGCTCCGGGACGTCGCTGTGCAATCTCTCGAATCCCGAATTCATCTTTTCCTACGCCTCCGGCGTCGGTCCGGTCGCCACCTCGCCCGGCCTCTCGCTCAGTGGCGCAAAAATCACCTACGTGGAAAATGACCCGAACGTCGGAGCCATCGTACACGTGCTAACGTTCGGCAGCGGCAGCACCGAGTACGGAACCAGCGCCAGCTGCGCCAGCAACAACAACGGCGGGGCTGCGTTGCCGACCTGCGCCACCAACCCGGTGATCCCGGGAAGCACTTCGGGAAGCACCGCCACGGACTTCATGCTTCCTCTGGGTTTGGTTGCCGCCAACGCCACCACCGGGGTGGCAGGAGGCGCGGATAGCTTCTCATCCCCGTTCACCGACTATGCCAACGACACTACCTACGTCGGCGATAACAATGGCGTCCTGTATGCGATCACCCCCACGTTCAACGCGACGCCAGCCTATGCGGGAGGGAATTTTCCGGTGCATGTAAGCTCCAGCCCTGCGTCACTGACCCCGACTGGGGTTACGGCAACCACAACCGTGGTGACTGTCACCGTAACCAACTCGCTTAGTATCGGAGAGCTGGTCACTATCGCGGGCGTAACCGCCAACACCGGCAACGGCTGCACCACGGCTGACGTCGCTGCCATTAACGGAATACAAACCGTTATTGCTACGGGCTTAAGCGGAACGCAGTTTGAATTCAACGCTACGATACCCACCGCGACTTCCGGCGCCGGGTGCACTACCACCGGCGCAACGATTATCCCGGGATCTAACTTTCTCTCGGTCCCCGTGGTCGATGTAGGTGTCACCGGCAACATTTTTGTCGGCGATAGCAGCTCTAACTTGTATGCACTGACGCCGGCCGGAGCCAATGCAGCCACGGCCCTTGCTCTCGGCGTAAACGGGACCACGAACCAAGGCGCCATCAACGGCGGCATTCGCGACGGCGCCATCATTGACTCGACGAACGGGGTGGGCTATGTCGTAACCCCATGCAACCCCAACACCACTGGCGAGGCCGACACGGGAACAACCGGCAACGCCGGCCTTGTCCAATTCACATTCACGAGCAACACCCTGACCGCAGTTGCATTCGCGGGTCTCGACACCGGCGCAAATCAAAGCTGTACGACCGCTGGCTTTCCAAACTATGCCCCCACCCCGGACGAACGTTACTATGCCTTGGGCATTAGTAGTGCCACTGCGGCGAACAACGGGGAGATAATCGCCGCCACCTCCGGCACCGGCGGCCAACAGCTCAAAGAATTGCAGTTTGTTAGCTCCGCCCTGCAGACAACGCCGCAAAACAACGACAAGCCTCAACTCGGAAGCAACGCTTCGCCCATCTCCCCGCTCACCGAGTTCTTCAACAGCCAGGTATTCAGCGTGACCGGAGTTACGGCATCAACAACTGTAGTCACGGTCACAGCGAACAACACCCTCGCCGCCAACGACCTGGTCACCCTCTCAGGCGTAGCTGCCAACACTACCAACAATTGCACTGCCGCCGACATCGCCGCCATCAATGGCGGAATACAAGCCGTTGTTTCGGCGACCGCAACGAATTTCACCTTCGACGCTACCATACCCACCGCGACTACCGGCGCCGGATGCACCGTGACGGGCGCAACCGCTACGGGCGGGCCGGACTACCTGTTCCTGGGAGTGAATGAAAATCCAAGCGCTGTCTATAGCCTCCTTTTGCCTACCTCGCTTCTCGTCGCCCAAGGTGACGCACCTAGCAATGCGGTGACGAACACCACCGATGCAGTAGGCGGGACAAGCGGCATGATCGTGGACAACGATTCCACCGCCGGCCAGGCCTCGAGCATCTACTTCGGCACGCTGGCGACATCGACTACGGTTTGCGGAAACACGGCCGCGTACTGCGCGGTCAAGCTGACCCAGTCCGGCTTGCAGTAGTCCGGCGCACAGAATCTATGCACGCCTGACGGTGAACCGGTTTGACGGCGGAAGAACTTCTCGCTGACCACCCTGCTGCCCGCAATCGTATCTACGCGCTACTGCTGGATCACCATTGTCGGAGGTGCACTAGTCATGATGGGGCATCACTCCCGTTCCGAAGCGTTGCTCTACTACTTTCGTCTGGACCGCGCACATTGACATCACCTGGGGCATGGGATTCGATCTCTACCCGCCGCAGACCATCGAAAGCAAGAAGCAGTATTGCGCGCAGGCTATTCCGGAGAAGTGGCTGACAGTTTTCACGTACGATCCCGCCATACCGTGGGCCTGTATAGAAAAAGCCGGGGTCGGCAAGATGGCCGCGCGAAAGATATAACGATTCCCTTGTTCTTCGGTAACTTTCTTTTGAAACTTATCCTGCTAACTTGAACTGAGGCACCCGCCTTCGACCGCGTCGGGTGTCGAAATCAATTTCTCCGCGAGGGACCGTGAAGCGATTCGCAACCGTTGTCGCCATTTCCGCGTCATTTTTGTTAGGAGGGGTCGTATCTGCTGTTGCACAGGACGAGCACGGAGAACGAAAAGAGGTGCGCCAAGAAGAGCGTCACGAAGCCCATGAAGAACAGAGGCACGAGGCGCATGAAGAGCGGCGTGCGGAAGAGCAGCACGTAGCTCATGAGGAGCGTGTTGCACATGAAGAGAGGCGCGTGGAGCTTCGGCGAATTTCAGATGAACATTTTCACGCGCACTTTGGACGTGAGCACTACTTTGCCGTTGGCCGCGTGACTGTGGTGGCAGGCCATCCGCACTTCGCGTATGGCGGCTACAGGTTCGAAATCGGACAGCCATGGCCTGCTCGATGGGCCTACACCGACCACTGCTATATCGATTTCGTCGGAGGGCGGTATTTTCTGTTCAATGCGCGGTACCCGGGAGTGCGGGTTGCGGTAACCGTGGTGCCTTGAGGAAAAGTTGACTCCGCATAAGAGGTGGCGTGGTCCGCACGCTTACCCTTCGCGAGCGAGAGCACCCGCGCCCCATAAATCTCGCTTCGAAGAAAGCAACTGCGGCCACCGCAAGTGGTCCGCAGAATCGCAGTGCGCGCCTCCGGCACTATCAACATTGTGAGATTCTACCTTGATAGCTGTCGTTAACAGGCGCTCAAACCCCTTAATGAACGTAATCACGATTTTTTCACAACTACCGCGCAGTTTCCGGATTGCAAACCTACCTCAGGATTTTAAAATGGTGTCAGTATGTTTGTGCTGAGGACAATTTCCTGGCTCAGCCTGGCACTCTTTGAGCTGTTTGCGGTTGGGCTCGTGGCAGATCAGACCACCACTCCTTCGACTCCGCCGCCAGCCCAGTCGGCGCCCTCAGTTTCTACGCGCAAAGCCGTTGCATTCGATGATTTTGTCGACTCGGCGATCCGGCAGGAGCGCCGCATGACCGACTTGCTGCGTAACTTCAAGCCGGTCATTGAGACCTATATCCAGAAGCAACAGCGTGACGCCGCCCTGCGGACGTCCCCGAACGGCGACGACTATTTCTTAAGCCGTCTGGATCTGGCTGGCAATGCCGCCAGCACTTCAGCATTTGCAGACGACGAGCCCTTGAAGCGGGGTTGGGAGAAGAGATTGCCCAAGCTGAAGAACAAGGATCCTTTCGTGGCGGCCGGCTTTGCGCAGGCATTGTTCCCGGACCTGGATCACTTCGATCGGCAGAACTACACCTTTGAATTTGTCCGCTGGGAGATTCTTGGCGAGGTGCGTTGCGCCGCCGTGGACGTGAAGCCTCGTGAGCATTCGGCGAATCAGGGCTTTGTAGGCCGGATCTGGGTGGAAGATCAGGACTTCAACATTGTGCGTTTCACCGGAACCTACGTCTCGAAGGAGTTCTCCCGGCGTGCGTTTCACTTCGACAGTTGGCGGCTGAACACTTTGAACATAATGTGGACGCCTGCCTACGTTTACACCGAGGAGTCTGATCCTCACGATCCCTCGAGCCACGGTTTGTGGTTTAAGGCGCAAACCCGGATCTGGGGTTACGACAATGCACACTTCGGGGATCACCGGGAGTATGCCAAACCCCTGACGGACACGCCAGTATGGGTGGATCCTAAGCGGCAAGAAGCGTCGCAGGACTTGAGCCCGGCTAACACCCTGGGGCAGACAACCTACACGTCGGAAGACAATGTGGTGGAGCGGTTGCAAGTTGCCGGACTGATGGCTCCCGACGGCGAAGTTGACCGGATCTTGCAGACGGTGGTCAACAACCTGATGGTGACCAATGACCTCGATCTGGCTGCGGTTCGTTGCCGCGTGCTGCTCACCACGCCGTTGGAGTCCTTCGTCGTCGGCCGAACCATCATTCTGAGTCGTGGGCTCCTCGATGTGCTGCCCGATGAGGCGACGCTCGCCGCGGTGCTCGCTCACGAACTTGCCCACATCGTCCTGGGCCATTCCGTCGGAGCCGGATATTTATCGGGCATCACGTTACCGTTCTCGGATCTGGAGATCTTTGCCAACCTGAACTTTCACTTCGATCCTGCGCAGGAGGCCGATGCCGACAAGAAGGGCCTGGAGCTGTTTTCGAAGTCGCCGTATAAAGATCAACTCGCCAATGCCGGACTCTTCCTGAAAGCTCTGGAAGCACGCTCTCCGCAATTGCCAAACTTGTTGCATGGGCGCTTCAGCAACGATTTCGGGAGCAGCCACCTGGTCGGGATGCAAGCACTGGCCAACGCCGGCAAGCATCTGCAAATGGATCGGGTGGATCAAATCTCCGCCCTGCCGCTAGGCTCGCGAATCGTAGTGGATCCCTGGTCGGACCGGATTGAGATGCTCAAGAGCAAACCAGTTCGCCTGGAGTCGGCGTCAGAGAAGGCGCCGTTCGAAGTGACTCCGTTCTTTCCGCACCTAAAGCGGCTGGCTGGGGAAAAAGGTCAGATGGGGATACAGCCGTGGCCGAGCTCGTCGGATTAGTGAGACTTGAATAGACGAGGTAACAACGTGTTTAGACCCGGCTGCCAATGGTTGGAATAGAACTCGGGTGCGTTTGCTTTCGGCGGCGGGTTTCGCACTCTTACCCTTTCAGTTGCGAAGTGGGTTCACAATTCCGCCGTGGTGACGTTTTCCGAGGCCCCCTCTGATGCCCGACGGCCGAATTTCCCAGGTCCGGTCTGAAGCCTTGATTTCTCGTCCGTGAGCCTTTCCCTTCGCCACGAGGTTCAAGTGCTGGTACGCATACGCCCCGACGCCGAGGGTTTGCTCACAGCTGAGGTTCCTCTCATGCGTACGCTTCCGCTCGGCTCTAGCTATAGCTAGGTCCGACCACCGCGCTGATAATAGAACCATCAAGTGCCCAGAGTCCCTTCGCAGAGGTCGGCGTTACCGCCATCCGAGAGACGTGGACCGCCTCCTCCTGAATATGTCCTCCAGAACACTCCCCCGAATTTGGTACCGGAGACGTAAGCCCTCGGTGGTAGTCAGAAACACTGCATCTAGTGATGAGCTCTTAACTGTAAAACGTGCAAGATTGTCATTCGCGGAAGGGGCAATCACTCAATTCGGGTAGAAGCCACGACAATTAGGAGGGAACGTAACGGACATTTGGCGTCGCAGCAGAGAAGAAATAATCGCGTCTTTGTCAGTGCGTGCTACTGGGACAAGGATTGGACGTGGCGTAGGTTGAAAATTCATAAGTTTACTTCGTGGAACCAACACTTTTGGGTCGACGTATAATCCGCTGGAGGATACCACGTGCAAACCCTTCTACAAGACATCCGCTACGCTCTCCGGCAGCTGCGCCATGCTCCTGCGTTTACGTTGACCGCATTACTTACCCTGGCCATCGGCATCGGTGCGACCACTGCGATCTTCACTCTGACGCACGCCATCATGCTGACGTCGTTGCCGGTCGCCGATCCCGCCCAGTTGTATCGCATTGGCGATACCGAGGAGTGCTGTGTCGAGGGTTGGGAGGACGACGACTGGAGCCTGTTCTCTTATCCCCTCTACCAGCGTCTCGCGGCGGCGGCACCCGAGTTCGAGGAAACCACCGCTTTTCAGGCCGCGCCTGGGATCTACAGCATTCGGCTGGAAGCCAAAGACCGCGAGGCACGTCCCTTGCGGGCCGAGTACGTGAGCGGGAGTTACTTCCATGTTTTTGGCCTCGGGGCCTTTGCCGGACGGGTTATCAACAACGCGGACGATCAACCGTCGGCCGCGCCGGTGGCGATGATCAGCTATCGCACCTGGCAGCAGGCTTATGGCTCAGACCCGCGGATTGTCGGGTCCACATTCTTCGTGCAAGGACAGCCGGTCACGTTGATTGGGATTACGCCTCCGGGATTTTTTGGCGAGACACTGCGGAGCGATCCGCCGGACTTTTGGCTGCCCCTGCAACAGGAGATTTTGTTCGACGGCCAGAATGCGCGCATGAGAACGAATCAGTCCCAGTGGCTGTATGCCATTGGCAGGTTGAAGCCGGGTGCGAGCGTGCAGGCACTTCCCGCCCGGCTAACGCCGGTGCTCCAACGGTGGCTCCGTGACGAAGATGAGATGCCCGCCGAATTCAAACCGCAGATTGAACCTACGATTCCCCAAAAATTTATCCGGCTGGCTCCGGCCGGAGAGGGCGTCACCTCCTTAAGGGAAGACTACGGCGCGAGTCTGCGTATTCTCCTGATGGTTTGTGGAACATTACTTCTCATCGCGTGCGCCAACCTCGCCAATCTTCTGCTGGCGCGCGGAGCCGCCCGCCGCGCCCAGACTGCGGTACGCCTGGCTCTCGGGGCTTCGCGAAAAAGACTGATTCGCCAACAGTTGACGGAGGCGGTCCTGCTGTCGGTGCTAGGCGGCATCGCGGGATTAGGGGTTGCATACGTGGGAGCACGTCTGATGCTGGCCCTGGCGTTTCACAGCGCCACCTTTACACCCATCAGTGCCGCACCTTCGCCGCCGGTTCTGGGATTTTCGTTTGCGCTTTCACTCCTGACTGGTGTGCTGTTTGGTGTGGTGCCGGCGTGGCTGGCTTCGCGTTCCGATCCGGCAGAGGCCCTGCACGGAGCAGGCCGCGGCACGCGCGCCGGAGCATCGTTGCCGCAAAAGACTCTGGTGGTCAGCCAAGCGGCGCTTTCCCTGGTTCTGCTGACCTGCGCCGGGTTGCTGACGGTGAGCTTGCGGAATCTGGAGAGTCAGGACTTTGGTTTTGACGTCCAAAATCGCATGAGTATTCAGATCAATCCGCCTCTGGACAGTTACACACCCGAACACCTCGACGCGCTTTATCGAGAAATCGAAGATGGACTGGTGCGGTTGCCCAACGTGCAGAGCGCAAGCCTGGCGGCCTGGAGTCCGCTCAGCGGCAATAACTGGGGCGAATTGATTGCGGTAGAAGGGAGGGGCGATCCAACGGCTACGCAGGCGGAGGGTGTGTCGTGGGACCGGGTGAGCCATCAGTATTTTTCGACAATCGGACAGCGCATCGTGCGCGGGCGCGATTTCGCGGAGAGCGATTCCAGCGCCTCACGCCCAGTGGCGATTGTGAATGAATCGCTGGTCAGGAAATACTTCCCCAATGAAGATCCCATCGGCAAACACTTTGGCATGGACAACTCCCGATATGCGGGTACGTTTGAGATCGTCGGCGTAGTGCGTGACGCCAAGTACAACGATCCAGACCAGCCCGCAAAGCCCATGTTTTTCGTAGCGCTGGAGCAGAGCGTCCATTATCCAAACGATCTGATGCAGCGTGGCGAAATACAAACCCATTTCGTACACAGTATCCAGCTGCTGGTACGCGGCGATACGCTCAACCTCGAACCGCAGCTTCGTAAGGCTCTCGCCGATATCGATCCCAACCTCACTATCATCACTGTGCAGAGCATGAACGACCAGGTGGCCTCGAATTTTGACCAGCAGCGCATGGTCGCGCAGTTGGCCGGCGCGTTCGGCCTCATCGCCATGCTGCTGGCAGCCATCGGCCTCTATGGGCTGACGGCCTACACAGTTGCCTGCCGAACCAGCGAGATCGGAGTGCGCATGGCTCTCGGAGCCGACCGGCTGAACATTGTGCGATTGGTCCTGCGGGGAGCATTTCTGCTGGTGGCTATCGGGTTATTGATTGGAATTCCTCTGGCCATCGGCGCCGGACGCCTCATGGCCGAGCAGCTATTCGAGATACGCAGCTGGGATCCGCATGTGTTCGGGTTTTCAATTCTTGCGCTCGGGGCTTGCGCCGCGGCCGCCAGTATTCTCCCGGCACATCGAGCCGCTTCGACGGATCCAATGAAGGCATTGCGCACTGACTGAGATTATCTGGGTTGATTGTCGCGAACCAGCCGGTGCGCCGTCGTCGTGGTAGCTCGTCTGAATGCGGTCCGGTTCGATGGTGGCGACATTCCATTCCATCGTTGGGGTTGAACGCCGCTCTCAGCTCTTCCTGACTGGTGGGGTGCGGGCTAGTATCGGGACCGTCATCACTGAAGCACGACACATACAGGTTCTGGTACTGTAGAGGCGCATAGCGCCGGAACACCGCCTGAAATTATCACACTCGCTGCATAGTTGACGTAAACAGGCGTGGGAGTTGAAAAAGTCCCTCAACAGAACGTCTTTCATCTGTGAGCATGCCCTCGCCGTTTCGTTTTTTCTTCGTTCGGTTAAGTGGTGGCGGGCAGAAGGGGTGTTGCCGGATGGTGGAGGAACCGCACCAGTCGCTTGATGTTCTGCGCAGTCGCTGCCAGTCTCCTGGCTCATGCGCGCCGATGTCGCCTAAACCGCCACGATCACACAGCTTTCCACCCCCCCTGAGTTGAGAGACACCATCGCCATCGAGGGCGCTATGCGTTCTCCGCTTTAGCACTGATGAAGGACTCGATGAAACCGGCGTTCCAAAGGGGCGTCGCCAAACGGTAAGTTTGTGTACTTCCGGCCCGTTGAGTTTCTGGAGCAGAGCTCCTATTCTTCTCTGCAGCTAAGATTGAATGTGGAGCCTTCACGAACCGGAACGACCGTGATGGTACACCTTCCCAGGAGAGCCGATGAAGAATGCTTACGAAGTTTTGCAGCAGAAAGAAACAGACCTTGCCCGTGTCCGCCACGAAATCGAGAGCCTGCAGATCGTCGCCTCTCTACTTTCGGACGAATTACCTTCCGAGGAACTGACCAAAAAGCGCGCCAGATCAGAAGAGGAAACATGGAACCCGGGTTCGGAAAATGCGACCGGAACGGACGGTCTGTTTTCCTCGATAGATCCTGCTCCGCGTCCAGGATTTTGGAACACGCTTAAGCGGCAAGTGTAGCTCGTGCTCGGGTAGGTGCCCACAGAGAACGTCGTGCATCCCTCCCTCTCGAAACTCAATCGTGACCATGCACCCGAGGGTGCAGATAGCATTAATCGGCGACGAACGATATATGCCGGCTCACGTTGATACCGATGGCAATTTCGAAGCCCGAAGTGTTGAACCCGGCCGCTGTTTGGTCGGTCTCGGAATCCAAACTGGGACAGGGCACTTCAGTGACTTCCATCTCCTGTCCAATCTTTCCTGCCTGTATCCGACATACATTCGCGGGGAAGTATATCTCGCGGCTGGGCAGGGCACGCAAGCTGCCGCGGAATTCGAAAAAATTCTCGACCACAGTGGCATCGTGTGGAACTTCTGGACCGGAGCCCTGGCGCGTCTGGGCGTGGCGTGTGCGAATGCGCTGCAGTCGAGAACTTCGCGGGGCGCGGATGCCGATACCGCCCGCGTTCTTGCTCATGCCGCTTACAAAGACTTCCTCACGCTGTGGAAAGACGCCGATCCCGACATCCCGATCCTGAAGCAAGCCAAAACCGAGTACGCGAAGTTGCAATAGCCAACTGACGTTATCCGCGTTAGCGCTCAGAACCCCGGCGGTGGGTGTTAAGGCTCCGCCCCCACATGCCTCAACTAGCGCTGTTTATCCTTGGTTAAAGCGTCGGGGTCGGCACCCATCTCCTTGAGCTTCTGTCTAGCCCAAACATTGCCGCGCAAGGACGGCTTTCGTTGGCCGAGGCGGGGTACGGTCTTTACGCATTATAAAAGGGCGCCCCTTTGAGGTAGGTTTTGAGTGTGATGCAAAACTCTACCGAGAGGAGCACCCTCAATGAACATCAAATATATCGGAATGGACGTTCACAAAGAAACCATTTCGATCGCGATGATGAACAGCGACGGAAAGGTGGTTATGGAGTCCATCATCGAAACGAAGGCGAGCACGATCCTGCAGTCTATCCAGGGGATACGCGGTGACTTGCATGTGACCTTTGAAGAAGGGACCTGGGCAGCTTGGCTGCATGACCTACTGAAGCCTCACGTCACGGAACTAGTAGTGTGCGATCCACGGAAAAACGCTCTGCTGAAGGACGGTAACAAGAGCGACAAGATTGACGCGCGCAAACTCGCGGATCTGCTGCGTGGCGGATATCTGCGCTCGGTCTACCATGGAGAGAACGGCTTGCGAACCTTGAAGGAACTGGCCCGCAGTTATCTGACGATCAGCAAAGATCTGACGCGGGTGATGAATCGGGTCAAGGCTCTGTATCGAAGCTGGGGCATTCTCTGTGTGGGTCAGCAAGTCTACGCAGCGCGTTATCGCGGGGAGTGGTTGAACAAGATTGGGGAAGCGGGCGTACGCCGGCGGGCCGAGTTTTTCTACCAACAGCTCGACGCTCTACGAGCATTGCGCCAAGACGTGCGGCGGGATCTATTGTCCGAGAGCCAGAAGCAAAGCGCGATGAAAATACTGCGCGAGATTCCTACCATTGGTCCGGTTCGGGCTGCTCTGCTGATCGCGCTGATCCAGACTCCGCATCGGTTCCGCACCAAGCGTCAACTGTGGACCTATAGCGGTTTGGCGGTCGATACGCGCGACAGTGCGCAACACCGTTACGTGGCTGGACAGCTGCAGCGTTCGAAAAAACCCCAGCAAGTTCGTGGGCTCAATAAAAATCATAATCACGATATGAAAGCCATCTTCAAGAGTGCGGCGACGATGGCCAGCAGTCGAGAGGGACCGTTCCACGATTTCTACCAAGGCTTACTCACCAAAGGCATGAAGCCGGCGATGGCTCGCCTCACCTTGGCACGAAAGATTGCGGCGATCACTCTGATCCTGTGGAAGAAAGGAGCACATTTCGACGCTGAACATCTGAAGCTACAAGCAGCTTGAGCGTCTCGGACAGAAAGTCCGTTCCATCCCTTGGGCTTCATCCTTGGCGGTGGCCAGTCGGGTTCTTCTTGAGACGCTCGGGTCGAGGGAGAGTATCAACCTAATCTGTCGGCGATTTGTGTGCTTCGGCACCTAGTCACCTTCTTTACCCTATGCCCCCTCGCACATCCGAAGAAAGCTGTAGGCCACGAGTCTCCGATAGGACCATGGTTGGCAACTCTGCAACCAGGTTAGCTTGTGAGTTTCAGAGAACCGAATTGGCGCCGTCATGCCAGCGAACATGAAACCCCAAGATGGAAGAAGCATCGAGGGCCCATCGCTCCGCGGCTTATGGGGCCGCTCCGCAACGGGCCTAAACGGTCGAGCAGTTGCTAAAACAGAGGTGTCGGCAG
>JBAUXO010000213.1:0-2639 GCA_049584315.1 Candidatus Sulfotelmatobacter sp. | reverse complement strand
AACCAGAGATAATGCAATGGGTGCTTGTTCTCGGCCTATGCTCCCTTATAATTTTCTCGGTGTTGGCGTTCGGCGCGGTCGATGAGTGGTCGACTTTCGTCTTCGAGGCCGGTGCGGGAGTTCTATTCCTGGTTTGGGCGGGAAAGCAGGCTGTTTCGAGGCAGGTAAAGCTATCGAAGAATACCTTGCACCTCCCCGCCCTCCTTTTTTTCGTGCTCATCCTGGCGCAAGTTGGGCTGCGCAGGTCTGCCTACGGATACGTGACTGAGTACGAAGCGCTCCAGTACATCTGCTATGGAATTGTGCTGCTGATTGCAGCGGAATGCGTCAAAGAGGAAGAGGCTCGCAAAATATTCGCCTTCGCGATGATTTTTTTCGGGGCCGGCTACGCCTTTTTTGCCCTCGTCCAAGAGCTGACTGCCAATGGCAAAATTTTCTGGGTCCATAGTCCACAGTTTCATAGCGGCTCAATCTATGGGAGCTACGTCAACCACGACCACTACGCCGGCCTGATGGAAATGCTGGTTCCGCTTCCCTTTGTGGCCAGCATGGGGCATCTGCTCAAAGGAGGGCAGCGAATCTTAGTTGCCTTCGGCGCGGTATTGATGGCCAGTACGATCTTTCTTTCTGGCTCGCGAGGAGGAATGCTTGCTTTCGTTCTCGAAATGGTGCTGTTCGCCGCTCTGACTCTCGGAAAGAGGCGGAGCCCGCGCATAGCGCTGGGATTGACGGCGGTGTGCGTTTTTATCTTGGCTCTGCTGATTTTCTTGGGCAAGGGGCAGGTACTGGGACGCCTCGGGGATCTCAGCCCCGGCATTCGTCTGAATATCACCAAAGACAGCTTGCGGATGTTTTCCCAACGACCGATTTGGGGCTGGGGGTTGGGCACCTTCCCCACGGTCTATCCAAGTTTCCGTAGCTTCTATACGAACCTGTTCATAAACGAAGCGCACAACGACTACGCGCAGTTGCTGGTGGAGACCGGATTGCTCGGCTTCGCGCTGATGCTGTGGTTCGTCATTAGTTTGTACCGCCACGGATTGCCGACCTCTCGCCGCTGGGAATTCAAATGGGATGGCGCGGTGTCCCTCGCGGCTTTGCTGGGGTGTACGGGAATTCTTTTCCACAGCTTCGTGGACTTTAATCTGCAAATCCCCGCGAATGCGGCGATGTTTTATATGCTTTGCGGGTTAGCCGCTTCCGGTCCCTTGGCGGAGTTATCCGAACGCCCGAGATCCGGAGCCACCAGGAATGAAGGAATTGTCGGTCGTCGCACTCCGTCCGACAATGGCACGTCTTTGGCGGATCGACGTAATTGAATCCTCCGTTGACGTATTTGGAAAGACCGCCGTGACTGCAAAGCACGCGACGGAAAACACAGTACCGTGCTAACCTATGCGGAAACTTGCGTCGCAACGAACAGACCAACTCTCAGGAGGAATAATGTCGCTAAAACACCTCGCCATCGGGGCTCTGGTGGCAGTTTGCACCTTCGTGACACAGGCCGCGGCGCAAAAAAACGAATTGACCGGAATCCTTGGGCGTACCTTCGTCAGCAATCAGGGGATATCAGGCGCCCCCTCTTATGATCCGGAGTTGCGCTTCGGCAACGGGTTGACCTTCGAAGTAAACTATGCCCGGCAGGCGCTGGATACAGGAATCTGGGCCCTCGCTCTCGAAGTCCCGTTTGTAGTAGATCCGGTCGAGGATCTGCACGCCGCACAGAACTTGGTCCCGAAGAAATACACCTCTTTCTTTGTGACTCCCGCAGCTCGAGTGAATCTCTTTCCCGATGCGGCTGTTTCTCCCTGGGTCAGTTTTGGTGGCGGATTTGGCCACTTCAGTGAAAGTTCCACCCTCGAGTTTGGAGGGACAAACCCGGGCAAAACGGGGACCACTACCGGTGTATTGCAGGGGGGGATTGGACTTGATGTAAAGATCTTCGGACACTTCAGCCTCCGCGCTGAAGGTCGAGACTTCTGGTCGGGCGTGCCGCAACTGAATGTGGCCACAGGCAAGACCCGCCAACACAATATTTTCGCTGGCGGCGGCGTCGTCTGGCACTTTTGAACAGAAGGATACCCGGATTTCTCTCGCAAGTTAGCTGCGACATCTGACAGGAAATCCATGTGCCTCATCGAAAAACCTAGCCCGTATAACATGCGTGACGGGAAGGGGTTCCTGCAGAGCTCCAGAACATCGGTTATGATTTCAAGGGCGGTTCAGCTGATATTAGGTTTCGAATCCACCTCTTAGGCGCTCGCCAGGCTTGAAGCCCACCCTTGGATGTTTTTCTAAAGCTCGTGATGCTCCCTGATCCCGCGGCCGGTGGACCGAAGATTTGCCGTCGACGATCGGTTGGTGAGTTGGCGCTCGCTGACTGGCGTTCCGGGAAGTTCTGCGGTCCTGGTCAAGGCTTGCAGCAATGATGGCCAACCTGCAGGACAGTTCGAGCATTTGGACAGAATTTGCCGGCCACTCGCGCTCCCTGCCCTCTTCGTCGGCATTCAGGGAGTACATTTCCGGGAAGACCCTATTCATTACGGGTGCCGGGGGTTCTATCGGCTCCGCCCTGGCTCGCTTCGCAACCGCGTGCGACCCGCAGGCCTTGATTGTTCTTGATAGCAACGAACATGGCT
>JBAUXO010000212.1:0-6524 GCA_049584315.1 Candidatus Sulfotelmatobacter sp. | reverse complement strand
ACCGGTCGCGGACGCACCTGGCTTTGGAGAAGGACGCCCCGGAGCCCCGGGCGATCATGCGGCAAGGCGCGATCATCGCCGTTCCTCAGGTGGGCGGGTTGCACCGCCGCTATGAACGCCGCGCCGCATGAGAGTGGAATAGGTCGTGGTCACCCCGGAACGATCGGCCAAGGCCGCAGTCTCCATGTTGGGTTCCTTAGTGATTGGTCGAAAGACAGATTATTGCAGCTTCGCGTACTCGGCTTTGGCTTGCTTCAGGATAGGAATATCAGGGTCAGCATCTTTCCAGAGGGTGAGGAAATCTTTGTAGGCGGCGAGGGCACGGACGCGGGCGGCATCGGCATCCGCGCATTGCGAGGTCTTTGCTTGCAGAGCATTCGCACGAGCCACACGGCGATTAGAGTTTGGTGAGGAAGTCTACGATTTCGGGCTGGCTCCAGTCGACCGGTCCGATGAACTTGCGCCGAACGATTCCATTGCGGTCGATGATATAGGTTTCCGGCCAACCGTGGGTTCCATAAAGAGTGGCACTCTTTTGCTCCGGATCGCGCACGCTGACAAAGCCAACTTTATAGTCCTTCAGGAACCTGTGATAGGCATCGGCGTCCACGTCGATGCTAACGCCGAGAACGGCGATACCCTTATCCTTCAAGCGCTGATCCATTTGCACCAGAGAAGGCATCTCATCAACGCAAGGTGGACACCAAGTCGCCCAGAAGTTCAAGACCACGATTTTCCCGCGAAAATCCCGGAGGCTGACTCTGTGGTCGGAGTCTTGGACGGTGAAATCGGGAGCCGCCTTGCCAACGTAGGGTGGGCGCGTACCACTATAGCAACCGCTCAGAATCAGTATGAGAAGCGGAAAGACGGCGATCCGTCGCACAAATATAGAATGATGGACTCGACACATGGCCGTGGCGGATTCAGTGTTCGCAATGCGGTACTGCGAGATGGTCTGCCCCACAAACTGGGAGGATGCGCCCATTGGCGGGAATCATAGGACTGCAACGGCACAAGGGTCACTGAGGACAAGTGGAATAAAAAAAGGCGGGTCGAACTGACCCGCCGCTTTATAGGCTTCGCCTTACGCAGCTTCGTCCCGAATCGCGGCTTTGACTCTCTCCGCGACCTCAGGTGTGATTTCCTTCATGTTGTGCGCGGAGCGAGCATGTTCAGAGGCTTGCTGCAAAATGTCCTGCTCAGAATCACCCCTTGCCACGAAATCGCAACTACCTACAACGTCAGCGCAACGTAGCACTTTGGGCATCGAAACCTCCTTCGGAATTTCACCGGGAAGTCTAGCACAGTGCCTGACAGACGCTAGAGATCATGGCAAAAGGGACATACCGTTGTTTTATTGGACTTCTAACCTGATGGTCAAAAAGGGCTGCGCCGCAGCAACCGCAAGCGAGTGATTCCAATGATGCGAAATTTTCGAATTTGCTGGTCAGCCCGGTATGCTTTCGTGACTCTTGGCTGACCGACATGACTGCTGACGATAAAACCCGGCTAGGCGCGGACTCCACGCGCACCGACCAGATCGGCAAGGTGTTCTTTGTCATCGGTCAGGACGTGCGCAAGTGCCTTGTCTGCGAACAATTCTTCACAGGGCGAGGGTCCGCTGAACACGCCAAGATGATTTGCTATCCAGCCCATTCCCGACCTATCGGTAGAGAACCAAGCTCATTACGCCGATTGCTTTACTGCGCGTGCTGATTTCCGCTCCTAGTTTAAGCTCCGGGCGGCAGCAGAGTCAGACCAAAAGGTCGCGCCAATTCGACAAGTTGCGCAGGGTTGGGAGGTGGCGAGGACTTCGCGATGGCTAGAAAGTATTCGTCCAATCCACCGGGCGTGATGACGAAAAGCAAGCGACTGGGCGTGGACGCCACATTGCGAAAGCCGTGTGGAATGTTGCGGGGGAGGATCACACAAGCACCAGCGGAAAGCGTGCGACGCTCATCGCCAACGTGCATCTCATAGGTGCCTTCTAGAACGTAAAAAATCTCGTCCTCACGCGAGTGGATGTGACGCGGCGGACCCCAACCAACTGGTGTAACCTGTTCGCCCACGGTGAATCGTCCTCCACTATTAGCGCCCGTAGCTATCAAACGCATTGTGGTCCCTAGCATTGTGAAGCTGACTCCGTCTCCGACATCGGTCAGAATTGGAGGGAAATGAGGCGCTGGAGAAAGTATCTTTGTGTCTGCCGCCATGGATTCCTCCCTTTGGTGAAAAGGACGCGAAAGGATCATACGCTACTCCGGCAGACTATCGAGCCACGACTGCCGATCCCCGTTCACTTGATTGCCTTGCGGGAGCCAGTGCGATCAGCACCAGGCCGACGATTGCGAACACAACCACTCCCGCGAGTTCTCGCCGCTCGATCACATTCCGGTATTCCTGCGCAGCCATCACCCCAGCATGCGCAAGATTTGCCCATCCGCCGAAGGCGATCAGACTGCGGTTCGCCGCTGGGTCACGCACCGCCAGCAGCAAGAAAATTCCGAGCGTGACATAGATGCTCATTATCATGGGCACCGCAGGCTCTCGCGAGAAAAACATTGTCAGCGGAACAACTCCCGCCGTAAACAACAATCCCACCACCACCAACACGATCTTCAGCGCCCGATCTCGATTCATGGTGCCCTCCCGCTCGTTCGCAATGTGGACATGATAGCGCGAGCGGCTATTGCAGCCCCGCGTACTCGGCTTTTGGATTGCTTCAGAGCCGGAATCAGGCTGGCTTGCGTTTATTCCGAGATGGCGAACGCCGCGCCGCGTCGGCGGTCACAAACTTGTGAGCCATGCCGAGCAAGGCCTTCAGGACATCGGGTGTGACGCAGGACAGGTACCAGCACGACTGAGTAGTTGAGATAGTGGTCTGTCACGTAGTAAACGTCGGGAGCGGCTGCCAGCAGTTCGGCGCGGTCGTCGAACCCGACGCGAACCGCAAGCGAACCCGGCTCAGCCGAACGATGAGAAGGCACGCATGCCAAAAGTTTTCCGCGAACCTTGAGCGCGGGTGACCCGTAAGCTGTGCTCTCCTCCACGCCGGGCAGCGCCAAGCCAATCTTGCGCACCGCGTCGAAGTTCATTGTGCTTCTTGGCATGGGCGAGTGCGATTATCCGCAAGAACAAGAATCTTTTCAAGACAGGCTAGTGCAGCTTGGCGTACTCCGCTTTGGCTTGCTTCAGGAACAGAGATTCTCCGATTCGGACTATTCCCACACTGACCAGCTAACGAGAGTGACCAGCCACGCGCCGTCCCGCTTCTGCAATATCCACAAATGGCTTCCACGGAGCTGTTTGGGAGCAGATTGTTCTGCCGAAGAGAACGTCGTTTTGTAGTGTGCCGTCAAGTAGGCAATTTCGTTTGCGCCTCGAATACGACGACCACTAATCTCAATGCTGTGGATTTTCTTTGTTACGACCGCAAACTGCGCCGCAACTTCAGCACGTCCACACACTGGCTGCGCATCAGGCGGGCAAAACTCGACATCATCGGCGCAAAGTGTCATCAGGTGATGGCTTGCTCCCGCGATTTCGAACTCCATCCAGCTTGAATGAATCTGCTCAATCTGGCGGCGGTCATCTTCCGTGAGTGTGTCCATATAACGGGCATGGATAGCAGATTCCTGCATCAGCGTGCAAGACCGCACTATTATTGCAACCTCGCGTATTCCACTTTGGCTTGCTTCAGGATGGGGATGTCGGGGTCGGCGTCTTTCCAGAGGGTGAGAAAATCTTTGTAGGCAGCGAGCGCCCGGACGCGAGCGGCGTCGGCATCCGCGCCATGCGAGGTTCTCGCTTCCAGCACATTGGCACGCGCCACGCCCAGATGCGCCAAAGCTCCCGTCCAGCAGTTCCAGACGATGCCGCTGTGGTCGAGGATTTTCTGGAATTATGATCTGGCGGTTACTGGTCCTTCGGGAGAACCGAGGGACTTTCAAGTGGCACTGATACCGTCGTTTCGTGCTGTACCCACGCGACTACGAGGTTAATGAAGCCGGGTGCCGATTTCCACCAGAAGAAAGGCTCGTTGGGCTTCGGCTGCACGGTTAGGTTGTGTTGGGCGTTGGGCACGATGATAGCGGTATAGGGCGTGTGGACAATGTCAAGTGAAGCCTCGATTTTCGCCAGACTCTCGTCTACAGGCTCAAGTTGATCACGCTCGCCATACACCAACAACACGGGCGCACGCACTTGTCTCCAGAACACGAGGGTGTCGAGATTACCGATCTTTGGATACCACGTCCACAAATACGAGTCCTGCGGTGGTATAGCGAGCCATTTGTACCACTCTTGATCTCGGAACGGTTGACTCGCTATCTCAAGCTCGTGATAAGGTTTGGTGCCGCAAGCGACATCGAGCATTAATTTGTACAAATTCAGCGCACGTTTAATCTGACCATCCGTAAACCCCGCCTCTTGAATTTGGTGACTCACCCGATAGACATCCTGATCCCGCACAAGACCAGCGACCGTGTCTTCGGCGATTACAAAAGCGACTTTGGAAGGTGCGTGAACTGCAACAATCGCCGCGATAATTCCACCTTCGCTATGTCCGTGTAGTCCGATGCGTCTGGGATCAATATCGGGCCGAGAAGCCAGAAGGTCGATTCCCGCCAGAACATCATTGGCGAGATCATCATAGGAGGATGTTTTCCAGTCGCCCGTGGAATCCCCTGATCCTCGTTTGTCATAGACGAGGGCCGCGATGCCCGAACGAGCGAACTGGTCAGCAATAAAGCGGTTGGTGCCCCAGCGACTTTCGCCGCCACTTCCCTGAAGAATTATGACAGCGGCGTGTCGCCCCGGCGAGCGAGGCATGCACAGCGTACCTGAAAGAGCGACAGCCCCGTTGTGAAAAATGACATCGACTGAATCGTAAGGCAAAGCTTTTGGAACTCCGCGATGCAGAGTGAACCTGCCGCTGGCACCATCGTCGGCAAATGTACCCACAATATGATCTGAGACTAATTTGCCGTCAAAAACAAGCGAGTCGCCTAGCGCGAAATGCACTCCATCGGCGCTAACGGTGACCACATTGAGTGGATAGTCCATAGCTTGTTGAGTCACGGACGTGAACATCCCCTTGGGTTGCGCCCCCGATGTGCTGAAGTCAAAGCTGACTTCAAGGGAAGCGCCGTCGCGAACCATCGTACCTTCCCAGTGTCCAGCAAGTTGCGTGGGAGATCGCCCGTATTCTGCATTTCGATCCTGACCGCCATGTTTCTACATTGTACAAAGCGGCCAGGGAACCTGTTCACGTGCACAACAGGTTCAAAAGGTGATGGACGGCACGTTTGTAGGCTCTCAAAGAGTGCGGTGGGCGATTGCCATCTCCGTGATCGAGCACCTCTTGAAATGGTCCTTCACAATTTTTGCTGAATGCGCGGGGAAGAATGTTTTTATGACAGACGAGGTTTATGGCAGTAAGAACGGCTAGCAAAATGAAAAGGCTGTGACATTGGTTACGCTCTAGCCATCAGCTCCTTGCGAGGGAGCCAATAGCGTGGAGACATGCACCGTCACAGCCCTTTGATGCGATCACCGCTTTCGCGGTCCCAAACCCCAACTGCCCCTCGCAGAGCCGTCGGTTTTTTCAGGTCTGGCTGCCCGTCGGGTTGCCCTTCCGGGCTGACCACTCAGCCTACTTCGGACTGGCGAAATTTTATTTAAGCCAACCCTTTCAGCCGTCGACGGAGGCAAACTTAGAGAGTTGCTCGAAGATTGTCAACGCCCGTTTTCAGTGCAAGCGACCGGTTGCGGTAGATCAAGCACGGGACACGCAACCCATTGAATCGTTGTCGCTTAATGAATGAGGCACCAAATTCTTTCCGTTTTTACACAGGAGCATCCACAGGTGCTCGAAAAAGCGGATGCGACCCCGAGGAGTGTGCGCAGGAATCAGGCAATCATCTTGACGCGCAATGATACATCAGGCATGGTTGGTACCGTATCACAACACAATGGCGGACCTTGTGGCTTACATCGACGGCGGCTCTCTGGGGAATCCAAGCTCATCTGGTATTGGAATCGTAATTGACGGCCCCGCCGACGGCACCATCAGGATCGCTAAATAGATCGGACACCAGGACAATAATGTCGCCGAGGACGTTGCGCTTTTGGAAGCGCTGCAATGTGCCCTGGGGCTTAAGGCCACCGCGCTTCACGTGTTCTCAGATTCCCAAGTAGTGGTCCGGCAGATGAGCGGCGAGTACAGCTGCCGCAGTCCTCGGCTCTATTCCCTGAATTGGATCTGCCGGAAATTGGCCCGGTCGCTCGATTTCTCTATCTCCCACGTTCGTCGCGAGTACAACACTGAGGCCAATGGGCTGGCCGGCGCGGCCGTGCGATGTGTGCGGGCGCCTGCGTCTGGTCTAAAATAGGAGCGGTGGTATTTGGCGTTTCCCAGGAAGATATCACCGCCTACGGCAAGAAACACGGCACCGAGGAATTCAAATGGCGCGCCTGTCTCATTTCATGCAAATTCGTCCTTGAAAAGGGCGACCTTCACATTC